>DASZQJ010000097.1:0-3048 GCA_035549715.1 Burkholderiales bacterium
TGGCCCGCGGCTCGTTCTACGTGACCCGCCCGACGCTCAACACCTACACCGCCATGCGCGAGGACCTGGAGCGCGGCGCGAAGGAGCTGTTCGACGTGGTCAAGTCGGGCAAGGTGAAGATCGAGATCAACCAGACCTACAGGCTCGCCGATGCGGCCCAGGCGCACCGCGACCTCGAGGGCCGCAAGACGACCGGCTCCACCGTCCTGGTGCCCTGACGGCCAGCGGACGGCAGGACAGAGTGCTGAGTGCTGAGTACTGAGTAAAGGCAGGATCGCGCCGTTACGGCAGTCACGTCGTCACGACAGTCACGTCGTCACGACAGTCACGGAGGAGTTGGCAGTGGTCGAAGATCTCAAGGGCAAATCCGTTCTCATCACCGGTGCGAGCACCGGCATCGGCGCCGCGGCCGCCGTGGCGTTCGCGCAATGCGGCGCGAAGGTGGCGGTGCACTACAACCAGAGCAAGGCACAAGCCGAGAAGGTCGCCGCGCAGGTGGAGAAGGCCGGCGGCAAGGCGTTGCTCGTCGGCGGCGACGTCACCGATTCCGCCCTCTGCAGGCAGCTGGTGGAAAAAACGGTGGCCGCCTTCGGCGGCATCGACGTGCTCATCAACAACGCGGGCGGGCTGGTGGAACGCGCGCCGGTCGAGACCATCACCGACGAGCTGTTCGACAAGGTCATCCACCTCAACGTGCGCTCGGCGCTGGTGTGCACGGGCGCCGCTGCGGTGCAGATGCGCAAGCAGGGCCGTGGCGGGTCCATCATCAACGTGACCTCGGTCGCTGCGCGCCACGGCGGCGGACCGGGCGCCTGCCTGTACGCCGGCTCCAAGGGCTTCGTCAGCACCATGACGCGGGGCCTGGCCAAGGAGCTGGTGAAGGACGGGATCCGTGTCAACGCGGTCGCGCCCGGCGTCATCACCACGCCCTTCCACGAACGCTACTCGACCCCGCAGATGCTCGAAGGCTTCAAGGCGACCATCCCGATGAACCGGCTGGGCACCGCGGACGAATGCGCGGGCGCCTTCCTGTTCCTCGCCTCGGAGCAGATGAGCGGCTACATGACCGGCCAGATCCTGGAAGTGAACGGGGGGCAGTACATGCCTTGACGCAGTCAAGGCATGCGTGACTGTCGGAAAGGCCGTAACTGTCGTGACTGTCGTATGGGCGACCGAAGTGCGGCAGTCACGATAGTCACGTAGTCACGGCAGTCACGAACCACGCGCCCAACAACAAGAACTGCGGTTCGGAGGAGAAATGTTCAACCTGACAGGCAAGGTGGCGCTCGTCTCGGGCGCTTCGCGCGGGCTGGGCTGGGCGATGGCGCAATCGCTGGCGGCCGCCGGCGCGCACGTCATCCTGAACGCGCGCGACGAATCGGCGCTGAAGGAGCGGGTGAAGGAGCTTTCCGCGAAGGGCCTCAAGGGCGAGGCGGCGGCCTTCGACGTCACCGACCATGCGGCGGGCGGCGCCTGCATCCAGGGCGCGGTGAAAAGGCACGGCCGCTTCGACATCCTGGTGGCCAACGCCGGCATCCAGCATCGCAAGCCCATCACCGAGTTCGAGACCGCGGATTTCGAGCGCGTCGTCGGCACCAACCTGACCGCCGTCTGGGCGCTCGCCAAGGAGGCGGCGAAGGTGATGATCCCCGCCAGGCGCGGGCGCATCATCATGACAGGCTCGGTCAGCGCGATCCTGGCGCGTCCCACCATCTCGGCCTACATCGCCAGCAAGGGCGCCGTGCATGCGCTTACCCGCGAGCTCGCCATCGAGATGGCGCCCCACAACGTCACGGTCAACGCGATCGCCCCCGGCTATTTCGCCACGGAAATGAACACCGCGCTGATCCAGAACAAGGAGTTCAACGACTGGGTGTGCAAGCGCACGCCGGCCGGGCGCTGGGGCGAGCTGAAGGAGATCGGGCCGGTCGCCGTGTTCCTGGCCTCCGACGAGGCGTCCTACGTGAACGGCCACATCCTGGTGACCGATGGCGCCTTCTCGGCCGCCATGTAGCGGCCGAACGGCAGTGACGAGGACCGAGTGCTGAGGACTGAGTAAGAGCGGGGGAGACGCTGCATGGCCAAGTTCAGGATCGGAATTTCGCGGGACGCGATCACCAACACCGGGACCATCTTCGGCGAGGAGGCCTTCGAGGTCCTGAAGGACCCCGCGGTGGAGTGGGAATTCCTGCCCGAGAAAGTCGCCGAGGTGACCCCGGAGTATGCGGCGACCTACGACGCGATCTGCCTGATGTCGGCGAAGGTCAGCCGCAAGACCCTGTCGGGGCCCGGCCGCAAGCTCAAGCTGGTCGCGCGCTTCGGCGTCGGCTACGACTCGGTCGACGTGGCAGCCTGCAACGACAATGGCGTCATGCTCACCATCACGCCCGACGGCGTGCGCCGGCCGGTGGCGGCGAGCGTGGTGGGCTTCATCCTGGCGCTGGCGCACCGGATGTTCCTCAAGGACCGCATCACCCGCGAGGGTCGCTGGGCCGAGAAGGGCAACCACCTGGGCAGCGGGCTGATGGGACGCACGCTGGGCGTGATCGGCGTGGGCAACATCGGCCGGGAAATCTTCCGGCTCATCCAGCCCTTCGACATGAAGCTGCTGGGCTGCGACCCCAACGTGTCCCAATCGGCGGTATCCTCCCTCGGCGTGACCATGGTCGACAAGGACACGCTGCTGAGGCAGTCCGACTACGTGTCGGTGAACACGCTGCTGGACGAGCAGACCCGCGGCCTGATCGGCGCACGCGAGTTCGGGCTGATGAAGCCGTCGGCGTACTTCATCAACACCGCGCGCGGCCCGGTGGTCACGGAGTCCGCGCTCATCGAGGCGCTGAAGACCGGCCGCATCCAGGGCGCGGCGATCGACGTGTTCGAGCAGGAGCCGGTCTCGCCCGACAATCCGCTGCTCAGGATGGACAACGTGATCGTGGCGCCGCATGCCATCTGCCATACGGACGAGTGCATGAGCCTGCTGGGCAAGAGCGCCTTCAAGGCCGCCGTCGACCTCGCGCACGGGCGCAAGCCGCACCTGATCGTCAA
>DASZQJ010000098.1:0-58252 GCA_035549715.1 Burkholderiales bacterium
AATGCGGGGACAGGCTCGATTGCCCGACCACGATCTCCTCGATCTGGGACGGGAACACGTTCACGCCGCGGATGATGAGCATGTCGTCGGTGCGGCCCGTCACCCGATTCATGGTGCGCATGGCGCGCCTGGAGCCAGGGCGCAGCAGGGTCAGGTCGCGCGTGCGGTAGCGGATCACCGGCATGCCGACCTTGGTGAGCGAGGTCAGCACCAGCTCGCCGGCCTGGCCGTCGGGCAGGACGTTGCCGGTCGCCGGGTCGATGATCTCGGGGTAGAAGTGATCTTCCCAGAGCGTGAGGCCGTCGCGGGTGTCGGCGCATTCGGCCGCCACGCCGGGACCGATGACTTCCGAGAGGCCGTACAGGTCGAGCGCGGCGATGCCGAAGCGCTTCTCGATCTCGGCGCGCAGGCTCTCCGACCACGGCTCCGCGCCGAAGATGCCCACACGCAGCTTCGTCGCCGCGGGGTCCAGCCCCTGGCGCTCGAACTCGTCGGCGATCACGAGCAGGTAGGAGGGGGTCGCCATGATGACGTCCGGCTGGAGATCCCGGATCAGCTGGACCTGGCGCTCGGTCATCCCGCCGCTGACCGGCACGACCGTCGCGCCCAGGGATTCCGCGCCATAGTGGGCGCCCAGGCCGCCGGTGAACAGGCCGTAGCCGTAGGCGACGTGGACGATGTCGGTCGGGCGCGCGCCGGCCGCGCGCAGCGAGCGCGCCATGACGGCGGACCAGGTGTCGATGTCCTGCTTCGTATAGCCGACGACGGTGGGCCGCCCGGTGGTGCCGCTGGAGGCATGCACCCGGACGATGTCCTTCATGGGCACGGCGAACATGCCGAAGGGATAGTTCTCGCGCAGCTCGGCCTTGGTGGTGAAGGGAAAGCGGGCGAGGTCATCGAGCGACCGCAGGTCGCGCGGATGCACGCAGGCCGCCTCGAACGCGCGCCGGTAATGCCCAACGTTGTCGTAGGCATGGGCCAGGCTCCAGCGCAGGCGCTCGAGTTGCACCGCGCGCAACTCGTCCACGCCTGCCTGCTCGATCGCTTCGGGCTGGTCCAGCGGTCCCATGGCGTCCGCCCCCACGGCGCTCCCGCCGATTGTCATGGCGGCAGTTTAACCTTGGAGCAGCGCGCGCACCCGGCCGGCGATGGCCATCGAGGCGGTGAGGCCGGGGGATTCGATGCCGAACAGGTTCACCAGGCCGGGCACGCCGTGCTCGCGCGGGCCGCTGAGGATGAAATCGCCCGCGGGCTCCTTCGGCCCGGTCACCTTGGGGCGGATGCCGGTGTAGCCGGGCTGCAGCTGTCCGTCGCGAAGGTCCGGGTAGTACTTGCGGATGGCCTCGTAGAAGAGCGGCGCGCGGGAATGGTCGAAGGCATAGTCCACGCCGTCGACCCAGGTCACGTCGGGCCCGAACTTGACCTGCCCGCCCAGGTCGATGGTGACGTGCACGCCGAGGTGCGCATGGCTGGCGACCGGGTAGACCAGGCGACGGAACGGGGACTTGCCGGACAGGGTGTAGTAATGGGCCTTTGCGAAATATTGCGGGGGGATCGCCGCGTCGGGCACGCCCTCGATGGCCCGCGCCACGTCCTGCGCGAAAAGGCCGCCGCAGTTGACCACGGATTTGCACAGCAGGGACATGGATTCCGCGCCGCCGACTTCGAGCACGATGCCCTCCGGCGTCACCCTGCCCGCGGCGACCGGGCTGCGGAACACGATGGCGGCGCCGTGGTTCTCCGCATCGCCCTGGTAGGCGAGCATCAGCGCGTGGCTGTCCACGATGCCGGTGGAGGGCGAGAAAAAACCCGCCACGCATTCCACGGCGGGCTCCATTTCGCGCAGCTCCCCGCGCGAGAGCCAGCGCAGGTCGTGCACGCCGTTGTCGGCGGCCTTCTGCGTATAGCTCTTCAGCGTCCCGACCTCGTCCGGGGTGACGGCGACAAGCACCTTGCCGATGTTCTGGAAGGGCACGCCGCGCTCGGCGCAGTAGGCGTACAGCAGGCCCTTGCCCTCGACGCAGAGCCTCGCCTTCAGGGACCCCGGCGGGTAATAGAGGCCGGCGTGGATGACCTCGGAATTGCGCGAACTGGTGTGCGTGCCGATCGCGTCCCCGGCCTCGAGCACGATCACCTCGCGGCCGGCCAGCGCCAGCTCGCGGGCGATGGCGAGTCCGACCACGCCCGCGCCGATCACGGCGCAATCGATTCTTTCCGTCACGGGGCTTCCGGGAGTGAGTGGCTATACTGCGAGGACTGCATGTTACCCGATCGTCCCGGCAGCGCCGCGCGGCCTCCCGCGCTCCACGCGCCATCGCATCGGGCGCCTGCCTGACCATGGCCGATTTCTTCAACACCGACTGGCTGGCCCGCTCCGGGATGTTCGCGCCGCTGCGCGCGGCCGCCTCGAAGCTGCCGGAGATCGGCTGGCCGGACCCCGCGCTGCTCAACGCCATTGCCGATGACTGCGGACGCATCGTCAACGCCAGGGGGCAGCGCCTGCGCTTCGTGGCGCAAGACCCGGGTCCGCAGACCTTCGAGGCGGGTTTCGAGGCGCGTGCCTGGCTTCGGGGCGAGGTCCAGGTGCGGCCGCTCGACTGGCACGACCTGTTCAACGCGCTGGTGTGGATGAGCTTCCCGGCCGCCAAGGCCGTGATCAACGCCCGGCATTGCCAGTCGATGTCGGCAGGCGAGGGCGCGAACCGTCCGCCGCAGCGCGACGCGCTTACCCTGTTCGACGAGGACGGCGTGGTCGTGCTGTCGGACGACCCGTCGTTGCTCGCACTGGTGCGGGAGTTCCGCTGGAAGGCGCTGTTCTGGCAGAAGCGGGCCGAGGTCCGGGCGCGCATGCGCTTCCTGCTTTTCGGCCATGCCCTGTACCACAAGGCGCTCGACCCCTTCATCGGCATGACGGGCAAGGGCCTGCTCATCGAGGTGCCATCGGGCTACTTCGACCTGCCGCCGCGCGCGCAGGTGGCGGAGGCCGACCGGCGGCTGGCCCTGCAGTTCTGGGATGCGGCGCCGGCCAGCGGGCGCGACCTGTCACCGGTGCCGGTGCTGGGGGTGCCCGGCTGGTGGGCGGACAATGAATCCGCGGCCTTCTACGACAATGGGGAGTATTTCCGGCCCGGACGCCGGGGGAAGGGTCAGGCCGGCTCGCCGTCGATGTAGGCGACGACCTTGTTGCGCCCCTGCTGCTTGGCCCGGTACATGGCCTTGTCGGCCTTGTCCAGGATGATCTCCAGGTTGCCGCCATCCTCGGGGTAGCTGGCCACGCCCAGGCTCACCGTCACGTTGGTGTCGCCGCCGCGGATGTCGAAGCGCGAGGTCTCCACGGCCTTGCGGATGCGCTCGGCCATCTCCTGGGCGCCCTTGTTGTTGGTTTCCGACAGCAGCAGGATGAACTCGTCGCCGCCGAAGCGCGCCATCACGTCCGAACCACGCAACTGCTCACGGATGCAGCGCACCAGGTGCTGCAGCAGGCGGTTGCCGGCCTCGTGGCCGTGCTTGTCGTTGATCTGCTTCAGGTTGTCCGAGTCGATCATCACGACCGACATCGAGTGGCCATAGCGCACCGACTGCTTGAACGACCGCTGCAGCATGCTGGAGAAGGCGCGCATGTTGTACAGGCCGGTGAGGTCGTCCGTGTCGGAGACCTGCTTGATCTTGTCCACCGCGTAGCGGATGTCCGCGGCAAGCATGGTGGTGATGTAGGCCACCAGGATCACGGGCGCCGAAATCGCCAGCAGCTCGCCCCAGTAGGGCAGGGCCATCAGCGGTTTGGCGCGCGGGTCGTAGGAGAAAACCATGAAGCAGCCGATGATCACGGCCATCTGCAGGGTGGTCGCGAGCTTGCCGAAGATGAGCGCGCTGGCGATGACCGGCAGCAGGTAGAGGTTGAGCAGCGGACTCTGGATCCTGCCCGTGTACCAGACCACCCAGGTGATGAAGGCGATCATGATCCAGGTCTCGAACAGCAGCTTGGGCCGGGATTCGAGCTTGTTGAAGTTCAGGTAGTGCAGGCCCAGCACCAGGGCGCCGAAGAAGAACAGCGCCATGTTGACGGCGATGTTGCCGACCTCGCTCGGCGCGCCGGCCAGCAGGTAGACGAGCACGAGGACCAGCAGCAGCCATTCGATCTCGGCAATGGTGCGCGAGAAGCCCTTGAGCTCGTCCTGCTCGATGGTGAGGCCGATGTTGGTGCGGGTCAGCATGAATGGTCCGGAAGCGCGATCTTGTGCGGATATTCTGCGGTCCGGTGTCGCGAACGCGACAAGCCTAAACGGTTTCCGCCGCCAGTACCAGCATGGGCCGTGCCCGGCGGCGCGCGACGCGATGGCAGGCCCCGGATTTCGCGCATCCGCGACCCGCACCGCGCGAGCCTGTTACGTGGTTGCGCGCGATGGGGCGGCATGAGGCAGTCCGGCCGGGTGCCGGTGGCGGACCATCGCCTGGCGCGTCGTTTTCCCGGGTCGTCGCGGCGGATGTCTCCGGGATATCCGACAGGGAAGCGGTTGACTTGCCCGGGGGGCTTTCCTATACTCAATTTACAGATTAGATTTAGTCTAATTCCTGTTCCGGGCCCGCGCAGGAGTTTATGCAGGTCACGGATTCCCATCGGAAAAACAAGGAGGACAGCATGAAAGCACTGAAGGGTTCCAAGACCGAGGCCAGCCTCAAGGAAGCATTCGCCGGCGAATCGCAGGCCAATCGCCGCTATCTGTATTTCGCAGCGAAAGCCGACGTCGAAGGCCAGAACGACGTGGCCGCGATCTTCCGTTCCACGGCCGAGGGCGAGACCGGCCATGCGCACGGCCACCTCGAGTACCTCGAGGCCGTGGGCGATCCCGCGACGGGCCTGCCCATCGGCAAGTCGCGCGACAACCTGAAGGCCGCCATCGCGGGCGAGACCCACGAGTACACCGACATGTATCCGGGCATGGCGAAAAACGCGCGCGACGAAGGTTTCGACGAAATCGCCGACTGGTTCGAAACCCTTGCCAAGGCCGAGCGGTCGCATGCCAACCGCTTCCAGAAGGCCCTGGACGCGCTGGCCGACTAAGCCGTGAGGCGAGAGGCGTGAGGCGCAAGCCCCCCACGTCTCTTGCCTGCGGTTTTGTTTTTCTCCTCACGCCCCACCCCTCACGCCTCACCGAAAAATGACCGTCCGCGAAGGCTCCCTCGAAGCCCCGACCCGGCACCCGATCGACTGGAGGTCGCCGGATTTCCACGACCCGGACAAGGCGTTCGCCGAGCTGCATCGCGTCTTCGACATCTGCCACGGCTGCCGGCGCTGCGTGAACCTGTGCACGGCCTTTCCCTCGCTGTTCGACCTGATCGACGAGGGCAAGACCGGCGAGCTCGACGGCGTGGACCGGCAGGACTACTGGAAGGTCGTCGACAAGTGCTACCTGTGCGACATGTGCTACATGACCAAGTGTCCGTACGTGCCGCCGCACCCATGGAACGTGGATTTCCCCCACTTGATGCTGCGGGCCAAGGCGATCAAGTTCAAGCAGGGCGGCACGACGTTCCGGGACCGGCTGCTCACCAGCACCGACGCGGTGGGCAGGCTCGCGTCGATCCCTGTCGTGGTGCAGGCCGTCAACGCCGTGAACAAGTCCGCTCCGGCGCGCAAGGCGATGGAAGCGGTTTTGGGGGTGCACCACAAGCGGGAGCTGCCGGAGTATTCCAGCGCAAGGTTCCGCGCCACGGCCCGGCCCGCGTCGGGCTTCCCGGTGCGCGACGGCGCCAACGCGCCGGGCAAGGTGGCGATCTTCTCGACCTGCTATGTGAACTACAACGAACCGGGCCTGGGCCATGACCTGCTGAGCATCCTCGCCCACAACGAGGTGCCGGCGATCGTGGTCGAGAAAGAGGCCTGTTGCGGCATGCCCAAGCTCGAGCTCGGCGACCTGGAGACCGTCGACGAGCTCAAGCAGAAGAACATCCCCGTCCTCGCCAGGCTGGCGCGCGAGGGTTACGCGATCCTCACGGCGGTGCCGTCCTGCACGCTGATGTTCAAGCAGGAACTGCCGCTCATGTACCCCGGCGACCCGGACGTGAAGGCGGTGCAGGAAGCGATGTTCGATCCCTTCGAGTACCTCATGATGAGGAAGAAGGACGGCCTTCTGAAGACGGATTTCAAGGCCCCGCTGGGCAAGGTTTCGTACCACATCCCCTGCCACCTGCGGGTGCAGAACATGGGGCAGAAGACCCGCGAGCTGCTGGAGCTGGTACCCGGCACGCAGGTCAACGTGGTGGAGCGCTGCTCGGGCCACGACGGCACCTGGGGCGTGAAGAAGGAGTACTTCGACGACGCCATGAAGATCGGCCGGCCGGTTTTCCGGCAGATGGCGTCCGCGGAGCCCGATTACGTGAGCTCGGATTGCGCCATCGCCGGGCGCCACATCAAGCAGGGCATGCGCGACAATGGACTCGACCAGGGCCGGGGCGAGAAGCGGCACCCGCTCAGCCTCATCCGGATCGCCTACGGGCTGCAGGAATAGCGATGCCCGCGATCACCGCCGAAAGCCTGATGTCGCTGGAGCAGTACGCCAGGGCCCGCAAGGAGTTCCGGGCGAAGGTGCTTGCGCACAAGAAGCCGCGCACCATCCGGCTGGGCGACCACGTCACCCTGGTGTTCGAGGACGAGCTCACCATGCGCTACCAGATACAGGAGATGCTGCGGGTCGAGCGCATCTTCGAGGAGGAGGGCATCCTCGACGAACTGGCGGCCTACAACCCGCTCGTCCCCGACGGCAGCAACTGGAAGGCGACGATGCTCATCGAGTACCCGGACCCCGGCGAGCGCAAGGCGGCGCTCGCCCGGATGATCGGCATCGAGGACAGGGTCTGGGTGCGCATCGGGGGCGGCGAGAAGCGCTACGCCATCGCCGACGAGGACATGGACCGGGAAAACGACGAGAAGACCTCGTCGGTCCATTTCCTGCGGTTCGAACTGGACGAGGGCGCGAAAGGGGCGCTCAAGGCCGGCGCGCCGCTGGCCGTCGGCGTGGACCATCCTGCCTATGCCGCCGCCCGCGACCCGGTCTCCCCCGAATCCCGGGCCTCCCTGCTGGGCGACCTGCGCTTCTAGTTTGCCGCGGGCCGGAAGTACAATTGGCCGCGAGAGCCCGACCAGGGCCCGGGTCCGCCAAGGACCGCCGCCGGACATCGACCTGGGGAAGGAAGCCATGCTGGAAGCACGCATGATCGGCATGCTCGAGGATCGCGTGAAGCGCCTCGGCCTGCCCTTGAGCCTGACGTTGTGGAACGGCCAGACCATCCGCGGCGGCGCGGACGCGGGCCTGGAGGTTTCCGTCCGCTCGCCCCAGGCCCTGATGTCGCTGGCCAACCCCAGCCTGGGCCAGATCGCCCGCAGCTACGTGGAGGGCGACATCGACCTGGCAGGCGACATCCGCGAGACCATCAAGGCCGGCGAGAAGCTGGTTTCCGGGGTGGCGGACACCTATCACCGCAAGCCCCTCAACCTGCTCAAGTGGTGGCGGCATACCCGGCCCGCGGACCGCAAGAACATCCAGCACCACTACGACGTCGGCAACGATTTCTACGGCCTGTGGCTGGACGTGAACCGGGTGTACTCCTGCGCCTACTTCAAGCGCGAGGACGATTCCCTCGACCTCGCGCAGGAGCAGAAGCTGGAGCACATCTGCCGCAAGCTCGACCTCAGGGGCGGGGAGCGCTTCCTCGACATCGGCTGCGGCTGGGGCGGGCTGATCCTGTGGGCGGCCCGCCACCACGGCGTCAAGGCCATGGGCATCACGCTGTCCGACGAGCAGCACGCCTTCGTCACCCGGCGCATCGCCGAACTGGGCCTGCAGGACCGGTGCGAAGTCAGGCTCATGGACTATCGCGACGTGCCCGAGGATCCGGCCTTCGACAAGATCGCGAGCGTCGGCATGTTCGAGCACGTGGGCAAGCGCAACCTGCCGGAGTACTTCGCCAAGATCCATCGCCTGCTCAAGCCGGGCGGCGTGGTGATGAACCACGGGATCACCACCAATTCGCTGGAAGACGCGGAACTGGGCAGCGGCATCGGCGAGTTCGTCGACCAATACGTCTTTCCGGGCGGGGAACTCGTGCACGTGTCGCGCGTGATCTCGGAGATGTCCCGCCAGGGACTGGAAGCCTGGGATTCGGAGTGCCTGCGACCGCACTACGCCAGGACCCTGTGGCACTGGGTCGGCCGGCTGGAGGCGCGCCAGGATGAGGCGAAGCGCATCGTCGGTGAGCGCCTGTACCGCATCTGGCGCATCTACATGGCGGGCTCCGCGCATGCCTTCGACCGCGGCTGGATCTCGATCTTCCAGATCCTCGGCATGAAGCCGCTGGCGGATGGCTCGACCCCTTACCCGCTTACGCGGGCGCACGTGTACCGATGAAGGTCGTCCGCCGCGCCATTGCGATCCTCGCCATCCTCGCGGCCGGTGGCGCCACGGCGTTCGCCGCGCAGCGCGGCATGCCCGAGGACATCGGCGGGGTGCCCGAGGAGAAGGAGTTCAAGGAAGACGCGATCCAGCTGCCGGCCTTTCCGCCGGATGCCGGGCTGATCGAGTTCCGGCTGCGAGGTCCCTCGCGCAACCGCTTTTTCATCGACCGCGATTCCCTTTCCCTCGGCGAGGATCGCGTCGTGCGCTACACCATGGTCATCAAGACCCCGGGCGGGGCCACCAACGTGAGCTACGAGGGGATGCGCTGCAAGACCTCGGAATACAAGGTCTACGCGTACGGCACGACGAACGGGACATGGGCCGCGGCGCGCGAAGCGAAATGGCAGCCGGTCGGCGCCACGGAAGCGAACTATCGCTACGGCCTCTGGGTGGACTACCTCTGCAATTCCGAGTCGGTGCGCGGCCGCAACGTCGCCGACCTGGTCGCCAACCTCCAGGGCCGCGCGCCCTACCGATCCAATACCACCAAGCACTGAAGACGGATCAGGGCGGGACCAGATTGCAGATCCGGCACGTCCTGCGGACTTAACCTTGTCGCAGATGCGAAAAGGTCAGCCTGCGCTGCAACCTGGTTCTGCTAAAGCAGAACCAGGTTGTCCCGGTGGATGAGCTCCGGCTCGTCGACGTAGCCCAGCCGGGCCTCGATTTCGTGGCTGGGCGACCTGAGGATTTTCCCCGTTTCGGCCGAGCTGTAGTTCACCAGCCCGCGCGCAATCTCCTTGCCCGCCGCGTCCAGGCAGCTCACCACTTCGCCGCGCTCGAACTGGCCGCTGATGCTGTGCACGCCGATGGGCAACAGGCTCTTGCCGTCGACCTTGAGGGCCTTTACCGCGCCATCGTCGAGGTTCAACTTGCCGCGGACCTGCAGGTGGTCGGCCAGCCATTGCTTTCGGGCCGCCAGCGTCATCGTCTCAGCCACCAGCTGGGTGCCGATCGCCTCGCCCCGCGCCATGCGCACCAGCGCGTCGGGCTCGCGGCCCGAGGCGATGACGGTCGCGGCGCCGCTGCGCGCCGCGCGCTTGGCCGCGAGGATCTTGGTCAGCATGCCGCCGCTGCCGATGTGGCTGCCGGCGCCCCCCGCCATTTTCTCCAGCGCGGGATCGCCGGCCTTTCCCTCGTGCACGAACTCCGCGTCCGCGTGGCGGCGCGGGTCCCGCGTATACAGGCCGGGCTGGTCGGTGAGGATCACGAGGGCATCGGCCTCTATGAGGTTGGTCACCAGCGCGGCCAGCGTGTCGTTGTCCCCGAAGCGGATCTCGTCGGTGGCCACCGTGTCGTTCTCGTTGATGACGGGGATGACCTTCAGCTCGAGCAGCGTGCGCAGCGTGGAGCGCGCATTGAGGTAGCGCCGCCGGTCGGAGAGGTCTTCGTGCGTGAGCAGGATCTGGGCGGTATGCAGGCCGTGCCGGCGAAAGCACGACTCATAGGCCTCGACCAGGCCCATCTGGCCCACGGCGGCGGCGGCCTGCAGCTCGTGCAGGGCGTGCGGGCGCTTTTTCCAGCCCAGGCGCTGCATGCCCTCGGCGACGGCGCCGCTGGAAACCAGCACCACCTGCTTGTCGTGCAGGCGCAGCTGCGCGATCTGCTCGGCCCAGCGCGCCAGGGCTTCGTGGTCGAGCCCCTGGCCGGCATTGGTGACCAGGCTGCTGCCGACCTTGACCACCAGGCGGCGCGCGGCGGCGACGGCTGACTTCATCGTCCGGCGCCTATTCGGCCTCGTCCGGCCGCGGCGCGTCGGCCGGGGCGGCATGGGCTTGCAGGTGGTCCATGATGGCGTAGCACAGGGCGCGCGTTCCCTCTCCGGTGAGCGCGGAGATGATAAATGTTTTCTCCGGCGCCGCGACCTTTTCCCCATAGGCCGCGACGAAGGCGTCGATGCGCGCCCGGCGCTCTTCTGCGGGGACGAGGTCGACCTTGTTCAGCACCAGCCAGCGCGGCTTGGCGTGGAGCGACTCATCATACTTGCGCAATTCCTCGACGATGGCCCAGGCATCGTGGACGGGGTCGGCCGCTTCGTCCAGCGGGGCGAGGTCGACGAGATGGAGCAGCAGGCGCGTGCGCTGGAGGTGGCGCAGGAACTGGTGGCCCAGGCCGGCGCCTTCCGCGGCGCCTTCGATCAGGCCCGGGATGTCCGCCACGACGAAGCTGCGGTTTTCGTCCACGCGCACGACGCCCAGGTTCGGGTGCAGGGTGGTGAAGGGATAGTCGGCCACCTTGGGACGGGCCGCGGATACCGAGCGGATGAACGTCGACTTGCCCGCGTTCGGCATGCCCAGCAGCCCGACGTCTGCCAGGACCTTCAGTTCCAGCCGCAGGTTCCGGCTCTCGCCGGCCGTTCCCGGAGTGCACTGGCGCGGCGCCCGGTTGGTGCTGGATTTGAAGTGGATGTTGCCCAGGCCGCCAACGCCTCCCTTGGCGACGACGGCGGACTGGCCGTCGCGGGAGAAATCGGCGATGACGGCGCCGGTGTCGACATCGCTTACCGTGGTGCCCACCGGAACCCGCAGGACGATGTCGTCCGCGGCGGCGCCGTAGCAGTCGGAGCCGCGGCCCCTTTCCCCGTTGCGCGCGCGATGGATGCGCGCGTAGCGGTATTCCACCAGGGTGTTGATATTGCGATCCGCGACCATGTGGATGCTGCCGCCGCGGCCGCCATCGCCGCCGTCCGGCCCGCCTTTGGGCAGGAATTTCTCGCGGCGGAAGGAGGCGATGCCGTCCCCGCCCTTGCCGGCATGGACCTCGATGGTGACTTCGTCGACGAACTTCATGGCTGGATTGGCGGGACCGGGAACACTGCGGGCCGCGCGCGTTGGAGGCTAATCATTTGCGAAGCACATGGTTATGCCGGAAACACAACACGCCGCTTTTGCGGCTTGTTTCGTTGGAGGCTAATCATTTGCGAAGCACATGGTTATGCCGGAAACAAAAAAGCCCTACCGGATCCGATAGGGCTTCTTCATTGGGCGGGAAACCTTATGCCGGGACGACGTTCACGACCTTTTTCTTTTCCGGGCCGCGCACCGCGAAGTTCACCGTGCCGTCGACCTTGGCGAACAGGGTGTGGTCCTTGCCCATGCCGACGTTGGTGCCGGGATGCACCTGGGTGCCGCGCTGGCGCACGATGATGCTGCCCGCCAGGATCATCTGGCCGCCGTAGCGCTTCACGCCGAGGCGTTTGGAGTTCGAGTCGCGGCCGTTACGCGAGCTGCCGCCTGCCTTTTTGTGTGCCATGTCGTCTGCTCCTCAGGCCGAAATCGCGCCAATCTGGATTTCGGTGTAATTCTGGCGATGCCCGCCGTGCTTCTGGTAGTGCTTGCGGCGGCGCATCTTGAAAATGGTGACCTTGTCGTGGCGGCCGTGGCTCACCACGGTGGCCTGGACTTTGGCGCCGCTGACCAGGGGAGCCCCGACGGAGACCTTGTCGCCATCGGCGACCAGCAGGACCTGGTCCAGGGTGATCTGGCTGCCGACATCTGCAGGTATCTGTTCCACCTTGATTTTTTCGCCAGAGGCAACCCGGTATTGCTTGCCACCGGTCTTGATGACCGCGTACATGATGAACCCTCGGTAGTAATGAGCGAGCGTTTGAGGAAAGCCGCGCATAGTACAAAAAAAGAACGGCTTAGTAAAGCCGAGGGCCGCCCTGCCCGGCGGGGCCGGGCGGCCCTGGGGACGGGCCCTGGCCGGGACCGGCGGCCGCCTTGACACCCGGCACGTGCGATTCCTAACATCCCGCCTCCCTGCATCCCGCGTCCCCGCCAGCCTTCCTCGTCCGTCGTGATCCCCGACCTCCTCAGCAAACTCATCGCCGCCGACATGCGAGCCGTCGACGAGGTGATCCGCCGCCGCCTGCAATCGAGCGTCCCCCTGGTGAGTCAGGTGGCCGAGTACATCATCGGCGGCGGCGGCAAGCGCCTGCGGCCCGCGCTGGTCATCCTGTCCGCGGGCGCATGCGGGTATCGGGGGGGACACCACCACCAGCTTGCCGCGGTGGTCGAATTCATCCATACGGCCACGCTGCTGCACGATGACGTGGTGGACGATTCCGTCCTGAGGCGCGGCCGCGAGACTGCCAATGCGGCGTTCGGCAATCCGGCGGCGGTGCTGGTGGGCGATTTCCTGTACTCGCGCGCGTTCCAGATGATGGTGGAAGTGCAGGACATGCGCATCATGGAGGTGCTCGCCCAGGCCACCAACACGATCGCCGAAGGCGAAGTGATGCAGCTGCTGCACGTGCGCAACGCGGACGTGGATGAGCAGGCCTACCTGCGCGTCATCCGCTCCAAGACCGCCAAGCTTTTCGAGGCGGCCGGCCGGATCGGCGCCATCCTGGCGGGGGCATCGCGGGAGCAGGAGGACGCGCTGGCCGAGTACGGGATGCAGCTGGGCACGGCCTTCCAGCTGGTGGACGACATCCTGGATTACTCGGGCGACCTTGCGACCCTGGGCAAGAACCTGGGCGACGACCTGGCCGAGGGCAAGGCAACCCTGCCGCTCATCCATGCGATGCGCAGCGGCGGTGCCGAGCGGGGCGCGCTGATCCGCCGCGCCATCGCCGAGGGCGGGCTGGCCGATTTCGCGCCGGTGCTGGCGGCGATCCGGGAAACGGGGGCGCTCGACTACGTCAGGCGGCAGGCGGAGCAGGCCGTGGACCGCGGCAGGGCCGTGCTGGCCGTGTTGCCGGATACTGGCTACAGGAATTGTTTGCTAGAATTGGCGACCTTTGCGGTGACCCGCAATTATTGAACTCACCGTCGGGGTGTAGCTCAGCCTGGTAGAGTACTGCGTTCGGGACGCAGGAGTCGGAGGTTCGAATCCTCTCACCCCGACCAACATTCGCATCGGTCCCCCCCGGGACCGGTCTAACGCCGGAGCCAGCGTGGCCAAGCTCCTTCTCGTTGCCGCCGTTTTCACCGTCGTCTATCTGATCCTCCGCAGCTACGGCAGAAAGATGGACCGGCGAATGCCGCCGCAGGAGGGCGCGACGCGGGGCGCGGACTCCGGGCACGGCGAGGACATGGTTCGCTGCCGTGTCTGCGGCGTGCACCTTCCCAAGAGCGAAGCCATCACCTCGCGGGGCGAGATGTTCTGCAGCCGCGAGCACCTGCAACTCTCCCGCAACGGCAGCTGAGGCGCCGCTGCCCGGGCGATGAGCAGCGTTCTTTCCCTGGACGCCCCCGCCCTAGACCGGCGCCAGTATGGCGACGCCTTCTGGCGCTCGCTGCTTTACTTCAATTTCTACCGCGTCGGCGCGGCGCTCATCCTGGTCGCCTCGGTCATGATCCTGGGCGAGGACATCCCGTTCGGCTCCTACGACCGCCGGATGTTCCTGTACACGGACATCGCCTACGTTGCGTTCGGCCTGCTGTGCTTCGTCGCGATCGTGGCCCGCCAGCCGCACTTCGCGCTGCAGCTCACCGTGCAGATCTGCGCGGACATCCTGTTCATCGTGACGATGATGTACGCGAGCGGCGGCATCGGCAGCGGGCTCGGCACGCTGCTCCTGATCTCGCTCGCTGCCGTGGGCCTCATCAGCCGCGGCCGCCTCACCCTGTTCTTCGCGGCCCTGGCCACGCTGGCGGTGCTCGTCGAGCACACCTACCAGGTGCTGTTCCACTACAGCTCGACCGCGCAGTACGCCCAGGCGGGGCTGCTCAGCATCGGCTTTTTCGCCACCGGCTGGCTCGCCCACTCGCTCGCCAGGCGGGCGGTGGCCATCGAGGCCATCGCGGCCCAGCGCGAGATCGACGTCGCCAACATGGCGCAGGTCAACCAGCTCGTGATCCAGGACATGCAGGACGGGGTGGTCGTGGTCGACGAGCGCGGCGTGCTGCGCCAGATCAACACCCGCGCCGAAGCGATCCTCGGCCCGGTGCCGCGCGGCCGCGAGGTCTTCCTCAAGGACTATGCGCCCATGCTGGCCGCGCGCATGGAGCAATGGCGCGAGGACCCCAAGACGGCCTTCGACCCGCTGCGCACGGTGCTGACCCACAAGCCCACGGCGGCCCGCTTCGTGCCGGTGGGCAAGACGCGAAACGTGGGCGTGGTCATCTTCCTGGAAGACCTGACCCGGATCCAGCAGCAGGCGCAGCAATTGAAGCTCGCCTCGCTGGGGCGGCTGACCGCGAACATCGCCCACGAAATCCGCAATCCGCTCTCGGCCATCAACCACGCCACCGAGCTGCTGCTGGAGGAGACGGCGATGCGCACGCCCGCCCAGGCCCGCATGCTGCAGATCATCCACGACAACAGCCGGCGCCTGGATCGCATGGTGCAGGACGTGCTCAAGCTCAACCGCCGCGACCAGGCGCTGAGGGAGCATTTCAATCTGGCCGACTACCTGCGCACCTTCGCCGCGGAGTTTTGCGAGGTCGAGAAGGTGGCGGCAGACGTCATCCGGCTGGAGGTGGAAGACGCCGGTGCCCCGCCCGTGGTGAGCTTCGACCGCAGCCACCTCAACCAGGTCATGTGGAATCTGTGCCGCAACGCGCTGCGCTACTGCCAGAAGAAGGCGGGCAGCATTCGCCTGGACGTGCGGCGCGGTCCCCGGCGCGGTACGATAGAGTTGAGTGTGAGCGACGACGGCAGCGGCGTCGCGGAATCGCTGCGGGGCCACCTGTTCGAGCCGTTCTTCACCACCGCGTCGAGCGGAACCGGCCTGGGCCTGTACATCGCGCGCGAGATCTGCGAGGCCAATGGCGCCACCCTCGAATACGTCGATCGCGCGGTCGGCGCCCAGTTCACCGTGATCTGCAGAGGAGCCTCGGCGTGAAACGCAAGGAACAGGCGGCAAGTGCCAACTCCCGTTCGGTCCTCATCGTCGACGACGAGGAGGACATCCTCGAGCTGATCGAGCTCACGCTGCTGCGCATGGGCCTGGACGTCGAGCGGGCCACCACGGTCAAGGGGGCCATCGAAAAGGTGCGGGAGGGGGACTACGACCTGTGCCTCACGGACATGCGCCTGCCGGATGGCGAGGGCCTCGAGCTGGTGCAGTTCATCTCCGACAACGCGTCGGACCTTCCCGTGGCCGTGATCACGGCCCACGGCAACACCGAGAACGCCGTGGCGGCGCTCAAGGCCGGGGCGTTCGATTACCTGGCCAAGCCGGTGTCGCTGGAGCAGTTGCGCACGCTGGTAAAGTCCGCCCTGTCGCTGCCCCAGCCGTCCGCGGTGGCCAAGAGCGCGGGCGAACAGACCCTGCTCGGCGAATCGGCCGCCATCCAGCAGGTCCGCGAGCTGATCGAGAAGCTGGCCCGCAGCGAGGCGCCGGTGCACATTACCGGCGAATCCGGCAGCGGCAAGGAACTGGCCGCCCGGCTCATCCACCAGAAGGGGGCCCGCCGCAGCCAGCCCTTCGTCCCGGTCAACTGCGGGGCCATCCCCGAGAACCTCATGGAATCGGAGTTCTTCGGCTACAAGAAGGGCGCTTTCACGGGGGCCGACGCCGACCGGGACGGCTTCTTCCAGGCCGCCAGCGGTGGCACCCTGTTCCTCGACGAGGTGGCGGACCTGCCGCTGGCGATGCAGGTCAAGCTGCTGCGGGCGATCCAGGAGAAGAAGGTGCGCAAGGTCGGTTCCACGCAGGAGGATCCCGTCGACGTGCGCATCATCAGCGCCACCCACCAGAAGCTCGGCGAGTGCGTCGAGGCGGGCAAGTTCCGCCACGACCTTTACTACCGGCTCAACGTCATCGAGCTGCGCATGCCCGCCCTGCGGGAAATGCGGGAGGACGTGCCGCAGTTCGTGGGCGCCCTGCTCGAGAAGCTGGCACGCACCAGCGGGACAAGGAAGCCCGAAGTGAGCGCCGAAGCCCTCGGGGAGTTGTCCCGCTACGACTTCCCGGGGAACGTGCGCGAGCTGGAGAACGTGCTGGAGCGGGCGATGGCCCTGTGCAGCGATGGCAAGATCACCGCTGACGACCTGCAACTCACGCCGCAGGACCTGCCCGAGCAGGTCGCGTCGTCGGGCAACGACAACAAGGCGCCCCTGCAGGATTACCTCGACCGGATCGAGAAGGAAGCCATCCTCGAGGCCCTGGAGAAGACCCGCTTCAACCGCACGGCCGCCGCCAAGCTGCTGGGCATCACGTTCCGCTCGATGCGCTATCGCATGGAGCGCCTGGGCATCAATTGAGCGGGAGGGGCGGGCGGGACGGCGAGGGCGGCTGGACGCTCGATTCGTCCGGCATCCTGCCCGTCGCGCGCCAGGTTCCCTCCCCGAATTTCGACGAACGCCCGCCGGGCGCAACGATCGACCTGCTCGTCGTCCACAACATCAGCCTCCCGCCGGGGCAGTTCGGTGGCGCGGGCATCGAGCAGCTCTTCACCAACCGCCTGGACCCCCTGGCGCACCCTTACTTCCGGCAGATCCACGGCCTGCGGGTCTCCAGCCACTTCCTGGTGCGGCGCGGCGGGGAACTCGTCCAGTTCGTCGCTTGCGGCAAGCGGGCCTGGCACGCCGGGCAGTCGGAATGGCGGGGCCGCCCGCGCTGCAACGACTTTTCGGTGGGCGTGGAGCTCGAAGGCTGCGACGACCGGCCCTTCGAGGACGCGCAGTACCGGTGCCTCGCCGACGTGGCCGTGGCGCTGCGCCGGACCTATCCCATCCTGGACTGTGTCGGGCATTCCGACATCGCCATGCCGCCCGGGCGCAAGTCCGACCCCGGACCGCACTTCGACTGGGCGCGGTTCCGCGCCTTGCTGGCCGACAAGCCCGGCGCGCCGTAAAGGCCGCGCTCCGCCCTTTCCGGGCCGCCCCGTGAGCTTGCGCGGCCCGTTGCGCCGCGACATCCGATCCCCTGCCCCTGGCCATGCGGTCCGCGCGCCATGGACTTGCTTGCGCGGGCCGGTCCGCGCGTTTTGCGGGCCCGGTTTTCGAGCATCGCGTTCAGTTGAAGTGCGCGGCCGAGCATTCTGTTTTTGCGAAACAAAAATTCCTTGACAGCGTGCAGCAGGCTACTAGAATTAGTACAACTCGCAGTCGAAAGCACAACATATAGTGGTTTCGAAATCACGCACCCCCTGCGCTCGCGATCAGGCGACACAAGAAAATTAAGGGAGAAAAAATGCAGCTTGCCACCACGTTGACCAATTCCACCCCGGCAGCCGGCTATCCCAGCGAAGAAAGCGCAGGAAGGGAGCAGCGTTTCGCGCAGTACAAGGTGATCCGCCGCAATGGCGCGGTGGTTGGCTTCGAGCCGGGAAAGATCGCGGTGGCGATGACCAAGGCCTTCCTTGCCATCAATGGCGGCCAGGGCGCGGCGTCCGCCCGGGTGCGGGAGCTGGTCGAGAAGCTGACCGAGGTCGTGGTCAATGCCCTGATGCGCCGCCAGCCCAATGGCGGCACCTTTCATATCGAGGACGTCCAGGACCAGGTCGAGCTCACCCTGATGCGCTCGGGCGAGCATGAAGTCGCCCGGGCCTACGTGCTGTACCGCGAAGAGCGCGCGCGCGAGCGCGCCCGGACCCGCGAGTCCCAGGCCGCCGCCGCGGCTTCCAGCCATGTCGTCACGGTGACCGAGGGCGGCCAGGCCCGTCCGCTGGACCTCGACCGCCTGACCTCCCTGATCAAGGATTCGTGCGAGGGCCTGGGCCGCGCCGTGGACCCGGCGCTGATCCTGCAGATGACCCTGAAGGATCTTTACGACGGCGTGCCGATGGATGAGGTGCGCAAGTGCACGATCCTCGCCGCCCGTTCGCTGATCGAGAAGGACCCGGCCTACAGCTACGTCACGGCCCGCCTGCTACTTAATAGTGTGCGTTTCGAGGTCCTGGGCTCGGAAGCGACCCAGGCCGACATGCACACCCGTTACGCGGAGTATTTCCCGGGTTTCATCCAGCGCGGCATCGACGCCGGCCTGCTGGACGAGCGCCTGGGCCGCTTCGACCTGAAGTCGCTGGGCGCCGCGCTCGACGCCACCCGCGACTACAAGTTCGGCTACCTCGGCCTGCAGACCCTGTACGACCGCTATTTCCTGCACGTGCACGGAACGCGGATCGAGCTGCCGCAGGCCTTTTTCATGCGGGTGGCGATGGGGCTGGCGATCAACGAGGTCGACCGCGAAGTCCGTGCCATCGAGTTCTACAACGTGCTGTCGAGCTTCGACTTCATGTCCTCGACGCCCACCCTGTTCAATTCCGGCACCCAGCGCTCGCAGCTTTCCAGCTGCTACCTGACGACCGTGTCGGACAACCTGGAAGGCATCTACGACGCCATCAAGGAGAATGCGCTGCTGTCCAAGTTCGCCGGCGGCCTCGGCAACGACTGGACCCCGGTGCGCGCCCTGGGCTCGCACATCAAGGGGACCAACGGCAAGTCGCAGGGCGTGGTGCCGTTCCTGAAGGTGGTCAACGACACGGCGGTGGCGGTGAACCAGGGCGGCAAGCGCAAGGGGGCCGTCTGCTCCTACCTGGAAACCTGGCACCTGGACATCGAGGAGTTCCTCGAGCTGCGCAAGAATACCGGCGACGACCGCCGCCGCACCCACGACATGAATACGGCCAACTGGATCCCGGACCTGTTCATGAAGCGCGTGATGGAAGCCGGCGAGTGGACCCTGTTCTCTCCGGCCGACGTGCCGGACCTGCACGACAAGTTCGGCAAGGCCTTCGAGAAGGCCTACACGGACTACGAGCGCAAGACCCAGACGGGGGAGCTCAAGCTGTTCAAGCGCATTCCGGCGCTCACTCTGTGGCGCAAGATGCTGACCATGCTGTTCGAGACGGGCCATCCCTGGATCACCTTCAAGGATCCCTGCAACATCCGCAGCCCGCAGCAGCACGTCGGGGTGGTCCACAGTTCCAACCTGTGCACCGAGATCACGCTGAACACGTCGGATACGGAGATCGCGGTCTGCAACCTGGGTTCGGTCAACCTGGTGGCGCACCTCAAGGACGGCAAGCTCGACCACGAGAAGCTCAAGAGCACGATTTCCACGGCCATGCGCATGCTGGACAACGTGATCGACATCAACTACTACGCGGTCAACAAGGCGCGCAATTCCAATTTCAAGCACCGCCCGGTGGGCATGGGCATCATGGGCTTCCAGGACTGCCTGCACGAGATGCGGGTGCCCTATGCGTCGAAGGAGGCCGTCGAGTTCGCCGATCGTTCCATGGAGGCGGTGGCCTACTACGCCTACTGGGCCTCGACGGAGCTCGCCGAGGAGCGCGGCCGCTACTCCACCTACGAGGGATCGCTCTGGTCCAAGGGGATCCTGCCGCAGGACAGCATCCGGCTGCTCGCCGAGGAGCGCGGCGGCTACGTGGAAGTCGACGAGTCGTCGGCCATGGACTGGGAGCCGCTGCGCAGCCGGATCTCGCGCTTCGGCATGCGCAATTCGAACTGCCTGGCAATCGCCCCGACTGCGACCATCGCCAACATCGTTGGCGTCTCGGCCTCCCTGGAGCCGACTTACCAGAACCTGTACGTCAAGTCGAACCTGTCCGGTGAGTTCACGGTGACCAACGAGTACCTGGTCCGTGACCTGAAGAAGCTGAACATGTGGGACGAGGTCATGATCGCCGACCTGAAGTACTTCGACGGCAGCCTTTCCAAGATCGACCGCATCCCCGCGGACATCCGCAACCTGTACGCCACCGCCTTCGAGGTCGAGCCGCAGTGGGTCGTGGAGGCCGGGGCGCGCCGTCAGAAATGGATCGACCAGGCCCAGTCACTCAACATATATATGGCGGGCGCCTCCGGCAAGAAGCTGGACGACACCTACAAGCTGGCCTGGAAGCGCGGCCTGAAGACAACCTATTACCTGCGCACCCTCGGGGCGACGTCCACCGAGAAGTCCACGGTCCGCGGCGGCCAGCTCAATGCGGTGCCGGCCGACGGCGGGATGATGGGGTCGGGCGCCATGGCGGCCACGGCCGAGGCTTCGGCCGAGGAGGCGAAGTTCTGCTCAATTGACAATCCCGAGTGCGAGGCCTGCCAGTGACGGCGGCCCGCAGGCTCAACATCAATTCGCGGCGCCGTCTGGCGTTCTGGCTGCGCCGCACGCGCGAAGACATCGCGAGGCCGGTGCCCGCGCCCCGGTCGACGAGGCGGAGCTGAGGCTTCTTTGATCGCGATGAACCCGGAAATGCATCCTTCATCGCGCCTTTCGGATAAAAAGGGGCCGCTTTTGCGGCCGAACATCAAAGAAGTACTTGACACTCCACCGATAACATTTATAAAGGAACCAGTGATGCTGCATTTCGAAGACAACATCTCCGCCACCAGCGGCGCTGGCCTCCAGCCCGCAGTGGGCAACGTCCCGTCCGTGCGTGCTCCGGCCGCGGGCCATGCCGTCTCCGGCGATGTCTCGACCCGCCGGGTGCGCGTCGAAGACAAGCGCATCATCAACGGCCAGGCGGACGTCAACCAGCTGGTGCCGTTCAAGTACAAGTGGGCCTGGGAAAAGTACCTCTCGGGCTGCGCAAACCACTGGATGCCCCAGGAAATCAACATGAGCCGGGACATCGCCACGTGGAAGGACCCCAACGGGTTGACCGAGGACGAGCGCCTGGTCGTCAAGCGCAACCTGGGTTTCTTCGTGACCGCCGACAGCCTGGCGGCCAACAACATCGTACTGGGCACCTACCGGCACATCACCGCCCCCGAGTGCCGCCAGTACCTCCTGCGCCAGGCCTTCGAGGAGGCGATCCACACCCACGCCTACCAGTACATCGTGGAAAGCCTGGGGCTGGACGAGGGCGAGATCTTCAACGCCTACCATGAGGTCGCCAGCATCCGGGAGAAGGACGAGTTCCTGATCCCCTTCATCGAAACCCTGACCAACCCCGAGTTCCGGACCGGCACGCCCGAGGCCGACCAGCAGCTGCTGAAGAGCCTGATCGTCTTCGCCTGCATCATGGAAGGGCTGTTCTTCTACGTGGGCTTCGCCCAGATCCTGGCGCTGGGGCGGCAGAACAAGATGATGGGGGCCGCCGAGCAGTACCAGTACATCCTGCGCGACGAGTCCATGCACTGCAATTTCGGCATCGACCTGATCAACCAGATCAAGATGGAGAATCCCCACCTCTGGACCCCGGAGTTCCGCGAGGAGATCCGCGGCCTGATCCAGCGCGGGGTCGAACTCGAATACCGCTACGCCGAGGACACCATGCCGCGTGGCGTGCTGGGGCTGAATGCCCCGATGTTCAAGGAATACCTGCGCTACGTGGCCAACCGCCGCGCGCAGCAGATCGGCCTGGATCCGCTGTTCCCCGGGGCGACCAACCCGTTCCCCTGGATGTCGGAAATGATCGACCTGAAGAAGGAAAAAAACTTTTTCGAGACCCGTGTGATCGAGTATCAGACGGGCGGGGCGCTGAATTGGGACTGAGGTCCATGCCCGAAAGGTTTCTTGTCAGACCCGCGCCGGCCGTGGCGAGCATTCCCGCAGGCGCAAAACCGTTGAATGGGTAAACCGGAAGAACGACGTTTTTCCATAAGCGAATCGCGCGGCGCCCCGAGAGGCGCGCTGCCAGGCTGGGAGTGATGTCTCCGACTCCCGGGCGTTCCATCCTCTTCGTCGCAGGCCCCGGGCCGATGCGGGATCCTTTCCCCATCGCGGCCCCTGTCCCCTTCTCCCTCAAGAATCGCGATGCGATCCCGTTGTCAGGGAAAGCGCATCCCCACGAACCGCCCGGTTACCGGAAATGCGGCCGTCATGGCGCGGCTCCGGTCGCCGGTGGTAGGCACGGAAAAGACCCGGTCTTTGAAGTGCTGGCAGTGCCCTTAGTTGTTTAACTTTCATCAGGAGGTTTCAAATGGCTGCAAAGAAGAAGGCTGCTAAGAAGTCCACGAAGAAGAAGTCCACCGCCAAGAAGTCGGCCAAGAAGCCGGCGAAGAAGGCTGCGAAGAAAAAGGCTGCGAAGAAGCCTGCGAAAAAGAAGGCTGCGAAAAAGAAGGCCAAAAAGCCAGCCAAAAAGAAGGCGAAAAAAAAGGCTAAAAAGGCTTCAAAGAAAAAGCCCGCCAAGAAGAAGAAGGCGGCCAAAAAGAAGCCTGCGGCCAAGCCGGTTGCGATGAGCGCACCGGCGGCGCCGAAGCCTGTCTCTGCACCGGCGGCCTGGCCGTTTCCGGTAGCGGGCCGGCCTAACTAAGCTTCCCAGATGCTCGCGGGCAGCCTGCATCCGCGATGGATACCAGGCACTGAGCCGCGAGCTTTGGATCTTGCAGCACCTCACATAGCCGCGCCCCCCGGGGCACGGACGCGTTAGAGCTTCGATTCATCCCTCCGCCGATCAAGAGACGGGAGGCGGGGAAAAGTTGCTAACCTTGCACTTCTTGTCCCGAAAGCGGGGGACGAGAGGGTGATCCTATTTCCGCTGAAAGTTAAACACTAAGCACTTCAAAGTACGAAGAAATTCGAGGGCTGGAACGCTGGAAGGGCACCCGGCGAACCGCCCCGTTTCCCCCTGAAAGGCAGCCTTTGGCTGCCTTTTTTTTGGTCAATCCGGGCCGGCCAGGACAAAAAAAGGCCGGCTTGCGCCGGCCTTCCATTCCCACTGCTGGCTGCTCGACCAGCGGTGCTCAGGATCACTTGTTGGGCTGAGGGGTGATGCGCAGGTAGGGGCGCACCGCCTTGTAGCCCTTCGGGAATTTCTGCTTGATGACCTCCGGGTCCTGGATCGAGGGCACGATCACGACGTCGTCGCCGTCCTTCCAGTTCACCGGGGTGGCCACGCTGTACTTGTCCGTGAGCTGCAGCGAGTCGATCACGCGCAGGATCTCGTCGAAATTGCGCCCCGTGCTTGCCGGGTAGGTGAGGATCGTGCGGATCTTGCGGTTCGAGTCGATGATGAACACCGAGCGCACGGTGAACGTGTCGTTGGCGTTCGGGTGGATCATGTCGTACAGGTTCGCCACCTTCTTGTCGGCGTCCGCCAGGATGGGGAAATTGAGCTTGGTATTCTGGGTGTCCTCGATGTCGCCCACCCACTTGTTGTGGGAGTCGAGCGGGTCGACGCTGATCGCCAGCGCCTTGACGCCGCGCTTGTCGAACTCGGACTTCAGCTTCGCCGTGTAGCCCAGCTCGGTGGTGCAGACGGGCGTGAAATCCTTGGGGTGCGAGAACAGCACCGTCCAGCTGCTGCCCGCCCATTCATGGAACTTGATGGGGCCGGCGGTGGATTCCTGGGTGAAGTCGGGGGCGATGTCGCCCAGACGCAAAGTAGCCATGCTTGTCTCCGCTTGGATTCTTGTCGAGGGATGGAAGACTATAGCGCGGATGCTTATTCCTTTTGCTACAGACTTCTTATATCTTTATAACACAACCTGGGAGCAGGCCGGATGGAAAGGAAGAAGGTGTCCTCGAGCGGTATCCGCTCGGTGGGTTTCGACGAGCGGAACCGCGTGCTGGAGATCGAGTTCAGCGACGGCCGCATCACGCAGTACGCCGGCGTATCCGCTGAAGTGCATCGCCGCCTCATGAATTCGCCTTCGATGCTGAGCTATTACCGCGACAACATCGAGGAATCGTTCACGGCGAAGCGAATCAAGGGCTAGGCTTTTCTGGCGAGGCGCGAGGCGCGAGGCGCGAGGCGCGGACATTCCTTTCCTGGCATCGCTTCGTACTCAGCATTCGGGCTCGCCGGGCGCGGGACGGGGCTCGGGATCGAAGCCGAATTTCTGCGGCACCTCACCGGCCTGGATGCGTCCGATGGGCACGCGATTGCCCCCATGCTCGAAGAAGACGCCGGTCGCGTGCCGGCGTGCCTGCGGATCGAAGGCCCGGGCCAGCAGCGCGTCGTCGATCGCGTTTCCGCGCATGTCCGTGAAATTCGCCATCAGCGACGCGAGGTCGCGATCGTTCACCACGCCGATCCCCGCGCCCCAGCGCAACAGCAGGAATCCCGCGTCATCCACCCATGCGCCCGACACCTTGTCGATGGGCTGGCCCGTGTGTGCGGCGAGCAGGCGGTCGCCCTGGCCGGTTTCCACGACGAAGGGCGTGTACTCCAGGCTGACGAACACGCGCTGGGGGCCATTCTGGAAGTACCAGCGTCCGCGGTCGTCCGCCTGGTAATTGCGGCAGATGAACGCCGTGACGCCGCGGTTCGCGATGCGTTCGCCCTTGATGAGCCAGGTGCCGCGCCGGTCGAGTCGCAGCCAGCCGTAGACGTGGGGGACGTTCGGCCATTTGGCCATGGCGCGTATGACGGCATCGTCCATCGTGGTAGTCCTGCTTCAGTTATCCGATGCCGAACGCCGGGCGCCCCTGCCCGCAAACGGGCGTGCCGCTAACGAGTCCGGGGCGCGACGTCCGGCCGCCTGGCCATCGAACCTGCGGCGGCGTCATCCATTACACTGCCCGCTCTTCGCCCGACCCGGCGATTGTACTGCCGGCACCGGCGAGCGACCTTTCCACTGACAAGGACATCCATGGCCATCACGTTCTATTACGGTTCCGGTTCCCCCTATGCCTGGCGGGTCTGGCTGGCCCTGGAGGCCAAGGGACTTTCCTACGACCAGAAGGTCATCTCGTTCTCGGAAGGGGACCACAAGAAACCCGGGTATCTCGCCCTCAATCCCCGCCACAAGGTGCCGGTGATCGTCGACGGGGATTTCCCGCTCTACGAATCCGCGGCGATCATGGAGTACCTGGACGAGCAATACCCCTCCGGGATGAAGCTCTTTCCGGGGGACGCCCGGCAACGCGCGCTGGTGCGGCGCCTCATCCGCGAGGCGGACGACTATTTCGCGGGGGCTGCCGAACCGATCCAGAACGCGATCTTTTTCACCAAGCGGGAGAACTGGGATGCCGGGGCGATCACCGCGGGGCGGGAAAAGCTCGCGCGCGAGGCGGCGAAATGGGAGACCGTCCTCGCCGGTGACTACCTTGCCGGCGACGCGCTCTCGGCCGCCGATTTCACCCTCTACCCGATGGTGGCGCTGTGCCTGCGCATGGACGTCCGCAAGCCGGACCTGGATGTCGCCGCGGTCTTCGGTCCGAAGACCCGCGTGTGGATGGGCCGCATGCAGGCGCTGCCCTACCTCGAAAAAACCATCCCGCCGCACTGGAAAAAGTAGCGTTCAGGCGGGCTTCTTCGTGACCTTGGCCGCGTAGGAGAGGTTGCGGGCCAGGACTTCCAGCAGCCGGTCGATGTTGGGATGCCTGCCGGGATTGCGGGTGGCATCCTCGGTGTGCTCGGCGAACAACTCGAGCCCCTCGCGGGCGGCGGCGGCATCGATCTTCCCGTGTCGCAGGAGCAGGTGGTTGTAGACCGCGAGCGATCCGCTCTTGCCGGGCCTGTTCTCGATGGTTGCAATCACGTTCCCGGTGCCGTCGACGAGGTCGATCCAGTCGATCGTGTCGATCGGCGGCAGCTGCTTCAGGTTGTCGGCGAATGCCATTCTGCTCTCCTCGTATTCCGGGTTCCCGCGCGGGCCCCCTCCGGCACCCAGTACCCGGTATCCGGTATTAGACCTTGTCCCATTCGTCGTGCCGCCGGCGGCGCTCGGCACGGTAGTTGGTTACCTCGAGCCGGATGCCATCCGGGTCGCGAAAGAAGGTTGCATGATAATCCGGCGCGTATTCCGGGTAGACCTGCGGCGACGATGCCTCGATGCCGGCGTCGCGCAGCCGGGCCGCGGCGTCCGCGACGTCGGCGGGGGATTCGACCCGCAGGCAGAGGTGATGCAGGCCCGGCGAGTAGGGGTCGTGCGCAAAGCGGTTGCGCGCGGGGCGCAGCACGATGCCGAAATGCCGGTTGTAATACTGGACATGCGGGGTGCCCTCGAGGTTGAAGCCGTTCTTGCGGAATCCCAGGATCGGCATGGCCGCGTCGTAGAAAGCCTCCGAACGGCCGAGGTCCGTGACGGCGAGGTAGATGTGGTCGATGCCGGTGACTTCGGGCATGCGTGGGTTCCCGGGTTGGCGATCCCGGGCCGGGCTTGGCGGGATTCGGTACCATTATGGACGAAGATCGCCAACCGCCATTGAGGAGACCCGCGTTGATCCCCACCCCGCTTTCCGGAGCCCGCGCATGAGCATCCTGCTGGGCTGCGTGGCCGACGATTTCACGGGCGCGACCGACCTTGCGAACACGCTCGTCAAGGCCGGCATGCGCACCGTGCAGCTCCTGGGCGTGCCGCGCCCCAACCTGCGCGTGCCCGAGGCCGACTGCGTCATCGTGGCGCTCAAGTCCCGGAGCAATCCCGTCAACGAGGCCATCACCATGTCCCTGGGGGCGCTCGACTGGCTGCGCCAGCAGGGCGCGAAGCAGTACTACTTCAAGTACTGCTCGACCTTCGACTCGACCGACAAGGGCAACATCGGCCCGGTGGCCGACGCGCTGCTCGACGCCCTGGGTTCGGATTTCACCGTCTTCAACCCGTCGTTCCCGACCAACAAGCGCACGGTGTACAAGGGCTACCTGTTCGTGGGCGACGAACTGCTGTCCGAGTCGGGCATGCGCAACCACCCGCTCACGCCGATGACCGACCCGTCGCTGGTACGCGTGCTGCAGCGGCAGACGAAGCACAAGGTCGGGCTGGTCCAGTACTCGACCGTCGTAAAGGGGGCCGCCGCCGTCAAGGCCGCCTTCGAGGACCTCAGGAAGCAGGGTGTGCGGCACGTCGTGCTGGATTCGATCACCGACGAGCACCTCACGACCCTGGGCGAGGCTTGTGCCGAGCTGGCGCTGGTGACGGGCGGCTCCGGGATGGCCATGGGGCTTCCCGGCAATTTCATTCGCCGCAATCTCATGAAGGCCGGGCAGGGCGCGAAGCTGCCGAAAATCGGCGGGCCGACCGCCGTGATCGCGGGTTCCTGCTCGGTCGCGACGCAGGGGCAGGTGGCGCACATGAAACGGGACCACGACGCCTTCGAGCTCGACCCCGTTGCCATCGCCTCCGGGCGCGACCTCGCGCAGGAAGCCCTCGACTGGGCGGCGAAGCGCCTTTCCGAGAAACCGATCCTCATCTACTCGACCGCGGCACCCGAAGCGGTGCGCGCGGTGCAGGACAAGCTGGGGCGCGAGCACGCGGGGGCGCTGGTCGAGGAAACCCTGGGCAAGGTCGCCAAGGGCCTTGTTGCGCGGGGTGTGCGGCGGCTGGTGGTCGCCGGCGGCGAAACCTCCGGCGCGGTCGTCGGGGCCCTGGGCGTGGAAGGCCTGGCCATCGGCCCCGAGATCGACCCGGGCGTGCCCTGGACCGTCTCCATCGGCGAGCCGCCCCTGGCGCTGGCGCTCAAGTCGGGCAATTTCGGCACCCAGGACTTCTTCACCAAGTCGTTCGGGATGCAGCCGTGAGCGAAGCCAGGCAGCGAGAGCAGATCTGCCTGCTGGGAAAGTCGATGTTCGACCGCGGCCTCACCGTGGGCAGCTCAGGGAACCTGAGCGTGCGGGTGGACGACGGCTGGCTGATGACGCCGACCAACGCCTGCCTCGGGCGCCTCGACCCCGCGCGGCTTTCGAAGGTGGACGCCCGGGGCAACCTGCTGTCCGGGGACAAGCAGACCAAGGAGTCCTTCCTGCACCTGTCCATGTACGAGAAGCGCCCGGACGCCAATGCGATCGTGCACCTGCATTCGACGCATTCGGTGGCGGTATCCTGCCTGGCCGACACGGACCCGAAGCAGCCCATCCCGCCGATCACCGCCTACTACGTGATGAAGGTGGGCAACCTCGTCCTGCTGCCCTACTACGCACCGGGCGACATGAGCCTTGCCAACGCGGTGAAGGAAGTGGCCGGCAGGCACCATGCCATCCTGCTGGCCAACCATGGCCCGATCGTCGCGGGCAGGGACCTCGAAAGCGCGATCTACGCGACCGAGGAGCTGGAGGAGACCGCCCGCCTGTACCTGATGCTGAGGGGCAACCGCCTGCGCATCCTGTCCCCTGAGCAGGTGGCCGAACTGCAAAGGAAGTGGCCGGCCTGACGGCCGATCCCGGGGCCCGGCCTTACAACTCGTAGTTGCCTCGGTCCGCCGCGGCTGCAATAGTTGGGCCTATGCACGGCATCGGCTTCATCCAGGACCTCGCGGTCACCATGCTCGTGGCGGGCATCGTGACCATCCTCTTTCACCGCTTCCGCCAGCCGGTGGTGCTGGGCTACATCGTCGCCGGGATCATCATCGGCCCCCATACCCCGCCCTTCCAGCTGGTGGAGGACCGCGCGGCCATCCAGACGCTCGCGGAACTCGGCGTGGTCTTCCTGCTGTTTTCCCTGGGCCTGGAATTCAGCCTGCGCAAGCTGAGCCGGGTCGGCGCCACCGCCTTCGTCGCCGCCGCCTTCGAGATCGTGATGATGATCTGGGTGGGCTACGAGATCGGGCGCTTCTTCGACTGGAGCCGGATGGACTCGGTGTTCCTGGGCGCCATGCTGGCCATTTCCTCCACCACCATCATCATCAAGGCCCTCGACGAGCTCGGCATGAAGCGCGAGCGCTTCGCCCAGCTCATCTTCGGCATCCTGATCGTGGAGGACATCCTGGCCATCGGCATGATCGCGCTGCTCTCGGGCATCGCGATTTCGGGTTCGGTGAACACCGAGGAAGTCCTCACCACCGTGGTGCGCCTGTCCCTTTTCATGGTGGTTGCACTGGTGGTCGGGATCCTCGTCGTCCCGCGGCTGCTTGCCTACGTGGCCAGGTTCGGCAGCAACGAGATGCTGCTGATCACCGTGCTGGGGCTGTGCTTCGGCTTTTGCCTGGTGGTCGTGCGGCTGGACTACAGCATCGCGCTGGGCGCCTTCCTGATCGGGGCCATCATGGCCGAGTCGCGGCAGCTGCATGCGATCGAGCGCCTCATCGAGCCGGTGCGCGACATGTTCAGCGCCATTTTCTTCGTCGCCATCGGCCTGATGCTCGACCCGCGGGTTCTGGTCGACCATGCCTGGCCGGTGGTCGTGATCACGGTGGCCGTGGTGGTTGGCAAGGTGGTGACCTGCAGCCTGGGCACCTTCCTCGCGGGCAATGACGGCCGAACCTCCATGCGCGTCGGCATGGGGCTCGCCCAGATCGGCGAGTTTTCCTTCATCATCGCCACGCTCGGCCTGGCCCTGAACGTGATCAGCGACTTCCTGTACCCCATCGCGGTGGCCGTCTCGGCGATCACCACGCTGCTCACGCCCTACCTGATCAAGGTCTCCGACCCCTTCCTGCAACGGCTGATGCGCGTGACGCCGCCCAGCCTCTCGCGCACCGCCGCCGTCTATACCGAGTGGCTGCAGAGCATCCGGCCCCGGGGCGACCGGGCGGTGCTGGCACGCATGATCCGCAAGATCCTGCTCCAGGTCGGCATCAACCTGGCCCTGGTCGCGGCGCTGTTCGTCGCCGCAGGCTACTTCGGCGAGCGCCCGCGCATGTGGGAATCGGTGCCGTGGCGCGTGGAGGAGGGAATTCGCGATACCGTGCTCTGGCTTTCGGTGCTGCTGCTTTCGATGCCCTTCCTGATCGCGGCCTACCGCAAGCTCAAGGCGCTCAGCATGCTGCTTGCGGAACTGGGCGTGCGCGAGGAGATGGCGGGCCGCCACACCGGCAATGTGCGCCGTGTGATCTCCGAGTTGATTCCCATCGCGGCGATCGCAGGCATCCTGGTGTTCCTGTCCGCGCTCAGCACGAGCATCCTGCCACCCACGGCAATCCTGATTCCGGTGCTCGCCGTCGCGGGCGTCGTCGCGGCGCTGCTCTGGAGCCGCTTCGTCAAGTTGCACACCCGCCTGCAGGTGGCGCTGGTCGAGACCCTGGAACAAAAGCCCGAGAAGCCACACGACTAGGGGCCTCCAGGGCGGGCCGGCCTGGCGCATAATCCCGTGCGCGGCCGGGACTGCAGGCCCGGGGTCGCGGTTCCAGCTCAGGGGGAGGGTAACGCGGATGGCTGCGGCCAAACTGAAACGTGCGGCGATTGCGCTGCTGGTCGGATTGCTCGCGGGATCGTCGCCGGGGTGGGCGGCGGAATCGAATCCGCCTTACCCGGCGGAAGAAAACGCCGACGGCTCGCGCTTCGTCTGGCTGGTGCTCAAGCGCTCGGGAATGGAATTCGACTACCTTCCCGCGGACCACTTTGCCGAGTCGCCCAGATTCAGGCCCATCGAGCACGGCATGCAGGACACGGGAGACGTGGCATGGTGGCCACACTTCATGGCGATCTACGACCCGAATTTCCCCCGGGCCCGCGAATTGCCGCCGGACGTGGCGATCATCACGGCGCAGGGACCACGCTCGCTCGCGAAGCTCGAGGAAGAACTCGGCCCCGCGACTTTCTACCGGTACCGGAAGTGAGCGCGGTGCGCCGCTGTTGCGGCACAGGGGCGATGCGGCGTCGCCGGGCCTACTGGACCTCGTAGCGCTGCCGGACCACGCGGGCCGCGGCCGCAAACACGAAATCGAAGCCCTTCCATTTCTGTTTGTCCCACGTCACTTCGGCGAGCTTGGGGCGGGATTTCGCGTCGTCGGGGAGGCTGGGCATGAACTGCATGCCTTGCCGATAGAACGGATGGCGCTGGATTTCTTCATTGAGCAATTCGACGTAGCGTCGGTTCGGTACTGCTTCCTTCTGCATCTGCCGCCTCCTTCCGCGCCACGTGCCATCCGTGGCGCCTGCGGGACAGTCTGCGCCCCCCGGCGGGGGGATTCAAGCGAAAAAATGTTACCGGCCTCCGCCGGCCGGCATGGTCGATGCAGGCGCGCCGGAGGCATCGCGCCGCCAAACTGACGCGCGGGTAATTTATTCGCGCCCGTCCTTCGCAGTCCTTTGCGCCTCGTTGCGGGCGGCATTGGCGCCGGTGCCGGGCTTGCCTGCATTCACGTCGCCCTTGATCTTGTGCTTCGCGCTCTTGTACGCCTTCTTGCTGCCCTGGCCGATCTGCCTGCCGACGTCGACCGCCGCATCCTTGGCGTCGTGCGCCATGGCCTTGGCGTCGGATTTCACGCGCTCGCCCGTGCCTTCGGCAGCCTGGACCGCGCCGCCGGCGAGGCAAAGCAAGGCGATGGACGCAATGGCAACCTTCATGGGAATGCTCCTTGAAATCATTTCGATGTCCTAGGTTAGAGCGATCTCGGCGCGCGCGGTTCCCGCCCTTTCGTGGCTGGCCCGCAGGCGCAGGGTCGTGCCCGGCGGCGCCCGCACGACCCATTCCGCCTTGGCGCGGTCGTCGGTCTCGTCGGCGCTGGCGCCGGCCCAGGTATTCGCTGCGGCCGGCTTGTGCGCGCGGCCTTCGAGCTGCCCGACGTCCTCGCGAGCCGTACCGGATTCGAGCCGCACTCCGTCGGGCAACTCGATCTCGCAGATCACGCCGCGGACCAGCTTTTTTTGCTTTGCCAGGCGCGTGACGTAGCTCGGCAGCCAGCCCGTGTTGTGCACGACCAGGCGCACGCGCCACGCGTCCTCGCCGATGCGGCGCGCAGTGGCCTCGAGGACCTCCAGCCGCGGCGAGATGAGCGCATGCCACACGAGCCAGCGCGAGAACGGCGCGATCTCCTTCTCCAGCAGCTTCGGCGGCGGGTTCGTCCAGGTGTACAGGCTGTCCCAGCCGCCCAGTTCGACCGGCCCGAGTTGCGGGTGGTCGAACGGATACCAGTCGACGAAGCCCCTGCCGCCGAGCGCCGTGTCGTTCCACTGCATGAGCCTGGCATCGTCCTCCGGAGGATGCTCGCGATACCATTCGATGTACTGGTAGTCGCCGATGCCGGCCTGGCGTTGCGGGCTCCACAGCTCCACCGTCCACGCGAAGACGCCGCGATGCTCGAACATCCAGGCGTCGAAGTCCCCGGTGATCACTTCCTTGGGGTGGTAGCGGAAATCGTGGAAGGTCGACACCGCCGGATAGCCCGTCATTCGCGTCCCGGCCTCGCCGATCTTGCGGTAGGTCCAAAGGTCCTCGGGCACCATCTGGTCATCGGACAGGTGCGAATGCGGCCGCAGGATGACGCCGCTGTAGGTGTGGAACGTGACCGCGCCCGTGACGTTGGGATGGCGTGCGATGAATCCCGCGACCGCCGCGACCTCCGGCTCCGAGGTCGGATAGGGGCCCGCGCCCGGCTGCTCGTGCTCCAGGCGCCAGGCGGCGGGGAAGTTGCGGTTCAGGTCGAGGCCTTCCTTGCGCGCCTGCAGGCGCAGGGTGACGCCGTCGTAACCGTCGATCCGTCCCTCGGGCAGCACGCGGTAGTACTTGCCCCCCGTTTCGACGGGATCGCGGCGCACGAGCACGCGCGGGTCCTGCGGCGAAGTTTTCCACGGACCGTTGGGGTCGACGATGCGCATCGACAGGATGCGGCCGTCGCCGTCGACGTCCTCCCGCGCCAGGCCGCCGACGGGATCCTCGTCGTAGGGATAGGGTCGGGTGCTCGAGCGGATGAGGCGCGGCACGTCCGCCAGCGCCCATTCGGCCCCATCCGGGTTCACGCGCGGGCAGACGTAGAAGGCCCGGGTATCGAGGCAGCGCGTGATCTCGGGGTCCTTGCCGTAGGCCGTGATCAGCCGGTCGATGAGGTGCAGGCAGGCCATGGAACCGGCCAGCTCCGCGGCGTGGATGTTGCCATCGACCCAGAGGGCCGGCTTTTCCGTGTCCGGGCCCGTCCGGTAGTTGGTGACGCGGACGACGTAGATCTCGCGGCCCTCGTGGCTGCGGCCCGCGGGCTCGAGGCGGACGAGGTGCGGATGCGACGCCGCCCACCCGGTCAGGAACCGGGCCAGCGCGTCATAGCGATAGTAGGTGTCGAACCGGATCGCGCTCATGCCGTCAGGCGGGCTGTCGGGAGCGCGCCGGCGCGCGCGACCTTGCCGAAGACATACGAGGGCGTGACGCCGAACGTCTCGCGGAAGCTGCGCGCGAAATGGGCCGAATCGGCGAAGCCGGCGTGAAGCGCCGCGTCGGTGAAGCTTGATCCGTCGAGCGCGAGGCGCATGGCCGCCCGGACGCGGTTCCAGATCCGGTAGCGGCGGAACGGCACGCCGATGCGCTCGCTGAACAGGTGCAGGAAGCGGGATTCGGACAGGCCCTGCTCGCGGGCGATGCGGGACGCGCGGGTCAGGTCTTCCGGCCGGCCGTCCAGGAACGCCAGGACTCGCGCCAGGCGCGCGTCAAGCGGCGGCTCCCCGCCGCCGTGCCGGGCATGGCCGACCAGGTCGTCCAGCGCTTCGCCGCTCCACTCGAGGCTGGCAGGATGCTCGTACAGCTCGCGCAGGACCCCTGGAGCCGGCGACATGCCGAGCAGGATGCGCTCCCGGGGGGACCAGTGGCGCCCGAGCGTGGCGAGCGCCGACAGGCCCGCGACATTGGGTTCCGGATAGAACACCGCCAGCGGGTCCCCGCCCAGATCCAGCGCATGGCGGATGCCCGCCGGAATCACGGCGGAGCGGCACCACGTCCAGTCGCCGCCCGGCAGCCGCAGGCGGAACGCGCCCGCGAGGCCGGCGATGATCACCGGCGCGCCGTGGCGGTGCCAGCCGACGTCGTCCAGCGCGCCGATGTAAAGGGTCTTGCCCGCGCCCACGCAGAGCAGCGCATCGGGCGCAGCAGGTTCATGCAAGCCGGGGGCTCGGCCCATTCCTATACTCCTCCGGACGTCGCCATCCCTGGGGGTGGGGCGGCGGATGGATTACGATAGCAGAAGGCCCCGCTAGCGCCGGGCCCGATAACGAAAACAAGGAGGAGACCGTGAGCAGACTGTATGGTGCGCAGCAGCGCAAATTCCAGGACCAGTTCGACACGCGCCGCATCGCGGACAAGATCGAGGCCCTCGTCATCCAGCCCCAGCTGGGTGAAATGGACATCGCGTTCATCCAGAGCCGCGACATGTTCTGGCTGTCGAGCATCGATGAGCAGGGCCGGCCGACGGTCTCCTACAAGGGCGGCGACCCCGGCTTCGTGCGGGTGCTGGACGACAGGACCCTGGCCTTCCCGCTCTACGACGGCAACGGCATGTTCTATTCGGCCGGCAACATCGCCGTCAGCCACAAGGTCGGCATGCTGTTCATGGACTTCGAGCGCCCCAACCGCCTGCGCGTGCAGGGGGAGGCCCAGGTCAGCGATCGAGATCCGCTGATGGCGCAATTCAAGGAAGCGCAGATGATCGTGCGCGTGGCCGTCACCGAAGTCTGGCCCAATTGCCCGCGCTACGTGCATCGCTACCAGAAGGTGCAGGCTTCGCGCTACGTCCCGCGCGCCGAGTGCGCGACGCCGATCGCCGGCTGGAAGCGCATCGACATGATCCAGGAAGACCTGCCGACGAGGGAAAAAGGCCTGGCCGAAAAGAGCGGCGGCCTCATCAGCATCGAGGCCTGGATGGGCAAGGTCGCCACCGGCGATCCCGAAGCCTAGGACCTGCTGATTCAATCCAACGCAGAGGCGCAGAGGGCGCAAAGGACGCAGAGACCAGCAAGGGCGAAAGAAACTGGGGACGGCGGCTTGCGGCTTCCTTGCCATGGACCCGCCCGGGGCTCCTGGTGAGTCCCGTTGTCTTCAGGTTTTCTCTGCGTCCTCTGCGCCTCTGCGTTGGGTGTAAATAGCCCTAGTTGGCCGGAAAGTCGACGCGGCGGATGAATGTGACCTTCCCGCCTTCGTTCCTGACCACGTTGTAGCCCCGCACGCCCTCGCCCGCCTCGTCGAACTGGTAGGCGCCTTCCGTGCCGACGTGGCCGCGGATGGCCACGAGCGCCCTGCGCACGGCCTCGGGTTCGGTGCTTTTCGCCGAATTCACGGCAAGCGCCAGCAGGGTCACGGCATCGTAGGTCCACGCGGAGTAGTTGTCCGCGTCGATGCCGTAGCGCTCGCGGTACTTGCGCGAATAAGCCTTCGCGACGTCGTTGGCCCCCGCATGGAAGTCGGTCACCGCGTAGCTGCCGTAGAGCGCCGGTCCCGCCAGCTTCATCGCCGTCTCCGATACCGTGGTCGGCGACCCCACCCATGCCGCCTGCACGCCCAGCTGGCGCAACTGCCGGGCGAAAATGCCCTGGTCGGTCGAGAAGGGAATGTAGGTCGCGATGACTTCGGGGCTGGCGCGCTTGAGCGCCAGTACGACGGGCGTGAAGTCCACGGTGTTGTTCGTGAAGCCCTGCACCTGCACCGGCTCGATGCCGAACTTCCTCAGTTCGGCGGCCAGCGCATTCATGCCGCCGTTGCCGAACGCGTCGGTCGAATGGACGATGGCCCACTTCTTCAGCTTCAGGTCCTTCACGCCGAACTCGGCGATCACCCGGGACGAGTAGAGGTCGTTGGGCCGGCAGCGGAACACCCAGCGGTTGTTCACACGGGTCAGGCTCGGGTCGGTGCCGCCGATCATCACCGGGCGTCCGGCCCGGGCGATCGCCGGCGACGCGGCCTGGATCTGCGTGCTGCGGATCGGACCGACGATCACGGGCACGTCCTTGCGGGAAAACAGCTTGGTGAAGGCGAGCACGGCGCCCGGGTTGCTGCCCTGGCTGTCCTCCACCTGCAGCGCCACCGGCCGGCCCAGCACGCCACCCGCCTTGTTGATGTCCTCGACCGCGAGCGCGGCGCCGTTGACCGTGTAGAGGCCGGCTTCGGCTGCCTGGCCGGTGATCTCGGCGACCAGGCCGATTTTCAGGGGCTCCTGCGCGGCGCAGACGTGCACGGCCAGGGCAAGGACAAGCAGTGACAGGACTCGCGTCATCTCGACCTCGATGCAGGTTGGCGGGCGGCAGCGGCGCCGGGGGCAGGAATCGCAACGCCGGGCGCCGGCATCGCCGCGCCAGTGTAGAACAGTCGCCGCCGGTCCGTTGGCCCGCGCTATGATCACAGGGGGGGAGCGCATGACGACGAACTGGTTTGCGGTGGCGAATCCGGCCGCGGGCGGCGGGCGCGACGTCGCGGCAATCGCCGCGCGGCTGCGCCGATCGGGGCTCGCGCACGACCTTGCCTGCAGCGATCGCGCCGGGCACGCGGTGGAACTGGCGGCTGCCGCGGCGCGCGCCGGCGCCCGCCATTTCCTCGCCATCGGCGGCGACGGGACGCTGCACGACCTCGTCAATGGCGTGCTGGGCAGCGGCGCGGTGTCGGCCGCAGAGGCCACCTTCGGGCTGCTCCCCCTCGGCCGGGGCAACGACTGGGCGCGCACCCATGGCATTCCCGGCAGGCTCGACCTCGCGCTCGAGGTGCTGTCGGCCGGCCGGACCCTCGAGCACGACGTCGGCACGGTGATGCCCGCGGACGGGCGCATGCGCTATTTCATCAACGCCGCAGGGGTGGGTTTCGACGCCCATGTGGTGCGGCGCACGCTGGGTCGGCGCATGGGCAAGCTGTCCTACCTCGCTTCGCTTCCCGCGAGCCTGCTCACCTACCGGGCGCCGGAGCTCGTCGTGCATGCCGAAGGCCATCACTTGGCGGGCCGGGCCTTCATGGCCTTCGCCTCGATCAACCGCTATTGCGGCGGAGGCATGCTGGTCGCACCGTCGGCCTTGTGCGACGACGGCCTGCTCGATGTCATGGTGCTGGGGGAGATTTCGCTCGCGGAACTGGCGCTCAACGTCGGCCGGCTCTATGACGGCACGCTGCCGGCGCATCCGAAGGTGCGGACGTTCCGGACACCCGTGCTCGAGGTTTCCGGTCCGCGGCCCGTGGAGGCGGAAGCCGACGGCGAGCTGATCGGCGCATCGCCCATCCGGTTCGGGCTCCTGCCGCGCCACATCCGCGTCATCGTTCCCTAGGCGTCCCGCGCGATTCCGGTGCCCGGGGCCACCCGGGAGTGGCCGGAGGGCTCGGCGGACTCCATCGCCTCGAGCAGCAGGCCGGGGTCGTTGCGCGCGAGCCGCTGCGCGTCCGAAAGCATGCGCCGCCAGGTCCGGGCATTCGGCTGGCCGTGGTAGAGGCCGAGCATGTGCCGGGCGATCGCGCGCAGCGGCGTTCCGGATGCCACTTCGTCCCGCGCGTAGGCGTGCATCTCGCGCACCACCCCGGACCGATGGCGCGCGGGCTCGCCGAGGAACCGGTGGCCTGCCTGCGCCAGGATCCACGGATCGTGGTAGGCGGCGCGCCCCAGCATCACCCCATCGGCGCGATCGAGGTGGTGCGCGACCTTCTCCAGCGTGTCGATGCCGCCGTTGACGATGAACCTCAGGGCCGGGAAGTCGCGCCCGAGGCGCTCGACGTAGTCGTACTTCAGCGGCGGAACCTCGCGGTTGTCCCTGGGCGACAGCCCCTTGAGGATGGCATTGCGGGCGTGGACGAGGAAAGTCTCGCACCCCGCGGCGGCCAGCGCGCCGACGAAGTCACGCACGAACCCGTAGTCCTCGATGGCATCGATGCCCAGCCGGTGCTTGACGGTGACGGGAACCTGCACGGCCTCGCGCATGGCGCGGACGCAGTCGGCGACCAGTGCGGGCTCCGTCATCAGGCAGGCCCCGAAGGCGCCGCGCTGCACCCGTTCCGAGGGGCAGCCGCAATTGAGGTTGATCTCGTCGTAGCCATATCGCTCCCCCAGCCTCGCGCATGCCGCGAGGTCCGCGGGCTCGGAGCCGCCGAGTTGCAGCGCGACGGGGTGTTCGTCGGGATGGAAGCGCAGGTGGCGGTCCACGTCGCCATGAAGCAGGGCCCCGGTGGTCACCATCTCGGTATAGACCACGGCGTGCCGTGCCAGCCTGCGGAAGAAATAACGGCAGTGCCGGTCCGACCAGTCCATCATCGGCGCCGTGCACAGCCGGTGCGGCAGGGACATTGCGCGGCTTACTTGCAGTTCCCGGAGCAGGAAATGACGCGCTCGGCGCAGGTGATCCTGCCCACCATGGCGCCCAGCGCCTCCTCCGTATCGCCGCCCTGGTGCTGGACGCGCGCCCCGTTGCACTGGAATTCGCGCGTCACGAAACGGGGCTCCGTGACCCATCTGACGTTCAGGCAGCCGGGGGCGCCCACGCCGAACCGCACGCCCATCCGGTAGGTGCCGCACAGCAGCCCCGTGTGCTTGACCCAGCCGGAGACCTGGAAGTCGCCGTCCTTGTTGAGCCACGCACGGGTTTCGTCATAGCGGAAGTCGAAATCGAGCCGGTTGATGCCCGGTGGGGTATCCACGGAGTAGCCGGGGATGGCGGTGGCGGTGACGCCGCGCTCCCCGGCCTGCAGCGATTGCTCGGGATCCGCGGAGTCGTCGGCGAACGCCGCGCCGGCCCAGAAGGCGGCGGCGAGGATGCAGGGGAGGATGCGCATGGAATGTCTCTCCGGGGAGTATCGGGGCATCATAGCCATTCCGCAAACAAAAAGGCGCACCGGAAGGTGCGCCTTTTCGCGGGCCGGGCGCAAGGATCAGCCGCCGTGCACCTTCTGCTTCTGCTCCCCGAGGCCGTCGATGCCCAGGCGCATTTCGTCGCCCGCTTTCAGGAACTGCGCGGTGGGCTTGATGCCCATGCCCACCCCGGGCGGGGTGCCGGTGCTCACCACGTCGCCGGGAACCAGCGTGCACATGTACGACAGGTAGGACACCAGCTTCTTCACGCTGAAGATCATGGTGTTGGTGTTGCCGGTCTGCTTGCGCTGCCCGTTCACGTCCAGCCACATGGCCAGGTTCTGCGGATCCTTGATCTCGTCGGCAGTGACGAACCAGGGGCCCAGCGGGGCGAACGTGTCGAAGCTCTTGCCCTTGGACCACTGGCTGCCGTGCTCGAGCTGCCATTCGCGCTCGGACACGTCGTTGCAGATCATGTAACCGGCGACGTAGTCGAGCGCCTCGGCCTCGGAAACGCTCTGCGCCTTCCTGCCGATGACGAACGCGAGCTCGACTTCCCAGTCGCCCTTCTTCGAGCCCTTGGGCAGCTTCACGTCGTCGTTGGGCCCGCTGATCGCGCTGATGGCCTTCATGAACACCACCGGCTCGGCCGGGATGGGCAGGTTCGATTCCTTGGCATGGTCGGCGTAGTTCAGGCCGATGCAGATCAGCTTCGGCACGTTGGCGACCGGGGGGCCGAGGCGCGGGTTGCCGCCGACCTTCGGCAGGCCGTCCACGTTCACGCCGCGCAGCCTGGCGAGCCCTTCGGCGGTGACCACGCTGCCATCGATGTCCTTCACCACGCCCGACAGGTCGCGGATGTTGCCCTGCGCGTCGAGGATCCCCGGCTTTTCCCTGCCTGCTTCACCGTAACGTACGAGTTTCATGTTGTTCTCCTTTTGGAATGCGCGAGGAGCGAGGCGTGAGGGGTGAGGCGTTTGCCTGGCGCCTCGTGTCCCGTGCCTCGTGCCTCAAATTGTGATGCCCCCGTCCATGATCACGGCCTGGCCGGTCATGAAGACGGATTCGTCGCTGGCGAGGAACACGGACAGCTCGGCGAGCTCCTCGGCCGTGGCGAGCCGGCCCATGGGCTGGCGCGCGATGAAGTCCTTGCGCGCCTGCACGGGATCGGCGAATGCGTTGATGCGGTCGCCCAGGGAGGGCGTGTCCACGGTGCCCGGGCACAGCGCGTTGCAGCGGATGCCCTGCTTCACGTAATCGATCGCGACCGACTTGGTCAGGCCGATGACCGCGGCCTTGGAGGCGCCGTACACGAAGCGGTTGGCGATGCCCTTGATCGAGCCGGCCACGGAGGCCACGTTGATGATGGAGCCGCCGCCGGCGGCGAGCATGCCCGGCAGGAAGGTGCGAATCACCACGTAGTGGCTGCGCACGTTCAGGTTGAAGGAAAAATCCCAGTCCTTGTCCGAGCACTGCTGGATGGTGCCGTGGTGGACGAAGCCGGCGCAGTTGAAGATGACGTTCGGGGTGCCGACTTCCTTCGCCAGGCTCTCGATGTCGCCGTCCTTGAGCACGTCGAGCCGGCGCGCCTCGATGCCTTTCTGGCCCTTGAGCTCGGCGAGCTTCTGCTCGTTGACGTCCGTGGCCCAGACCTTCGCGCCTTCGCGCGCGAAGGCGAGCGCCGTCGCCCGCCCGATGCCTTGCGCGGCCGCGGTGACGAAGGCCACCTTGCCGTTGAGTCTTCCTGCCACTGCCTCCCCCTTCTGATTGTGTGGTGCGGGATGTTGCGGGAGGCGTAAGTATGCCACAGCGGGATGCGCCGCCCTGACGCTGCGCGCGCTCGGTTATCATTCACGGCGCTCCGCACGCGGGCGGGACTCGACAAAACCACAGGACGAAACGGGGAGGACGCGATGGCTTCAGGCAAGAAACTGCGCAGCTACGACTGGTTCGGACGGCCCGGCATCGACAGCATGGTGCACCGCTCCTGGATGAAGAACCAGGGGCTGCCCCGGCACCTGTTCGAGGGCCGGCCCGTGATCGGCATCTGCAACACCTGGTCGGAGCTCACGCCCTGCAACGCGCATTTCCGCCAGATCGCCGAGCGCGTCAAGCGCGGCGTGCTGGAGGCCGGCGGCTTCCCGCTGGAGTTCCCGGTGATGTCGCTGGGCGAGCCGGTGATGCGTCCGACCGCCATGCTGTTCCGCAACCTCGCCGCCATGGACGTCGAGGAGTCCATCCGCGCCAACCCGCTGGACGGCGTCGTCCTGCTCACCGGCTGCGACAAGACCACGCCGGCGCTGCTGATGGGTGCCGCGTCCTGCGACATTCCGGCCATGGTGGTCTCGGGCGGCCCGATGCTCAACGGCCGCTGGCGCGACGAGACCATCGGCTCCGGCACGCACGTCTGGAAGTTCAAGGAGATGCTCAAGACGGGCGAGATGGACGACAACGACCTCATGGAGGCGGAGCAGGCGATGTCGCGCTCGGCGGGCCATTGCATGACCATGGGCACGGCCTCGACCATGGCGTCCATGGCCGAGGCGCTGGGCATGGCGCTGCCGGCCAATGCCGCGATTCCCGCCGTCGACTCGCGCCGCTACGTGCTGGCGCACATGTCGGGACGGCGCATCGTGCAGATGGTGAAGGAGGACCTGCGCATGTCGAAGGTCATGACCCGGCAGGCCTTCGAGAACGCGATCCGCGTCAACGGCGCCATCGGCGGCTCCACCAATGCCGTCGTGCACCTGCTGGCCATCGCGCGCCGCATCGGCGTGAAGCTGACGCTGGACGACTGGGACCGCCTCGGCCGCGACCTGCCGTGCCTGGTGAACCTGATGCCCTCCGGCGAATACCTGATGGAGGACTTCTATTACGCAGGCGGCCTGCCGGTCGTAATCCGCGAGCTGGGCCGCGGCGGCCTGCTGCACAAGAACGCGCTGACGGTGAACGGCGAGACGATCTGGAACAACGTCAAGGCCGCCAGGAACTGGAATCCGAAGGTGATTTTCCCCATCGAGAAGCCGTTCAAGAAGCAGGGTGGCATCGCCGTGCTGCGCGGCAACCTGGTGCCCAGGGGGGCGGTCATCAAGCCCTCGGCGGCGACACCGAAGCTGATGAAGCACCGCGGCCGTGCCGTGGTGTTCGAGAGCATCGAGGACTACCACAAGCGCATCGACGATCCGAAGCTCAAGATCGACGAGACCTGCGTGATGGTGCTCAAGGGCTGCGGCCCGAAGGGCTACCCGGGCTTCCCCGAGGTCGGCAACTTCTCCCTGCCGCAAAAGATTCTGAAGAAGGGGATCACCGACATGGTGCGCATCTCGGACGCGCGCATGAGCGGGACGGCCTACGGCACCGTGGTGCTGCACGGTGCGCCGGAAGCGGCCGCCGGCGGCCCGCTGGCCCTGGTGCGGGACGGCGACATGATCGAAATCGACGTGCCCAGGCGCAGGCTGCACCTGGACGTCTCCGAGGCTGAACTGGAACGCCGCCGCAAGGAGTGGAAGGCGCCGAAGCCGATGGCCGACCGCGGTTACGTGAAGATCTACATCGACCATGTGAACCAGGCCGACGAGGGCGCGGACCTGGACGTGCTGGTGGGCGGCAGCGGCACGCCGCACCTGAGGGAGTCGCACTAGGCGCGTGCGAAGGCGGGGGAGGCGTGAGGAGTCAAGTTGCCGCCCCCGTGAAGCCGTTGCTGCGGGGCGCAATGCGCCCCGTTTTTCATCCGGGCCTGCGGCCGCCCGGAAGCGGCAGGCCGCTGGCGGTGCACCGCGGCTGCCTGGACGAGGGCGCCGCCGGCCCTGAATCCCGGGCCGGATGCGGCAAACCCATGTCCGCACGGGGTGCTCGGGGATCGGGGCTACCGCGCCGCGAAACGGGGGTTCGCCCAAAGCCGGGCCCCCGGCTTAAAATAAGCGCCTGAACCTGGCGCCGCGCCATCCGCTGCGGCCGCAGCCGCCCCCCGAGGAGAACTCCGACATGTTGCAAGCCGCCGACCTGACCATTCGCCTGAACCCCGCGGACGACGTGGTGATCGCCCGCGTCGAACTGCCCGCCGGCACCGAGATCATCAAGGAAAAGATCCGCACCACGGTGACCGTGCCCGCCGGCCACAAGATCGCCACCCACGACATCACCGAGGGCTCGGCGGTGCGGCGCTACAACCAGATCATCGGGTTCGCCGTGAAGCCCATCAAGGCGGGCGACCACGTGCACGTGCACAACCTGGCGATGGGCGATTTCCAGCGCGACTACGCCTTCTGTGCGGACTACAAGCCGGTCGACTACGTGGCGAACCCGGCGACCTTCCAGGGCATCGTGCGCGAGGACGGGCGCGTCGCCACGCGCAACTACCTGGGCGTCATCTCCAGCGTCAACTGCTCGGCCCACGTCTGTCGGATGATCGCCAAGTACTTCGACGAGGACTTCATGGCGCAGTACCCGAACGTGGATGGCGTGGTGCCGATCCACCACAAGACGGGTTGCGGCATGGGCTCGGAGGGCGAGCCGGTCGAACTGCTGCGCCGGGTGCTGGCCGGCTACGCAACCCACCCGAACTTCCATTCCTCGCTCATGATCGGCCTGGGCTGCGAGGCGAACCAGATCAACAACCTGCTGGCCGCGCAGGGCCTCAAGCGCTCCCGGCAGCTGCAAGCCTTCACGATCCAGGAAACGGGCGGCACGAAGAAGACGGTCGCCGACGGCATCGCCCGCATCAAGGAGCTGCTGCCGGAGGCGAACAAGGCCAGGCGCGAGACCGTGCCGGCCTCGCACCTGGTCCTCGGCCTGCAATGCGGCGGCTCCGACGGCTATTCCGGCATCTCGGCCAACCCGGCGCTGGGCGCCGCGGTCGACATCCTGGTGCGCAACGGCGGCACCGCCATCCTGTCGGAGACCCCGGAGGTCTACGGCGCCGAGCACCTGCTGACCCGCCGTGCCGCGACCCGCGAGATCGGCGAGAAGCTGGTCAAGCGCATCCGCTGGTGGGAGGACTACACCAGCAGGCTGGGCGGCGAGATGAACAACAATCCCTCGCCGGGCAACAAGGCGGGCGGGCTGACCACCATCCTGGAAAAGTCGCTGGGTGCGGTGGCCAAGGGCGGCACGCAGGCAATGATGGGCGTGTACGAGTATGCCGAGCGCGTGTCCGCGAAGGGCTTCGTGTTCATGGACACCCCGGGCTACGACCCGGTTTCCGCGACCGGCCAGGTCGCCGGCGGGGCCAACATGATCTGCTTCACCACCGGCCGGGGCTCGGCCTACGGATGCAAGCCCTCGCCGTCGCTCAAGCTCGCGACCAACACCGCGATGTTCAACAAGCAGGAAGACGACATGGACATCAACTGCGGCGTCATCGTCGATGGCAAGGCCTCGATCCAGGACGTCGGCCAGCAGTTCTTCGAGATCATCCTGAAAACCGCCTCGGGTGAGCCGAGCAAGAGCGAGGCGATGGGCTACGGCGAGGACGAATTTGCCCCCTGGGTGCTGGGGCCGACGATGTAAGGCCAGAAAGGCCGTGACTGTCGTGACGACGTGACTGTCGCAACGACGCCATCGGCAGGGCGGGATCGGAGAGCCGCAGTTCGCTGCGGCTTTTTTTCGCCTGCAGGGGTATGCTTTCCGAAGGAACGCGTCGTCACGCCGTCACGACAGTTATGTCGTCGCGGCCTTTCGGAGAATGGCAATGGCTGAAGATCCGTCGAAGGAGTTGTTCGAGTACTTCCAGAAGATGTGGAACCCCATGTCCTTCCCCATCCCCGGCATGTTCCAGCCCACCATGGACGCCGCAGAGGTGGACAAGAAGATCCGCGAGCTGCAGGCCGTGGAGGGGTGGCTGAAGATGAACCTGAACTTCCTGCAGATGACGGTGAAGACGCTGCAGATGCAGAAGTCGGCGCTGGAAACCATCCAGGAAACGGCCAGGCAGGCCGCCGAGCCGCCGAAGGCGCCCGGCAAGAAGCCCCGCTAGCGCGGGCTAGCTTTCCACGGCGTCGTAGCCGCCGTTCAACCACTGGATGAGGCAGAACCCGTTGCCGAACGGGTCGCTCATCACCGCCTGGCGCCCCCATTCGAAGGATTCGACGCTTCCCTCCACCCTCGCCCCCGCCGCGAGCGCGCGCTCGAGCGCCGGCTCGAGCGCATCGACGATGAAATCGAGGTGCACCGGGGTCCAGTGGCGCGCATAGTCCCGGCGCTGCTTCGAGCCCGGCGACGGCGGCGAGCCCGCATCCTTCTGCAGCAGGTAGATCGTCGAAGGCGCGCCGGTCATTTCCGCGACGGTGCCTTCGAACAGGCTGCGTGAGCGGACCAGGCCGAAGGCCTGGGCGTAGAACGCGACGGCCCGCTCGAGGTCGGGCACGTCGATATTGACGACAAAGGCCGCCGGAGGCGGCGGCCCCGGCCCGTCACTCGTCACCCGTCACACCCGGGCTCACGCAAGCATCCTCACTTCCCGCTGCGGGAAGGGGATGACGATCTGGCGGCCGCGGAACGTTTCGACGATCGCCTTGTTGATCTCGCCGCCGGCCGGCCCGAAGTCGTTGACGCTCGTCCAGGGCTTGACCGCGATGTTGATGGACGAATCGGCGAGCACGCTCACGCCGATCCCCGGAGCGGGGGCCTTGAGCACCCGCGGATTGGCCTGCAGGATTTCCTGGATCGCAGCGATGGCCTGGTTCAGATCCGTATCGTAGGCCACGCCGACGGACAGGTTGAGCTGGCGGATGCTGCCGTAGTTGTGCAGGATTTCCCCGACGATCTTGCGGTTCGGGATCACCACCTTCGACATGTCCGGGTGGTTGAGCGTGGTCTTGAACAGGCCGATCGTATCCACGCCGCCTTCCACGCCGACGATCGAGATGTATTCGCCGACGCGGAACGGCTTGGTAAAGATGATCGTCAGGCCCGCCACCACGTTGCTCAAGACGCCCTGCATGGCCAGCGCGATGCCCGCGCCCGCCACCCCCAGGCCGGCGATCAGCGGCAGCAGCTCCACGCCCAGGTTCTGGAGCGCCATGATCAAGAACAGGCCGAGCACGAGGACACGCACCATGCGCACCAGCAGGTCGCGCACCGGGGGTTCCATGTCGAACTTGCGCAGCCCGCCGGCCATGATCCGGCCGACCTGGCGGCCCACGATGTAGCCTGCGATGACGATGACGATGGCCACGAAGACCTTGGGGCCGAACTTGATGGCCAGGTCGATGACCGTGGACTTGACCTGGTTGATGGTTTCGACGTGTTCGTTCACTTTTCCCTCCCTTGGAGCAGGCGCTGGGCGCTAGGCACCAGGCGCCAGGTTTAGAAATTTTCGAGCATGAGGTCTGAGAGTTTCACTGAAGAGCCTGGCGCCTGGTGCCTAGCGCCCTGCGCCTGACTTCAGTCTTTCCATCGCCGCCACCAGCTGGGCCGTGATGCCCGGCTCCCAGGCCGAATGCCCGGCGTCGGGGACGACGACGTACTGCGCCTCGGGCCAGGCCCGGTGCAGGTCGTCCGCGGAAACGATGGGGCATACCATGTCGTAGCGGCCCTGCACGATCACGCCGGGAATCCCGCGCAGGCGGGGGACGTTGTCGAGCAGCGCATTGTCGGGAAGGAAAATGCCGTTCTGGAAGTAGTGCGCCTCGATGCGGGCCAATCCCAGTGCCACGACGTCCTCCGAGAAGTGGGCCACCGTCGACGGACTGGGCATGAGGGTCGAGCAGGAACCCTCGTAGACGCTCCATTGGTGGGCGGCGGGCATGTGCACGCCGCGGTCCGGATGGTTGAGCCGCCTCGCATAGGCGCCCAGCAGGTCGCCGCGCTCCGGTTCCGGGATGAAGCCCGAGAATCGCCGCCAGGCTTCCGGGTAGACGAAACGCATGCCATACAGGAACCAGTCGATCTCGAGCTTGCGGCACAGGAAGATGCCGCGCAGCACGAGCGCGAGGCAGCGATCAGGATGGCTTTGCGCGTAGGCGAGGGCCAGCGTGCTGCCCCACGAGCCGCCGAATACCATCCATCTCCCGATCCCGAGCGCCTCGCGCAGCTTCTCCATGTCGGCGACCAGGTGCTGCGTGGTGTTGTCGCGAAGCTCGCCGTGCGGCTTCGAGCGCCCGGCGCCGCGCTGGTCGAAGATCACGATGCGGTAGTGGGCGGGGTCGAAGAAACGCCGGTGCATGGGACTCGCGCCGGCGCCGGGCCCGCCGTGCAGGAAAACGACCGGCACGCCGTCGCGGTTGCCCGAGACCTCCCAGTAGATGTCGTGCAGGGCATCGGCGCGCAAATAACCGCTTTTGTGGGGCTCGATCTCGGGGTAGAGCTCGGTGCGCACGCCCGGCAGGGGATGGTCCATCGGCAGCTCCGTCTTGGCTCGCGCCAACATAGCAAAAAGCCGCTGCCCGAACAAACCCCGGCGCTGCGCTCGCGCCGCCAATGTCGCGCTGCAAGAGGGCGGATGCGGGCCGCTCCCGTATAATCCGGGCCTGACAAGAGACCAATGGAGTTGTCATGGACGAGCAGTTACGCAAGAGCGCGCTCGACTACCACCGCCTGCCCACCCCCGGAAAGATCTCCGTCGTACCCACCAAGGGCCTGCTGAACCAGCGCGACCTCGCGCTCGCCTACTCCCCCGGGGTGGCCGCCGCGTGCGAGGAAATCGTCAACGATCCCGCCATGGCGCGCAGCTACACGGCGCGGGGCAACCTCATCGGCGTCATCACCAACGGCACCGCGGTACTGGGCCTGGGCGCGATCGGGCCGCTCGCCGGCAAGCCGGTCATGGAAGGCAAGGGCGTGCTGTTCAAGAAGTTCGCGGGCATCGACGTCTTCGACATCGAGGTCAACGAACGCGATCCGGACAAGCTGGTGGACATCATCGCGAGCCTCGAACCCACCTTCGGCGGCATCAACCTCGAAGACATCAAGGCGCCGGAGTGCTTCTACATCGAACGCAAGCTGCGCGACCGGCTCAGGATCCCGGTCTTCCACGACGACCAGCACGGCACCGCCATCATCGTCGGCGCGGCGGTCCTCAACGGCCTCAAGGTGGTGAACAAGGACATTGGCAAGGTCAAGCTCGTCTGCTCGGGCGCCGGCGCCGCCGCGCTTGCCTGCCTCGACCTGCTCGTGAGCCTGGGCCTGTCCATGGACAACGTCTGGGTCTCGGACATCAAGGGCGTGGTGTACAAGGGCCGCAAGGAGGAGATGGACGACAACAAGGCCCGCTACGCCAAGCAGACGGATGCGCGCACCCTGGCCGAGATCATCCCGGACGCGGACGTCTTCCTCGGCCTGTCGGCGGCGCGGGTGCTCAAGCCCGAGATGGTCAAGCGCATGGGCAAGCGGCCCCTGATCCTCGCGCTCGCCAATCCGGAACCCGAGATCCTGCCGGACGAGGCCAAGGCCGCGCGCAGCGACGCGGTGATCGCCACCGGGCGCTCGGATTATCCGAACCAGGTCAACAACGTCCTGTGCTTCCCGTTCATCTTCCGCGGGGCGCTGGACGTGGGCGCGACCACCATCAACGAGCCGATGAAGCTCGCCGCAGTGCGCGCCATCGCCGAGCTGGCACAGGCCGAGCAGTCCGACATCGTCGCGATGGCCTATGGCGAGCAGGACCTGTCCTTCGGGCCGGAGTACCTGATCCCCAAGCCTTTCGACCCGCGCCTGATCGTGAAGATCGCGCCGGCAGTGGCGCTGGCGGCCATGGAGAGCGGCGTGGCCACGCGCCCGATCCAGGACTTCGCGGCCTACCACGAGCAGCTGATGCAGTTCGTCTACCACTCCGGCCTGATCATGAAGCCGGTGTTCACGGCGGCGAAGAAGAACCCGATGCGCGTGGTGTTCTGCGAGGGCGAGGACGAACGGGTGCTGCGCGCGGCGCAGGCGGTCGTCGACGAGGGCGTGGCCAGGCCGATCCTGATCGCGAGGCCGGAGGTGCTCAATCCCCGCATCGAGAAGTACGGCCTGCGCATCCGCCCGGGCAAGGACTTCGAGTGCGTGAACCCGAACTCGGACCCCCGCTTCCGTGACTACTGGCAGGAGTATTACGCGCTGGTGCAGCGCAAGGGCATTTCCGCGGAGTACGCCAAGCGTGAGGTGACGCGGCGCACGACCCTCATCGGTGCCCTGATGGTCCGCCGGGGCGACGCCGACGCGATGCTGTGCGGCACCATCGCGCAGTTCTCCCTGCACGTCGACTACATTGCCAACGTCATCGGCCTGCGCAAGGGCGTGAACCAGTTCGCGGCGATGAACATGCTGATCCTGCCCAAGCGCACGCTGTTCATCTGCGACACCTACGTCAACCCGGATCCGACCGCCGAGCAGATCGCGGAAATGACCATCATCGCGGCCGAGGAGGTGCAGCGCTTCGGCATCGTGCCCAAGGTCGCCCTGTTGTCGCATTCGAATTTCGGCACCTCGCGCCATCCATCGGCGCAGAAGATGAGCAAGGCGCGCGAGATCCTGGAGCACAGGGCGCCGCAGCTCGAGGTGGAGGGGGAGATGCACGGCGATGCGGCCCTCGACGAATCCATCCGCATGCGCATCTTCCCCAACTCGCGTCTCAAGGGCGAGGCGAACCTGCTGATCATGCCCACGCTGGACGCCGCCAACATCGCCTTCAACCTGCTCAAGATCTCGGCGGGGGATGGCATCACCGTGGGACCGATCCTGCTGGGCGCCGCCAAGCCCGTCCACATCCTCACGCCCACGGCGACCGTGCGCCGCCTCGTCAACATGGCCGCGCTGGTATCCGTCGACGCCGCCTTCGCGCGATAGGGGCGGCCATGGCCGAATCGGTTTCCCCGGTCCTGTTCGAGGAACGCGCGGCGGCCAACGGCGCCCGCATCGGCTTTGCCCGGCTCAATGCAGAGCGAACGCTCAACGCGCTGTCGCTGGACATGATCGACCTGCTCGGCCCGCAGTTCGACCGCTGGGCGGCCGACGAGGGCGTGGCCATGGTGGTGCTGGAGGCGTCGGGCGAGAAGGCCTTTTCCGCAGGTGCCGACCTGCATCGCATGCACAGGACGATGCTGGAGCACCACGCCGGCCCCAGGCATGGCGACATCCGCGGCAATGAATATGCGGCGGCCTTCTTCGGGCGGGAATACCGTCTCGACTACCGCATCCACACCTTCCCCAAGCCGGTGCTGTGCTGGGGCCACGGCATCGTGATGGGAGGCGGGGTCGGCCTCATGTCCGGGGCGAGCCATCGCGTCGTGACGCCGGATTCGAAGGTGGCGATGCCCGAGATCACCATCGGCCTGTTCCCGGACGTCGGCGGCAGTTGGTTGCTGGGGCGCATGCCCGGCAGGAGCGGCCTGTTCCTGGGCCTGACCGGCGCGCGCATCCAGGCGGCCGATGCCCTGTTCACGGGGATGGCGGATTGCTGCATTCCCCAGGTGGAGAAGCCGGGGATCATGGAAGCGCTGCTGGCGCAGCCCTGGACGCGGGCACGGGACGTGAACGACCGCCTGCTCACCAGGCTGCTGCTGTCCAGGGCACGGAAGGACCTTGCGCCGGGACCGGTGCGCCAGCACCTCGATGCCATCAACGGCTTGTGCGAGAGCGGCGAGCTCCATGCCACTGTCGCCGCGATCGCAGGCCTGCGGACCGGGGACGCCTGGCTGGACCGGGCGGGCGCCACCCTGGCCGCCGGCTCGCCCAGTACTGCGGGACTCACCTTCGAGCTGCTGCGTCGCGCCCGCCACCTGTCGCTCGCCGATGTGTTCCGCATGGAGTTCGTCGCGGCGCTGCGATGCGCCCAACGCCCGGACCTCGCCGAGGGCATTCGCGCGCTGCTCATCGACAAGGACCAGAAGCCCGGATGGCAACCTCCGACGCTGGCCGAGGTCACACCGGAGTGGTTGGCGGGCTATTTCGAAAGCCCCTGGGGCGCGGCGGACCATCCGCTGGCGGATCTGGGGCGCTAGGGCGCCCGGGCGGCGCGACGGGGAACGGACATGGCGACCATGGACAAGCGGCTCGCGGTGGTCACCGGGGCCAACAGGGGCATCGGCTTCGAAGTGAGCCGCCAGCTTGCGCGCAAGGGGCTGCGCATCGTGCTTACCAGCCGCGACGAGGCGAAGGGGCGCGAGGCCCTGGCGGACCTGCAAAAGGAGGGGCTCGACGTGCTCTTCCACGTGCTCGACGTGACCGACCCCGTCAGCGTCCGGTCGCTCGCAAGGTACCTCGAGAACGAGCACGACCGCGTCGACGTGCTGGTCAACAACGCCGGCATCCTGCTCGGCAGCTACGATACGAGCGTGCTGGAGGAGCGGGAGACCCTGTTCCGCGAGACCCTGGAAACCAATTTCTACGGTCCGTTGCGCATGAGCCAGGCGCTCGTGCCACTGATGCGCAGGCACCGGTACGGCCGCGTGGTCAACCTCTCCAGCGGTCTCGGCCAGCTGGATGAGATGGGCGACGGCGTTTCGGCCTACCGGGTATCCAAGACGGCGCTCAACGCGCTCACCCGCATGCTCGCCACCGCGGGCGCCGACGACAACATCCTGGTCAACTCGATGTGCCCGGGCTGGGTGCGCACCGACATGGGGGGCGGGAACGCCACCCGCGGCGTCGAGAAAGGCGCGGAAACGGCCGTGTGGCTGGCGATGCTGCCCCACGACGGGCCGAGCGGGGGATTCTTCCGCGACAGGAAGCCGATTCCATGGTGAAGCAGGGGCGAGGGGGCATTCTCGTTGCGCCCGCGCAACTGCGGGTTGGAAGGAGGGCTTCGGTTTGCGAGAGCCTCCACCTTCGCGTGGACCGTTCGACCGTCGTTGTCGCTCCCTCGCCCCTCGTCCCCCGCCCCTCGTCCCGATGAAAACACGTACCGAGCGCGACACGTTCGGCGACATCGAGGTGCCCGCCGAGCGCCTGTGGGGCGCGCAGACCCAGCGCAGCCTGCAGAACTTCCGCATCTCGGGCGAGCGCATGCCCGCGGAGCTCATCATCGCGCTGGCGCACGTCAAGCGCGCCTGCGCGCAGGTGAACGGGGCGCTCGGCCTGGTCGAAGTCCGCAAGGCCGAGGCCATCATCCGGGCGGCGGAGGAAATCATCGAAGGCAGGCACGATGCCGAATTCCCGCTGGTGGTCTGGCAGACCGGCTCCGGTACCCAGACCAACATGAACATCAACGAAGTGCTGGCCAACCGGGCCTCGGAGCTCCTCGGCGGCAAGCGCGGCCAGGCGCGCCTGGTGCACCCGAACGACGAGGTCAACCGCAGCCAGTCCTCCAACGACGTATTCCCCTCCGCGATGAACGTGGCGGCGTTGACGGCGCTGCATGGACGGGTGCTGCCGGCATTGCGCACGCTGCGTGAGACGCTGGCAGGCAAATCGAAGGCTTTCGACGACATCGTCAAGGTCGGCCGCACCCACCTGCAGGACGCCACGCCCCTGACGCTCGGACAGGAGTTCTCGGGCTACGTCGCGCAGCTCGATCACGGCATCGGCCACGTCACCGCATCCCGGGCCCACCTGATGGAGCTCGCCGTGGGCGGCACGGCCGTGGGAACGGGCCTCAATGCCCCGCCGGATTTCGGTCCGCGGGTCGCGCACGCACTGAGGGAGCGGACCGGCCTCGATTTCGTGTCCGCGGGCAACAAGTTCGAGGCGATGGCGGCCAACGACGCCCTGGTGCACGCGCACGGCGCGCTCAAGACGGTCGCCGCATCGCTGATGAAGATTGCCAACGACATCCGCCTGATGGCATCCGGCCCCCGCAGCGGCATCGGGGAGCTGCGCATCCCCGAGAACGAGCCCGGGAGTTCCATCATGCCAGGCAAGGTCAATCCGACCCAGTCGGAGGCCGTGACCATGCTGTGCTGCCAGGTGTTCGGCAACGACGTGGCGATCAACGTCGGTGGCTCGATGGGAAACTTCGAGCTCAACGTGTTCAAGCCGGTCATCATCCACAATTTCCTGCAGAGTGCGCGGCTGATCGCCGACGGCGCGGCGAGCTTCAACGACAACTGCGCCGTGGGCATCGAACCCGACCGGGCGCGCATCGGGCAGCTGATGCGCGAGTCGCTGATGCTGGTGACCGCCCTCAACCCGCACATCGGCTACGACCGCGCCGCGCAGATCGCGAAAAAGGCGCACAAGGAAGGCACGACCCTCAAGGCCGCCGCCCTGGCCCTCGGCTTCGTCACCGAAGCGCAGTTCGACGCATGGGTGAAGCCCGAGGACATGGTCGGGAAAGGCCCGACCCGTTAACCGCAACGGCGCAAAGGATTCGCGAAGGAAGTCAATGGGGGAAGGGGACCGGACATTCTGCAACGATCAGGTCGGATCATTGGCGCCTCATTCCCCTTGTCGACCGGGCATCTCATGTTTCCTGCCTCGCCCTCCCTGGCGGTTCCTGGTGCCTTCGCGCCTTTGCGGTGAAAGGGTTTGTCGATGAATCCTGAGGGGGACCTGGCGAAGCTGATGGCGCGCTTTCCCCGCGCCGGCCGCGTGGAATGGATCGGCCTGCGCCCGGGGCGGCGTGCGCCGCTCGCGGCGGTGGGGCAGGCGGAAGCGATTGCCGGCTACGGGCTGGCCGGCGACCGCTATGCATCGAAGACCAACGGCAAGCGCCAGGTCACGCTCATCCAGGCCGAGCACCTCGAAGCCGTGGCGAAGCTTCTGGGCCGCGCGGACGTCGCCCCGGAACTTGTCCGCCGCAACGTCGTCGTTTCCGGCATCAACCTGCTGGCCCTGCGCAACGGGAAATTCCGCATCGGCGGCGTGCTGCTCGAAGGCAGCGGTCCCTGCGAGCCTTGCTCGCGGATGGAAGAGGTCCTGGGGGATGGCGGCTACAACGCGATGCGCGGGCACGGCGGCATCACGGCGCGCATCCTCGAAACCGGCCAGCTCGCCGTCGGCGCCCTCATCATCGGCGCCTAGGCGGCGAAGGCTTCCGCGGACTAGCGTTCTGCGGGCTCCTTTTCCAGCGACTCCAGCGGCACGTTCTCCCAGTCGAATTCTTCCCGGGGCGGCCCGATGCCCGCCGCCTTGCGGGCCTTGACGATGTAGGCCATGGAGGCGTCCTCCATGTGGGCCCAGCAGCGCCGCCGGGCATCGTCGAAGATGACGCCGATCTCCTGTTTCCGGGCCTGGGTCAGCGCCACCCCCTTGAGGTCTTCACCGAGCAACTGCAACTGCTGCGCGCAATCGGCGTGCGCGACAAGCGGCAAAAGGAACATCGGGAGGGCCAGCCGGCGGACTTTCAAGGTGGCGCGACGACATGGCTTCATGGGGCCTCCTCGGCGGGATGGCGCCGCGGCAAGGGAAGGATCGCGGCAAATTGTATACCGCGGTGGCGTAGAATGACCGGCATCCGGAAATCCCACGCAGAAACCTTGAAGCAGTACTCCCGCGACTGGCTGGTTGACAGGCTCGAGCACCAGCAAGCCCTTGCACCCGACGCGGAATTCCCGCTCTATGCCCACCCTCCTGGCAGGGTCCCGGTGCCGGCCGCCGTGCTCGTGCCCGTGGTCAACCATGCCGGCGGGCCGACGCTGATGTTCACGCAGCGCGCCGCGCACCTGCACGACCATGCGGGCCAGATCAGTTTTCCGGGTGGACGCGTCGACGAAGGCGATGCCGACCGGATTGCGACCGCCCTGCGCGAGGCCGAAGAGGAAACGGGCCTGTCGCGATCGCTGGTGCAGGTCGTCGGGCGCCTGCCCGACTTCGACATCCAGACCGGCTTTCGCGTCACCCCGATCGTGGGCTGGGTGGAGCCGCCCTTCGAGCCCAAGCCCGATCCCTTCGAGGTCGCGGACGTGTTCGAAGTCCCGCTCGCCTTTTTCCTCGATCCCGCCAACCATCGCCGGCACCGCGACGAGCTGAACGGGCGCATCCGCCATTACTATTCCATGCCCTACGGCAGCCGCAACATCTGGGGCGCGACGGCAGGCATGCTTTACTGCCTGTATCGCATCCTCTCGAATGACGGCCGGCCATGAGCAGGGACAAGGCCCCGGTCACGCCCGCCGTCCGGGAATTGCGCGACAGGAAGGTGGCGTTCACCGACCACCTTTACGAGTACGAGGAAAAGGGGGGCACCGCGGTTTCCGCCCGCGAACTGGGCGTCGACGAGCATGCGGTGGTGAAGACCCTCGTCATGGAGGACGAGTCGCGCAATCCACTCGTGGTGTTGATGCACGGCGACCTCAAGGTGTCCACCAAGGAGCTTGCGCGCGTCATCGGCGTCAAGGCGATCGCCCCTTGCAATCCCGATGTCGCGAACAAACATTCCGGGTACATGGTGGGCGGAACCTCGCCCTTCGGCACCCGCAAGAAGATGCCCGTGTACATGGAGGAAACCATCCTGGCGCTGCCGGTGATCTACATCAATGGCGGCAAGCGTGGCTACCTGGTCGGCATCGATCCGAAGGAGGCCGTGCGCCTGCTCTCGCCGAAGCTGGTGAGGGTGGGCATCAAGGAAACGTGACTGCCGAAAGGGCCGTGACGGCCGTGACTGCCGTGACGACGTGACTGTCGTAACTGCCGCAATGGAACCAGAGCATTAGATCGACATTCACGGCCTTTACGACAGTCACGGCCCTTACGACAGTCACGTCGTCACGATAGTCACGACAGTCACGGCCTTTACGACAGTCACCTCAGTCACTCCCACACCATGCTCGAACTTTCCATTCTTCTCCTCTTCCTCGCCGCCGGCTGGTTCTGGATGGATACCCTGCAGGCCCGCGACGCCGCGCTCGATGCCGCGCGCCGCGCCTGCGAGGCGGAGAACGTCCAGTTGCTCGACTGGACCGTGGCCGTGAGCCGCATCCGCCTCGGGCGCGACGAGGACGGCCGGATGAGGATCCGCCGCACGTATGCCTTCGAATTCAGCGATACCGGCAACAACCGCATCGGCGGTTCGCTCACGCTGCTGGGCCGCCAACTCCTGGCGTTGAGCCTCCCGCTGGTCCAGGCCCCGCCGTCCAACGTCATCCGCCTGCACTGAGGCCATCCGCCCTGCCGCTGGCTCCCTGAAAAGCCTTGTGGCATCATGAGCTTATCCGGCGGCCGGAGGGCAGCCCAGTGGAGGCGGACATGACCATCGAACAGCAGACGCAGGACGAGGTTGCGATGCTGCGCACCGAGCTCGAGATGCTGATGAACGAACGGCAGGCGCTGCTGAGGACGACGGGCGCTGCCGCGGTGTTCGTCGCAAACCTGGATAGCGCGACATTGCCCGAAGCGACGTATGCCGCCGCCGACATCCTCGCGCATTCGCTCAATGAACTTTCCGAGGACACGTTGCGCGACGCCCTGGAAACCGTGCGTCCCGCGATCGAGGCCGCGGACGGCGTGGCCAAGGAGCAGTAGCGCGCCTTTGCGGCGGCGCCATGCCCGGTGATCGACCCAAGGTTGCGCTGATCCTCACCGGCGGCGGCGCGCGCGCCGCCTACCAGGTGGGCTTCCTGCGCGCGATTTCCCACCTCCTGCCGCGGGGGGCGCCCAATCCGTTTCCCATCCTTTGCGGCACCTCCGCCGGCGCGATCAATGCCGCGGCCCTGGCCTCCGATGCCCTCGAATTCCATCGCGCCGTGCGCCGCCTGCTGCTCATCTGGAAGTATTTCCATGCGGATCAGGTCTACCGCTCCGACGTCCTGGGCGTGGCGATGACCGGCGCGCGCTGGATCACCGCCATGCTGCTCGGGGGGCTCGGGCGCAACAATCCCACGTCGCTGCTCGACAACTCACCTTTGTCGCAGCTGCTGCGCAGCCGCCTCGACCTCGCCGGCATCCGGCACAGCATCGACCGCGGCGCCCTGTATGCCCTGTCGATCACCGCCTCGGGCTACACCTCCGGCCAGTCGGTGAGCTTTTTTCAGGGCGTCGCCGGGCTGGGGGGGTGGCAGCGCGCCCGGCGCATCGGCATTCCCGAGATCATCGACTACGAGCACCTGCTCGCCTCGAGCGCGCTGCCGTTCATCTTTCCCGCCATGCCGCTGCGCCGGGAGTTCTTCGGCGACGGCAGCATGCGCCAGATCGCCCCCATCAGCCCGGCGCTGCACCTGGGCGCCGAGCGTGTCGTCGTGATCGGGGTGGGACGCAAGACGTCGCAGCAGCCCGAGCGCGTGCGCTCGTCCGGTTACCCGACTCTCGCGCAGATCGCCGGGCACGCGCTCAACAGCATTTTCCTCGACAGCCTGGAAGTGGACATCGAGCGCCTGCAACGCATCAACAAGACCATCCGCCTGATTCCCGAGGAGGAGCGGCGCAGGAGCGGGATGGAGCTGCGGGAAGTGGATGTCCTGGTAATCACGCCGAGCGAGGACATCGACCGGATCGCGGCCCGCTACGCGCACGAACTGCCGCGTTCCATCAAGTTCCTGCTGCGGGGCGTCGGCGCGACGCATGGCGGAGGCGCCACGCTGACCAGCTACCTGCTGTTCGAGCCGGCGTACTGCCGGGCCCTGATTGCGCTCGGGTACAAGGACACGATGGCCAGGCGCGATGAGCTTTTCAAGTTCATTGCGCCCGACCAACGTGGGTGAGGCGTGAGGGGCGGGCAGTGGGGAGCAGGTGGCTCACGCTTTTCGCAATCCCTTGCTCCCGGCCCCCCGCGCCTTTGGGGGTCAGCCCTTAACATCCAGCCCCGATATCTCGTTCGCCTTGGCCTTGGTCATCCTGCGCGGTCAGGCGCTGCTCGAGGCGGTCGAGGTGCTTCTCCCGGGTGTGCGCCCTCTCCGCCGGGTTCACTGCCACGGCCATGGCCGTCAGGATGAAGGGATTGTCGTCGTTGACCACCGGAATCGTCGGCGGCAGCCCGCACGTGACGACCGGGGCGTCGACTTCGAAGATACGGTCGGCTTGCCTCCCAACCAGGCGGGCGCCTGGGCGCGTATCCTAGCGCTTGATGCCGCCGCGCTGCGGGCCGCGATGTTCGCCGCCTGGGCCGCGGCCCGCCAATTGCTGCCGGGCAGCGCCCCGGCGCCGCGAAGGAAATGGCCATGAATCCGGATGATTCCCGCAACCTCAGCCCCGCCGAGGGCATCGTCAAGCAATACCGCGTCGACGCCGAGCCCTACTACCGGCCGGTGGCGGACGAGGTCCAGCTCTTCGAGGCCGCCTACGCGGTGCGCATGCCGATGATGCTCAAGGGGCCCACGGGCTGCGGCAAGACGCGCTTCGTGGAGTACATGGCCTGGAAGCTGAACAAGCCGCTCATCACGCTCGCCTGCAACGAGGACATGACCGCGTCCGACCTCGTCGGGCGCTACCTGCTCGATGCGGACGGCACGCGCTGGCAGGACGGCCCGCTGACGCTCGCCGTGCGCTACGGGGCGATCTGCTACCTGGACGAGGTGGTGGAGGCCCGCCAGGACACGACGGTGGTGATCCATCCGCTGACGGACGCCCGGCGCGTGCTGCCGCTGGAGAAAAAGAACGAACTCGTGCAGGCGCACCCGGATTTCCAGCTCGTGATCTCGTACAACCCGGGATACCAGAGCATCCTCAAGGACCTCAAGCAGTCCACCAAGCAGCGCTTCGGCGCGCTGGACTTCAACTATCCGTCCCGCGACATCGAGGTCGAGATCGTCAGCCACGAGGCGGGCATCGGCCCGGACATCGCCGCCAAGCTGGTGACCGTGGCCGAGCGGGCGCGCAACCTCAAGGGCCACGGCCTGGAAGAGGGCATCTCCACCCGCATGCTGATCTACGCGGG
>DASZQJ010000099.1:0-2009 GCA_035549715.1 Burkholderiales bacterium
TTGCCATTGTTGCCCTGGAAGGTGTTGCCGTCGAGGAAGATGTTGTGCGCGATGAGGCGCGCATCCACACCCACGAAAACATAGCAGGCCGACAGGATTCCCAGGCAGCTGCCATACCGCGGCGAACCGGACACCTCATCCTGCGCCTGCTCCATCAGCGGCAGCGACTTGGGCCCGATCTGCGACGGATTGATCTGCAGCGGCAGGTTGCGCCCGAAGGCCATCTTGGCCCCGAGCGCGCCGAAGGTCGCGACGTTCCCCACCCCGCCGTTGGCCGAGGCCCACACCGCACTGTCCGCAACGTGGTTTTGCGCCCGCACCAGGCGCTTCTCGATCATGTAGGTGACCACGAGGCCCGGCTCGTCGTCGAGCTGGTGGCCCCAGCCCTGCGCCTGCTGGCTGTTGAACAAGTGGTGCAGGCCGTTCTGCACCTGCTCCCCCTGCGCGATCGGCCCCACCATCCCGACCTGGTAGCCGATCGAACGCGTCACCGTGGGGTCGGCCGACCGGAACAGGCTCTCCGCGCCGTAATAGAGGAAGGCGCCCCACGGCCGGTCATTCGGCTGCGGCACCGCGAGGGAGATGTCTTCCGGGGTATAGATGAGCTGCCCGACCTTCTGCGAGTACAGCACCCGGCGGCCATCGGGACAGGCGTTCGGGCAGAGCAGCCTTTCCAGCGGGCGGGACAGGCCATTCGCCGCGCCGCCCTTCTCCCCCCATTGCACCTGGAAGCCGCCGGTGTAATAGCGGTCGGAGTGGAAAAATATGTCGTTCTCGAAGGTGGCCTGGACGAACGCCTTCCTGTCCTCGGGCGCCGCTCCGGCCGGCACCGATGACATTCCCATCGCCACCGCCAGGACGGTGGAAAGCGCTTTGCCCAGGATCCCATCCATCACGCCACCGCCCTCAACGCCTCCCCGCAGTTGACCGCAGATACCGCCTGGTCGAACACGGTGGCGCGCCTCGAGAGAAAGACCGGAAAGCCAGTGAAAAGCAAACGATAGCGGAAATGCGGGGATGGCGGCGCTTCGACGGGGGATTGCGCGTCGAAGCGCGGAAGTTGCGTCAGGCTAGGGACGCTGCATGCGACACTTCACCGGTGTCGCCGTGTCCTTCGCCGGAATCAGGGCCTCGGTCTTCCAGCCATGGCCGGTCTTTTCCTCGTCGATCTTCACCCCCGGTTGCCCGACCCTGGCGAACCGGAGGAGCAGGATCGGCGCGATCATCTGGTGATCTTCCGCGCGCATCCAGGACTCGCCGTTCGGACCGGCGTACTTCATGCCTTCCAGCGCGTGGGCCACCTTCAGCGGATCATCCGACTGCGCCTGCGCCATGGCCGCCGCGAGCATGTGCACCGTACGCTGCGCCGGCAGGTAGCTCATGTTCGTCAGCGCGCCGAACCTCTCCTTGTACGCGAGCAGGTTCATCTGGCTCGCCGCATCGGCATCGTTGATGTTGAAGGCGTAGAGCGTCCGGACCCGATCCGCGCCCGCCGCGCCGATCGCCCCAGGCGTGCCGAAGAACGCTCCCAGCAGCGTGTAGTACTGCGCCTTCAGCCCCGCCTCGTTGCTCGCCTTGATCAGCAGCGACAGGTCATTGCCCCAGTTCCCCGTGATGACGCTGTCCGCCCCCGAGGCCTTTATCTTCGCCACGTAAGGCGCGAAGTCCTTCACCTTGCCCAGCGGGATCAGCTCGTCGCCCGCGATCTGGATGTCGGGACGCTTCGCCTGCAGCATCTCCCGGGCGGCCTTCGCCGTCGCCTGGCCGAAGGCGTAGTCCTGGTTGATCAGGTACACCTTCTTGATGTGGGGCTGCCGGGCGATGTAATCCGTCAGCACGGCCACCTGCATGTCCGCGTGCGCCTCGAAGCGGAAATGCCAGAAGCTGCACTTCGATTCCGTCAGCGCCGGATCGAGCGCCCCATAGTCGAGGAACAGCACCGGCTTGTCCGGGTTGCGCTCGTTGTGTTTCGCCAGCGCATCGCTGATGGCGTGGGCGATGTTCGACAC
>DASZQJ010000100.1:0-7255 GCA_035549715.1 Burkholderiales bacterium
CGTCACGTGGGCGATCTCCTCGTGGATCGCAAGCTGGCCGCGCACCTGCTGCGGCGTCAGGTTCGGGTCATGGGTGACGAGCCCGATCGCGCACGCATACGCGTTGCGGCCCACGCGCCAGACGTGCAGGTCGGAGATTCGCGTCTCGCCCGCCTCGGGACCCGATTCCACCGCTGCGCGGATCTCGTCCACGACCGGATGGTCCATTTCGCGGTCCAGCAGCACCGTGCCGGTTTCCCTGAGCAGGTTCTTCGCCCACCAGCCAACGAGCGCGGCGCCGACGATGCCCATCGCGGGATCGAGCCAGGCCCAGCCGTACAGCCAGCCCCCGGCCAGGGCGACGATGGCGAGCACGGAGGTCGCGGCGTCGGCGATCACGTGCAGGTAGGCGGACTTCAGGTTGAGGTCGTGGTGGTGCCCGTGATCGTGGTCATGCCCGTGGTCGTGACCGTGGGCATGGGGACCGGGGTGCTCGTGCGCGTGGCCGAGGATCCTGGCGCAGGCCAGGTTCACCGCCAGGCCGACGATGCCCACCGCCATCGCCTGCACGTAATGGATGGGTTGCGGCGAGAGCAGGCGCTCGATCGAGCCCGCCACCATCAGCACGGCAATGACCAGGAGCAGGACCGCGCCGGTGAAGCCGCCCAGGACCTCGATCTTCCAGGTGCCGAAGGCGAAGCGGCGGTCCTTCGACAGGCGCCGCGCGGCGGCATAGGCGAAGGCGCTCAGCCCGATCGCCAGCGCATGCGAGCTCATGTGCCAGCCGTCGGCGAGCAGGGCCATGGAATTGAACACGAGCCCGGCGACGATCTCGATGAGCATCATGGCCGCGGTGATCCACATGACCAGGCGAGCGCCGCGCTCCCCGGCCGGATTGCCGGCGTCGAAGCCGTGGTCGTGGCTGAACAGGGAGGGGTTTTGCGTGTGCATGGGACAGCTCCGGGACGTCGCGGGGATGGAATTCTATTGCATCGCGGCGATGTGGACTCGCGCGGCGTGCCGGCGGCCGTCACGCCAGGCTCGCGCACGGGGGCGGGATCCCGGGTTCCTTGACGTGCATCAAGGCACGGCCGGCCACGTGCAATAACCTGAGTCCATGCCGGATCGCGGAGGGCGATTGTCTTGGCGCCCGTCACGCTTTTCCCTTGCGCCCATCCGGTCATTCCCGACAGGAGGATTCCCACATGAAATCGACCGCATACGCTGCTGTACTGGCCCTTGCGCTGGCGTTGCCCGGCATGGCCGTCGCGCAGAACGAGTCCAAGCCCGAGGCGGCGCCGCCGCCTGCCGGCAAGGCCGCGCCGGATCCCAAGGCCTTCGACCGCGACATGGCCGCCATGAACGAAAAAATGCAGGAAATGCACGCGCTGATGGACAAGATCGCCCAGGCCACCGACCCGGCCGAGCGCGACAAGCTGCTGCGCCAGCATTGGGATCTCATGAAGGACGCCATGGGCCGCATGCACGGCATGTGGGGCCGGGGCATGATGGGGTCCGGGACTGCGCCGGAGGGCGCCCGCCAGGGACCCATGCCGGGCTGGGGCCGGGGCCATGGTCCCATGATGGGCTGGGGCGGCATGCACGGCTATTACTCGAAGCTCACCCCCGAGCAGATGCGCCGGCGCCAGTACATGGCCGACAGCTACATGGGCATGCAGCAGATGATGATGGACCACATGATGTGGCACCAGCACTGGATGATGGGTCCGCGCGGCGGGCGCTAGCCTGCGGCAGCGGCCGCGCCGCATCGGCGCGGCCCCGGCATCAGCGTCTCGCAGGGTCGGCACAGGCCGGCAGCGTAGGCGGGCGCGAGCGCGCCACGGCGCTTTCCATCCACTCGTACAGGACCGGCAGCAGCAACAGCGTGAGCGCCGTCGAACTGATCAGCCCGCCGACCACCACGGTGGCAAGCGGTCGCTGGGTTTCGGCACCCACGCCGGTCGACAGCAGCATGGGGACCAGGCCCAGGATCGCCACCGAGGCCGTGATCAGCACCGGCCGCAGGCGCATCTCGACGCCCCGGCGCACGGCTTCGCGCAGCGGCAGGCCCTGGCGGCGCAGGTCGTTGAGCACGCTCACCAGCACGATCGCGTTGAGCATGGCCACCCCGAACACCGCGATGAAGCCGATGGCGGAGGGCACCGACAGATACTGGCCGCTCGCGAACAGGAAGGCCACGCCACCGATCACGGCGAAGGGCACGTTGGCGATGATGAGCGCCGCATGCCGCAGGGAATCAAAGGCGGTGTAGAGCAGGATGAAGATGAGCAGGATCGTGAGCGGCACGATGACCGCGAGGCGGGCCAGCGCGCGCTGCTGGTTCTCGAAGGCGCCACCCCATTGCATCCAGTAGCCTTCCGGCAGGCCCACGGCCGCACGCAGCTTCGCGTCGGCCTGCTTCACGAAACCATCGATGTCGCGTCCCTCGACGTCCATCTGGATCACCGCGTAGCGCTGCAACTGCTCGCGCCGCACGAAGGTGTAACCCTCGCCCGTCTCGATGCCGGCCACGCGTGACAGCGGCACCAGGGCGCCATTGCCGGCCCGGATGGGAATGCTGCCGATCGCCTCGAGGTTGCCGCGAAAGCGGCCTTCCAGCCAGACTGCCACGTCGAAGCGCCGGGTACCGTCCAGCAATGTCGTGACGGCCTTGCCGCCGATGCCGGCCTGCACCACTTCGAGGACCTCGTCGGCATTGATGCCGAAGCGCGCCGCGGCGTCGCGGTCGACCCGGATCACGATCTGCGGCTTGCCCTTGTTGGCTTCCAGGGACAGGTCCGCGACGCCGGGCACGGTTGAAAGCGATTGCTGCATGCGCGCGGCGAGGCTGTCGAGCGTGGCGAGGTCCGGCCCGTAGATTTTCAGGGCCAGCACTGCGCGCACGCCGGAGATCAGTTCCTCGACCCGCATCTGGATCGGCTGGGTGGCGTCCAGCACCACCGTCGCCATCTCCCGTTCCAGCGCCTCCTGCATCCGGCTGGCGAGTTCCGCCATCTCCAGCTTTTGCGGCCATGCCTCGATGGGCTTCACGTCGATGAGCACTTCCATGTAGTTGGCGTCGGCCGTTTCCCCCTTTTCCGCGCGGCCGATGGTGGCCAGCACGGACTCCACCTGCGGGAAGCGCTGCTTGAGCAACTCGGAGAGGCGCGAAGACAGGCGCACCGATTCCTCCAGCGACGTGGACGGGATGCTGGTGACGCGGAACATGATCGCGCCCTCCCGCAGCGTCGGCATGAACTCCTTGCCGAGGAAGGGAAACAGCGCCGCCGCGCCGAGCAGCAGCAGCGCGGCGATGGCAACGACCCTGCCGCGGTGTTCCAGGGCCCGGTCGAGCAGCGGCAGGCAGGCGCGCCTGGCGGCACGCAGCAGCCAGGTGTCGCGCTCCTCGCGCGGGCGGAGCACCAGCGATGCGAGCACGGGCACGAGCGTCAGGCTGAGCAGCAGCGAGCCCGCCATGGCGAAGGTGATCGTGTAGGCCATGGGCTTGAACAGCCGGCCCTCGAGGCCCTCCAGCGAGAACAGCGGCAGGAACACGACGATGATGATCAGGATGGCGAAGGCGATCGGGCTGGCCACCTCGCGCGCGGCCGCAGCCACGATGCCGGCGCGGTCGGCGCCCGGCCCGGCGTGCGCCAGGCGGCGGAAGGCGTTTTCCACCATCACCACGGCGCCGTCGACCATCATGCCGATGCCGATGGCGAGCCCGGCAAGCGACATGAGGTTGGCGGACAAGCCGAAGCGCTGCATCAGGATGAAGGCGACGAGCATGGCAAGCGGCAGCGTGACGATCACCACCAGCGCAGAGCGCACTTCTCCCAGGAACAGGAACAGCACGATCGCCACCAGGAGGGAGCCTTCGAGCAGCGCCCGCTCTGCCGTGGACAGCGCCTTGTCGACCAGCTGCGTCCGGTCGTAGACCGGGCGCAGCGTCACGCCCTCGGGCAGCGCCCGTTCGGCAACCGCCAGCTTTTCCTGCACGGCGGCCACCACTTCCTTCGCGTTCTCGCCGATGCGCGCCAGGGCGATGCCGAGCACGGTCTCCCGGCCGTCGCGCGTCACGGCGCCGAAGCGCAGCGCCGAGCCTTCGGTGACCCGGGCGACGTCGCCGACCGTGACCGGAATGCCGTCGTGCTCGGCAACGACGATGCGCTCGACGTCGTGCGCGCCGTCCACCAGGCCCAGGCCGCGCACCAGGTACTGCTCCTTGCCCAGGTTCACGTACTGGCCCCCGACCTGGCGGTTGTTCGCGGCCAGCGCCTGCATGACGGCCTGGAAGCCCAGTCCGTACTTCACCAGTTTCTGCGGGTCGATGAGCACCTGGAGCTGCTTTTCCTCGCCGCCCCAGGACGTCACGTCGTCCACGCCTTTGGCGGTGCGCAGGAGCAGGCGGACGTTCCAGTCCTGCAACGTGCGCAGGTCGCGTGCGGAAAGCCGTCCATCCGCCGATTCGACCGTGTACCAGAACACCTGGCCGAGGCCGGAGCTGTTCGGCCCGAGGGTGGGTTCGCCATAGCCCTCGGGGATGCGCTCCTTCGCTTCCTGCAGCTTCTCGCCCACCAGCCGGCGCGCGAAGTAGATGTCCATGCCGTCCTCGAAATAAATGGCGACGTAGGACAACCCGAACATGGACACGGAGCGGATCTCGGCCACGCCGGGCAGCCCGGCCATCGAGGTCTCGATGGGCGCGGTGAGCAGCTGCTCCACGTCCTCGGCGGCGAGGCCGGGCGACTCGGTGTAGACGTTGACCTGGTTGGGCGTGACGTCGGGAAAGGCGTCCACGGGCACCTGGAGGAAGGCCCGCACGCCGAGCGCGACGACAAGGACGAAGCCGGCGAGCACGAGCAGCCGGTAGCGCAGGGACACTTCGACGAGTCGGTTGAACATGGCGAGGGCTCCTAGTGGGCGTGGCCTTCGCCGAGCTTCGACTTGAGCAGGCGCGCCTTGAGCTCGTAGGCCCCGGCGACGACCGCCCGCTCGCCAGGCGCCAGCCCCTCCAGCACCGCGACCCGGCCGCGACGCTCCGGTCCGACGCGAACCTCCCGCGCCTCGAAGTGGGCCTGGCCCGGCTCGGCGGGGGATGCCTCGGGGACGAACACGGTGCTTTTGCCGTCGACGAGGACCACCGCGTCGGCCGGGAGTGTGATCGGGTTCGTTCCCGCGTTGCCCTCGATGCGAGCCGCGTCAATGAGAACCGCGTCGATGAGAACAGTGGCGAACATCTCCGGCTTGAGGCGGCGCTCGCCGTTGCGGACCTCGACGCGCACGGGGACCGTGCGGGTCTCCTTGTCGAGCACGTCGCCGATGTAGGCGACCGTGCCGCGGAAGGCGGTGTCGGGATAGGCCGCGACGCGGACCTCGGCGGGCGCACCTTTGCGCACCAGGCCGATGTCGCGCTCGTTCAGGTTCGCTTCCACCCAGAGCAGCGAGAGGTCGGCCACGGTGAACGCCGGGTTTTGCGGCGTGGCCAGCTCGCCGACGATGGCGTGTTTTTCCGTGACCGTGCCGGCGAAGGTGCTGCGCAGGGGGAACGTCGAGACCGCCTTGCCGTCGCTGCGGGGATCCAGCTCGACGCCGAACAGGCGAAGCCGATCTTCGGCCGCGCGATAGGCCGCCCTTGCGCGCTCGTAGTCCGCGCGTGCCCGCAGATGATCCTTCTGGGAGACGATCTGCTCCGCGTGCAGGCTCTCGGCCCGCTCGAACGCGGTGCGGGCGAGTTCCAGCTCGCTGCGGGTCTGGAGCCACGCCGAGTGCGCGTCGCCCACCTCGACGCTGTCGAGGATCGCAAGCACCTGGCCCGCGCGCACCTGGTCGCCGAGCTGCGCGTGGACCGAAGCGATGCGGGCGTCGAGGCGGGGGGCGACGTGCGCGACTTTCTCGAGGTTCGGACGGACCGTCGCGGTCGCCTCGATTTGCCCGGCCGTGGCGACGGCCCGCAGGGTCTCGATGCGGATGCCGGCGGGTTCGAGTTCCGCGACGGGCAGTTCCACCGAAGCTTCGTCGTGGGCTGGCGCGGGCTCGGCGCTTTCGGGCGCGCCGGGGGATTGGCCGCAGGCGGCCAGCAGGAAGGCGGCGAACAGCGGGAAAGGGATTCTCATGGCCGGGTTCCGGTGAGGCCCGCCGCCTGCAGGAGGTCGATGCGGGCGAGCTCGTGCTCGAGCAGGGTTTCGTGGATGTCGCGGCGGGTATCCATGGCCTGGCGGTTCACCAGCAGAATCTCGGGCAGCGTGGTTTCCCCCGCGGCGAGGGCCTTGCGCGACAGCCGCAGGTTTTCCTCCAGGCGCGGCAGGATGTCCTTCTCCAGCATGGACGCGCGCCTCTCCAGGCTTTGCACCCGGCTCCAGAGGGCGCGGACGTCGGCGCGGGCGTCGCGCAAACCGGCCTGGTAATCGGCCTGCGCCCGCACGAGGTCGGAAGCCGCCTGTGCGATCGCCGCCTGGTTGCGCTTGAACAGCGGCAGGGGCACAGAGACGGACAGGGTGGTGACCGACTCCGAGGCGATGCCCACGGCCTCCTGCCCCGTGGTGATGCCCACCGTCAGGTTGGGCGTGCGCGAGGCGCGCTCCAGGTCGAGGCGGCGCAGGGCGGTCTGCTCGCGCAGCGACAGGCTGCGCAGCATCGGGCGCGCGGCCACCCCTTCCACGAGGGCGTCGCTCAACGCGGGCACCGGTTTCGCGGCGAGCTCGCCGATGGCTTCGGGAACGGCGCCCGGCACGAGTTGCAGCAATTGCGCGAGGGCGGCGCGTGCCTCGGCGAGCTGCTCGCCGAGCTGCGCGACCTGGTTGCGAAAGCGCCCGGCCTCGACTTCGGCCAGGTTGGTGTCGAGCCGCGTGCCTTCGCCGGCGGCGTGGCGCTTGCGCACGAGTTCGGTCGACTGCTCGACCAGCGCCATGGCCTCGGATTCCACCTGCCGGCGCAACTGCAGGGACAGCACCCGCAGGAAGCGCCGCTCGACTTCCGCCGCGAGGGCACGGCGTGACTCCTCGACCGACTGGCGCGAGGCGTCGAGCGCCAGCGCGAAAGCCTCACGGCGCAGGCGCGGCTGGCCGCCGATCTCGATCTCCTGGGCGATGCCGATCGACCAGTCGTGGCCGGCCTGGCCTTCGGCGCGGCGGCGCCCGAGGTCGCCGGTGAGCAACGGGTTGGCCGGGAGCGGGGCGCGCGCTTCGTCTGCCGCGGCCTGCGCCGCGTCGAGGTCGGCGCCGGCCTTGCGCAGCCCGGGGTTGCTGGAGATGGCGAATGCCTGCGCCTGGTCGAG
>DASZQJ010000101.1:0-4596 GCA_035549715.1 Burkholderiales bacterium
AGGATCAGGGCCCATTCGGTGGCAAAGATCGGCAGGTTGAGCGACATGCCGACCGCGATGAAGAACAGCCCGAGCAGGATGCCGCGGAAGGGCTCGATGTCGGCCTCGAGCTGCAGGCGGAAGCTCGACTCCGACAGCAGCACGCCGGCGAGGAAAGCGCCCATGGCCATGGACAGGCCGCCGAGTTCCATCAACAACGCCGCACCGAGCACCACCAGCAGCGCCGCCGCGGTCATGACCTCCCGTGCGCGGGCCGCCGCGAGCAACCGGAACATCGGGCTCAGCAACCAGAGGCCCGCGGCCACCAGCGCGGCTATCGCGCCCAGGGCGATGCCGATGTCGACCCAGCGCGAGCCCCCATGGTCGGCCGCGCCCGGCGCCAGGAAGGACACCAGGATCAGCAGGGGCACGATGGCCAGGTCTTCGAGCAGCAGGATCGAGACGATGCGCTGCCCGGCCGGCGTCGAGGTGTCGCCGCGCTCCTCGAGGATCTGCACCACGATGGCGGTGGACGAGAGCGTGAAACCCATCGCAGCGATGAAGGACACGACCGGGGGAAAACCCGCCAGCACGCCCACGCCGGTGAGCAGCGCGCCGCAGGCCGCCACCTGTGCGGCACCAAGGCCGAAGATCTCGCCGCGCAGCTTCCACAGATGGGAGGGGCGCATCTCGAGGCCGATCACGAACAGGAACATCACCACGCCCAGCTCCGCCACGTGCAGGATCGCCTGCGGATCGGTGAACAGGCCGAAGCCGAAGGGGCCGATCGCCAGGCCCGCCGCGAGGTAGCCCAGCACCGAGCCGAGCCCGAGGCGCCGGAAGATGGGCACCGCCACCACGGCCGCGCCGAGCAACGTCACGACCTTGACCAATTCCTGCGCGTATCCCTCGACCGCCATGGCATTCTCCGTTGACTGGGCTGGATGCTACAGCAAGGCAATGCGGACCGACCCGTCCGGAGGGGAAGGAAAACGGCGGAGGCGACGACGCCCGCCCCGGCAGATACCGGCGACCAACCGGCCGAGCCTGATATCTTGGGAAACCGGCAGCCGCCCCACCGGCTCCTCGAGAAGCGACAGCGCTGAAGACCATCCCCTGCTATCGTGCAGGACCGCCACCGGCGATCCGCGCACAGGACGATTTGGACCCGAGGCGCCACATGCGGGCTCCCGGATCGACGCCTGTTAAAACCAATGCCCCGATCCGGCGGTCTTGCCGGTTGGAGGAATCCTTGAGCGGCTGCCCATCTTCTCGAAAAACGCATTGGCCCGATGGCGCAATTTTCACCGTCGGGCATTCGACGTTGCCGATCGACCGTTTCGTCGCCCTGCTGGAAACCTATGGCATCGAGCGGCTGGCGGACATCCGAACGGTGCCCCGTTCGCGTCACAACCCGCAATTCAACGCCGACGCTCTGGAGGGCAGTCTTGCCGCAGAGCGGATCGAATACATTCCCATGCCAGCCCTCGGCGGGCTGCGACATCCGCTGAAAGACTCTCCCAATGCCGGCTGGCGCAACACGAGCTTTCGCGGCTACGCCGATTACATGCAGACCGCGGCGTTCCGGGAGGCGCTCGAAGCGCTCGTTCGGATGGGCCGGCAGAAACGCAGCGCCATCATGTGTGCCGAAGCCGTGCCGTGGCGCTGCCATCGCTCACTGGTGGCCGATGCGCTCAGCGTACGCGGTGTTCCGGTGGTCGAGATTCTGTCGGAGTCCAGCTGCCGGACGCACAAGCTTACGCCCTTCGCGCGGGTGGACGGGACGTCGATCACCTACCCGCCCGATCAGGCGGCGTTGTTCTAGCCATAGACTGGAACCATGCGAGACCCGCTGGCACGACTGCTCCAGGATATCCGCGCGTGCCGGCACTGCGCCGGCGACCTGCCATGCGGTCCCCGCCCGGTCCTGCAGGCCGCCCGACCGGCCCGACTGCGCATCATCGGTCAAGCGCCCGGCAGGAAGGTGCACGAAACAGGGATCCCCTGGGACGATGCCTCCGGTGAACGGCTGCGGAACTGGCTCGGACTCGCGCCGGCGCAGTTCTACGATCCCGAGAAGGTCGCCATCATTCCGATGGGTTTCTGCTATCCCGGCAAGGCCGGCTCCGGCGACAATCCACCGCGCCCCGAATGCGCGCCGCGCTGGCATGAAAAGCTCGACGCGCAGTTGCCCGGCATCCGGCTTACCGCGCTGGTGGGGCAGTACGCGCAAGCCCGTTATCTCGCCGGCCGCCGGAAGGCGACGTTGAGCGATACCGTCAGGGCGTGGAAGACATATCTGCCGTCGGGCTGGCTTCCATTGCCTCATCCGTCTCCACGCAATCAGCCGTGGCTTGCCATGAACCCGTGGTTCGAGGCGGAACTCGTGCCTCGCGTCCAGGCTGTCGTGCGATCGCTCGGATTGTGAGCGTCAACTCCCGATTTTCCTCAAGGCCGATCCCTTGTGCATGGCCACGTGATCGGTCTTGTCGCTCTGGATTTCATATTGCGGGTCATCGGGGCTCGCGTGATGGATATGGCCTTTATAGTCCACGTCCCGGGTATGCACCTCGATGATCCGCCCGCTGACATGTCCCGCTTCGGAATTCCACGTCACATGGTCGCCAACCTTGAAGCGATGGCTCATTTCTTCCCTCCTGCGGCAGCGGGGTGATCCAGGATATCGCGCGCCGATTTCGCGGCAACGGGTCGCGAGGTCGGACCGGTTTCCTTATTTTGTCTTGCGGTCAGCAAAGGAAGCCGGGCAAGCCCGCATTGCCGGAGACGATTCGGGCTCTCCCGCCGCCCGCGCCGGCTACGCTGGCGTGGTCCGGGCGGCTCCCGAACGGGATGAGGCAGTTTACGGCGGTATTTGGCGCGCCCGAGACGATTCGAACGTCCGACCCCTGCCTTCGGAGGGCAGTACTCTATCCAGCTGAGCTACGGGCGCGTCGGGGAGCCAAGTGTACGGGCAAACCCCCGCCCAGTCCATCCGGCCGCCTTTTTCGGCCAGGGCGAATGGCCTATAATTCGCGGCTCTAAACGCTTTGCATGCAAGGGAATTTTCATGGCCGAAGCCCATGTCGAAGAGCACCAGTCGCTGATCAAGACGCCCCAGCAGCTGATCGTCGTCGTCGTCCTCGCCTTCCTGGTCCCGGTGCTCGCCATCGTCATGATCGCCGAGCTCGCGACCGGCGGCCTGAAGGTCGACCACAACAGCCCGGCGATGAGCGATGCCGCCGTCGCCGAGCGCCTCAAGCCGATCAGCGCCACGCCGCCCGCCCCGAGCGGTCCCGCCGCCCCGGGCGCCGCGAAAACCGCCGCCAATCCCGGCGAAGCGCTCTATCAATCGGTCTGTACGGCCTGCCACGGCGCCGGGATCGCCGGCGCACCCAAGACCGGCGACAAGGCGGCATGGAAGCCGCGCATCGCCCAGGGCATCGACACGCTTTACGAGCACGCCATCAAGGGCAAGGGCGCGATGCCGCCCAAGGGCGGCGCGATGGGATCCCCGGACGCCGATGTGAAGGCGGCGGTCGACTACCTCGTCGGCCAGAGCAAATGAAACCCGTGACGGGTGACGCGTGACAGGGAAAGCGTGACGCGCGGAAAACCAAAGGGCGCAGCTTCTGCTGCGCCTTTTTCATTGCCGGACGCCTGAAAGGTCATTTCATGGTCTGTAGCACTCGTCACTTGTCACCCGTCACTCGTCACGCCTTCTAGATGTCCACCTACGCCATCGGCGACCTGCAGGGTTGTTTCGACGCGCTCGAGGAACTGCTCGACGAATGCCGCTTCGACTGCAGGCGCGATCGCCTGTGGTTCGTCGGCGACCTCGTCAACCGAGGCCCGCAGTCGCTGGAGATCCTGCGCTTCGTCAAATCGCTGGGCAAGGCCGCGGTCAGCGTGCTCGGCAACCACGACCTGCACATGCTGATGGTGGCCGAGGGCCGCGTGAAACCGCACCGCCAGGACACGCTGCAGGCCGTGCTGGAGGCGCCGGACCGCGAGGAGCTGCTCGCCTGGGTGCGCCACCTGCCGCTGGTCCATGTCGAGGGCGAATACGTCATGGTGCACGCCGGTCTGCTCCCCTCGTGGGATGCAGCGCAGGCCGCGCGCCTGGCGCGCGAGGTCGAGGCCGCGCTGCGCGGCCCGGCCTGGCCGGAGCTGATGATGCACATGTACGGCAACCAGCCCGACCATTGGGAGGAATCGCTCGCCGGCTACGACCGCCTGCGCGTGATCATCAATGCCATGACCCGGCTGCGCATCTGCACGGTGGAAGGCCGCATGGAATTCGCCCACAAGGGCCGGCTCGAGGACATTCCGAAGGGCTACATGCCCTGGTTCGCGGTGCCCGGCCGGGCCAGCGCGTCGAGCACCGTGATCTGCGGCCACTGGTCGGCGCTGGGACTGCTCGCGGAAAAGAACCTGCTGGCGCTGGATTCCGGCTGCCTTTGGGGCCGGCGTCTGTCCGCGGTCAGGCTGGAGGATCGGCGGGTGTTCCAGGTGTCGTGCCCGAAACTGGCAGATTGAGCTTTTCCGCAATGGCCTGCTGCGTAAGCTGCGCCAGCTCGCGGCGGGTCCGGCCTTTCGCATCGATCGACGGCAGGAAAT
>DASZQJ010000102.1:0-30236 GCA_035549715.1 Burkholderiales bacterium
CATGCTGATCGCACTCATCACGGGACTGGCCACGGGCGCGCTCTACGCCGCCGCCGCGCTGGTGTACAACGTGATGTTCTCGACGTCGAAGGTGCTGTCGGTGACCACCGGGCACATCTCGATGCTGGGCGGCGTGTTCGGCGCGTGGTTCCTCTCGACGCTGGGCTGGCCGGTGCCGGTCGCGCTGCTCGGGTCGGTCGCGGTCGGCGCGCTGTTCGGGCTGCTCACGGACCTCGTCGCGATCCGCAGGGTGCTGGCGCGCAGCGACGAGCACCTGTGGCTGCTGTCGACCCTGGCGCTGGCCACCATGGTGCAGCAGGCGGCGGGGCTGTGGTGGGGCACCGAGCCCAGGCCCTTCCCCCGGATAATCCCGCAGGATTTCTCCGCGGGGCTCGCCGACCAGAAGTACTGGCTGCCGGTGTTCGCCGCGATCCTGATGGCGCTCGCGCTGGAACTGTTCTACCGGCGCACGCTCTACGGCAAGCTGTTCGTCGCGATGTCGGAGGACGCCTTCGCGGCGCGCGCCCGGGGCATTCCCACCGAACGCATCCGCGCCCTGTCCTACGTCATTTCCGGCGCCATGGGCGGCCTCGCCGGTTTTGCCGCCGGGCAGCTCACCTTTGCGTACTTCGCGCTGGGCCTCACGCTCACCCTCAACGGCTTCATCGCGCTGGCGGTCGGCGGCCTCGGCAGCAACCTCGGGGCGCTGGTGGGCGGGGCGGCGCTGGGCATCCTGAGTTCGGTGGCCACCTACTTCGTCGGCGGCGAGTACCACCAGACCATCTCGGTGGGGCTGCTCATGCTCGTGCTGCTGCTCAAGCCGGCCGGGCTGTTCGGCTCGCAGACGGTGCGGCCGGTCTGAGGGCGGCGACCATGGCCAAGAAAAGGAACATTGCCCTGGCCCTCGTCATGCTCGCGCTCGCGGCGCTGCCGTGGTGGTCGGGCGATCTCTACAAGCTGCACCTCGCGGCGCTGATCGCCGCGTACTGGATCCTGATCGGCGGCCTCAACCTGGTCGTCGGCTACTCGGGCCAGCTCTCCATCGGCCACGTCGGCCTGCTCGCGATCGGCGCCTATGCCTTCACCATCCTCGCCGGCACGCATGGCTGGAACCCCGGCCTTGCCATCGCCGCGGCCGGCGCCCTGTGCGGCCTGTGCGGACTGCTGCTCGGGCTGCCTTCGCTGCGCCTGCCGGGCTTTTATTTCGCCATGGCGACGCTCGCCTTCGCGCTCATCGTGACCGAGATTTCCCTTGCCCAGGGCGGGCTCACCGGCGGCGGGGTGGGGTTGCCGGTGCCCTCCCTGCCCGCGCCGTTCGACACGCCGCAGGGGAGCTACTGGCTCATCCTGGCGATTGCCGCGCTGGTGACCTGGCTCACCTGGAATGTCGCCCGCCACACATGGGGGCGCGGCCTCATCGCCATCCGCGACAGCGTCGTCACGGCGCAGGCGGTCGGCGTCCCGGTGTTCCGGGCCAAGCTGACGGTGTTCGTCGCGAGCGGCGTCACCGCCGGGGTGGCGGGAGCGCTGTTCGCGGTGCTGCAGAGCTATATCACGCCAGACACCTTCGTCTTCGATCTGGGCCTGTTCTTCTTCGTCTGCATCATCATCGGCGGCCGCGGCCACATCCTCGGGCCCCTGCTGGGCACGGTCGTGCTGACGGCACTGCCCGAACTGGTGGCGCCGCTCGCCAAGCTGGGCAATTTCTTCTACGGCCTGCTGCTGCTCGTGGTCGTGTTGCTGGTGCCCGAAGGCATTGGCAGGGTGTTCGAGGTCCTGCTGGAGAAGCTGCGCCCGCACAAGGCGCAGAGCCATGTCGTGGCGCCGGACCTCGAGCGGCTGGCCCGGGCCATCGGGAGGCGGTCCACATGAGCCTGGCCGCCCGGGACGTCACCAGGCGCTTCGGCGGCCTCACCGCGCTGTCGGGCGTGTCGCTCGAACTGCATCCGGGCGAGGTGCACGGCCTCATCGGCCCCAACGGCAGCGGCAAGACCACGCTGCTGAACCTCTTTTCCGGCTATTACCGGGCGGACGAGGGTGCGCTCACCATCGACGGCCGCGACATCTCCGCCGCCACGGTGCAGCAACGCGCCTGCCTGGGGGTCGCGCGAACCTTCCAGAAGCCGCGGCTGCTGCCGACCCTGTCGGTGCTGGACAACGCGATGCTGGGCGGCTGGCGCGACGCGAAGGCGGGCTTCCTGGCGAGCGCTTTCTGCCTGCCGGGCGTGCGTGGCGACGAGGCCGGGCTGCGCGCGCGCGCCGAGGAACTGCTGCACGGCGTCGGCCTGTCGAAGGTCATCGGCCGCCGGGCGAACCTGCTGGAGCATGCGGAGCAGCGCTTCCTCGAAATCGCGCGCGGGCTGGCGCAGCGGCCCCGCTTCCTCCTGCTCGACGAGCCGGCCGGCGGCCTGACGCCCGCGGAGATCGACCACCTGGGCGCGATCATCCGCGTGATGCGCGACCAGGGCATCGGCGTGCTGCTGGTCGAGCACCACACCGATTTCGTGTTCCGCGTGTCCGACCGCGTCACGACGCTGGACCTGGGCGCGGTGATCTGCCACGGCGCGCCCGACGAGGTGCGCAACGACCCCGACGTCATCCGCGTGTATCTCGGCGCATGAAGGATACCGGCGCATGAGGAACGACAGGACCCTGCTGGTGGTGGAAAACCTGCACGTTGCCTACGGCAAGGCCGAGGTCGTGCACGGCGTGTCGCTGGAAATCCGGGCGGGCGAGTTCGTCGTGCTGCTGGGCCGCAACGGCGCGGGGAAGAGCACGACCCTGCATGCCGTGTCGGGCCTCATCCCCAAGGGCAGCGGCCGCGTGGGCTTCGAGGGCCGCGACCTGACGCGGGCGAAGCCGCGCGACATCGTGCGCGCCGGGGTGGTGCAGGTGCTCCAGGGCCATCGCGTGTTCGGCACGCTCACGGTCGAGGACAACCTGCTGATCGGCACCTACGCGCAGCATCCGCACGGCGACCGTTCGAAGCTGGCCCGTGTCTACGGGCTGTTCCCGGAACTCGAGGACAAGCGCCACGAGCACGCGTCGCGGCTCTCCGGCGGCCAGCAGCAAATCCTCGCCGTGGCCCAGGGGGTGATCGGCGACCCGCGGCTGCTCATCCTGGACGAGCCTTCCGCGGGGCTGGCGCCGCTGGTCATCGACCGCATCCTCTCCGTGGCGGCCGAGCTGTGCGCGGGCGGCATGGCGATCCTGCTGGTGGAGCAGCTGGTCGAGAAGGCGCTCAAGCGCGCGGGCTACTGCTATCTCATCGAGACCGGGCGCATCGCCGCCGCGGGCACGCCCGCGGAAATCCAGGCGGGCGACGTCTTGCATCGAACCTATCTGGGCAGCCATGCCGCGGCGGCCCGTTAGAACAAAAGGAGGAGGCGACATGGCGGGATCGACGCGCTGGAAAAAAAGACCGGAGGGCTCCACCTGGGGCGACTTCGGCCCGGACGACCAGCTGGGAAGGCTCAACCTGCTGACGCCGGAGAAGGTGAAGCAGGGCATCGCCGAAGTGAAGGAGGGACTCACGTTCTGCCTGAGCCTGCCGCTCGACTATCCCGGCGGCAACGTGCTCAACCCGCGGCGGCATCCGCCGGTGCTGCGGCCAACGTTGCGCAACGGCCGGCCGAACATGGTCTACCTGGTGCAGCGGGACAACCCCGATGCCACCGACGTCATCAACGACGACGCGGTGATCCTGCACCTGCAGTACTCGACGCAGTGGGACAGCCTCGCGCACGTGGGCCAGGTGTTCGACGCCGACGGCGACGGCAGGCCCGAGCCGGTGTTCTACAACGGCTATCGGGCGGGCAAGGAAATCTCCGGCCCGACCGACCCGGATGACGCCGGCGCCATCGGCACGGTGCCGGCCAGGACGACGACCGCTGTCCACGCGCTGGGCGTGGAGAACATGGCGGTCAAATGCGTGCAGGGCAGGGCGGTGATGATCGACCTGCATGCCCACCTCGGCCGCGCGCACACGGCCGTGGGTTATGACCTGCTCATGAAAGTCATGGAAAAGGACAAGGTCGTCGTGGAGAAGGGCGACATGGTGTGCCTGCACACGGGCTTTGCGCAGCTGCTGCTGGAGATGAACAAGCAGCCCGATCCGCACGTGGTGGACAAGGCCTGTGCCGCCCTCGACGGGCGCGACGGCAAGCTGCTCAACTGGATCACCGATTCCGGACTGGTCGCGCTGATCGCCGACAACTACGCCGTCGAGGCGCATCCGGCCACCAGCCACCATGGACATTGCGCCTCGCTGCCGCTGCACGAGCACTGCCTGTTCAAGCTGGGCGTGAACCTCGGCGAGATCTGGCACCTGACGCCGCTGGCCAACTGGTTGCGCGAGCACGAGCGCTCGCGCTTTTTGCTTACCGCACCGCCGCTGCGCCTGCCGGGCGCGGTCGGCTCCCCGGCCACGCCCGTGGCCACCGTCTGAAGGAGCGCCGCCATGCCCACCCGTCCCTCCGCCATCAATTCCGTGCAAAAGGCCTGCCGCATCCTGCGCTCGCTGACCGAGCCGCGCGTGAGCCGGCTTTCCGAGGTGGCCACCCAGGCCGGGCTGAACAAGGTGACCACGCTGCGCATCCTGGAGGTTCTCACGCGCGAGGGCTTCGTGCGCCGCGACGAGGCCACCAAGACCTATTCGCTCGGCAGCGAAGTGGGGATCCTGGCGGCCGCCATGCGCGACCGCGACGACCTGCGCAGCCGCGCCCGGCCGAGCCTGGTGCGCATGGCCGCGGTGACCGAGGATTCGGTGCTGCTCTCGGTGCGCAGCGGGTCCGAGTCCGTCTGCGTCGACCGCGAGGTGGGCAGCTTCCCGATCCGTGCCAACTACCTCGACATCGGCAGCCGCCGCCCCCTGGGCGTGGGCGCCGGCGCCATGGCGCTGCTGGCCTGGCAGTCGGACGCCGAGATCGAGGCCCTGTTGCCGATCATCGAGCAGCGCCTGGGCCAGTATCCCAAGGTCAACCGCAAGTGGATCGAGGACGAGATCCCCAAGGCGCGCGACCGTGGCTACACGCTGATGCTCAACGTGCTGGTGGATCGCATGGGCGCGGTGGGCGTGCCCGTCCTCGGGCCCGAGGGCAAGCCGATCGCGGCGCTCGCGATCGCCGCGCTGTCGGACCGCATTACCTCGCGCCTGGAGATGATGGTCGAGATGCTCAGGCGCGAGGCCGACAATGTGGCCGGGATGAAAAGGACGTGATGGGTGAAGCCGTGACGGGTGGGGCCGTGGCCGGCGGCTGGCGTCGTCACGTCGTCACGCCGTCACGACAGTCACGCAGGCGGAGCCGTCCGTGAGCTACATCTCGGGCGTCGGGGTCACGGCTTACGGCAAGCATCCCGGCAAGGGGACGCTCGACCTGATGAGCGAGGCGGCCGCGGCCGCCCTGGCGGACGCGGGCCTGGAGCGTCGCGACATCGACGGCCTGGTATGCGGCTATTCGACGACGATGCCGCACCTGATGCTGTCCACGGTATTCGCCGAGCATTTCGGGATCCGGCCGCAGTACGCCCATGCGATCCAGCTCGGGGGCGCGACCGGCTTCGCCATGGCCATGCTGGCCCACCACCTGGTGGCGGGCGGGGCGGCGAGGAACCTCCTCGTGGTCGCCGGGGAAAACCGGCTGACCGGCCAGAGCCGCGATTCCGCGATCCAGGTCCTCGCGCAGGTCGGCCACCCCGTCTACGAAGTGCCGCTGGGGACCACGATCCCGGCGTATTACGGCCTGCTCGCGTCGCGCTACATGCTCGAGCACGGCAGCACGGAGGAGGATTTCGCCGAGCTGGCCGTGCTGATGCGGCGCCACGCGGCCATGCACCCCGGCGCCCAGTTCCGCGAGCCGATCACCCGCGAGGCCGTGCTCGCCTCGAAGCCGATTGCCTCGCCGCTGAAGCTGCTCGACTGCTGCCCCGTCTCGGACGGCGGCGCGGCCTTCGTCATCAGCCGGGACAAGGTCAATGGCTTCAACGTGCGCGTCCTGGGCACCGGGCAGGCGCATCCCTACCAGCACATCAGCGCCGCCCCGAGCCTGACGGAATCGGGCGCCGCGCCGGCGATGGCGAAGGCGCTTTCCGCCGCGGGCGTCAAGGCGTCCGATGCCGACTATGCCGCCATTTACGACAGCTTCACCATCACGCTGACCATGTTGCTCGAAGAGCTGGGGCTGGCGCCGCGCGGCGGGGCCGGCAGGCTCGCGCGCGAGGGCCACTTCAGCCACGACGGCAAGCTGCCGCTCAATACGCACGGCGGCCTGCTCTCCTACGGCCACTGCGGGGTCGGGGGCGCCATGGCGCACCTGGTGGAAACCCACCGGCAGCTCACCGGCCGGGCGGGCCAGCGCCAGGTGCGCAAGGCTTCGCTGGCGCTGCTGCATGGCGACGGCGGCGTGCTTTCCTCCCACGTATCCCTCGTGCTTGCCAACCGATGAACCTCCTCGACTGGACCCAGGGCGGCGATGGCATCGCCTACCAGGCCTGCAATGCCTGCAAGTCCGTGTGGTACTTCCACCGCGGCTTTTGCCCGGCCTGCGGCGCGGGCGAGCCGGCGTCGAAGCAGGCCTCCGGCGCCGGGACCGTGCACGCCCGCACGCTGGTGCACCGGGCGCCCACGGAGGAGCTGCGCGCCCACGCTCCCTACCTCATCGTGCTCGTCGACGCGGAGGAGGGCTTCCGGCTGATGGCGCACGGCGACCCGGCGCTGCAGATCGGGGACCGGGTGAAGGCGACTTTCATCGACCTCGCCGGCAGGAAAATCCCTTGCTTCGTGAAAGCTTGATCTACCCCCAACGCAGAGGCGCAGAGGACGCAAAGGACGCAGAGAAGATCAATAAACTGAGGAAAGCAAAGGTTCGATGGTCGCCGCTCCCCGCCGTCGCTTTCCGGGAGCCGGATGTGTCGCCAGCAATCGTTGGAATCCCGCCTGTTCTTGCTTTCCTCTGCGACCTTTGCGTCCTCTGCGTCTCTGCGTTGGATCCTGACTTGGGCCCTGAAAGACCATGACCGACATCCTCCGCGACTCGCTGCGCTCCGTTCTCAACCCGAAATCGGTAGCCGTTATCGGGGCATCCGAAAACGCCAACAAGATTGGCGGGGGCGCGCGGACTCGTTGGCGGCTTGCCGCCCGTTTGCGGGCAGCGCGCCTTCGCCCGCCGGCCCATGATCAACCTCTCAATGACCTGACTCCGTGCCATGAGTGACATCCTTCGCGACTCGCTGCGCTCCGTTCTCAACCCGAAATCGGTAGCTGTTATCGGGGCATCCGAAAACGCCAACAAGATAGGCGGGCGCCCGATCCTCTACCTCTCCCGCCACGGCTTCAAGGGCGCGGTCTACCCGATCAACCCGAAGCGGTCGGAGATCCTGGGCTACAAGGCCTATCCATCGCTGGCAGACCTGCCCGACGCGCCCGAAGCGGCCATCGTGGCGCTCGCCGGGGATGCCGCCATCGAGGCCGTGGAGCAGTGCGCGGCCCGGGGCGTGCGCACGACCGTGGTGATGAGCTCGGGCTTCGGCGAGACCGACCCCGTCGGGGGCAAGGCGAAGGAGAAGCGCATGCGCGATGCCGCCCACAAGGCGGGCATGCGCGTCGTCGGACCGAACTCCCAGGGGCTCGCCAATTTCGGCACGGGCGCGATCCTCTCGTTCTCGACCATGTACATCGAGGCGCCGCCGATGGACGGGCCGGTGGCGGTGGTCAGCCAGTCGGGCGCGATGAGCGTCGTGCCTTACGGGCTGCTGCGCAGCCGGGGCATCGGCGTGCGCCATTCGCATGCGACGGGCAACGACAGCGACGTCACCGCCGCCGAGCTTGCCTCGGTGGTCGCGGAGGATCCGGACCTCAAGCTGCTGCTGCTGTACCTCGAAAGCATCACCGACCCGTACTTCCTTGCGGAGACCGCCCGCATCGCCCACTCGCGCAACCTGCCGGTGATCGCGCTCAAGTCCGGCCGCACTGCCGCGGGGCAGGAAGCCGCCAGGTCCCACACCGGGGCGCTCGCCAACGAGGACCGGGTGGTGGACGCCTTCTTCGCCCAACACGGCATCTGGCGCGCGCGGGATACCGCCGAGCTGGTGGCGAGCGCGGAGATGTACCTCAAGGGCTGGAAGCCGAGGGGCCGGCGGCTGGTGGCCATCAGCAATTCCGGGGCCGTGTGCGTGATGGCGGCCGACGCGGCTACCTCGGTGGGCATGCCGCTGGCGAAACTCGCCGTGGAAACGCGCAGCGAGCTCGGCAGGATCCTGCCCGGTTTCGCGACGACGACCAATCCCGTGGACATCACCGCGGCCCTGCTGACCAACAGCGGGCTGTTCTCGCAGATCCTGCCGGTCATCGCGAGGGATTCGGCCGCCGATGCCTTCCTGATCGGCATCCCGGTGGCGGGCCAGGGCTATGACGTCGAGGCCTTCGCCCGCGATTCCGCCGATTTCGCGAAGGCCACCGGCAAGCCCCTGGTCGCCGCCATTCCCCAGCCCGGCATCGGCGCGAAGTTCAAGGCGCACGGCCTGCCCGTGTTCCCGACGGAGTACGAGGCCGTCGCCGCCCTCAACCAGTTCCTCTCCCACCACGAGCTGATGGCGGCGGCGCGCGGCCGCGTCCTGCATTCGGACCATGCGCCGCAACCCCAGGCGCCGGCGCCGATGCTCAACGAAGCGGACAGCCTCGCCCTGCTGCAGAAGGCGGGCGTGCCGGTGGTGCCGCATCGGCTGTGCCGGAGCGCGGCGGAAGCGGCCGCGGCCCTGGCGGCGCTCGGCGGCCCGGTCGCGGTGAAGGGCTGCTCGGCCGACGTTGCCCACAAGAGCGAGCTCGGGCTCGTGCGCCTCGGGCTGGCCGATGCGGCCGCGGTGCGCACGGCGTTCGCCGACATGGAGGCAGCATTGAACAAGGCCGGTGCGCGCTTCGACGGGGCCATCGTCGCCCGCATGGCGCGGGGGCGGCGCGAGCTCATGATCGGGGCGCGCGTCGATCCGGTGTTCGGGCCGGTGGTGCTGGTCGGCGACGGCGGCAAGTACGTCGAAGCCATGCCCGATGTCCAGGTGTTGCTGGCCCCGCGCGCCGCCGCGGACGTGAAGGCGGCGCTGTCACGCCTCAGGATCGCGCCGCTGCTCGACGGGGTCCGCGGCGAGCCACCCCTCGACGTGGACGCCTTCTGCGACGCGGTGCTTGCGGTCGCCCGCGTGATGGCCGATCCCGGCGCCGGCGTCGTGAACCTCGACCTCAATCCCGTCCTGGTCGGCGCCCGGGGCGAAGGCTGCGTCGCCCTGGACGCGGTGGTGTATGCGAACAGCAAGTCGTGAGGGGTGAGGGGCAGGGGGCTGGCCCGGGCCTTACCCAGTCCTCAGTACCCAGCACTCAGCACTCAGTACTCAGCACTCAGTACTGGTTCCGCCCCACCCTTCTCGCCCCGTCGGGTTGACTCTCGCACCCAATTGCGCGAAGGTTCGGCCTGATGTGCGCATGCGCTGCGGAGATTCATGCCGCGCGGATGCGCGATACAAATTGAAACGCGCAATCCGGAGGGAACAGCCCATGAATCGCAGCCCATTCACCTCACTGGGAAGACTTCCCGCCGCGCTGCTGCTGTGTGCGGTGCTGGCGGCGTGCTCGACCACGCAAAAGAGCGGCGCGGGTTCGGGTACGCAGGATGCCGCGCCCATCGCGGAAGCCGGCAAGACGGAATCCGGCAAACCGGCCGATGCGGTGACCTCGAGTGCCGGCGGTACCGCCTCCGCATCGGCGCCGGCCACCGCCACCACCACCCCGGCGGCCGGCGGCGCTGCGGCCGCCCAGCCAGCCGCAAAGGGCGATGAGGAAGCAGCCCGCCTCAAGCAGCAACTCGCCGACCAGGAAGCGGAGATCAACCGCATGCGCGAGGAGCAGGTCAACGCGCAGCGGCTGGCCGAGGAGGAGGCCGCACGGCGCCACGCCGAGGAAGCGGCGGCTTCGTCGGCGCCCGGGACGGCCTCGCAGCAGGGATCGGCGGCTGCCGCTGCGGGCGCCGGCGCCGCGGCTCCCGCCGCGGGCGGCGCCACGTCCGGCGCATCGGGATCCTCCTCGACGGCCGCGTCCGGGCAGGCAGGGGCATCGGATGCACCGATGGCCGGCCAGCCACTCCAGCGCAGCATTTACTTCGAGTACGACTCCTCCGCGATTCCCGAGCAGTACGACTCGATGATCGTGGGCCATGCGGCCTTCCTGAAGGCGCACCCCGACTACAGCGCGGAAGTGCAGGGCAACTGCGACGAGCGCGGCAGCCGCGAATACAACCTCGCCCTGGGGGCGCGTCGCGCCGAATCGGTGAAAAGGGCGCTCGAGCTGGCGGGTGCGGACGGCTCGAAGATCAAGACGGTGAGCTTCGGCGCCGAGAAGCCGGTGGCCTTCGGCCAGGACGAGGCAAGCTACCGCCAGAACCGCCGGGCCGACATCCAGTATTGAGGTGAAACCGGTGAGGCGTGAGGGGTGAGGGGACAAGGGTGACGGCTTCGCGAATCTCGTTTGCGGGCCTCGGGAAGCGGTACGGAAGGGCGGCCGGGTGTCTTTTCCCGATCCTCCTCGCCGCGGGCTGCGCGACGCAGGACCAGCTGCGCCAGACCGAGGTGCAGACCGCGGAGCAGAAGCAGGCGGTGCAGGCGCTGCGCGCGGACGCCGGGCGCAGCGAGTCCTCCATCGCCGACCTGCGCAGCGAGCTCAAGCGGACCCAGTCTTCCCTGCACGACCTCGAAGTCTCGCTGGCGCAGGTGCGCTCCCAGGCCGCGACCGCCCAGGAAACCGGGCGCGACTTCCTGTCCAACCTGGTCGCCGCCCGTGAGGAGCAGCGGCGCCAGCTCGCCGACAGCAACCAGGCGCTGGCCGACATCCGCCGCCGGCTGTCCGAGATCGACACCCGCCTGCAGGCGCAGCAGCGCTCGCTCGACCTGGCGGCGGGCTCGCTCGCCGAGGCCGGCAAGCGCCTGGCGGCCGTCGAGGCCGGACTCGCGGAAGCGGGCCGCAAGTCGGCGGCACTGCAGGCGCAGGCGAAGGGCAACCAGGAAGCCGGCGCGGCGCTCACCCGGCAGCTGCAGACGCTGCGCGCCCAGGTCGAGGAGACGCGTACGGTGTTCAGCTCCGAGGCGATGCTGAAGATGATGCGGGACGTCCAGGGCGTCCAGCGGGAAACCGCCGTGCTGCGCGGCTCCATCGACGACCTGCGGCACACGCAGGCCGAGGCGGCCACGCGCGCCCGCAACCAGTACGTCGACCTCGATACGCGGATCCAGACCCTCAAGCAGAAGATGACGGCGCAGGAAGCGGCGGCGGCTGCTGCTGCGGCGGCAGCCGCCGCAGCGCAGGCGGCGAAGCCGGCGCCTGCCGCCTCGGCGCAGCCGGCGGACGAATCGGTGCAACCCGTGGCGCTTCCGGCGGATCCGGCGGTTCCCGCGGCGCCACCAGCCGGGGAAATCGTGCACGTCCCCGCGGAAACGGAAAAGCCGGTCAGCCAGTAACGAGAGAGGAAAGCTGAAAGGTCAAAGAGGAAAGCCCGAAGCCCCGGGTAGTTCCTTTCACCTTTTCCCTTTCAGCTTTCCTCTCGCGCAGCGCGGCCTACCAGCTGCCGCTCGCCCCGCCGCCACCCGAGCGGCCGCCGCCGCCCGAGAATCCACCGCCGCTGGAAAAGCCGCCGGAAGCGCTTCCGCCCGGCCGGATCGTCATGCCGCCGATGTTGGCGTACCCCTTGGTCTTCAGATCCTCCCGCGCCTTGCGGTACCAGCCGGTGCGCGAGATGAGCAGCTTGCCCACCGGGAAGCCGACCAGGTGCACGGCGATCGTCGCCAGGCCCACGGTGCTGCCGAGGATGGCCATCGGAAACATCGACCAGAAGGGGACCAGGAAAACGTAGAGGAACCAGCCCGCGCCGCCCGGCGTGACCAGGCCGACGAAAGTGAAGATCCCCAGGATGGAGAACACGAACAGGCAGACCAGGAGCTTCATCGGCAGCGGCATCGGCGCACCTTCGAAGTGCAGGCCGGATTGCGCCGGCGCGGCCCAGTTGGCCTCCGGATCCCGGGGCTGTCGGCCTTCGAGGACCTGGAGGATGCCCGTCACGCCCGACTCGATGCCCACGTCGTAATTGCCCTCGCGGAACCGCGGGGTCATCAGGTCGCGGATGACGCGGCTTGCCGCGGCATCGGTGAGGACGCCCTCCAGCCCGTAGCCCACCTCGATGCGCATGCGCCGGTCCTGCGGCACCACCAGCACCAGCACGCCGTTGTCCTTGTCCTTCTGGCCGAGCTTCCAGTCCTCGAACACCCGCACGGCGTAGTCCTCCACCGATTCGCCTTGCAGGGTGGGCAGCGTGAGCACCGCGACCTGGTTGCCGGTGGCCGCCTCGTGCGCCTTGAGCATCGCGGAGATGCGGTCGCGCACCGCGGGGGAAAGCAGCCCGGCCTCGTCGACGATGCGCCCGGAAAGGTAGGGCACGGTCACCTGGGCCGGCGCCAGCGAGGCGCACAGCCCGGCGAGGGCGGCAAGGACGACGGCGAGCCATCGCTTCATGGGCGGCGTCCCTGGACGAGCGGGGCGTCGGGCAGTTCGTTGCCGCCCCCGCCGCAGAATCCCCTCGACAGCAGCAGCGCCTCCAGCGCATCGAGGCCGGCGAGCAGCGCCGCGGCCGCACCATCGTGGCGCAACAGGAGGGTGACCCGGCGCGTCAGTTCCTGCCAATCCGCCCCGGTCACCTTGCCCTCGAATCCGTCGTCGGCAAGCAACACCACCTCGCGCTCGAACTCGCTGGCGAGCAGCAGGATGCCGATGCGGCCCCGGGTCCGGTCGAGGGCGTGGTCGAAAAACATCGCGCGCGCGTGCTGGGCGACCTCGGCGGTGCGGCGCAGGCGCCCGGCGAACAGGCGGGCGAGCGGCGCGCAGGCGACGCAGAGCAGCGCCAGCAGGGCGCCGGCGCCGAGGATGACCGCCGCGTGCTCCAGCGCCGGGCGGCCCGTTTCCCATTCGCGGTCGAGCAGGGATTGCGAGGCGATGCACAGGGCCGCGATGCCCGCGCCGAGGGCGAATGCCTTCCAGGGGACCTCGGGATAGGCGTCGGAGCGCGCCACCAGCGCCGTGACCACCTGGGCGCCGGTCCTCGTCTCGAGCGCGCGCACCCTGCGGGCCAGGCGCTCCTTGTCGTCTTCGCTCACCTGCATCCGGATATGTCTGCGGTATATGGGATTTCCGGTGGTGCCGCCGGCAGCGGCGGCCGGGCGCCGCGGCTTTCCGGCTGCGCCCGGGACGGCGCCACTTTCCGACTACGGCCGGGACGGCGCCACGGAGGGATTCTCCCTCATTTTGCGCGTCGAGGAAGCGACGCATGAACCGGGCCATGCGCGCGTCGGCTGCACCGCCGAACTCATCCCGCGTCGCCGCACGCTGCATCGGTGTGGTTTTTCGCGCGTTCTCCTATGAAAGACACGCAGGCAATGATTGACAACGCCCAGAGCACTCGGCATTCTCTGCACGCCGTGCCTTTGCTCCTGGCAAGGCAAAGCACCGAGAAATCACCAAACCTTAGACTGGAGGCATCACGATGGCCGCAAAGAAGAAGACCGCAAAGAAACCCGCGAAGAAGGCCGCCAAGAAGGCGGCGCCGAAAAAGGCGAAGAAGACCGCGAAGAAGGCTGCTCCCAAGAAGGCGAAGAAGGTTGCGAAGAAGAAGAGCGGCGCGAAGCGCAAGCCGAACGCGGCTTTCATGAAGGCGCTGACGCCGAGCGCGTCCCTCGCCGCAGTGGTCGGTTCCTCTCCGCTGCCCCGTACCGAAGTCACCAAGAAGCTGTGGGCCTACATCAAGAAGAACGGCCTGCAGGACTCCAAGAACAAGCGCAACATCAACGCCGACGACAAGCTGAGGGACGTCTTCGGCGGCAAGAAGACCGTGTCGATGTTCGAGATGACCAAGCTGGTCGCCGGCCACCTCAAGTAAGCGCAGTCCAGGCACTTTCCCGGGCCGGCTGGGCCGGCCCGGGCCCCGGCCCCCGAAGGCGGTTTCGCGGGCAGCAGGGATCAAATCCGCCGGCCCCGTGTCCAACCCCGGGCAACGCGCTTCCGCGATACCCCATCCCCGATTCCAGGCGCCCGCCCTTCGCCGGCAGCCGTTGCGCAATCCACCGGAGAACCCATCATGTCCCTTAGCCCCCGCCTGCTGACGATGCTGACTGCCGCCCTGCTGTGCGGCGCCGCCGCCGCCCAGGACATCGTCGGAAAGATGGGCGAAGTCGAGCTGCGCGCCAGCGAGGTCAAGGCGATCCTCGACAGCCTGCCGCCCGAGGCCCGGCGCCAGCTGGCGACCGATCCGCAGCAACTGGAGCGCGCCGTGCGCGACCAGCTCATCATCAAGGCCGTCCTCGCGGAAGCGCGCCAGAAAGGCTGGGACAAGCGTCCCGAGCTGCAGCCCATGATCGAGCGTGCCCGGGAGCAGGTCATCGTCAGCTCCTATGTCAGCAACGTGGCGCGGCCTCCGGAAGGCTACCCGTCCGAGGAGGAGCTCAAGCAGTTCTACGAGCAGAACAAGGCGCAGCTGCAGGCGCCGCCGCAGTACCAGCTCGCCCAGATCTACCTGCCCGCCCCGGACGCCATGGAAAAGCCCAGGGCCGACGAGGTGGCAAGGAAGGCGGCCGACCTCGGCGCCAGGCTGGCCAAGGCGCCGGCGGACTTCGCCAGGCTCGCCAGGGAAAATTCGGCGCACAAGGAAAGCGCGGACAAGGGCGGCGAGATCGGCTGGGTGAGCGAGGACCAGATGGTGACGGAGATCCGCCGCGTGGCCGTGCGCATGAAAAAAGGCGAGATCAGCCCCCCCATCAAGTCGCAGGCAGGCTGGCACATCATCCGGATGATGGACATCCGGCCGGCCGTGCAGCGCCCGCTCGCCGAGGTGCGCGGACGCCTGGTCGCCGCCATGCGCCAGCGCAAGACCCAGGAAGGCGAAAAGACCTACATCGACGCCCTGTCGGCCAAGTCCCGGCCGACGATCAACCAGATCGAACTGTCGAAGGTCCAGGAATCCCTGAAGTAGGGATTCAGAGCGAGGACAGGAAGGCGAGCAGCGCCGCGCGGTCCTCGCGCGGCAGGGCGCTGAACGCCTCGCGGGCATCGGCGGCCTCCCCGCCGTGCCACAGGATGGCTTCCACGGCATTGCGCGCACGGCCGTCGTGCAGCAGGGTGGCGTTGCCGTTCACCGTCTCCGAGAGCCCCAGTCCCCACAGCGGCGCGGTGCGCCAGTCGCGCCCGCCGGCGAGGTAGTCCGGCCGGTGGTCGGCAAGACCCTCGCCCATGTCGTGCAGCAGCAGGTCCGTGTAGGGGTGGATCACCTGGTTCGAGAGCAACGGGGCCTCGGGGAACTCGCCGGTGCGCAGCTCGGGAACATGGCATTCGGCGCAGCCCGCGCCGGCGAACAGCGCCTCGCCCCGTCGCACCTGCGGGTCGTCCAGTCCGCGCCGGGCTGGCACCGCCAGGGTGCGCAGGTAAGCGGTCACGGCGGCCAGGCGTTGTTGCGTGACCTCGGGGCTGCCTGCAAACATCATCTCCTTGCACAGCGTCTGCACCGGCGGACAGTTCTGCTCCGGGAACAGCGTGGTGGACAGCCCGATGTCGCCGATGAACGCGGCGGCGACCTGCTGGCGCAGGTTCGGATGGTTGGCCTTGAGGCCGAAGCGGCCGATGGCGGGCCTTTGCGCCGCCAGGTCCCACACCCGGTTGACCTTGCCGCGGATCCCGCCCGCGGGCGCGCGGGCGGCGAGGGCGAGCAGCGTCGAATCCGGCACGGCATCGAGCAGGCCCATGCCGACGAGTGCGGGCGCCACCCTTGCCGAGGTCATGACGTCCGGGCCGAGCGGCCCGTACGCAGCCCCGGAGATGCGCACCGCGGGCTCGCGAAGCCGCACCACTTCGCCGTCGGCGAGGGAGGCCACGCGCTCGTCCCAGGCGATGTGAACGCTGCCTTCGGCCGGGAGCAGGCGCGGCACGCCGAAGGTCTGCAACTGGTCCCCGTACTCCGGGTGCGGGCGCGGGCCCCCGTGCGCCGTCTCGCCGGGCAGGCTCAGGCGCACGATGAACGAAAGCGGGGAGGCCTCGACGCGCCGGCAGGCAAGCTGCGGCAGGCTGTCGCGTTCGATTTCCCTGGGCAGGCCGCTGCACTCGAGCGTGGCGGCACGGGCGGCATCCGTGGGCGCCTGGGCGGTGCCCCGGCCGTTGCCCTGGTGGCAGGCCACGCAGGAATCGGCATTGGAGGTCGGGCCGCGGCCCCACATGCCGCCCTCGAACCAGTAGAACACCCAGTGCGTGTTGAACAGCTTGTGGCCTTCGGCGAACAGGCGCCGCCCGGCCTCGTCCAGCAGCGGTGCGGGCTGGAGGTAGGCGCCGGCGCCGGCCTCGGCGATGGTGAGCCGGCCCCCGCTCAGCGCCGCCTCGGGCAGGGCGGGCGCGACCGCCGCGCCGAGCCAGCCCGTGGTTTGCAGGAGCGTGGCGAGCACGAACGTGGCGGCGGCGGCATGGCGCGCGGACGGGACCATGCGCCGGATTATGTCACCGCGCCGGGCGCGGGCGGACGGGTGCGCTACGATACGGTCCTCCCGCAACAACGGCTCCGACGGATCAAAAAATGAAACCCACCCCCGTGTCGCCCGACACCCTCAAGCGGCTGGCCGAAGTCCCGACCGCCACGCTGGCCACCCAGCTGTTCAAGGCCGGCTTCCGCAACACTTACCTCGCCGGCGTCACGCCCATCAATCCCGGCCGGCGCATGGTCGGCGAGGCCGCGACCGTGCGCTTCGTGCCCGCGCGCGAGGACCTCGCGAGCTTCGACGCGGTTGCGACCAGCGAATACCCGCAGCGCAAGGCGATCGACGAGATCGCGCCCGGACAGGTGCTGGTGATGGACTGTCGCGGCATCAGCTCGGTGGCCTCCGCCGGCGAGATCCTCATGACCCGGATCAAGGTGCGTGGCGCGGCCGGCTGCGTCACGGATGGCGCCATGCGCGACTATGCCGCCATCCAGAAGATGGATTTTCCCGTGTACTCGCGCGGCATGGCGGCTCCGGCCCACGTCCACAGGCACCTGGCCGTGGACATGAACGTGCCCATCGGCTGCGCCGACGTGCTGGTGATGCCGGGCGACATCATGGTGGGCGACGACGAGGGCGTGGTGTGCGTACCCCGCCACGTGGCGGACAAGGTGGCGCAGGCGGGCCTCGACCTCGAGGAACTGGAGGCCTTCGTGCTGGAGAAGATCAAGGCGGGTGCGCCGCTGCGCGGCACCTATCCGCCCAGCGAGGCCGTGCGCGCCGAGTTCGAGGCCTGGAAGAAGGCGAAGAAGTAGCGTGGTGAACACGATCCTCTTCGACCTGGGCGCGGTCCTGATCGACTGGAACCCGCGCTACCTCTACCGGGAGCACTTTGCCGGCGACGAGGCGGCCATGGAGCGGTTCCTCGAGCAGATCGTGCCGGGCGAGTGGAACCGGTCCATCGACGCCGGCAAGACGTTCGACGAGGCGGTGGCCGAGCGCATCGAGCTGCACCCGGCGCACGCGGACCTGATCCGGCTGTGGCGCGACGGCTGGCCCAGGATGCTCGCCGACGAGATTCCCGGCACGGTGCAGATCCTCGGCGAGCTGCGCGACCGCGGCCACCGCCTGTACGCCCTCACCAACTGGTCCGCGGAAACCTTCCCGATCGCGCGCGAGCGCTTCGGCTTCCTCGACTGGTTCGAGGACATCGTGGTGTCGGGGGAGGTGCGGCTCGCCAAGCCCGACCCGCGCATCTTCGAGCTGGCGATCCGGCGCTGCCGGCTCGAGCCCCGCAGGACCGTGTTCATCGACGACAGCCTGCACAACGTGGAAGCCGGCCGCAATGCCGGCCTGCATGCGCTGCATTTCCGCAACCCCGAGGCGCTGCGCCGGGACCTTGCGCAGCTTGGACTCCTGGAGGAACGCCCATGACCCGACCGATCCGCAACCTGCTCGCCCTGCTGGCGGCGACGCTGCTGTCCCTTTCCGCCCTGGCCGAGGAACCCATCAAGGCCGTGTACCACCTGACCGACGACCAGAACGCGATGCTAGCCATGATGAACGCGTCCAACCAGCTTGCCGCCGACCCGGGCGCCAGGATCGTGGTGGTCGCGCTCTCGCGCGGCGTGAAGGCGTTCGTGTTCGGCGCCCAGGACGCGACCGGCAAGCCTTACGCGGAATGGGTGGAGCAGCTCACCGCGCGCGGCGTCGAGTTCCGCATGTGCCAGAACACGATGAATGCCCTCAAGATCGCCAGGGGCGACCTCGTCGACAAGGTGCAGGTCGTGCCCTCCGGCGTGGCCGAGATCGCCCGGCTGCAGGCGCGCGAGGGTTACGTCTACATCCGCCCCTAGGTGCGCCGCGGCGGCGGGGCCGTGAAGTGGGAGCAAGGCGGCGCGGGTAGAATGAAAGCCGTCAAGGAAGCCGTTCGCGATTCGCGAACGCACCATTCACGGAGGAGCAAGGCATGAGCGTCAGCAACGCGGCGAGGAAAGCCGCCGAAGAGAAATCCCCCGCCTGGCAGAACCTGATCGACGGCAGGTGGCAGGCCGCCTCGGACGGCCGCACCCTCGACATGGTCAGCCCCAGCGACGGCCAGCCCTTCGCCACCATCGCGCGCGGCACGGCCGCCGACGTGGATGCCGCCGTCAAGGCCGCGCGCCACGCCTATGCGCAAGGCGCCTGGGGCAGGCTCACCGCCACCGAGCGCGGCCGCCTGCTCACGAAGCTGGGCGAGGCGATCACGGCCCACCACGAGGAGCTCGCGCAGCTGGAAGCCCGGGATTGCGGCAAGCCGATGAAGCAGGCGCGCGCCGACATCACGGCCGCCGCGCGCTACTTCGAGTACTACGGCGGGGCGGCCGACAAGGTGCACGGCGAGACCATCCCCTTCCTCGACGGTTACCTGGTCACGATCCTGCGCGAGCCCAAGGGCGTCACTGGCCACATCATTCCCTGGAACTACCCGGCGCAGATGTTCGGACGCAGCGTCGCCCCGGCGCTCGCGATGGGCAACGCGGTGGTGATGAAGCCGGCCGAGGATGCCTGCGTGGCGCCGCTGCGCATGGCGCAGCTCGCCCAGGAAGCGGGCTTCCCGCCCGGCGCGCTCAACGTCGTCACCGGCCTGGGCGAAGAGGCGGGCGCTGCGCTGGCGGCGCATCCCGACATCAATTTCCTGTCCTTCACCGGCTCGCCCGAAGTGGGCACGCTGGTGCAGAAGGCGGCGGCCGAGAACCACATCGGCTGCACGCTCGAGCTCGGCGGCAAGTCGCCGCAGATCGTGTTCGAGGACGCGGATTTCGACGCCGTCGTGCCGGTGGTGGTGAACGCCATCGTCCAGAACGGCGGCCAGACCTGCTCCGCGGGCAGCCGCGTCCTGGTGCAGAAGTCCATCCACGACCGCTTCGTCGCCGCCGTGAGCGCGCGCTTCCGGCAGCTGCGCGTCGGCAGCCACGCCATGGACCTCGACTGCGGGCCGATGATTTCCGCCAACCAGAGAAAGCGCGTGCAGGGCTTCATCGAGCAGGCGAAAAAGGACGGCGTCCCGGTGCTGGCCGAGGCGCAGATCGCCGAGGGCACGCCCGCGGGCGGCTACTACGTCGCGCCGGTGCTGTTCGGGCCGGTGCCGCGCGAGAACCGCCTTGCCTGCGAGGAAGTGTTCGGGCCGGTGCTGTCGATCATCCCCTTCGAGGACGAGGCCGACGCGATCCGGCTGGCCAACTCGACCGATTACGGCCTGGTGGCCGGCATCTGGACGCGCGACGGCGGCCGCCAGATGCGCGTGGCGAAAAAGATGCACTGCGGCCAGGTGTTCGTGAACGGCTACGGCGCCGGCGGCGGCATCGAGCTGCCCTTCGGCGGGGTCAAGAAAAGCGGCCATGGCCGCGAGAAGGGCTTCGAGGCGCTGCACGAGTTCTCGCAGACCAAGACCATCGTCTTCAAGCACGGCTGATCCCCTCTCCCCGCCCCTCGCCCGCGAGGGGAGAGGGAGATTCGATGCATTCGAGCTTCAATACCCTCTCTCCCCCGGCGGGAGAAAGTTGGAGAGAGGCGGAGGTTGAGTTTCCATGTCCCTGATCCAGCCCTTCCGTGCGCTGCTGCCGGCGCCGGGCAAGGCCGCCGAGGTGGCGGCGCCCCCCTACGACGTGCTGTCCACCGAGGAGGCGCGGGCGCGCGCCAGGGGCCGCCCGTGGAGCTTCCTGCACATCTCCAAGCCCGAGATCGACCTCGCGCCGGGAACCGACCCCTACTCGGCCCCCGTCTACGCGAAGGCCGCCGAGAACCTCGGGCGCATGGTGGGGGAGGGCGTGCTCGTGCGCGATGCGCAGCCCGCCTACTACGCGTATCGCCTGGTCATGGGCTCGCATGCGCAGACCGGCCTCGTGGCCGCCGCTTCGGTGGCCGACTACGACAGCAACCGCATCCGCAAGCACGAGTTCACGCGCCCCGACAAGGAGGACGACCGGGTGCGCCAGATCGAGGCGCTGAATGCCCAGACCGGACCGGTGCTGCTGGCCTATCCGGACGCGCCCGCAGTCGACCAGGTCCTCGCCCGCGCCGCCGGCCAGGCGCCGGTCGCGGACGTGACGGCCGACACCGGCGTGCGCCACACGCTGTGGCGAATCGCGGGCGCGGCGGAGATCGATGCCCTGACGCAAGCCTTCGATGCCATGCCGGCGCTCTACATCGCCGACGGCCACCACCGCTCGGCGGCGGCTTCACGGGTTGCTGCAGCGCGGCGTGGCAAGCAGGCGGGCGCCGAGCGCTTCCTCTCGGTGGCCTTCCCCCACCACCAGATGCAGATCCTGCCGTACAACCGGGTCGTGACCGACTTGCACGGGCTGGACCGCGCGGCCTTCGTAGCCCGGCTCGGCGAGGGCTTCGCCGTCCAGGCGTCGCCGCGCCCCGTGTCCCCCGCCCGGCCCGGCGAATTCGGGCTTTACCTGCCGGGCCAGTGGTACCGGCTGACGATCCACGCCGACCGGGTTCCCGCCGGCGACCCGGTCGGGCGCCTGGACGTGAGCCTGCTGGCCGACCGGGTGCTCTCCCCGCTGCTGGGCATCCGCGACCCGCGCCGCGACAAGCGCATCGACTTCGTGGGCGGCATCCGCGGCCTGCCGGAGCTCGAGAAGCGCGTTGACGGCGGCGAGATGGCAGCCGCCTTTTCCCTGCACCCGACCCGCATGCAGGACCTGATGGCGGTGGCGGATGCCGGGGAAGTCATGCCGCCCAAGTCCACCTGGTTCGAGCCCAAGCTGGCCGACGGGCTGGCTTCCCTGGTCCTCGACGGGCAGGATCGTTAACGCAGCGGTAACAACGCGCTACACTAGCCGGAATTTTGGGCAGCCAAGACCCGCATACAGAAGGTTTTTGTGGCCAGTCAGGTCCGGACCGGGCGGTGCGAAACCCTCATCGCTGGCGCCCGCCCGGAGGAGAGACTTGAAGCCCACCGATATCGCGGCACCCGACTACTTCCACAAGGTGGTGGACTGTCAGTGGGCCTGCCCGGCGCATACCCCCGTTCCCGAATACATCCGCTTGATCGCTGCAGGCCGCTACGGCGATGCCTACATGATCAACTGGAAATCCAACGTCTTCCCCGGCATCCTCGGCCGCACCTGCGACCGGCCCTGTGAGCCGGCCTGCCGGCGCGGGCGGGTCGAGGAGCACAACCAGCCCAAGCCCGAGCCCGTCGCCATCTGCCGCCTCAAGCGCGTCGCCGCGGACAACAAGGGCGACATCCGGGCGCGCCTGCCCCAGCCCGCGGAAAAAGGCAACGGCAAGCGCATTGCCTGCATCGGCGCGGGCCCTGCGTCCCTGACGGTGGCCCGCGACCTGGCGCCGCTCGGCTACCAGGTCACGGTCTTCGACCAGGATCCGAAAGCCGGCGGCATGATCCGCAGCCAGATCCCGCGTTTCCGCCTGCCCGAGGAAGTCATCGACGAGGAGGTCGGCTACGCGCTCGGCACCGGCGTCGAATTCCGGGGCGGAGTGCGCATCGACAGCATGAAGAAGCTGCTCGCCGAAGGCTACGACGCCGTGTTCGTCGGCTCCGGCGCGCCGCGCGGGCGCGACCTCGACATCCCCGGGCGCCGGGAGGCGGCGAAGAACATCCACATCGGCATCGACTGGCTGTCCTCCGTGTCGTTCGGCCACGTCGACAGGATCGGCAGGCGCGTCATCGTGCTGGGCGGCGGCAACACCGCGATGGATTGCTGCCGCACCTCGCGCCGGCTCGGCGGCGAGGATGTGAAAGTCGTCGTCCGCTCCGGTTTCGAGGAGATGAAGGCCTCGCCATGGGAGAAGGACGACGCCATGAGCGAAGGCATTCCGATCCTGAATTTCCTCGTGCCCAGGGAATTCACCCACAAGAATGGCAAGCTCACCGGCGTTCTGTTCCAAAAGGTCAAGGCCGAGTACGACGCCAAGGGCCGTCGCAATCTCGCGCCGACCGGCGAGCCGGATGTGCACATGGAATGCGACGACGTGCTGGTCGCCGTCGGCCAGGAGAACGCCTTTCCCTGGATCGAACGCGACATCGGTCTCGAATTCGACAAGTGGGACATGCCGGTCGTCGATCCCGTCACCTATCAGTCGACCAATCCGAAAGTCTTCTTCGGCGGCGATGCGGCGTTCGGCCCGAAGAACATCATCTGGGCGGTGGCCCATGGCCATGCGGCCGCCGTCTCCATCGATCTTCTTTGCCGCGGCCAGGACGTTAAGAAGCGCCCGCCCGATCCGCACACGCTGGCGAGCCAGAAGATGGGCATTCACGAATGGTCCTATGACAACGACGTGTCGCTGGACCTTCGTTTCAAGGTGCCGCACGCGCCGCACGAATTGACGCTCAACAACGTCAACATGGAAGTCGAGCTCGGCTTCACCAAGGAGCTCGGCTTCAAGGAGGCGCAGCGCTGCCTCAACTGCGACGTCGAGACGGTGTTCGAGAAAAACCTCTGCATCGAGTGCGACGCCTGCGTCGACATCTGCCCGGTGGACTGCATCACCTTCACGGAGAACGATCCCGAAGACGTTCTGCGCACGCATCTGACGGCGCCGACCAACAATCCCAAGACGCAGGACCTTTACGTCTCGGACTATCTCAAGACCGGGCGCGTGATGGTGAAGGACGAGGATGTCTGCCTGCATTGCGGGCTGTGCGCCGAGCGCTGCCCCACCGGCGCGTGGGACATGCAGAAGTTCTATCTGGAGACGGCGCAGGCCTGCGGACGATGAAGCAAATCACCTCCACCAACGACTTCGTCGTCAAGTTCGCCAACGTCAACGGTTCGGGCTCGGCCTCGGCCAACGAACTCTTCGCCCGCGCGGTGCTGCGCATGGGCGTGCCGGTGGCGACGCGAAACATCTTTCCTTCGAACATCCAGGGCCTGCCTACCTGGTACGAGGTGCGCGTGTCGGGCGGAGGATGGCTCGGCCGGCGCGGCGGCGTCGATCTCGCCGTGCTGATGAACCCGCAGACCTGGAACCGCGACGTCGCCGAGATCGAGCCGGGCGGCTACATGCTCTACGACTCGACCAAGCCGCTCACCGGACAGAAGCTCCGCGGCGACGTCGCCGCGCTCGGCGTTCCCTTCACCCAGCTCGCCAATTCGATGGAAGGCACGATCCCGCGCGAGCGGCAGCTGCTGAAAAACATCGTCTATGTCGGCGCGCTCGCCTCCCTTCTCGGGCTCGACCTTGCGGCCATCGACGAGCTTCTGGTCAAGCAGTTCAAAGGCAAAGCCAAGCTCATCGACCTCAACGGTCGGGCGCTGCGCCTGGGCCACGACTACGCCGAGAAGACCCTCAAGGGCGCCTGCGGGCTGACGGTCGCCCGCTCCGACAAGGTGGGCGATCGCATCTTCATCGCCGGCAACGACGCGGCCGGCCTCGGCGCGGTCTATGGCGGGGCGACGGTCTGCGCCTGGTATCCGATCACGCCGTCCACCTCGCTGGCCGAAGCCTTCACCGCTCATTGCAAGAAGTTCCGGGTCGACCCCGTCACCGGCCAGAACAAGTTCGCGATCGTGCAGGCCGAGGACGAGATTGCGGCCATCGGCATGGTGCTGGGCGCGGGCTGGAACGGCGCGCGCGCCTTCACCGCAACGTCCGGCCCGGGCATTTCGCTGATGCAGGAGTTCTTCGGCTTCGCCTATTACGCCGAAATCCCCGCCGTGGTGTTCGACATCCAGCGCGGCGGGCCCTCGACCGGCATGCCGACGCGCACGCAGCAGTCCGACATCCTGCTGGCGGCCTACGCCAGCCATGGCGACACCAAGCATGTGATGATCTTCCCGGAGGATCCGCGCGAGAGCTTCGACTTCGCCGCGCAGGCCTTCGACCTCGCCGAGCGGCTGCAGACGCCGATCTTCGTGATGATGGACCTCGACATCGGCATGAACGACTGGCTGTGCCGGCCGCTTTCCTGGGATGACGCCCGCGTCTACGACCGCGGCAAGATCATGACCGCGGCGGACCTCGAGGCCGGAAAGTCCTTCGCCCGCTATCTTGATGTCGACGGCGACGCCATTCCCTATCGCACGCTGCCCGGCGAACATCCGACGAAAGGCGCCTATTTCACCCGCGGCTCTTCGCACAACGCCTACGCCGTCTATAGCGAATCCGGCGCCGACTACACCGAGGTTATGCAGCGACTCTTGCGCAAGTTCGAGACCGCCAAATCGCTCGCGCCCGCGCCGGTCATCCGCAAGGCCGGAGAGAAATCGAAATACGGCGTGATCTATTACGGCTCGACGTCGGCGGCGATGGACGAAGCGTTCGAGAGCCTCGGCGCCGAAGGTCTCGGGCTCGATCTCATGCGCATCCGCGCCTTTCCGTTCGCGGACGCAGTCGCGGAGTTCATCAACGCGCACGAGCAGGTGTTCGTGGTCGAGCAGAACCGCGATGCGCAGATGATGAAGCTCATCGTCAACGAATGCGCCATCGACCCGGCGCGCTTCATCTCGATCTTGCATTACGACGGAACGCCGATCACCGCGCGGTTCATTCACGGCGCCATCGCCGAGCGCCTCAACGTGACGCGCAAGGAGGCGGCGGAGTGAGCGGCTGGGCGTATATGCTCCGATGCTCCGACAGCAGCTACTATGTCGGCTCAACGTCCTATGACGACGTTGAAATTCGTGTTGGCGAGCACAACGACGGTAGATTCGAAGGTTATACACATTCGCGAAGACCGGTGATCCTGGTCTGGGCGGAGCAGTTCATCGATTTGCGTGATGCGCAAGAGTGCGAACGCCGGATAAAGGGCTGGCGTCGCGAAAAAAAAGAAGCCTTGATCCGCAGGGATTGGGGATCAATGAAAGTATTGGCGAAGCGGCCAAGCGCGCGTCGCCCTTCGAGGCTCCCCCGGCGCAAGGCCGGGGTCGCGCCTCAGGGTGACGCGCTTCTTCCGGTAAAAATACATCCATCAAATCGTCATCCTGAGGCGGCCGCGAAGCGGCCCTCGAAGGATGACGGCGCAGGACAGACAGCATGACCTACATCGCAAAACCCAAGCTGCATCATCCGGGCCTTGCCAAGAACGCGCTCGGCTTCACGCATCGCGACTATGAGGGCCGCATCTCGACGCTGTGCGCCGGCTGCGGGCACGATTCGATCAGCGCCGCGCTCATCCAGGCCTGTTTCGAGCTGGATATCGAGCCGCATCGCGTGGCGAAGCTTTCGGGCATCGGCTGCTCGTCGAAAACGCCGGACTATTTCCTGGGGCAAAGCCACGGATTCAACGCCGTGCACGGGCGCATGCCGAGCGTGCTCACGGGCGCCAATCTCGCCAACCGCGATCTTATCTATCTCGGCGTCTCGGGCGACGGCGACAGCGCCTCGATCGGCCTTGGCCAGTTCGCCCATTGCATCCGCCGCGGCGTGAACATGCTCTATATCTGCGAGAACAACGGGGTCTACGGCCTGACCAAGGGCCAGTTCTCCGCCACCGCCGACAAGGGCTCGAAGTCGAAATCCGGCGCGGCCAACGCCGATTCCGCCATCGATCTTGTGGCGCTGGCGCTGGTCCTGGGCGCCAGCTTCGTCGCGCGCAGCTTCTCGGGCGACAAGCATCAGCTCATCCCGCTGATCAAGGCGGGGCTTGCGCACAAGGGCGCGGCGGTGCTCGACGTCATCAGCCCCTGCGTGCAGTTCAACAATCATGTGGGTTCGACCAAGAGCTTCGACTATGTGCGCGAGCATAACGACGCGATGAACCGCATCGACGTCATTCCCGCGCGCGAGGAGATCAAGGTCGACTTCGAGCCCGGAACGACCGAAGTCGTGCGCCAGCACGACGGCTCGTTCATCAAGCTCGCCAAGCTGCACGCCGACTACGACCCGACCGACCGCATCGCCGCTCTCAGCCATCTTCAGGAGCGGCAGGCCGCGGGCGAAATCGTGACGGGCCTGCTCTATGTCGATCCGGAGCCGGACGACCTGCACGCGCATCTGAATACGGTCGCAGCGCCCCTCAACCGCCTCGGCGAAAAGGAGCTGTGCCCCGGCTCGGCGGCGCTGGCCGGCGTCAACGCCGGCTATCGCTGAATGACGGCGCATTCGCCCATCGACATCGATGCGGTGCGGCGCGCGAGGCGCGTGGACGATCCGTTCCCCTACATCATGGCGCCGGGCTTCGTGCGCGAGGAAGCCATCCCCGGGATCGAGCGCGATTTCCCGCTGGTGACGCATCCGGGAAGCTTTCCGCTGCCGACTTTGCATTACGGCCCGGCGTTCCGGGCGTTCATGGATGCCATTCGCGGGCCGGAATTCAGGGCCGCCGTGGCGGAGAAGTTCGACATCGATCTTTCGACGCGCCCGACCATGGTCACGGTGCGCGGCTGGAGCTCGGCGCGCGACGGCCACATCCACACCGACAGCGTGACCAAGCTCATCACCGTGCTGATCTACATGAACGGCAAGTGGGAGAGCGAGAAGGGCCGGCTTCGCCTCTTGCGTTCGCCCGACAATCTCAACGATGTCGCGGCCGAGGTCCCGCCGGACGAAGGCACATTGCTCGTGTTCAAGAACCAGCCCAACGCCTGGCACGGCTTCGAGGCGTTCGAAGGCCCGCGCAAGGTGATCCAGCTCAACTGGGTGACCAACGGCCGCGTCGTATGGTGGGAACAGACCCGTCACAAGATCAGCGCCTTCTTCAAGGGCAAGCACGAAGCCCCGGCGCGGATGTGACGGCGATGAGCGACGTCAAGCGCAGTTCCGACGTCGCGCGTCCATTCCTGCCGGCGAAGGACTTTGCGCTGTCTCAACGCTTCTACGAAGCGCTCGGTTTTGAGAAAGGCCATCACGACGACGACGTCGCGATCTACAGGATCGGCGATGGTGGCTTTCTTCTGCAGAACTACTATCAGAAGGAATGGGCAGAGAATTCGATGATCCAACTGGTCGTCGACGACCTCGACGCGTGGTGGACGCATATCGAATGCCTCGACCTTCCCGGAGCGTTCGGCGTCCCGCCGCCGAAAGCACCCGCGATGCAGCCCTGGGGCCTGCGTGTCGCCTACCTGATCGATCCGTCCGGCGTACTCTGGCACATCACGCAGCGGTAACGCTCGCCGCACACAATCCAATTGTCATCCCCGGCGAGCATCGCGCAGCGATGCGAGGGAAGGGGACCCAACTTTGCGCACCGCGCGAACCAAGTTGGGTTCCCTTCCCCTCGCTCACGCTTCGCGCTCGCTCGGCCGGGAATGACAAGAAAAGGCAGCAGCTCAGGCCTCGCCGGGGATAACAAGTGAGTTACGGCGCCGGTGTCCACAACACGTCGTCAATCCTGCGCGCGCCGGCGGCCAGCATAACCAACCTTTCGAAGCCCATGGCGACGCCGCTGGCGGGCGGCATGTGCGCGAGCGCCGCCAGAAAGTCTTCGTCGATCGGATAGCGCTCGCCATAGACGCGCTGTTTCTCGGCCATCTCGGATTCGAAGCGCGCGCGCTGTTCGACGGGATCGGTGAGTTCGCCGAAACCGTTGGCGAGTTCGACGCCGCACACATAAAGCTCGAAGCGCTCGGCGACGCGCGGGTCTCGCGCCGAGGCGCGGGCGAGCGCCGCCTCGCAGCGCGGATATTCGCAGAGCACGGTCGGCTGCCCGATGCCGAGCCTCGGTTCGACGCGCGCGACCAAAATCTTCGAAAAGATGTCGGCCCAGTTGTCGTTGTCCGCGACATCGAAGCCTGCGCGGCGCGCCCTGGTGGCGAGGATGTCGCGCCGGCCTTCGCCCTTTTCGTTCAAGGCGCCGAGCAGGTCGATCCCGGCATGATGCGTGAAGGCGTCCGCCACCGTCATCCGCTGCGCCTCTGCCCGCGGATCGCAGATGCGATCCTTCCAGACAAACGTCTTCGCCCCGGTCGTGTCCGCCGCCAGTCTCACCAGCGCCAGCGTGTCCGCGATCACACGCTCGTAAGCCTCGTTCGCTCGATACCATTCCAGCATTGTGAACTCCGGCGCATGCAGCGCCCCGCGCTCGCGGTTGCGGAACACGCGCGCGAAATCGAAGATGCGCGTCTCGCCCGCGGCGAGCAGCTTCTTGCACGCGAACTCCGGCGAGGTGTGCAGATAAAGGGCGCGACTCTCGCCGGCCGTGGTGAGCGCCTCGGTCCGGAACGCGTGCAGGTGCGCCTCGTTGCCCGGCGAGACGACGAGGGCGCCGCACTCCACTTCCGTGAAGCCCTGCCCCTCGAACCACGCTCGCAACGCGCGGGTAATTCGCCCGCGCTGGATCAGCGCCGGGCGGCGGTCGGCATGACGATCCCTGCCCCACCAGGGCGACATAACTAGACCGTGCCCTCTCCCCCGGAATCGGGGGAGAGGGTGAGGGGGTGGGGCAGGACGGAGAAAGCCCCCTCACCCCTGCCCTCTCCCCCTAAAGGGGGCGAGGGAGAACCTTTTGGTTGTTCCACCATTCAAAGTCTGGCTTGGTCATCACAAGCGAGCCTGCTATACGCCCGCCACCCAATCCTGAGAGGTCGCGCGTGGTTTCGGTTATCGCCAGCAATGTCCGCAAAGGCAATGTCATCGAGAAGGACGGCAAGCTATATATCGTGGTGTCGGCCGAGAACATCTATCCCGGCAAGGGCACGCCGGTGACCCAGCTCGAAATGCGCCGCATTTCCGACGGGGTAAAGATCGCCGAACGCTACAAGACCACCGACAGCCTCGAAAAGGCGTTCATCGAATACCAGACCTATTCCTACCTCTATCAGGATGGCGAGCACTACGTCTTCATGCAGCCGGAGACCTTCGACCAGGTCCATGTCGGCCCCGACATCCTGGGCGACATGGCGGCCTATCTTCAGGAAGGCATGGAGGTCAGGCTCGCGAGCTTCAACGGGACGCCCGTGTCCATCGAACTGCCGCAGCGCGTCACGCTCGAAGTGACCGAGACGGAGCCGGTGGTGAAGGGTCAGACGGCGTCCGGCTCGTTCAAGCCGGCGGTGCTGTCCAACGGCGTGCGCACCATGGTGCCGACGCACATCACCGCCGGCACGCGCATTGTCGTGCTCACCGAAGACGGCTCCTATGTGGAGCGGGCGAAGGATTAGGCCGCTTCCCTCCCCCCGAGGGGTTATGATAGTATTACCGGAGAAAATATTGGTAATACCGCCATGACCACGATGACCAGCAAGGGGCAGGTAACGATCCCCAAACGCATGCGCGAAGCCCTGGGACTCAAGCCGGGCAGCAAGGTGGCGTTTGAATATCAGGGCAACGGCAAGGCGCTGATACGCCGGGAGGGCAAGCCGCCCGTCAGCCGCTTCGCCAGGTTGCGCGGCAGCTTGAAGGGCGGCCCATCGACGGACGAGTTGCTGGCGATGCTTCGCGGTGAAGACTGAGGAATGATCCTCGTCGACACCAGCGTGCTGTTCGACATTCTCAACGACGATCCGAACTGGGCTGACCGGTCACAAGCTGCGCTGGAAAGCGCATTGGGATCAGGTCAGGTGTTCATCAATGACATCATATATGCCGAACTGTCGGTTCGTTTCGATTCCGTCGATCGCATCGATGCCGCAGTTTCGGGGCTGGGCTTGCAGCACGCTGTGATTCCGAAACCGGCACTTTTGCTCGCCGGCAAAGCGTTCCAGAAATATCGCAAACTCGGTGGGACGCGAACGGGTGTGCTCTCCGACTTCTTCATTGGCGCGCACGCAGCCGTGGAGGGTTGGCCGTTGCTGACGCGCGAT
>DASZQJ010000103.1:0-52375 GCA_035549715.1 Burkholderiales bacterium
CCGAACGTCTTCCTGACGCTCGCGCACCGGCCCGATGAATTTCGCGCGTTTTTCGCCTACCACGACGCGCTGATGCTGCGCGACTCCGCCCTCACCAAGGCCGAGCGCGAAATGATCGTGGTCGCCACCAGTGGCGTGAACCACTGCCAGTACTGCGTCATCGCCCACGGCGCGATCCTGCGCATCTACGCGAAGAACCCGCAGATCGCCGACCAGGTGGCCATCGACCATGCAAAGGCCGACATCACGCCCCGGCAGAAGGCGATGCTGGACTTCGCGATCAAGCTGGCACGCACCCCGGAGGCCCTTGCGCCGGCGGACCACGAGGCGCTGAAGGCGCACGGCTTCACGGACGAGGACATCTGGGACATCGGCGGCATCACCGCGTTCTTCGCGCTGTCCAACCGCATGGCGCACCTCATCGGGATGCGCGCCAACGACGAGTTCTACCTCATGGGCCGGATCCCGCCGGCCCCGAAGTGACCGGCTTGCGATGATGCACTGCAGCGCCACCCCCTGAGGGCCGCTTCCACGACCCCGGTGCTATAATTTTTTCATTCCCCTCCGGGCCGGCGCCACAAGCGCCGCCAAGCCCCGGAATACCTGACCAAGGGCAGAAAATCTTATGGCCGCGCTTCCGGACGACGATCCGCAGGAAACCAACGAATGGCTGGACGCCCTCGACGGCGTGCTCGAGCATGAGGGGCCGGAACGCGCCCACTACCTCCTCGAGCAGCTGATCGAGAAGGCGCGGCGCTCCGGGGCCTACCTGCCCTTCAGCGCCAACACGGCCTACATCAACACCATCCCGCCCGGCCAGGAGGCGCGCTCTCCCGGCGACCACGAGCTCGAGCACCGCATCCGCTCCTACGTGCGCTGGAACGCGGCCGCCATGGTCGTGCGCGCAAACAAGCAGTCGTCGGAGCTGGGCGGCCACATCGCCAGCTTCGCTTCCGCCGCCACGCTGTACGACGTCGGCTTCAACCATTTCTGGCATGCGCCGTCGGCCAACCACGGCGGGGACCTGGTGTTCGTGCAGGGCCACTCCGCGCCGGGCATCTATGCCCGCGCCTTCATGCTCGGGCGCCTGACCGAGGAGCAGATGGACCACTTCCGCCAGGAAGTGGGCGGCAAGGGCCTGTCCTCCTACCCGCATCCGTGGCTGATGCCGGATTTCTGGCAGTTCCCGACGGTGTCGATGGGCCTGGGCCCGCTCATGGCGATCTACCAGGCGCGCTTCATGAAGTACCTGCAGGACCGCGGCATCCTCGAGACCGAGGGCCGCAAGGTCTGGTGCTTCCTGGGCGACGGCGAGGTCGACGAGCCCGAGTCCATGGGGGCGATCGGCGTGGCCGCCCGGGAACGGCTCGACAACCTGATCTTCGTCGTGAACTGCAACCTGCAACGCCTCGACGGCCCGGTCCGCGGCAACGGCAAGATCATCCAGGAGCTGGAGTCCGACTTCCGCGGCGCCGGCTGGAACGTCATCAAGCTGGTCTGGGGCTCCTACTGGGATCCGCTCCTCGCACGCGACAAGTCCGGCCTGCTGCAGCGGCGCATGATGGAAGCCGTCGACGGCGAATACCAGACCTTCAAGTCGAAGGACGGCGCCTACGTGCGCAAGCACTTCTTCGGCAAGTACCCCGAGCTGCTCGAGATGGTCGCCAACATGTCCGACGACGACATCTGGCGCCTGAACCGCGGTGGCCATGACCCGCACAAGATCTATGCCGCGTACGCCGCCGCCGTGAAGCATGCCGGCCAGCCCACCGTCATCCTCGCCAAGACTATCAAGGGCTACGGCATGGGCGAGGCGGGCGAGGCGCAGAACATCACCCACCAGCAGAAAAAAATGGGGACGACCTCGCTCAAGACGTTCCGCGACCGCTTCAACCTGCCGGTGCCGGACGACAAGGTCGAGGAGATCCCCTACCTCAGGTTCCCGGAAGGCTCCCCCGAACTGGAGTACATGCGCAAGCACCGCGAAGCCCTCGGCGGCTACCTGCCGCAGCGCCGCCGCAAGGGCGATTCGCTGGAGATCCCGCCGCTGTCCGCCTTCGAGGCGCTGCTCAAGAGCTCCGAGGAGCGGGAATTGTCCACCACGATGGCGTTCGTGCGCCTGCTCAACATCCTGGTGAAGGACAAGGCCATCGGCAAGCGCGTGGTGCCGATCGTGCCGGACGAGTCACGCACCTTCGGCATGGAGGGCATGTTCCGGCAGCTCGGGATCTGGTCTTCCGTGGGCCAGCTCTACACGCCGCAGGACGCCGAGCAGCTGATGTTCTACAAGGAGGACAAGCACGGCCAGATCCTGCAGGAAGGCATCAACGAACCGGGCGCCATGTCCTCCTGGATCGCCGCCGCGACGTCGTACTCGACGCACGGCGTGTCGATGATCCCCTTCTTCATCTACTACTCGATGTTCGGATTCCAGCGCGTGGGCGACCTCGCCTGGGCCGCCGGCGACCAGCGCGCCCGCGGCTTCATGCTGGGCGGCACCTCCGGGCGCACGACGCTCAACGGCGAGGGCCTGCAGCACGAGGACGGCCACAGCCACATCCTCGCCTCGACCATCCCCAACTGCGTCGCCTACGACCCGACGTTCGCCTACGAGGTCGCCGTCATCATCCAGGACGGCCTGCGCCGCATGTACGTGGAGCAGCAGGACGTCTTCTACTACCTGACGCTGCTCAACGAAAACTACCCGCATCCGGCGCTGCCCAGGGGCGCCGAGGAGGGCATCCTCAAGGGGCTGTACCGGCTCTCCGAGGGCAAGGGCAAGAAGGACGCGCCGCGCGTGCAGCTTCTGGGCTGCGGCTCGATCCTGCGCGAGGTCATCGCGGCGCAGGGGCTGCTGGAGAAGGATTTCGGCGTGGCCGCCGACGTGTGGAGCGCCACCAGCTTCAACGAGCTGCGGCGCGAGGGCCTCGACGTGCAGCGCTGGAACCTGCTGCATCCCGAGGACAAGCCGCGCGAGACCCATGTCGGCAAATGCCTCAACGGCGCGCCCGGCCCGGTGGTCGCCGCGACCGACTACATGAAGCTGTTTGCCGACCAGATCCGGCCCTTCATCGACAAGACCTACGTGGTGCTCGGCACCGACGGCTTCGGGCGCTCCGACTACCGCCGCCAGCTGCGCAAGTTCTTCGAGGTGGACCGCTACTACGTCACGGTCGCCGCGCTCAAGGCGCTCGCCGGGGAAAAGAAGGTCCCCGCCGCCACGGTCGGCGCCGCCATCAAGAAGTACGGCATCGATCCGTCGAAGCCGAATCCGGTCACGGTCTAGCAAATGGGTGAAGGCGCGAAGGGGGAAGGGGCTAAAGGGGGAAGTCTCCTTCGAGGCCTTTGCTCATTCACTCATTCACTCAATCACTCATTCACGAACTCCTAGTCACAGCAGAACAGAACATGGGCAGCCTCAGAGACGTTCTCGTACCCGACATCGGCGACTTCAAGAACATCCCGGTGATCGAAGTCCTGGTCAAGCCGGGCGACACGGTCAAGCCGGAAGACGCGCTGATCTCGCTGGAATCCGACAAGGCCACGATGGAAGTGCCGGCGCCCTTCGGCGGCGTGGTCAGGGAAATGAAGATCAAGCTGGGCGACAAGGTCTCCGAAGGCACGGCGATCCTGAGCCTGGAGGTCGGCGACGCCGGCGCGCCGGCGGCCGAAGCCAAGGCCGCCCCGGCACCCGCCGCCCCCGCCCCCCGGCCGGCCGAAGCCAAACCCGCTGAAGCGAAACCCGCCGAACCCAGGCCCGCCCCGGTCGCCGCTGCGCAAGCGGCAGCCGCCCCGGCCCCGGTTCCCGGCGCGCCGGTCAACGAGGAAGGTTTTGCCCGCGCCCACGCGAGCCCGTCGGTGCGGCGCTTCGCGCGCGAGCTGGGCGTGGACCTGGGCAGGCTCAAGGGCAGCGGCCCCAAGGAGCGCATCCTCAAGGACGATGTCACGAATTTCGTGAAGGCGGCGCTCGCCCAGCCCGGCGGCGGGGGCGGCGCGGGGCTGGCGCCCGGGTTGCCGGCGTGGCCACAGGTGGACTTCGCCAGGTTCGGCCCCGTGGAAACGCAGCCGCTGTCGCGGATCAAGAAGATCTCCGGCCCCTTCCTGCACCGCAACTGGGTCTCGATCCCGCACGTCACGCAGAACGACGAGGCGGACATCACCGAGCTCGAAGCCTTCCGCAAGGGCATGGCCGACGAGGCGCAGAAGCAGGGGGTGAAGCTCACGCCGCTGGCGCTCATCATGAAGGCGGTGGTCGCCGCGCTGAAGCACCACCCCGAGTTCAATGCCTCCCTGGCCCCGGGCAACGAGGCGCTGATCCTCAAGCGCTATTACCACATCGGCGTCGCAGTCGACACGCCGGGCGGCCTGGTGGTCCCCGTCATCCGCGACGTGGACCAGAAGGGCGTCTTCCAGCTCGCGAAGGAGCTGTCGGAGGTGAGCGCCAAGGCCCGCGACGGCAAGCTCGGCCCCGCCGACATGCAGGGCGGCACGTTCTCGATCTCCAGCCTGGGCGGCATCGGCGGCACCCACTTCACGCCGATCATCAACGCGCCCGAGGTGGCGATCCTCGGCGTGTCCAGGTCCACGATGAAGCCGGTGTGGCGGGACAACCAGTTCGTGCCGCGCCTGATGCTGCCGCTGTCCCTGTCATACGACCATCGCGCCGTCGACGGGGCGCAAGGCGCGCGCTTCATCACCCAGCTCACCGCGACCCTGTCGGACATCCGCCGGGTCCTGCTCTGAGCGCCGGAGCCACGCGCATTTCCCTGCACGCCGCTCCCGACCCCGCTGCATGGTGAGCGGCGCCGCATGCTAGGAGGCGCGGCACCGCTCGGCATCCTGGGCGGCACCTTCAACCCGATCCACGTGGCGCACCTGCGGCTCGCGCACGAGCTCGCCGGCGCCCTCGGGCTGGGCGGCGTGCGCTTCATCCCCGCCGCGACCCCGCCCCACCGGGAGGCTCCGAGGGTCGACGCCCGCCACCGGCTGGAGATGGTGCGCCTCGCGATCGCCGGCAATGCGCTGTTCGAGGCGGACGACCGGGAGATCAGGCGCCCGGGCTTGTCCTATACCTTCGACACCCTCATCGAACTGCGCGCCGACTTCGGCGACCAGCCGCTGTGCCTGCTCATGGGGGCGGACGCCTTCTCGGCGCTGACGACCTGGCACCGCTGGGCGGAGCTGTTCGACCTGGCGCACGTGGTCATCGCGCACCGGCCGGGCTACCCCATCGGGGAGATGCAGGCGGCCCTGCCCGCCCCGCTCAGGAAAGCCTATCTCTCGCGGCTGGCGACCGGGCCGCAGGCATTGCGATCGGCCCGGGCCGGCTCCATCTTGACCCGTGAGATCACGGGCCTCGACGTTTCGGCCACCGCCATCCGGGCGGAACTGGCGGCGGGCGGCAGCCCGCGGTATCTGGTGCCCGATGCCGTACTCGAATACATTGGACGCAATTATCTTTACAAGGAACCCGATGCAGGTTGAAGCCCTCAAGCACGCCGCCATTGAAGCCCTCGAGCAGATCAAGGCCCGGGACATCACCGTCCTGGACGTCAGGAAAATGACCTCCCTGTTCGACTTCATGATCATCGCCAGCGCCGATTCCACCCGCCAGACGCGGGCGCTGGTCAACAACGTGCAGGACAAGCTGCGCGAGCTGGGCGCGCGGGTGCAGGGGGTGGAAGGCGAGAAATCCGGCGAGTGGGTGCTGATCGACCTGGGGGAAATCATCGTCCATGTGATGCAGCCCGCCGTGCGCGCCTATTACAACCTGGAAACCCTCTGGGGCGGCCGCCCGCCCGTCCCCCATCCCGCCGCCTGGCGCAATCCGCCCGCCGAAACCGCCAGTCTCTGACGCCCGCCTGCCCGTGAAGCTGCGCATCGTGGCCCTCGGGCACAAGGCCCCCGACTGGGTGAACGCCGGGTTCGAGGACTACGCCCGCCGGATGCCCCGCGAGGCCCGCATCGAGCTGGTCGAACTCAAACCGGGCCCCCGCAGCGGGCAGAATCCCTCGCAGGCCGCCATCGGGCGCATCCTGGCCGGGGAAAAGGACCGCATCCTTGCCGCTGTGCCCGGCGGCAGTGTAAAAATAGCGCTGGACGAGCGCGGAAAGGCCCTGACGACGGCCGAGCTCGCCCGCAAGTTGTCCGGATGGATGCGGGAGGGACGCGATGCGGCCTTCCTGATCGGCAGCGCGGACGGGCTCGACCCGGGGCTGAAAAGGGAGGCCGACCTGCTGCTGTCGCTGTCGGCCATGACCCTGCCCCATGCGATGGTGCGGGTCCTGCTGGCCGAGCAGCTCTACCGGGCGATCTCGCTGATCCAGAACCACCCCTACCACAGGGAATAGCGGCGCCGCAGGCCGGCGCCGGAACCAGGCGAACAACAACTCATGCCGTCGCTCGAAAAGCACATCTACCTCGCCTCACGCAGCGCGCGCCGCCGCGACCTGCTCAAGCAGATGGGCGTGAACTTCGAGATGCTGCTGCTGCGCGAGGGGCCGGGGCGCAGCGCGGATTTCGACGAGTCGCAGCTGCCCGGCGAGACGCCGCACGACTATGTGGTGCGGGTCGCCCGCCTCAAGGCGGACGCCGGCTGGGTGCGCCTCGAGCAGCGGCGCCTGATGCGCCACCCGGTCCTGGCCGCCGACACCACCGTCGCACTGGGCAACGCCATCCTTGCCAAGCCCACGGATCGCGAGAATGCCGTGGCGATGCTCAAGCAGCTCTCGGGCAACGTGCACCACGTCTACACCGCGGTGGCCGTGAAGTTCTACGACTCCGTCAAGGAGACGCTCTCGGTGACGGAAGTGAAGTTCCGCGAGCTCACCGACGACGAGATCCGCCGCTACGTCGCCAGCGGCGACCCGCTCGACAAGGCCGGCGCCTACGGCATCCAGGGCAAGGCGTCCATGTTCATCTCCTCCATCAACGGCAGCTACACGGGCGTGGTGGGCCTGCCGATGTTCGAAACCGCGCAACTTCTCGGGAACTTCGGGTTCCAGCTGCCGTGAACGAGGAGATCCTCATCAACGTCACCCCGCAGGAGACCCGGGTGGCGGTGATGCAGCAGAACGTCGCCCAGGAGCTGCACGTGGAACGCAGCGGCGGGCGCGGCCTGGTGGGCAACATCTACCTGGGCGAAGTGAGCCGCGTCCTTCCGGGGATGCAGTCGGCCTTCATCCAGATCGGGCTGGACCGGGCCGCCTTCCTGCACGTGGCCGACATCTGGGGCCACCGCCAGAACAACGAGGAAGCCAAGCCCATCGAGCGCCTCCTGCACGACGGCCAGAAACTGCTCGTGCAGGTGATCAAGGACCCCATCGGCACCAAGGGGGCGCGCCTGTCCACCCAGATCAGCATTGCCGGCCGGCTGCTGGTCTACCTGCCGCAGGAATCGCACATCGGCATCTCGCAGCGCATCGGCGACGAAGCCGAGCGCGCCCTGCTGCGCGAGAAGCTGCAGCACCTGATCCCCGCGGACGAGACCGGCGGTTACATCATCCGCACGATGGCCGAGACCGCGGGCGAAAGGGAGCTCGCCGCCGACATCGAGTACCTGCGCAAGCTCTGGGCCGACATCCGCGAGAAGGCCGCCACCGCGGCGGCACCCGCCCCGCTTTACCAGGACCTCTCCCTGTCGCTGCGTGTGCTGCGCGACTTCGTGAACGACGCCAGCGACCGCATCCTGGTCGACTCGCGCGAGACCTTCCTCAGGATGCAGGCTTTCGCCAACAACTACACGGTGTCCTTCGCCGACCGCATCCACCATTACTCGGGGGACCGGCCGCTGTTCGACCTGTACGGCGTGGAGGACGAGATCGAGAAGGCCCTGGCGCGGCGCGTGCCGCTCAAGTCCGGCGGCTACCTCATCATCGACCAGACCGAGGCACTGACCACCATCGACGTGAACACCGGCGGCTTCGTCGGCGGGCGCACCTTCGACGACACGATCTACAAGACCAACCTCGAGGCCGCGCACGTGATCGCCCGCCAGCTGCGGCTGCGCAACCTGGGCGGCATCATCATCGTCGACTTCATCGACATGGACAACGAGCCGCACCGGGAGGCGGTGCTGACGGAGTTCAAGAAGGCGCTGCTGCCCGACCGCACGCGCATGACGGTGAACGGTTTCACCCAGCTCGGCCTGGTGGAGATGACCCGCAAGCGCACCCGCGAGAGCCTGGCGCACATCCTGTGCGAGCCCTGCCCGACCTGCCAGGGCCGCGGCGAGGTGAAGACCCCGCAGACGATCTGTTACGAGATCCTGCGCGAGCTGGTGCGCGAATCGCGCCAGTTCGAGGCGCGCGAGTACCGGGTCCTGGCTTCGCAGAAGGTCATCGACATGTTCCTCGACGAGGAGTCGCAGAGCCTGGCGATGCTCGAGGAGTTCATCGGCAAGCCGATCACCATGCAGGTCGAGAACATCTACACGCAGGAGCAGTACGACATCGTGCTCATGTAAACCCGAGCGGAAAGGGGCACGGTGTGCTGGGTGCTGCGTACTGGGTGCTACGTACTGCGCGCGCAGGGACGCATGACCGGGCGCCCCGTCACTTGTCACCCGTCACTTCGCTCAGCGGCGTGGCGATCTCTTCCAGTGGCTTTCGTTCCGCGGCCACCGCGAAGCGCAGCGCGACCAGCGCCGCCAGCAGCACCAGGATCGCGCCGATCCCGTAGCCCGCGAACACCGCCGCGCGGCTTTGCGTCTCGATGAGTGCCCCGAGCAGCGCGGGCGCGAGGAAGCCGCCGACGCCGGTGCCCACCGCGTAGAACAGGGAAATGCTCAGCGCCCGCATCTCGAGCGGGAAGATCTCGCTCACCGTGAGGTAGCCTGCGCTCGCCGCAGCCGAGGCGAGGAAGAAGACCGCCGACCAGCACCAGGCCTGCGCCACGGCGTCCAGCGCGCCCGTAAGGAATCCGTAGCCGGTGGCGGCGAGCCCGAGCCCCGCAAGCGCATAGGTCGCGGCAATCATCCTGCGCCGCCCGATGCTGTCGAACAAGGGGCCGAGCAGCAGGGGCCCGAGGAAGTTGGCCACCGCGAACGGGAAGATGTAGAGCCCGACCCGGGACTCGTCGACCCCGAGGAAGCGGGTGAGCACCAGGGCATAGGTAAAGAAGATGGCATTGTAGAAAAACGCCTGCGAGATCATCAGCGCAAGACCCAGCGCGGTGCGCGTGGGATGGCGGCGCAGATAGACATGGACGATTTCGCGCCAGCCCGGCAGCGCCCGGGGCACGATCGAGAGCCGCCGGTCGGGCGTGGGAAGCGGGCCGCGACGCCACTCGATGTCCGATTCGATATGCTCAACAATGGCCCGGGCCTGCGGCTCATAGCCGTGCGTCAGCAGCCAGCGCGGGCTTTCGGGAACGTTGCGCCGGACGAGCAGGATGGCGACGGCCAGCAGGGCGCCGAGGCCAAAGCCGACCCGCCACCCCAGGTCGGGCGCGAACCAGTGCGGGTCCAGCAGGACGAGGCTCAATCCTGCACCGGCCGCCGCCCCCACCCAGAAGCTGCCATTGATGGCGAGGCTGACGCGGCCGCGCACGCGCGCGGGAACGAGCTCGTCGATGGCGGAGTTGATGGCGGCGTATTCGCCGCCGATGCCGAAGCCGGTCAGGAAGCGGAAGAACAGCAGGCTGGCAAAGTCATACGCAAAGGCGGTGGCGAGCGTGGCTCCGAGGTAGATCGCAAGCGTGAGCAGGAACATGCGCTTGCGACCGCTGCGGTCGGCGAGTCGGCCGAAGAACAAGGCGCCAAGCACGGCACCGCCGACGTACGCGGACCCGGCCCAGCCCACCTCGGTTGCCGTGAGGCCGAGGGTGTCAGGGCGCGACAGGACGGCGCCGATGGCGCCCACCAGGGTCACTTCCAGGCCGTCCAGCATCCAGGCAACGCCGAGCGCAGTCACGACCCGCCAGTGCCACGGAGACCACGGCAGACGGTCCAGGCGGGCGGGAAGATCGCAATGGATCGGGGCCTGCGGTTTCACCTGCACCTGCGCGCTCAGCGCAGTTCCATCGGGCCATGGAAGATTCGGAATCCCGAGCGATCGCGGCGCGCCCGGAGCGCGCACAGAACCGACCAGGCGACCATGACTGCCGCCGATGCCAGCGCGGCAGTGGCGATCCCCCGGAAATCGGCGCTGCGCTCGACCCAGATGGCCACGCCGGCCCAGGCGATCACCAGCGGATAGATCCAGCTGGAGTAGCGATAGCCCACGCCGATGCCCAGCAGCGTGGCGATGGCAATCATGGCGAGCGTCCACTCGACCTGGATGCCTCCGGTCCAGTCCATGGCGACGGCCCACAGCGAGGCATTGGCGATCACCGCGACAGACAGCCATGCAAACCACAACGTCGCGGGCAGGACCGTCCAGCGGCTCAGTTCGCGGCGCACGGCGGCCTCGCGCGCCCGCACGAAATACAGCACGCTGGTCCCCAGCATGGCGATGATCACCAGCACGCTCACGGTGATCATCCCGAAGCGGAACACCGCGATCCAGGCCATGGCGAGCACGTTCAGGACAATGAGGGGCCGCGAAAGGCGGTCGTGGGCATCGGCGTTGCGCTGTGAAGGCAGCAGTTGGTGCACGACGTAGGCGATCGTCGCGGCGTGGATGAGGCCCCAGATCGCGAAGGCGTAACCCGCGGGGGTGAACAGGCTGTCGTAACGGGCGCTGACGGCCTCGATGCTGCCTTCGCCGAGCGGCAGGCCCTGCGTGAGGTAGTTGAACGCGACGTTGGCCGCAACGACGGCGAGCGCGAGCCACCGCCAGCGGCGATCCTGGGTGTAGAACTGCATGAGCCGGCCTCCGGACGTTACTGGTTCGACTGGCAATAGCGGAACTGGTTCGGCGCGCCGGCTCCTCTCCGTGTGGTGGCGCCCCCGGCCGGGCGCACGTTCAGGTTTTCGGCTTGCTGCGCAGGACGAGCAGGGCCAGCACCCCGGCGATGAGCCCCCAGAACGCCGAGCCGATGCCGAACAGCGTCACGCCGGAAGCGGTGACGAGGAAGGTGACCAGTGCGGGTTCGCGCTCGCCTTCGTTGGCGAGCGCCCCGGCGAGGCCGTTGCCGATGGTGCCGATCAGGGCCAGGCCCGCGACCGCGAGCACCAGCTCGCGCGGGAACGCGGCGAACAGCGCGCCCACCGCGGCCCCAAACACGCCGATCAGGAGGTAGAACACGCCGGCCGCCACGGAGGCGACATAGCGCTTCGACGCATCCTCGTGAGCCTCGCGTCCCATGCAGATCGCTGCCGTGATGGCGGCCAGATTCAGCGCATACGCGCCGAAAGGCGCCAGCAGGAACGTGGCGATGCCGGTCCAGCCGACGACGGGCGAGATCGGCACGCTGTATCCCGAGGCCCGGATGACGGCCACGCCCGGGACGTTCTGGGAGGCCATGGTCACCACGAACAACGGCACCGCCACGCCGATCAGGGCGGCCCAGGAGAATGCCGGTGTCACCCAGACGGGCGTGGCCAGCTCGAAGCGCATCATTTCCCAGCGCATCAGGCCTTCGGCCGCCGCGATGACGATGCCCAGCGCGAAGGCGGCGATGACGGCGTAGCGCGGCTTGAAGCGCCGCATCGCGAGGTACACGCAGAACATCGCGAAGGCCAGCAGGAACTGCGATTTCATCGCCACGAACAGGTCCATGCCGAAGCGCAGCAGCACGCCGGCCAGCATGCCGGACGCGATGGAGACGGGAATCCTGTTGATCGCCTTCTCGAACCAGCCGGAGAACCCGGCAATGATGATGAGCACGGCGCAGACCAGGAAAGCGAAGGTAGCCTCGCCCAGGGTCACGCCGGCCGCGCCCGTGATCAGCATCGCGGCGCCCGGGGTCGACCAGGCGGTGACGACCGGCGCCTTGTAGCGCAGGGACAACCCGATGCAGGTGAGCCCCATGCCCAGGCCCAGCGCCCACATCCACGAGGCGATCTCCGCCGGCCCGGCGCCGACAGCGGTGGCTGCCTGGAACACGATCACCGCCGAACTGGTAAAACCCACCAGCACGGTGACGAAGCCGGCGACGATCGCAGAGGGGGAAAGATCCCGCAGCAGGGACATGGGGTCCGGTCGTTGTTCTTATGCTGTCCGGATGGTAGGCAAGCGCCGGCCGCCGCACAAGGGACGGCGCGGCACGCGCGCAACCGGCACGACTACCTGGGCGGCTTGAGCTCCACGATCACGACGTCCGTGTCGGTGTCGCCGACATTCTCGCCGATGTGGGTCTGGCCCTTCATGAAAATCACCTCGCCCGCCTTGAACTCGCGGCTCGCCGCCCTGCCGTCCGGGAAGGTGAGCTTGCGCTTGAACGGCCCCAGGGCATAGAGCACGAAGTCCGGGTGGACGTGCTGGTTGGTGCGCTCGCCCGGGCGGTCGTGGTAACGCAGCACGCGGACCCGGTCATTCTCGAGCTGGACGGTGTATTTGTCCCCGTCCGTCACGACGGGATCCTGGGCGCGCGCCGCAGGCAGGGCGAGGAACAACAGCGACAGGAGCAGGCTTGCGCGCAGCATGACACCTCCTTGGTACGGTCCGGCAGCGGGCATGATGCACCCTGCCTGCAACGCCGGCAATGCCGCCGTCACTTGCGGCGCGCGTCCCCGCTCCAGCGCCATCGGGGTGGCTCGCCCTTGCGCCAGCACACCAGCACCAGCGCCACGCACAATGCCGCGGCCCAGGCGAGGAACCATGCCACGCCCAGCCGTGGAAGCAGGATGGCAGCGCCGGCAACCAGCAGCGCGACGAAGGCCAGCATCACCAGGCGGCCTTCCCGGGTTTGCGGAAGTCCCCAGCCCCAGCCATGGCGCTTCGCGGGGAACCAGTAGCGATTGCCCTCGGGCATTCAGGCCTCCTCGTGCCTCAGCGGCGCTGCAGCTCGAAGAAAACCCCGCCCCAGGGCGCGAAGGCCCGTCCCGCAGGCGAAATGAGCAGCGTCCCGCCCAGGGTGCCCCAACGCACGCCGCCGCAGGCGACCTCGGTAATCTCCAGTTTCGTGTCGGATTGCAGTCCCAGCTTCAGCGGATCGGCCCTGAAATCCGCCGCCAGGTACGGGCCGGCGGCCTCGATGCGGGTTTTGTAGCTGGCATGCGGGCAGACATCCTTTCCCGAAGTGGCCGCTTCCGGCGTGAATCTGAGGCGTTGCCCGTGCAGGGCCTGGGCCTGCGCGCCGCCCAGCGCGCTCATGCCGGGAATGCGATGGCCGGCGACGGTCCAGTTGCCGAGGATCGCGGCCGCGACCTGCGGCACGAGGGCCTGCTTGAGCACCGACACGAGCGTGCCCTTGTTGCCAAAATCCCAGTTGCCGCCGTACTCGATGTCGACGACGACCGGCCTGCCATCCTCGTTCTTCACCACGACCTTGTCGGTCCAGCTCACCACGGGCTGCTGGCGGTCGTAGGCGAGTTGCACCGACACGCGATGGGTGTCGCCCGTGGTCTCGTCGACGCCGACCTTGAACGAGGTCGGGCCTTCGAACAGGCTGGAGAAGAGGTCGCCATCGGCAAACGCGGGCTTGTCCCCGGGCGCGCGCGCGATGTCCTCGAGCTGGCGCTTGCGGGCCTGCTCCAGCAGCACGCGCAGTTCCCGGCCCAGGTGGGGCGCCAGGACCTTGAGCTGCTTCTCGTCGGGTGCACCGACGACATCGGCCTCCAGCCTTGCCTTGTAGAAACGCTCGGCGACGCCCGCCGCCGGGGATTGCGGCTTGCCGCACGAGGCCAGGCACGCCGACAGCACCATCACCACGCCGAGTCGCGCGAGGATCGTCGTCATGCGGGTCTCGTCCCTGGCGCCTCCAGCCCCGTGCCTTGCCGTCAGGCCACTTTCGCGACCCGCGGCTCCTCCGGTTCCCGGTTGAGCACGTCGCGGATGTGCATGAGCTCCTCGACCTGCTTGCCAAGCTGCAGCTGCTGCTGCTCGAGCTGGCGCACCCTTTCCTGCAGCGTGTTGATGTCGCCGGCAATCTTGCGCAGATTCTCGACCTTGCGCTCCAGCAGCTTCTGGTGCTCCTTGAGCTGCATCGACAGCGGATTGAGCGCGCCCTTGATCCAGGATTCGAGCTCCATGCGCAGCTCGCTGAACAGGCCGCGCGCGTGCGCGACCAGGCCGTTGTAGAAGCGCCTCACCACGAAATGCTTCTCGCGCATGATGTTCGCGGGGTCCTTGCAGAACTTCTCGGTGCTCTGCTGCAGCGAATGCATGCGCAGGATGTGGCGCTCGAGGTTGAGCGCCGGCGGCACCATCTTCTGGAAGCCGTAGAGCTTGTGGAACTCGGTGTAGACGCCGTCGACGTAGGTGCGCGTCTCGCCGGCGAAGTTGAGGATCTTGTCGGCCTGCCGGGAGAACACGTCGAACAGGCCCTGCATGCTGCGCATCAGGCCCGCCGTGGTCCAGCTGCCCTCGATGGACTGCTGGCTCTTGACCATCAGGTCGTCGAGCCGGTCCTCGGCGAGCGTGCCCAGCAGCACGTGCCCCTGCTTGAGGACCACGCCGTAGGATTGCTTGAAGGTTTCCATGTGCTTCAGGTAGCTCGCCTTGTCCTGTTCCAGCTTGGCGAGCAGCACCTTGGCGAGGTCCCGGTTCTTGCCGGAAAGCTTGGACATCTCCTGGAGCTCCCCGCGGTTGCCGATGAGCGCGGAGGTGGCCGCGTGCAGCGACGCCTCCACCATGCCGCCGATCTCGCGGGAGACCGCCGCGCGCAGGATCTGCTGCTTGGAGGGGATGACCTCCTCGGCGAGCAGCCGCTCGAGGTCGAGGATGCGGCTCCTGGCGAGCAGGGCGGCGTCGTCCCGGATGCGGGCGATCAGGGCCTTCTGCGCGGACAGTGCGATGACGTGGTCGCGGGGCAGCTCGAGGATCCTGGCTGTCTCGTCGAGCTGGCGCTCCACCCCGATGGCGATCTGCTCGTCCGTCTTCAGGTCGTCCCACATCAGGTCGATCTTGTTGAGCACCGCGATGCGGCGCGTGACGTAGCTCTGCACGTACTTCTGCCAGACGTCGAGGTCCGACTTGGTGACCCCCGTGTCCATCGCCAGCAGGAACAGCACCGCGTGCGCGCTGGGGATCATCGACAGCGTGAGCTCCGGCTCGGTGCCCAGCGCATTGAGGCCCGGGGTGTCGAGGATGACCAGGCCCTTTTTCAGCAGCGGGTGCGGGTAGTTGATCATCGCGTGCCGCCACGCAGGGATGTCGACCTTGCCGCCCAGGCGCATCACCACGGTGGTGGTGACGAAATCGGATTCGTCGAGCAGGCCCAGCGCCCCCGCCTCCTCCACCGTCACCGACTTGATCTCGGCGAGGCTGGACATCGCCTTGGCCATGTCCTCCTGGGAGTTCAGGTTCAGGCGGATCTTCACCCACTCCACCGGCTTGTGCTTGAGGCCCGAGATGCTTTCGTCGCCGCGCCGCGACTCGATCGGCAGCAGCTTGATGTAGGGCTCTTCCGCGGCATCGAAGAAGATCTCCGTGGGGCACATGGTGGTGCGCCCCACGTCCGAAGGCAGCAGGCGCTGCTTGAAGTCCGAGAAGAACATCGCGTTGATCAGCTCGGTCTTGCCGCGCGAGAACTCCGCGAGGAAGGCGAGGATCATGCGGTCGTTGCGCAGGCTTTCCGCGAGGTCGTAGATGCGCAGGCTGCGCTGGATGTCCGCGTGGCCGTGCATCTCGAGCCACTTCTGGTAGGCCTCGATGCACTGGCGCAACTCGTCGCGCCACTGCTGGTAGTGGGAGACCTGTTCCTCGAGGCCGGTCGTGCTCATGGCTGCGCCAGGCGCTTCACTCGTTCGAGCACGGCCGGGCCGGGCTGGGTGATTTCGATGATTTTGGTGCGTCCGTGATTGCCACGCCTAATCATAACCCGACCGCCCGGCAGTTCAAGTGTTTTCTTAAGAAAATCAACGAGCAAAGCGTTCGCCCGGTCATCGATCGGCGGGGCGGCGACGCGGATGCGGAGGCTGCCGTCGCGCACCCCGGCAATTCCGGTGCGGCTGGCGTTGGGCTGGACCCGGACGCTCAGGACGAGCCGGTCGCCCTGCGCGTCATAGCGATACCAGTCCGAGCATCCGGGCGAGGACATTTTTCAGGGCTTCGAAGGGCCACATGAGCAGGATCTGGCAGACGACCAGGACGAACAGGGGCGACAGGTCGACGTTGCCCACGGGCGGGATGCGGCGCTGGAAGATCCGCAGGAAGGGGCGGGTCATCGCGTTGAGGATGGGGGTTGCCGGGCTGTAACGGCCGACGAGCGAGAGCACGGCCTGGACGATCACCGCAACGATGAGGACGTAGAGGAACAACTTGAGCAGGTTGAGGGCGGCCAGCAGGCCCACGCCGATTATCGCAGTGCCCACGTTCGGGCCGGGCTGCCAGCCGCGCAGCGTCAGCACCAGGGTCACCAGCACGAGCTCGGTCGCCCAGGCGAGCAGCAGGGTCGAAAGGTCGTAGCCCCACAGCCCGGGGACGACGCGGCGCACCGGGCGCACGATGAAGTCCGTCAGGGCCGACAGGAAATGCGAGAGGGGATTGCGCGCCGGCGCGCGCACCGCCTGCAGGTGGAAGCGCAGCAGCAGCGCCAGCGCGAACAGCCCAAGAAAGGTCTCGAGCAGGAAGATGAGGACCTGGTTCATTGAATTCCGTGAATGCCGTGAATGTCGTGAATGCCGCGGCAGACCCGCGGTTGAGCCGATGGTCACGTGCTCACGATATTCACGCCATTCACGGCTTTTGCGCTAGTCTTTTCCGAACTCGTCACCGAGTTCCTTCGAGCGGCGCGCGGCCGCGTGGATCGCCTCCACCACCCGGCGCTTCACCTGCGCGGCCTCCATGCTCCGGAGGGCAGCTTCCGTGGTTCCGGCCTTCGACGTCACGCGGGCCCGCAGGGTTTGCACCGGATCGCTGCTCGAAGCGGCCAGCTTCGCCGCGCCGCTGAAGGTCTCCAGCGCCAGTTGCCGCCCCTGCTCGGGCGTGAACCCGAGTTCCGCCGCGGCCTGCTGCAGGGCCTCGATGAAATAGAACACGTACGCCGGCCCGCTGCCCGAGACCGCCGTGACGCCGTCGAGCAGGTCTTCGCGACCGATCGCCACCACCGCACCCACCGCCAGGAGGATCCGGCGCGCCGCCTCGATGTCCGCGGGACCCGCCTGCGGCGCGGCGAACAGGCCGCTCACGCCCGCGCGCAGCAGGGCCGGCGTGTTCGGCATCGCGCGCACGATGCGTCCGTGGCCGAGCCAGCGCGCCAGGTCGCCCGTGCGGATGCCCGCGGCGATGCTGACGACCAGCTGACCCCGCAGATGCGGCTTGAGCGCCGCCGCCACTTCGCGCATCTGCTGCGGCTTGACCGCGAGGACGACGACGTCCTCGCCGATGGCGGCATCGACGGCCGCGACGGCCCCGACGCCGAATTCCTCCTGCAGGCGCGAGCGCGCCTCGGCCGAGATCTCGGCAACGCGAATGTCCGCAGCCGTGAATCCCTGCTGCAGCATGCCGCCGATGAGGGCGGAGGCCATGTTGCCGCCGCCAATGAACAGAATGCGCATCTGGTTTTTCTTGTCGTCCTGGAAACCGGGGCGGCGGCGCACCGCCGCCCCATCGCGCTATTTGCCTTCGACCATCTTCTTCACGTTGCCCAGGCCGGCCTGGTAGACGCCCTGGATCAGGTCATGCACGCCCTTGTCGTCCTGGCCCGCGGGCGGGTTGTCGGCGACCTTGCGCTTGAAGCTGCCCTTCCAGGTGATGACCGAGGTGCCGGCTTCCTTGCCCTTCCTGACGAGGATGGAAGACGAGTAGTTGGTCAGGGGGAGCGGGGCATCGCCGATGATCTTGTACTTGTAGGTCATCTTCTTGTCGCTGTAGCCGGTGAGCTCCTCGTTGAACTGGGCGCCGCCATCCCTGAGCGTCAGCTTGCGGGTCGAGCCCTTCTTGCCGTTGGCGCCCTTGGTGATCTCGTCGTTGGAGAAGGCGGGGTGCCACTTGTGCAGACCATCCCAGTCCTTGACGACGTTCCAGACCGCCTCGGGGCTGCCCTGGATGGTGACGCTCTCGTTGACCTTCAGGGTGGGGCGCTTGGCGGCGGCGAACGTCGCCATCGGGGCCATCAGAATGAGCGCTACCGCGACCAGCCATGTCTTTCTGTTCATTTCCATCTCCTAGTTGGGTTTTGACGGGGAATCGTTCCGGGTTCGCGCATTGCTCGATCCCGTGCGGCAAGTATCATCGGCCCGCCATCCCGCGTCAGGCGATCGAAGCTCGTATCGCCGGACGCGCCCCGAAGATCGCAGTGCCGATACGAACCATGGTAGCGCCTTCCGCGATCGCCGCCTCCATGTCCCCCGACATGCCCATGGAAAGCGTGTCCATGGCAATGCCTGCCGCCACGATTTCCTCCTTCAGCTCGCGCAGCCGGCGAAAGCGCGCCCGCTGCAGGGCCGCATCCTCCGTGGGCTCCGGGATCGCCATGAGCCCCCGCAAGCGCAAGCGCGGCAGGGCGGCGACCGCCCGGGCCAGCGGCAGGACATCCGCCGCACCCACGCCGCTCTTGGAAGCCTCGCCGCTGACGTTGACCTGCAGGCACACCTGCAACGGCGGGAGGCCGGCAGGCCGGGCATCGGACAGGCGCCGGGCGGTCTTTTCCCGGTCCACGCCATGGACCCAGGCAAACGCCTCCGCGATCGGACGCGTCTTGTTGCTCTGGATCGGGCCGATGAAATGCCACTCGATGTCGCGGCCCGCAAGGGCCGCCATCTTGTCCTGCGCCTCCTGGACATAGTTCTCGCCGAAGGCCCGCTGGCCGGCAGCATGTCCCTCCGCGACGGCGGTGGCGGGAAAGGTCTTGCTCACGGCCACCAGGGTGACGTCCTGCGGCAGCCGGCCGGCAGCCCGGGCGGCCACGGCGATGCGCGCGTTCACGGCTTGCAAGCGGGCGGCGATTGTTGTCATAATCCTCTTGCAGAATTCGCCGTAAACATCGAAAGCATCGGGTTTTTTCGATCTGCGGTACGGCCAAAGGCCGGCTTGGTCCCCGATCCCCTCCTCGTCGAGGAATTATAAATGGACATCTCCGAACTCCTCGCCTTCGTGGTCAAGAACAAGGCCTCGGACCTGCACCTGTCGGCGGGCCTGCCACCGATGATCCGCGTGCATGGCGACGTCCGGCGCATCAACCTGCCGCCGATGGAGCACAAGGACGTGCACGCGATGATCTACGACATCATGAACGACGGCCAGCGCAAGTTCTACGAGGAAAACCTCGAATGCGACTTCTCGTTCGCGATCCCGAACCTGGCGCGCTTTCGCGTGAACGCGTTCGTCCAGAACCGCGGCGCCGGCGCGGTCATGCGGACCATTCCCTCCAAGGTGCTGACCCTCGAGGAATTGAAGGCGCCGAACATCTTCAAGGAAATCGCGCAGTACCCGCGCGGCGTCGTGCTGGTCACCGGGCCGACGGGCTCCGGGAAATCGACGACGCTGGCGGCGATGATCAACGACATCAACGAGAACGAGTACGGCCACATCCTCACCGTCGAGGACCCGATCGAGTTCGTGCACGAGTCGAAGAAGTGCCTGATCAACCAGCGCGAGGTCGGGCCGCACACCCTCTCGTTCAACAACGCCCTGCGCTCCGCGCTGCGGGAAGACCCCGACATCATCCTGGTGGGTGAAATGCGCGACCTGGAAACCATCCGCCTTGCGCTGACCGCCGCCGAGACGGGCCACCTGGTGTTCGGCACGCTGCACACGAGCTCCGCGGCCAAGACCATCGACCGCGTGATCGACGTGTTTCCGGCCGCGGAAAAGGAAATGGTGCGGGCGATGCTCTCGGAATCGCTGCGCGCCGTCATCTCGCAAACGCTGTGCAAGACCAAGGACGGCGGCGGCCGCGTGGCCGCGCATGAGATCATGATCGGCACGCCCGCCATCCGCAACCTGATCCGGGAGGCCAAGATCGCCCAGATGTACTCTGCCATCCAGACGGGCCAGGGCATGGGCATGCAGACGCTGGACCAGAACCTGCAGGACCTGGTGAAGCGCAATGTCATTTCCAAGGAAGAAGCGCGCGCCAAGGCCGCCAACAAGGACATGTTCAACTGACCGGCGCAACGGCGGCACCGACCGGGGAGCGAGGCAATGGAAAGAGACCAGGCAGTCAAATTCATCCACGAGCTGCTGCGGGCCATGGTGGCCAAGAAGGCCTCCGACCTGTTCATCACCGCGGGCTTCCCCCCGGCCTTCAAGCTGGACGGCAAGATGACGCCGGTGTCCAACCAGAGCCTGACGCCCCAGCACACGCAGGAACTGGCGCGCTCGATCATGAACGACAAGCAGGCGCAGGAGTTCGAGGCGAAGAAGGAATGCAACTTCGCCATCAACCCGCCCGGCATCGGCCGCTTCCGCGTCAACGCCTTCGTGCAGCAGCAGCGCGTGGGCGTGGTGCTGCGGACCATCACCACCACGATCCCGAAGATGGACGACCTCGGACTGCCTCCGGTGCTCAAGGACGTGGTCATGACCAAGCGGGGGCTGGTCATCCTGGTCGGCGGCACCGGCTCCGGCAAGTCGACCACGCTGGCCGGCATGATCGGCTACCGCAACGAGAACAGCTACGGGCACATCATCACGATCGAGGACCCGATCGAGTACGTGCACGAGCACAAGAACTGCCTGATCACGCAGCGCGAGGTCGGCGTCGACACGGATTCCTGGGAGGACGCGCTCAAGAACACCCTGCGCCAGGCGCCCGACGTCATCCTGATCGGGGAAATCCGCGAGCGCGAGACCATGGAGCACGCGATCGCGTTTGCGGAAACGGGCCACCTGTGCATGGGCACGCTGCACGCGAACAGCGCCAACCAGGCCCTGGACCGGATCATCAACTTCTTCCCCGAGGAACGCCGCGCCCAGCTGCTGATGGACCTGTCCCTCAACCTCAAGGGGCTCATCTCGCAGCGCCTGATCCCGCTCAAGGACACCAAGGGCCGCGCCGCCGCCATCGAGATCCTGCTCAATTCGCCGCTGATCTCCGACCTCATCTTCAAGGGCGAGGTGCACGAGATCAAGGAAATCATGAAGAAGTCGCGCGAGCTGGGCATGCAGACCTTCGACCAGGCGCTGTTCGACCTCTACGAGGCAGGCAAGATCAGCTACGAGGACGCGATGCGCAACGCCGACTCGATGAACGAACTGCGGCTGCAGATCAAGCTGCATGGCAAGGAAGCGAAGGAGCGCGACCTCACCAGCAGCGTGGACCATCTGAACATCGTCTGACGAACGTCAGACGATGTTCCGTGAGGCGTTAGGCGTGAGGGGTGAGGGGTAAAACCCGAAATCCCCCGAATCGCGGCTCTTACTCCTCACCCCTCACTCCTCTCGCTCTTCCCGCTTTTCCCTCCGCATGGCTCCGCTGACCATGCGGAACTCGTACAGCCGGCACTCGAGCGGGCCGTTGTAGAGCGGCGTGCGCTTGGAGGGCTTGAGACCGATCAGCCTGGGCAGGCGCAGGTCCGCCGTGAACACGTAAGCGTCCCAGCCCGCGAATTTTTTCTTCAGCACGTCCCCGAGCCTGGGATAAAAGGCCGCGAGTTCGTCCTGCTCCCCGAGTCGCACGCCGTAGGGCGGATTGGTCAACAGCACCCCGCCTTCGGCCGGGGCCGAGATCTCCAGCAGGTTGGCCTGCTTGAGATTCGCCACGCCGCCAAAGCCGGCGGCCTCCAGGTTGGTGCGCGCCAGCTTGACGGCGTCGCCGTAGAGGTCGCTGCCGTGGATGCGCAGGGGTTCATCGGGCCGCATCGCGGCGCTCGCTTGCGCGGTCACGCGCTGCCATGCTGCGGGGTCGTAGCTGTGCAGCTTTGCGAAGGCGAACTCGCGCGCCTGGCCGGGCGGGATCCTCCGGGCCATGCCGATCGCCTCGATGAGCAGCGTCCCGCTGCCGCACATCGGGTCCAGGAACGGCCGATCGGGCGTCCAGCCGCTCAGGCGGATCAGGCCCGCCGCCAGGTTCTCCCGCAGGGGGGCCTCCCCCGCGACCTGCCTCGCGCCGCGCTTGAACAGGGGCTCGCCCGAGGTATCGAGGTACAGCGTGTACCGGTCAGGCTCCAGGAAGGCATGGATGCGCACATCCGGCGCGGCGGTGTCCACGCTTGGCCGCACGCTGGTCTGGGCGCGGAACTTGTCGCAGGCGGCGTCCTTGATGCGCAGCGTGATGAACTCCAGGCTCCTGAGCGGGCTGCCCACCGAGGCCACGTTCACCCGGATGGTTCGCCGCGGATCGAAAAGGCCCTTCCAGTCGAGCCCGTGCACCCCGCGGTAGACATCGTCCTCGTTGCGATACCTGCCGGCGCCGATTTGCCAGAGCACGCGGCTGGCGATGCGGCTGTGCAGGTTCGCTGCGTAGGCCACGGAGAGGTCGCCGGCGAAACCGACCCCGCCCTCCGCCGCCGCGATGCCCGCGGCGCCGAGGCCCGCCAGCTCATCCGCCAGGATGCCCTCCAGCCCACGCGGGCACGGCGCAAAAAACTTCTCGGTCACCGTGCGATTCATCCCGGGCGCTTCACTGCAAAGGCGCCAAGGGCCGAAGGGGGCGCCAGGAAAAGCAAAGGCCAGGCACTACAAGGCCCTCGCGCATGTTTCGTGGATACGGATCCTTTGGCCATTCCCCTGCTGCTCCTTATGGTGTTGCATTGCGCCTTCGCGTCCTTGCGGTGAAGGGTTAGAGGCGCAGGAACACCTCGAACTCGATCCGCTTCCAGGGATCGCGGTGCTTCGTCAGGCGCACGATGCGCGCCTCGAGCCGGTTGCCGCGGTCCATCTGCCGCGACACGGCCTCGTTCTCCCGGCGCGGCACATAGCCCAGCTTGTGGCCCTGCCATTCGACGCGCACCGCCCGGGCGTCGTGCGGATTGTCGGGCTCGCGCACCAGCGTCAGCGCGTCGCCGACCTTCATCTGCGCCCACAGGGCCTTGCCCTCGTGGAACTGGAAACCGGCCAGGGGCGAGCGCTGCACCAGGATGCGGACGTCGGACTGCGCGCCCAGCGGCGATGCCGCAAGGCAGGACAGGGCGGCGATCAGGACGGCCGCGGCGCGCATCAGAAGGGTTGCAGCTCCACCAGCAATATGATGGCGATCAGCAACACCACGGGAATCTCGTTCAGCCAGCGGTAGTACACGTGCCCGTGGCGGTTGCGGTCGTGGCGGAAATCGAGCAGCAGCTTGCCGCAGTACACATGATAGGCGGCCAGGATCGCAACCAGCGCCAGCTTGGCGTGCAGCCAGCCGCCCTGGAAGCCATAGGCGAGCCACAGCCACAGGCCGAAGCCGATGGTCAGCACGGCGCCCGGGGTCATGATGCCGAAGAACAGCTTGCGCTCCATGAGCTTGAATCGTTCCCTGCTCGGCGCATCCTCGCTCATGGCGTGGTACACGAACAGCCGCGGCAGGTAGAACAGGCCGGCGAACCAGGTGACCATGAAAATGATGTGGAAGGACTTGATCCAGAGCATCGCGGCGCCTTTCGTTCGTCAGGGCCGGCAGTGCCGCTCGACCAGGCGCTGCAACGCCACCAGCCCGCCGTGGAAAAAATGTCCCGCGCCCGGGAACACGACCACCGGCAGCGCCTGTGGCCGCGCCCAGTCGAGCACGTCCTTGAGCGGCACCACGTCGTCCTCCTCGCCGTGGACCACCAGCGTGGACCCGGGCACGCGGCCGACCGGAAAACGGCCGACGGCGGGGGCCGCAAGCACCAGATGGGCGGGCTGCAGCTTCCCGGCAGCGGCAGCGGCGACATAGCCGCCGAAGGAAAAACCCCCGATCGCCAGCTCGCCCTCACCGTGCGTGTTGCGCGCGTACTCGGCCAGCGCGAGGAAGTCCTCGACTTCGCCGCGGCCCTCGTCGAACACCCCGTCGCTGTCGCCCACGCCGCGGAAATTGAGTCGCATGGCGCAGTAGCCGAGCGCCACGAAGGCCTTGGCCAGCGTCTGCACCACCTTGTTGTCCAGCGTGCCGCCATACAGCGGATGGGGATGCGCGACCAGGGCCACGCCGCGCCGGGATTCGCCCGGATCGCTGACCGCGATCTCGAGTCGTCCGGCGGGCCCTTCGATGGACAGCTTGCGGGGAGGCGCGGCTCTCAAGCGGCTCAGATCCGCAGGCGTTGCACCACGCGCCCGTTGACGAGGTGCTCGTCGATGATCTCGTCGATGTCGTCCCGATCGACGTAGGTGTACCAGACCTCCTCCGGGTAGACGACGATCACGGGGCCTTCCTCGCAGCGGTCGAGGCAACCGGCCTGGTTCACGCGCACCTTGCCCTTGCCGGCAAGCTTGAGCTCCTTGACCTTCTTCTTGGCGTAGTCGCGCATCTTCTGCGCGTCGTGGTCCTGGCAGCAGGCTTCGTTGTTCTCCCGCTGGTTGCAGCAGAAGAAGACATGGTGCTTGTAGTAGCTCAAGGCGGATCCTTTCGGCAGGCCGCCATTATAAGCCCCGCGTCGGCGGGTACTTGATGGCGTTCAGGCCGATCTTCTCGTGCGCGGCGGCCACGGGATCGATGCCCAGCACATCGGCCAGCCGGATGAGGTAAAGCAGCACGTCGGCGATCTCGCGGGCGACCTCGGCGCGCCGTGGCGGCGGCAGCGCGGCGCTCTGCTCGGGTGTCAGCCACTGGAAGTGCTCCATGAGCTCGGCAGCCTCGATGGCGGCCGACATCGCCAGGTTCTTGGGCGTGTGGAACCGCTCCCAGTCGCGCTGCGCCGCGAACTCGCGCAGGCGGTCGCGCAAGCTGGCGAGGGAATCGGTCTTCGCGTCGGCGTCTTCTGCAGGCATGGCGGCTTCCTAGGAACGGGGGGTGGCGGCGCGGCGCGCCGGGAACAGCAGGTAGGCGATCACCGCGAACGGCCAGGCGGCCGAGAGCAGCCGCATGAGGCCGTTGAAGCCGTGGTAGTAGCCGCCCTGCAGGACCTTGAGGGCCGCCACGAGGTAGGGATTCTCCGGCGCCACGTTGACGAGCATGGTGCCCAGCGCAAGGAACAGGATGGCCACCCAGGACAGCAGCGGCCGGGGCAGGCGGGAAAAGAGCAGCCAGAGGACCAGGCCCGCGGCCAGCCCGGCCAGCGAGCCCGGCGTCAGCCAGAGCTTCGCATTGCCAGGGATGAACAGCGCGGCGGAAGCCATCGACTTCAAGCCCAGCGCAACCGCCGTGAGGCCCGCGAGGGTCGCGGCCGCCGCCGTGCCGGTGCGCGCCATCCCCGTCACCATGCACGCCACGCCCGCGAAGTTCAGTGCCGCGACCCCGGCTTCGAGGTAGCGATAGGACTCCGCGGAATAACTCACCGCGACCTCCCCCGGCACGAGGTGGCGCAGGTCGCCGTTGCCGAACAGCCAGATCTCGGCATTGAGCTGCGTGAGGAGCCAGGCTCCGAGCATGATGAAACCGATGTCGGTCGCGGTGCCCGGCTGGAAATGGCGGTCGCGCAGGCGACGGAGCCCGCCAGCCAGCAGCCAGCGGTTGCCGAACACGCTGGCGGCGATCGCACCGATCGCCGCCCCGCCCGCATTGCTCAGCAGGTCCACGTTGGAGGGAATGCGCGTTGGCAGCCAGGCCTGCAGGCATTCGAGCACGAAGCTCACGGCCACGCCGGCCGCAATGCCGGCGAAGGCCGCGAGGCCGGATGGCCATCGATGCATCAGCACGAGCGTGACCAGCAGCCCGAGCGGGAAGTACCCGAGCACGTTGAGGATCACGTCCGCCGCAGTGACGTAGAACGGCCACTCCGCGAGCACGAAGGCGAACGCGCTTTCCGGCGGGACCCGCCAGCCCGAGAACGGGTACAGGCTGGCATGCGCCACCAGAGCCAAGTAAGCTACGGCGAGGTAGCGTGCCAGCGGGGAACTGCGCGCGTAACGCGCATCGGACGGAGGCTGCGGACTGCTCATGGGCCCGGGGGAAGTGGTCGCGGCCGTGCGACAGCGTGCGCGATTCGACGCATGAGATTCTATGACATCTTCAACGGCGACGCGGACGGCCTCTGCGCCCTGCAGCAGCTGCGGCTGGCGAAGCCGCAGGATGCCGAACTGGTCACCGGCGTCAAGCGCGACAACCGGCTGCTGGCGCACGTGAATCCCGGCCCCGGGGACCAGGTCACGGTGCTCGACATCGGCCTCGACGGCAATCGCCAGGACCTTTTGCGCATCCTCGGCGCCGGCGCCCATTGCCGGTACTTCGACCACCACCACGCGGGGCAGATCCCCGCGCATCCCCTTCTCGAAACGCATATCGACACCTCGCCGGGAACGTGCACGAGCCTGATCGTGAACGCCTGGCTCGGGGGCCGGCACCAGGCGTGGGCCGTGGTTGCGGCCTTCGGCGACAACCTGGCGCACGCCGCGGTCGAGGCTGCGGCGCCGCTGGCGCTACGCGCGCCGGACCTCGACGCATTGCGGGAGCTGGGCGAATGCCTGAACTACAACGCCTACGGGGAAACCCTCGACGACCTGCACTTTCATCCCGCGACCCTGTTTCGCCGCCTGCAGGCCTACGACGACCCGCTGGAGTTCGCCGCGAAGTCAGCGGAATTCGACCGGTTGCGCCGGGCGCTCGAGGACGACTGGGCCAGGGCGCGGGACGTGCCGGTGCATCCGCTGGGCAGTCGCAGCGCCGCGGTCATCCTGCCGGAGGAAAAATGGAGCCGGCGCATCTGCGGCCTGCTGGCCAACGAGCTCGCTTCGCACGACCCCTCGCGGGCGCACGCGGTGCTGACGCGGCGCGGGGATGCCTACGTGGTCAGCCTCCGGGCGCCGCGGGAGGCGGGCCCGGGCATCGACGTGGTGGCGAGGCAGTTCGGCGGAAACGGCCGCGGTCGGGCGGCCGGCATCGAGTTGCTGCCCCACGCGCGCCTGGACGAGCTGTTCCAGGCGCTGCGCGAAGCGTACGACCCGCCCCGCCGCAACGCCTGAACCGGCATCCGGACGGGGCGGCGGGGACCTATTTCGCCTTGATCTCGGTCCAGATCCGGTTCAGGGCCTGGCGCTCCTTGCCGGTCATGTCCTTCAGCTGCTCGAGCCGCTTGGCGGACTCCGCATCGGGGAATACGGCCTTGATGCCCTTGATCTCCGGCTTGATGAACTGCATCGCCGCGGCGTTGGGATTGCCCGATCCGGTGATGTTGGTCAGGCCGGCGGAGTTCTTGCCGTCGAGCATGAAGTTGATGAACTGGTGCGCGAGGTCGGGCCGGGGCGCGGTCTTGGCGATCACCATCGTGTCCAGCGCCAGCACCGCGCCTTCCTTGGGCAGCGCGTGGCGGATGCGGAATTTCTGCTTCGCTTCCTGGGCACCGGTGTCGGCCTGGAAGATGTCGTTCGAATAGCCGTGCGAGACCCAGATGTTGCCGGTCGAGAGCTCCTTGATGTAGCCCTGCGCCATGAACGCCGCCCAGTAGGGCTTGGCCTTGAGGATGACGTTCTTGGCCTCCTGCCAGTGCTTCGGGTCGCGGTCGTTCACCGAGTAGCCGAGGTACTTCAGCGCCGCCGCCATCAGCTCGCTCTGGCTGTCCAGCACCGTCACCTTGCCCTTGATCTTCTGCAGGATCTTGGGATCGAAGATCACCGCCCAGGAGTCCACCGTGATGCCAAGCTCCTTCATTTTCGCGTCGTTGTAGCCGATCAGCGTGATCGACATCGCGTAAGGCGCCGAGTACTTGTTACCCGGGTCGAATGTGGTATTCAGGTACACCGGCATGAGGTTCTTGAAGTTCGGCAGCTTCGCCTTGTCGAGCGGCTGGAGCCAGCCGGCCTTGGCCATGCCCGCCACGTAATTCGACGTGGGGATGACGACGTCGTAGCCCTTTGCACCGGCCGCGAACTTGGCGATGACCTCCTCGTTGTCGCCGTAGTAGTCCTGCACGACCTTGCATTTGCATTGCCCCTCGAAGCGCTTCACGGCATCGGGGTCGATGTAGTCGTTCCAGTTGTACAGGTGCAGCTCGTCGGCAGCGGCCGCCGGCAGGCTCAGCGAAAGGAGGAGCAGCAGCAGTTTCTTCATGGACGGTCTCCGTGGGTTATGGTCGGCGCCGGACGCCGGTTTTGTTGCAGCAAGATTAAGAAATGCGCGCCCCGGCGTCCAGCGGTTTTAGTGCATTGTTACTTCGCCCGCAGCGCCCCCGGGGAGAGGCGGGAGGCGATGAGGATGAGCGTCAGCGTCAGCAGCATGAGCAGGGTGGAGACGGCATTGACCTCCGGGGTGACGGCGATCTTCACCATCGTGTAGATCTGCAGGGGCAAGGTCGAGGAGCCGACGCCCGCGGTGAAGAACGTGATCACGAAATCGTCGATCGAGAGCGTGAATGCCATCAGCGCCCCGGCAACCACCCCCGGCATGATCAGCGGCAGCGTCACCAGCCGGAAGGCGCGCCACGGCGTGGCCCCGAGGTCGCGCGCGGCCTCGGTCAGGCTTTCGTCCATGCCGGCCAGGCGCGAACGCACCACAATGGCGACGAAACCGACGCAGAAGGCGATGTGCGACAGCACGATCGACACCATGCCCAGGGTGAGGTTGAGCAGGACAAAGAAGATGAGCAGCGACACTCCCATCAGGATCTCGGGGATGGCGATCGGCGCCAGCACCATCAAGGGCAGCGCGCGCGTGCGGAAGCGGTACATGGCATATCCGGCCATCGTGCCGAGCACGGTGGACACGGCGCTCGCCACCAGGCCGATTACGAGCGAGTTCCAGGCCGCCCCCAGCATCTTTTCGTTCCCGAACAGCTTGAGGTACCAGTCGAAGGTGAATCCCACCCATTCCGCGTTCAGCCGCGAATCGTTGAACGAATAGGCGACCACGATCACCAGCGGCGCGTAGAGGAACGCATAGGCGAAGAACGCCGCCGCCCAGAGCCAGGGGGAGCGCCGGTTCATTGGAAGGGCCGCGGGTTCACGTGTGCGACCTGCGCGCCACCCAGGCGGCGAGCCCGGCAAGGGCGACGGCCATCATGGTGAGCACCATGGAGAGCACGCTGCCGAAGGGCCAGTCGCGCGTGTCCATGAACTGCTGCTTGATGACGTTGCCGATCATGATGCCTTCCGTGCCGCCAAGCAGGTCGGGGATGGCGAAGATGCCGAGGGCCGGAATGAAGACCAGGGCGGCACCGGCGTACACGCCGGGCAAGGACAGCGGGAACGTCACGCGCCAGAAGCGCTGCCATGCGCCGGCCCCCAGGTCCTGCGCGGCGTCGAGCAGCGCCGGGTCGTGCTTCTCCAGGTTGGCATACAGGGGCAGCACCATGAAGGGCAGGTGGACGTAAACCAGCCCCACGATCACGGCGAACGGGGTATACAGGAGGGTCACCGGCTCCATGCCGGCGAGCCCGATGAGGTAGTTCAGGCCACGCACGAAGACGGACTGGGGTCCCAGGATGATCATCCAGGCGTAGACGCGGATCAGGAAGTTGGACCAGAACGGCAGGATGACCAGGAGCACCAGCAGGTCGCGGTGCTTCTTCTGGCTGCGCGCGATCAGCATCGAAAGCGGGTAGGCGATCAGGAGGCAGGCGATCGTCGTGACCGCGGCGTAACCGAACGACTTGAGGAACAGCTCCAGGTACAGGGAGTCGGAGAAAAACCGGCCGTAGCTCTCGACTGTCAGGTCCAGGTGCCGGCCGGCTTCGTCCTCGGTGAACAGGGGCGCCAGGCCGCTGAACTCGCCGGGATAGCGGAACGATGCCAGCACCATGATGAGCACGGGGATCGCGAAGAACACCAGCAGGTAGGCGAACGGCGGCCCGCCGATCAGCCATCTGTGCAGCCTGCTTTGACGGGCGGACATGCGCGCGGCGGGGCTAGTCGTTCAGGAAGTGGCCGGCGTCGAAGCGCCAGCCGACCTGCACCGCGTCGCCCGCTTCGAAGAACTTGGTGCGCCCCGCGGCGGAGTTGGGCAGCAGCGCTTCGATGCGCCGTCCGCCCGGCAGCTCGACGATGTACACCGTGACGTCGCCCAGGTACAGGAAGTCATGCACCTTGCCCTCGAAGCGGTTGAAATCCGCCGAGACGGGCAGGTCGCGGCCGATGGCGACCTTCTCGGGTCGCAGCGCGAGCACGCCCTTCAGGCCCGGCTCGTCGTTCTCGACATTGAGGGCCTGGACCTCGCCGATGCCCTCCAGGGCGACGCTCATGTGGTCGCCCTGGCACGCGCCGATCTCCCCTTCCAGCAGGTTGCACTGGCCGATGAAGTCGGCGACGAAGCGGTTCTTCGGGAAACCGTAGATCCGCGACGGCTCGTCCATCTGCTCGACGCGGCCCTGGTTCATCACGGCGATCCGGTGCGACAGTGCCAGCGCCTCGCCCTGGTCGTGCGTGACGTAGACGAAGGTGACGCCGATCTCCTTCTGCAGGCCGATCAGCTCGAGCTGCACGCTTTCCTTGAGCTTGGCATCCAGCGCCGCGAGCGGCTCGTCGAGAAGCAGCAGCTTCGGACGGTTGATGAGCGCGCGGGCCACGGCCACGCGCTGCTTCTGGCCGCCGGAGAGCTCGTTCGGGTAGCGCTTGCCCATGCCGGTGAGGCGCACGTCCTCCAGCGCCTCCTCCACCCGGCGGCCGATCTGTGCCGGGTCGACGTTCGCCATTTTCAGCGGGAAGGCGATGTTCTGCGCCACCGTCATGTGCGGGAACAGGGCGTAGCTCTGGAACACCGTGTGGATGTTGCGCGATTCCGGCGGGATGCCGGTCATGTCCTTGCCGTCGACCACGATGCTGCCCGCGTCGGGGGCGTCAAAGCCCGCGATCATGCGCAGCAGGGTGGTCTTGCCGCAGCCGGAGGGACCGAGGAGGGTAAAGAACTCGCCGGCCTCGATGCTGAGGCTGACGTCGTTGACAGCGGTGAAATCGCCGAAGCGCCGGGTGACGTTACGGATCTCTAGCAAAGCCATCGAAAAGGGGAGCCCGGCCGCAAAATTAGCCGCGATTCTAGCAAATGACGCGCCGCGGTAAACCCTTGTTGCGCGCGGCGGGGCTCGGCCCTCAGGGGGCGCCGGGGTCTTCGAAGGCGCCGAGCTGGTAGTCCAGCACGGCCCGGTCGGCAAGGTACTGGTACCGAGCGCGCGTGCTGGCCAGCTCGGAGTCGATGGCGCTCAGTTGCGCCTGGTTGAGTTCGACGATGGACGTGATGCCGAGGTTGTAGCGCGTCTCGGCCAGCACCAGGGCCTGGGCCGAAGCCTCGCGCAGGCGGCCCGTAATGGCGATGTTCTCGAAGCCCGAGCGGGCGTCGAGCCAGGCCAGGCGCACGGACCGCAGGATGCCGTTCTCGGCCTCGCGCAGGTTCTCCGCCAGGGCCGAGGCCTTGAGCTGCGCCTGGTCCTCGAGCGCCGAGATCCGGCCGCCGTCGAACAACGGCAGGCTCAGGTTGATCCCGATCGCACCGTACTCTCGCGACAGCCTGTCATCGCCATACGGCGTCACCCCGGCGGCGGCATACAGGTTGATGGTCGGATAACGCAACGCGCCGGCGGCCTGCGCGGATTTCGCGGCGGCCTCCCGCTCCGCCCGCAGGCTCGCCAGGTCCGGGCGGGCCGCGACCGCCTGCTCGAGCAGCGGCGCCAGATCCGCCGGGGGCAAAGGCGCGGAGATGTCGTCCACCAGTTCGAACGGCTTCGCGTCCCGGTAGCCCATGGCCGTCGACAGGCGCGCGAAGGCGCCCTGCAGCGCGCTTTCGGCCTTGAGGAGGAGCAGGCGCGCGTCATCGAGCCCGATCTGCGCAAAGCGCACGTCGAGTTCGGACTTCAGCTTGCTCCGGGCCATCACGGAAACGCGATCGAAAAGGACGCGCCGCGCCTCGACGGTCTTGTTCGCCACCGCGAGCACCCCTTGGGCCCCGAGTGCCGCGTAGTAGGCCTCGCTCACCTCCAGCAGGACCTGGGCGCGCGTGGCCTGCGCCTGGCGGCGCTGCGCCTGCTCGGACAGGCGCGCGCTTTCGATCAGGCGGGAAGTCCGGCCGAAGTCGGTGACCAGCTGGCTCAGGTAGAGGCCGTTGGACTCGCGGCGCAGCACCGTGGGGTTGTTCAGGCCACCGGCGGCGATGCGCGAATCGAGCGTGACTTCCCTGCCGTCCTGGGTGGTGGTCTCGCGGTAGGCATCCGCGGCCGTGATGCTCGCCGTGAGCTGCGGATAGCGGGCCGCCTCGACCTGCGCGGTATTGCGCCCGGCCGCCTGCGCGGAAAGGTCGCCGGCGCGCACGAGCGGGCGGTTGGCCAGGGCGGCCTGGCGCGCCTGCTTCAGGGTCAGCGGCTCTGCGGCGGCCGTGGCGGCCAGCAGCGCCAGCACCCCCGTCAGGGCGAGGTCCCGGATGGCACGCGCGATCATGCCGTGGCCCCCCCGGCGACAGCCTGCGCCGGACTCGCCACGCGGCCGCGATATGCCAGGTAGTAGGCCACGGGGACGATGAACACCGTGGTGACGACCGACACCGACAAGCCACCGATGATGGCCCTCGCCAGCGGCGCGTAGGCTTCGCTGCCCGTGCCCAGCTTGGCCGCCATCGGGATGAGGCCGATGATCGTGGCAAGCGAGGTCATCAGCACCGGGCGCAGGCGCACCCGGCACGCCAGTGCCACCGCTTCCTTGAGCGGCACGCCGTCCGCGCGCAGGTGGCGCGTGAACTCGACGATCAGGATGCTGTTGGACACCACGATCCCGACCATCATGACCACGCCCATCAGGGACATGACGTTCAAGGTGGTGCCCGTCAGGACCAGCGTCGCCAGCACGCCGCTCACGCCGGTGGGGATCGCCAGCAGGATGATCAGGGGGTCGAGGAACGAGGCGAACTGGGCGACCAGGACGAGGTAGACCAGCACCACGGAAAGGATCAGCCCGAGCCCGAAGCTGCCGAAGGAAGCGCGCATGCTCTGCACGGTGCCGCGCAACGTGACCCGCACGCCTTCCGGCAGGACGGTTTGCGCGACGATGCGTTCGACTTCGGCGACCAGCCCGCGAATGTTCTCGCCCACGGGAGCGACGTAGACGTCGATGACGCGCCGCAACTGGTAGTGGCCGACCTCCGTGGGCGCGCTCACCAGGTTGAGCCGGGCCACCGAATCGAGCCGCACCGGCTCGGCGCGGTTGCTGCCCCGGATCGGGATGGCCTTGAGGTCGCCCAGCGCCTTCACGGTGCTTTCCGGATACTGCACCGTCAGCAGATAGTCGTTGCCGCTGCGCGGGTCCACCCAGTAGCTGGGGGCAATCATGGCGTTCGAAGTGAGCGCCGTGATGATGTTGCTGACGACCTCCTTCTGGGTGAGGCCGAGCTTGGCCGCCTGCACCCGGTCGATGTCCATGCGCAGGGAGGGCGCGTCGATGTCCTGCGGAACCATCACGTCGTGGACCTCGGGCAGCCGGCTCACGGCGGCGGCGAGCTTCTCCGCCGTGGCATGGGCCGCCTCGAGGTCCGAGCCGCTGACCTGCAGGTTGATGGGCGTGGGCAGCCCCAGGTTGAGCACGGCGTCCACCAGTCCGCCCGACTGGAAGTAGGCCGTGGCCTCCGGCACGTCGCTGCGAATCCGCCGGCGCACCCGGTCCATGTACTCATAGCTGCCAGTGCGGTGCCGCTCGTGCAGGCTGACCTGGACGAATGCGGTGTGGGAATCGGAGTTGGGCGTGTACATGGACGAAAACCCCGGCGTCGAGCCGATGTTGGAGACGATCAGCCGCAGGTCCTCCCCCACTTCCTGGCGCACGATGCCCTCGACCCGTGCAACCATCTGCTCCGTCCCCTCCACGTTGGTCCCGGTGCGGGTCTTGAGGTTGATCACGAACTGCCCGGGATCGGTGCGCGGGAAGTAGGCCATGCCCAGCGCGGGCCACAGGCCGAGGCTCAGCACGAACAGGCCGAGGAACGCGACGAGCGTGGCGACGGGGCGCGCCAGCGTGCGCCCGACGGCGACGTCGTAACGACCGAGCATCGCCTGGAAGCGGGCGTTGAACCAGGCATTGAAGCGTGCCATGCGCGTCGCGGGCGCCGCGGCCTCGTGCGTGCCCGCCCCCTTGATCCAGTAGGCGCAGAACAGCGGCACGACGGTCATCGCCACCACGTAGGACGCGACCAGCGACAGGACGACGGCCAGGGCCAGGGCGGTGAAAAGGAACTTGCTCACCCCGTAAAGGAACACCACGGGGAAGAACACGATCGCCGTGGTCAGGGTGGCGGCGAGCACCGGCAGCGCGACTTCCTTCCCGCCCTTCTCGGCCGCCACCGCCGGGGGCTCGCCCAGCTCCATGTGGCGGAAGATGTTCTCCAGGACCACCACGGAGTTGTCGATCAGCCGGGAGAACGCGAGCGCGAGGCCCCCGAGCACCATGGCGTTGATCGAGTTGTCACCGGCGGAAAGCACGATGAAGGTCGCGAGGGCCGACAGCGGCACCGCGAGGAACACCGCCGCGGTGGCGCGCAGGCTGCCCAGGAACACCAGGATCATCAGCCCCGTGAGCACCAGGCCGATCGCGCCTTCGTGCAGCAGGTTCTCGATGGAAGTCTTGACGAACACGGACTGGTCGAAGATCACCGAGGTGACCAGCGACCTGGGGATGTCGAGCAGGTTCGCCACGGCCCGCTTGACCCCGTCCACGACGGCGATGGTATTGACGTCGCCGCCCTGCTTGAGGATGGGAAGGTAGACCGAGCGCTGGCCGTCGACCCGCACGACGCTCGTCTGGATCTGGGAAGCGTCGCGCGCCTTGCCGACGTCGCCCACCATGACGGAGGCGCCGTCCAGCGTTTTCAGCGGGAGCTGGTCGATCTCCGGGATCGAAGTGACCTGGCTGTTGGTGTACAGGCTGTAATCGTACGGGCCGATGGAGACGTGCCCCGCAGGCAGGATCAGGTTCGCGTCGTTGACCGAGCGCACCACGTCCATGACGCTGAGCTCGTGCGCCTCGAGCTTGAGGGGGTCGACGTACACCATGATCTGGCGGTAGCGGCCGCCGAAGGGCTGGGGGACGGCGGCGCCGGGGATGTTGGCGACCTGGTTGCGCACGTTGTACTGCGCGAGATCGCGCAGCCGGGTCTCGTTGAGGCCCTCGCCCTTGAGCGTCACCAGGCACACGGGCAGGCTGGAGGCATCGAACTTGAGCACCACGGGCGGCAGCGTCCCCGGCGGCAGCCGCCGCAGGTTGGCCATCGCCAGGTTCGAGATCTGGGTGACGGCCGAATCCGGATTGCTGCCCGGCTGGAAGTAGACCTTGATCAGGCTCACGCCCGGCAGGGAACGCGACTCGATGTGCTCGATGCCGCTGCCCAGTGTGAAGAAGCGCTCGAAGCGCCCGGTGATGTCGTTCTCCACCTGCTCCGGCGGCATGCCGGAAAAGAACGTCGCCACCACGACCACGGGGATGTTGATGTTCGGGAACAGGTCGACCGGCATGCGTGCCAGGCTGGTGATGCCGATCACCGCCGTCATCAGGCAGGAGACGATGACGAAGTACGGAAAGCGGATGGCGAATCGGGACATTCGTGCGTGGCGCCTGCGCCGCCCCCTCAGTCGCCCGGCTGGCCAAGCAGCCGCCTGAGCCCCTCGAGGCTGAACGCGGGGCTGCCGCAGTAGTCGATGATCTGCCGCTCGCGCGCCCTCTGGCGCGCGGCGATGGCGGGAATGCGATCCGCGACCTCGGCGGGCACCCGCAGCACGCCATGGACGTCGCCATGGATCAGGTCGCCCGGCTGGATGGTCAGCCCGCCAACCTTGACCGGGGCACCCGCCTCCACGACATGGGCATAGGCGTGCGACACCGCCACGTGCCCCGCGAACAGCGGCATGCGCAGCGCGCGCAAGGCCGGCAGGTCCCGGATCGCCCCGTCCGTCACCACGCCGCCGCATCCCAGCGAGCGGTAGATGTGCGCGTGCACTTCACCGAGCACGGAGCCGGAAGCCGGGTCGCCGGGTTCGCCCTGGATGACCAGCAGCCGTGGCTCGGGGATGGCGACGAAGGCTTCCCACCAGTCGTTGCGCTCCCGGGCGGGGACGCCTTCGACCGGGGGATCGGCCGACTTGACGCGCAGCGTCATCGCGTAGCCCACCAGGGGGGGGAGTTCCGGGAACATGCACTGCACCGTGGCGTCCATGTAGCCCTCGTTGCGCAATCGCACGCCGGTAGCCTCGATCGCGTTCGCGACCGAGCACGTGTCGAGCCTGCGCAGGGCGTCCAGGGGATCCGCCCCGGGCCTTGGGGCGGGACTGGCGGCGGCGTCCTCGAGCGTCACTTTCCGCTTCCGTCGGCGACCAGGCGGGGCTCGCCCGCCTGGCCGGGCGCGAAACGTCCGCGCCCGCCCATCACCACCAGGTCGGATTCGGCCAGTCCCGACACGACCTCGATGCGCGACGGGGTCTCGAGGCCCAGCCCCACCTTGCGCTCCTCGATGCGGCGCGCAGCGTCGAGCACCAGCACCATCGCTGTCGCCTCCTTGTGGTCCTGCAATGCCTGCAGGGGCAGGGACAGCGCGTTGGGGCGGGACTCGAGGGTCAGCGATGCGGTGGCGTACATCCCCGGCGCCAGGGCGAAGTCCGCGTTGGGAACGTCCACCTCGACGTGCATCGTCCTTGTTTCGGTCGCGACGCGCCCGCTGGTGCGCGCGACCCTGGCATCCAGGCTTCGTCCCGTCGACTGCACGGTCACCTTCACCGGCGTGCCCGCGCGGACTTTCGGCACCGCCGATTCCGGAACCGGGAGGACCAGCCTGAGCGGCGTGAGCTGCGACAGGCGCACCAGCGCCTGCCCGCCGGCGCCGGTACCCGCGCCGACCAGCGAACCGGTGTCGGCCAGCCGCTTGGTGACGACGCCGTCGAACGGCGCCGTGATCCGCGAATAAGCGACCATCGCGCCGAACTTCGCCTCGGATGCGCGCGACTCCAGGTGCTCCGACTGCGCCGCGATCCACGCGGCCCGCAGTGTTTCGTCGCGTGCCCGCGCCTGGTCGATTTCCTGCTGCGCGACCAGGTTCGGCTGCTGCTTGAGGACTTCCGACAGGCGCTCGAAGGTGAGGTGCGCCTCCTCGTATGCCGCCTTGGCGCGAATCACATCCTGGCCGGCGCGCTCCGTTGCGGCTCGCGCCCGCTGCAGGTCGCTGTCGAGTTCGGGGATCTCGAGGACCGCGATCACCTCTCCCGCCTTCACCCGGTCCCCGACATCCACCTTCATCTGCCGCACGTAGCCGGAGACCTTCGCGTAGACGTTGATCTCCTGGAAGGGGAGGAACTCCGCCGACAGGCGCAGTTCATCGGCCAGGTCGACCCGCTTCGGATGGACGACCGGGACCACGGTCTGCAGCGCCGGCGCCTGTGCCACCGCCGCCGGCGTGCCGTGTCGCCAGTAAGCCGCGCCCGCAGCGGCGACGGCCGCGACGGTCATGACTCCTGCGATCAGGCGACGCATGGGAACGTTGGGAAGGAAGGATCGGTTCGAAGCAGTGGGATGCGGCCGCCGGCGGCGCCGGTTCTAACGTCCGTGCGATGCGGTCGTTGACCTCTGGAAGGGTTCGGCCAGGGCTGCGGCACCCAAGCGGCACGCCCATGGATCATGTCATTCTGAAATATCGCTGCGCTGCGGCGCATCAGATCCTGCCGGGCAGCATGAACCATGATACCCAGCGTCAGGCCTGTCATTGAAATATCCTCCTCCAGCTGTTACAAAAACATTGCGGTTTCGTGAAACAGCCTTGCGAAGGCGCCGCGACCAGGGCGAACTCTACGAAGAAATAAAGAGATAACGCCCATCAACGGGAGAATCGGGAACATGGGAATCGGATCACGCGTTGTCATATTGGCCCTGGCCATCACCATCGGCGCCTGCGCCAGTCTCTCGAACGACACCCCCCAGGCACGCTGGATAAAGTTTCACGATGAAATAATGGCGCAGCGCAGCGCGGGAAAATTGACGCCAGTGCAGGCGCAGGTGGACCTCTGGACCAAGCATCGCGAGCTGTTCGGCGACGACGCGGCGACCAACGGGTTTTACGCCTATTCGGTGAAGCTGATGGGCGCCGTGGAAGAAGGCAAGCTGCCCCTCGACGAGGCGCAGGCGCTTGTCGATGCGCGCGAGCACGAAGTGGTGGCCCGGCGCGTGGCCGACCTCGAGCGCAGCCAGCGCTACGACGCGTACGGCAATCCCCCCTGAACCGCGCCTGCCGAAAAAAAAGCCAGGCAAGTGCCTGGCTTTTTTGTTTCCACGGCCCGCTCAGAACCGCAAGGTGACGTCGAACTGCAGCAACTGGTACTTGTCGATCGGCGCCGCAAGGCCGGAAGAATCATCATTGAAGCCGCCGGTTCCCAGCGCGTCCTCGGCACGTTTCGCATTGCCGTAGCGCAGGGTGGTGATGAGGGCATCCGCGGGGCTGTAGGCGGCCGCGAGGAACCAGCCTTCCATGTTCGTGCGCTCGAAGAAGTCGGAATCGATCATGTTCGGGTCCAGCGCGAACTGGTCGATGCGCTGCCAGTACACCCGCGTTTCCCAGGTTCCTTTCTTGGACGAGCTGCCATAGACCGCGCCAGAGGCCGCACCTTGCGGTATGCCCTGGCTGCCCAGCGACAAGCCGACCTGGATGGCCTTGTCCTGCCCCCCAAAATCCGCGAATCCGGCGCGGGTGGCACGATCCGATGCCTTCAGGTTCTTCGCGAAGTTCCCGTAGACGAGCCCGGACAGGCCGCCGACGGGAAAGCGGTACTCCAGCGGCACTTCGACCACTTCCAGGTCGTTGACGCCGATATTTCCGGCATACCCGGTGCCGCTGCCGGTGAACGTGGAGCGGAAGTCGGCGGCGCCATGCCCGCCGGCGTAGTGGTAGTAGTTGACCGCGCCGCGCACTGCGCTGTTTTCGCCGAGCTTGTAGTTGGCGCCGCCTTCGAAGGCATACAGCATCAGGTTCTGGCGCCCGACCCCCAGGTTGTTGCTGGTGCTGGAGGGTTTGCTGAAGTCCTGGTAGACGAACTGGCCCGCGGTGCCGAACAGGCTGAGGTTGTCGGACATCTTGAAGTTGAGCTTTTCCGACAGGCCCTCCGGGGCGATGTCCGGATCCCAGACCATGGGCGTGGTGTACAGGGGGTTGGGCTGGCGGCCGCCGATGACCTGCAACCAGCTGGTCGGCTTCCAGCCCAGGTAAGCCAGGCCGACGTTGACGGCGTCGTTGGACTTGTTCGACTGCGCCGTCTTGCCACCCTGGTTGGCGTTATCGTCGGCGAAAGTAACCCACGCCGAGCGGCCGTAGGAACCGGTGTCCAGACGCAACCCGTAGAAGAAATCGCTGCCGACGTCGCCGCGCAGGCCGACGCGCAACGCATAGCGCCAACGCTGGCGATCGAAGTTGGCGTCCGCGGGTGAGGTGGCTATGCGGTCCTCGTAGCGCAGGCGCAGATCGCCGTAGACCTCCATGGCGGAAATGGCGTCGCTGATCTTGACCTTGGCGGTATCGGCCGGCGGCTGCTGCTTCTTCTCCGCCTCCTGCGCCTCCTTCAGCGCCTGCGCGCGACGTTCCGAGCGCGCCTCGGTGCGCATCTCCTGGTAATCCTTGTCGCTGAGGACGCCCTGCTCGTGCAGCTTGTCGAGCAGCGACTCGAAGTCGGCAAAGGCCGGCGCACCGGTCGTGACCAACAGCACCGCGGCAGCCAGCAGGGGGTACCGCTTCCGGGCCTTGAACTTGGGATGCATGTCCGCTTTCTCCGTTTGAATTGCCGCGCGCTTGCAATTGGCGCGGTCAACGGGAGCGGATTCTGGCGGGCAAATGTGACAGTTATATTAAAAGGCGCAGCACCGCCTTGCCGCGTTGCCCCGGCAACGCAGTAACGCGGATGTCATGGAACCGGGCCGCAGACGGTCGCGGCCCGGCTTCCTGGTGCTAGAAGTAAAGGGCGAGGCGCATCGTGATGGCTTGCTCGTCCTCCGTCGTCCTGCCGCCGGCGATGGCCACCGGCGTGTCGAAGCTCGTGTCCACGTAGTTGAGCATGACCCGGGTATTGGTATTGGGGATCCACTTCAGCCCGACGGTCACGGCATCCGCCTTGTTCGTGAAGCCCGCGTTGGCGACGAAATCGCCGGCGTCGAAGCTCGTATAGCGCACCCCCACCTCCCAGGCGCCCCAGCCGTCCGCGCCGCGCTTGAAGGCGCGGTTGGGCTTGATGGCGGAGTAGGCGCTGCTGCGGTAGGCGTCGGCGTACTTCTCGCCGGTGATCAGCCACATCGCCTCGGCGTAGTACACCTCGATGTCGCGGCTGGCGGCCTGCGTCTCATAGTTGGTCGTGATCCACTCGCCCTGCAGCTTGACGTTGTTCCAGGCAAGTGATGCCTCGAGCTGGCTGCGCGTGCGGTCCATGGTCTGGCCGGCGGCACCCACGTTGGCGGTCTGGAAGAAGGTCATGCCGCGCCCTTCGGTGCGTATGCCGCCGCCCACCGGCGACTGATTCGCGACCAGGTTGCCGTGCGCGAACGAGCCCCCCGCATGCAGGACCATGTCCTTGTTGCCGATCATCTCGGCGGCATTCACCGCCAGTCTCGCGATGTAGTCCTTGTCGTCGACCGTGGCGTCGCCCTCGTTGGTGTTCTTGCCGGCGCCGTTGGATGCCGCGACCGCGTAGTAAAGGCCGGTCACCGGCTCGCCATGCAGCATCGCCCCGCGTTCCTTGCCCGGGACGAAGGCGTTGACCATGGATCGCTCCTGGAAGTCGATGAAGCGCGAGCTGGTAAGCTCCTCGACGCTCATCGGCATCTTGAACTGGCCCGCGCGGAACTGCGCCTGGCGATAGCCGCCGTAGTTGATCCAGGCGACGTCCAGGTGGGAATTGGCGGAAAGCGCGCCGAAGTCCCCGGTGACGTCGAAGGTCCAGTCGCCCGCGATCTTGCCCTGCAGGCCGATGTAGGCGCGGCGAATGTCGAAGGTGTCGGCGGCGTTGGCGTTGGTGGAATCGTTGGAGAAGGTCCGGTAATCCGCGTGCACCCGCCCCGTGACGGCGATGGCATTCTGCCCGTCGCCGGTGCTCCAGGAGAATCCGTCCTTGAAGCGTCCGGTCAGTTCCGTCGGGGCGCTCTCCGCGCGCTTGGCGTCCTTTTCCGCCTGGTTGGCCTTCTCCAGCGCCTGGGCCCGGCGCTCGGCGCGCACGTCCTTGCGCATTTCCTGGTATTCCTCTTCGGACAGGACCCCTTTCTGGCGCAACGTATCCAGCAGCGTTTCCATGTCGGCCTGCGCCGGCGCCGAGGCGCCGAAGGCCAGCGCGATGGCGGCCGCGATCAGGCAGCGCCGCGACTGGGTTGTGGAGGAACGGCCTTGACCGCGCAGTGCAACCATCAAAATCTCCCTTGCAGTTTTTGAGTCATGCGGCCATCCACCTCGGCTTGGCCGCGCATGCATTTCGTCGTCGCCGCGCACGGGCGGCTTGTTGACGGCGGGGAGTGTGTTTTTGGAATGTTGCGGTTCGGTTAAAGCCGACGGACGTTACTTACTGATTCATTTAGATAAATCTGATTACATTTTGCAATTCAGGAATTACACATTGAAATAATGCAGGAAATTGCCCTTTCGGCCGGACCGCGGCGGCCAGGACTATCAGGCTGCCAGCAGAAAGATCTGGAGCAGAAGGATTAGGAGCAACAGGCCGAGTCCCGCCCCCAGGAGGCGGTTGCGCCTTTGCTGTGCGGCCAGGATCGCGAGCAGGGCGGCAAGCTGGGAAGCCCCCGGGCGCTCGGTCAGCAGGCGATGGACCAGCCGCGGCAGCTGCGGCAGCAGGACCCCCCATTGCGGCGCTTCGTTGCGCAGGTTGCGCAACAGGCCCCGCCAGCCGACCTGCTCCGACATCCAGCGCTCGAGGTAGGGCTTCGCGGTCTTCCACAAGTCGAGGTCGGGATCGAGGTCCCGGCCCAGGCCCTCGACGTTGAGCAGGGTTTTCTGCAGCAGGACGAGCTGGGGTTGGACCTCCATCTGGAAGCGGCGCGAGGTCTGGAACAGCCGCAGCAGCACCTTGCCGAAGGAGATTTCCTTCAGCGGCCGGTCGAAGATCGGCTCGCACACGGCGCGGATCGCCGTCTCGAACTCGTCCACCCGGGTCTGCGGCGGCACCCAGCCGGATTCGACGTGCGCCTCCGCCACGCGCCGGTAATCCCGGCGGAAGAACGCAAGGAAGTTTTGCGCGAGGTAGCTCTTGTCGGTCTCGTTGAGCGTTCCCATGATGCCGAAGTCGAGCGCGATGTAACGCCCGTCGGCGGCAACCTGGATGTTGCCGGGGTGCATGTCGGCGTGGAAAAAGCCGTCCCGGAACACCTGGGTGAAAAAGATCTCGACGCCGGCCCGCGCGAGTTTCGGGATGTCGATGCCCTGCTCCCGCAGGCGCCCCACCTGGCTGATCGGCGTGCCGGTCATGCGCTCCATCACCATCACTTCGGTCGTGCAGTAGTCCCAGAACACCTCGGGCACCACCAGCAGGGGCGACTTCTCGAAATTGCGCCTCAGCTGGCTCGCATTGGCCGCCTCGCGCAGCAGGTCCAGCTCGTCCTTGAGGTGTTTTTCGAACTCCGCCACCACTTCGCGCGGCTTCAGGCGCCGGCCGTCCGCCCACAGGCGCTCGATCAGCCCCGCGGCCGCGTCCAGGAGCGCAAGGTCCTCCACGATGACCGGCGCGATGCCCGGCCGCAGGATCTTGACCGCGACCTCGCGCCCGCCGGGCAGGCGTGCGAAATGGACCTGGGCGACCGAAGCGCTGGCGATGGCCATCGGGTCGAAGTGCTCGAAGACGCGGTCGACCGGCACGCCGTAGGCGCGCTCAAGCGTGGCGAGGACGAGCTCGCTGGGGAACGGGGGCACGCGGTCCTGGAGCTTCGCCAGCTCGTCGGCGATGTCGAGCGGGATCAGGTCGCGCCGGGTGGACAGCACCTGGCCGAACTTCACGAAGATCGGGCCCAGGGCTTCCAGCGCGAGTCGCAGGCGCTCGCCGCGAGGGCGCTCCAGCCGCCGCCAAAAGAACAGGCTGGAGAGCAACGGGCGCAGGCCGCGCACCCGCTCGTGCCCGAGGAAGAACTCGTCGAGCCCGAAGCGCAGGGCGACGCGCAGGATTTTCAGCAGCCTGACGAGGTGCATGGCGTGGGGCGGCCGCGACTAGGGGCGGCGCGTCAGTTGCTCGATGCGCTTTTCCAGCCTTTCGGCCGCGTCGCGCAGCTCGTCGACGTCGCGGACGAACTCGGTCACCTGCAGCGGGGAGGCCAGCAGTTTCGCTTCCTCGGTGAGGTATTCGGCGGTGTTCTGCGCGAGGCTGCGTGCCGCCTGTCCGGGCCAGCCGGCGGCGGTGCGTCCCGCCTGCGCCATGCGGTGCGCGGCGATGTCGCCGAAGACCTTGCTCAGGTCCTCCTCGACATCCCAGCCGAGGTGGGTGGCGACGTGCGAAATGTCGGCCGCGAAGGCGCTGTCGCCCTCGATGCTCGCCGAGCGCCACGCCTGCTCGCGGTCCGCCAGCGTCCGCAGCACCGTTTCCGGGCGGAATCGGATCACGACGGCGGGCGGCGCATCCGTGTCCGCCGGCCCCACCCGTCCGTCGGCGGCCACCTGCAACGTCACCTGCCCCGGCGGGAACTCGAAGCGCGCCGCCTTGCCGGCGTGCGGCGCCAGCTTCTCGCGCGCCCATTCGGCGGGCTCGAGCAGGTGGTTGGCGATGCGGCTGGCGGCGGCGGCGAGCATCAGAAACGGTAGCCCACGTGCAGCGCCACCACGCCGCCGCTGAGGTTGTAATACTGCACGCGCTCGCAACCGGCCGCTTCCATCATGTGCTTGAGCTCGTCCTGCCCCGGGTGCTTGCGGATGGATTCGGCGAGGTAGCGGTAGCTGTCCGCATCGTTGGCCACCAGCTTGCCCAGCAGGGGCAGCACCTTGAACGAATAGGCGTCGTACAGCGGCTGCAAGGGCGCCCAGACCCGGGAAAACTCGAGCACCATGAGCCGGCCGCCGGCGCGCAGCACCCGCCGCATTTCAGCCAGGGCCGCCTGCTTGTGCGTCATGTTGCGCAGGCCGAAGCCGACGATGACGCAATCGAAGTAACCGTCGGGAAAGGGCAGCTTCTCCGCGTCGCACTGGAGGGCGGGAACGACTTTGCCTTCGTCGAGCAGGCGATCGCGGCCGCGGGCCAGCATCGCCCCGTTGATGTCCGTGAGCCAGACCTCGCCACCGGGGCCGACGCGTTCGCGCATGAGCGCCGTCAGGTCGCCGGTGCCGCCGGCGACGTCGAGCACGCGATGGCCCGCCTGCACGCCGCTCACGCCGGCCGCGAAACGCTTCCACAGGCGGTGCAGGCCGGCTGACATGAGGTCGTTCATCACGTCGTATTTGCCGGCGACGGCGCTGAACACGCCCGCGACGCGGCGCGCCTTCTCCCCCTCGGGAACCTGCTCGAAACCGAAATCGGTGGTCTTGTCGTCTGACATGGCGGACCTCAAAGCTGCTTCCAGCCGGACTTCGGCGGGGTGGCGCCCGCGGCCGGCTTGCGCTCGATCCCGGCCACCTGCAGGCGCTCGAGGTAATGGCGCCACATCGCGTCCTGGTGCAGCCCGATGTCGTAGAGGTAGTCCCAGGAATACAGGCCGGTGTCGTGGCCGTCGCTGAACACCAGCTTGACCGCGTAGTTGCCCACCGGTTCGACGGCCGTGATCGTCACGTCCTCCTTGCCGGTCTGCAGCGTTTCCTGTCCCGGCCCGTGTCCGCGCACCTCGGCGGAGGGCGAATGCACGCGCAGGAACTCGCAGGGCAGCCGGAAGGCCTTGCCGTCGTCGAAGGCGATTTCCAGCACGCGGGATTGCTGGTGCAGGGTGATCTGGGTGGGGCGGGGCGCCCCTTGCTGGAGTCCGGCCAAGGATCTGCTGCTTCAGTGGTTAGCGGGCAAAGGATTGCCATCATATCCCGGCCCTTCCCCGAGGGAGGCAGGCGCGTCGGCGCGCCACCGCTCCGGGCTGTCACGCCCTTGTAACATTAGGTTCATAGTATTGCAAACGGTTAAATGCGAACGGGAAAAGAGTTCATGGCAGCCACCATACTCGTGGTCGAGGACGAGCCGGCCATCCAGGAATTGATTGCCTACAACCTGAAGCAGGCGGGTCACCAGACGCTGCTGGCGGACAATGCGGAACAGGCGCTCAACCTGGTCTCCAACGCCCTGCCGGACCTGGTGCTGCTCGACTGGATGCTGCCCGGTCTTTCCGGCATCGAGTTCGCCCGCCGGCTGCGGGCCGACAAGCGCACCCGCACCGTCCCCATCATCATGCTCACGGCGCGTTCGGACGAGACCGACAAGCTTGCGGGCCTGGAAACGGGCGCGGACGACTACATCACCAAACCCTTCTCCCCGCGCGAATTGACCGCGCGGATCAAGGCCGTCCTGCGCCGCCGCGCGCCCGAGATGACGGACGACCTCGTCCAGATGGGCGGCCTGCGCCTCGACCCCGCCAGCCACCGCGTCACCGGCAACGGCCAGACGGTCGACCTGGGCCCGACGGAGTTCCGCCTGCTGCATTTCCTGATGACCCACCCGGAGCGCGTGCATTCCCGCACCCAGCTCCTCGACCACGTCTGGGGCGATCACGTTTTCGTCGAGGAACGGACCGTGGACGTGCACATCCGCCGCCTGCGCAAGGCCCTGGAGCCCAGCAACCTCGACCACCTCGTGCAGACCGTGCGCGGCACCGGGTACCGGTTTTCCGCCAGCTGACCCCGACGGCGCCCGGGCATCCCCGGCCGGGGATTCTGGGATAATCGGCCCCGATTCCCTCCAAGGACGCAGCGCTTGAAGTTTCTGTGGGGCCGGCCCCTCACTACCCTCGTCCTGACGTTCGCCGCCGCGCTGCTGGCGTGGCCGGTGCTGGGTGGCAGGGGCGCCCTGGCCCTGCTCGCGATCCTGCTCACCGTCCTCCTGCTGCACCACCTGCGCAACCTGTCCGCGCTGTACCGATGGCTGCAGAACCCGCGCCTCGAGTCCGTGCCGGTGGGCACCGGCGCCTGGGAGTACGTGTTCTCCCCGCTGCTGCGCATGCTCAAGCGCCAGAGGCAAAGCGAGGCCGGGCTCACGGCCGCGCTGGACCGGTTCCAGCTTGCCGGCTCCGCACTCCCCGACGCGGTGGTGATCCTGGACCAGGCCGACCAGATCGAATGGTGCAATCCCAGGGCGCAGGAGTACTTCGGCCTGGACCTGAAGCGCGACCGCGGCCAGCAGATCACCTACCTGCTGCGCCAGCCCCAGTTCGTCGAGCACCTCGAATCGGGCGACGCCAGCGAGCCGGTCGTGCTGCGCATGCTGCTCGAATCGGGCGAGATGATGCTCGCCGTGCAGCAGGTGCCCTACGGCGACCACCGCAAGCTCATCCTCGGGCGCGACATCACGAGGTGGGAGCGCCTCGAGACCACGCGCCGCGATTTCGTGGCCAACGTGTCGCATGAACTGCGCACGCCGCTCACCGTCGTCGCCGGTTTCCTCGAAACCCTGGAGGACATGCGCACGCCGGACCCGGAGATGACGCGCCGCTCGCTGCAGCTGATGATGCAGCAGACCAGCCGCATGACCCACCTCGTGGAGGACCTGCTCACCCTGTCGCGCCTGGAGAGCACCCAGAACCCGCTGCGCGAGGAGGACGTCAATGTCCCCGATCTGGTCCGTACCCTGCACCAGGACGCCCTGGTGCTTTCCGCGGGCCGCCATCGCGTGCGCGTGCGCCTGGAGTCCTCCGCCTGGCTGCGCGGCAACCTCGAGGAGTTGCGCAGTGCCTTCAGCAACCTGGTGAGCAACGCGGTGCGCTACACGCCGGAGAACGGCGAGATCGAGCTGCGCTGGGAAATCCTCGCCGACGGTTCGCCCGCCTACTCGGTGCAGGACACCGGCATCGGCATCGAGCCGCAGCACATCGGGCGCCTCACGGAACGCTTCTATCGCGTCGACCGCAGCCGCTCGCGCGAGACCGGGGGCACCGGCCTGGGCCTCGCGATCGTCAAGCACGTGCTCATGCGCCACCACGCCCGCCTGGAGATCGGCAGCGAGCCCGGGAAAGGCAGCACGTTCTCGGTGGTGTTCCCGGAATCCCGGCGCCTGCCAGGACGGGAAACGGCCCTTGCAGCGGGCCAGCCGGCCTAGCGGCCGAGGCGCTCGGCCAGCTTCTGGCGCATCGACTTCGCAAAGCCCGCGGGCAGCGAGCGCGTGTTCGGCCGCAGCTTCGCGCCCCACACCGAGCCCGGGAAATGCGCGTCGCCGGCATAGCGCGGGATGACGTGCCAGTGCACATGCGCGACCATGTTGCCCAGGCTCGCCAGGTTGACCTTGTCGGGGTGCAGCAGCTCGCGCAGCAGGCTCTCCACCGCGAAGACGACGGCCATGACGCGGGCGCGCTCGCTCTCCGCGAGGTCGGTCATCTCCTTGCGGTGGGCGTTCAGGATCACGCGGCAGAAGCCGGGATGGTCCGGCTCGTCGGCCAGCACCACCCGGGCAAAGCCGTCATCCCAGAGCACCTCGCCGCCGGATTGGACGCACAGCGCGCAGACAACAGCCTGCGGGGAAGCATCAATGGCCATGCCTGCACTTTACCAGCGCAGGCGCACGGACCGAAGCATTGACTCCCGGGCGCGTTTGACCCCGCCCGGAATGCCGCGGGAGTATGCTCCCCGCGGTTGTCCGGCCGCTGATCGGACTTTTCCCGAGCCGTCGAGCCATGCGCCTGCAAGGTCGCATTACCCACTGGAAGGATGACAAGGGTTACGGATTCATCGCGCCAGTTCAAGGCGGGGAGCCCGTGTTCGTGCACGTGCGCTCGTTCTCCAGGGCAGATCGACGTCCCTTGGCGGGCGATGCGGTGACATATGAATCCGGCAGGGACGAGAAAGGCCGCCCGCGCGCCGTTGCCGTCGCTTACGTCGACGACCGGCGCTGGTCCTTCCGGTTCCCCATTTCACCACGCCTGGCGACCGTCGCCGCCTTCGTGTTGTTGCTGTCCGTGCTGGCCATGGCCCATCGCCTGCCGCCTTGGGTCCTGGGCTTCTACGGCGTCCTCAGCGTCGCGACGTTCGTCCTGTATGCCCTCGATAAGCGTGCCGCCCGGGAGGATCGGGATCGGACGCCGGAGACGAGGCTCCATTTGCTCGCGGTCCTGGGCGGTTGGCCCGGGGCGCTTGCGGCGCAGGCCCTGATTCGCCATAAGTCTTCCAAGGTTTCCTTCCAGGTGGTGTTCTGGGCCACGGTTGCCCTCAATTGCGGGGCTTTCTGGTGGCTGTTTTACGCGCCCGGAGCGCAAGGGCTTCGTCGATTGCTCCTTGCAGTTGCGCAGATGCCATCTTGGGCGTGAATTGGGGGACAAAGCCATGGCCATCAGGATTGTGAAGCTGGGCTCGCCGCGACTCGCAGGAGAGGGTCTGCGCCTCGGCACCGTGCGCCGCCCGCCGCGCGGGGTGCCCAGGACCGATTTCGCGAAAAAAGACTGGTACGACGTCTGGTTTCCGACGCTCGCCCCCAGCCTGGAAACCATGAAGCAAGCCCAGGCGGCGAAGACCCCGGCACAATGGGCCGCGTTCGTGCGGAAGTTCCGCGCCGAGATGGCCCGTCCGGAAGCCGCGCACGCCCTCGACCTGCTCGCCGCCATGTCACGCACGGCGGATTTTTCGGTAGGCTGTTATTGCGAGGACGAGCGCCATTGCCATCGTTCGGTGCTCCGTGAACTGCTGGCCGCCCGCGGCGCCCGCCTGCGTTGACCGGGACGCCCGGTGCGCGCACGGGCAGGGCCGGAACGATCTCGCGCAGGGGGGTCCGCTCTTCCCGTCCCGTTTGCAGGACCGAGGTGAACCGTGTGCCGCAACATCAAGACGCTGTTCAATTTCCAGCCGCCGGCTACGGACGAGGAAGTCCGCGCCGCGGCGCTGCAGTTCGTCCGCAAGGTGAGCGGCTTCGGCAAACCCTCGAAGGCCAATGAGGCGGCCTTCCTGGCGGCCGTCGACGAGATTGCACTGGCTGCGCGCAAGCTGCTTGCATCGCTCGAGACCGCCGCGCCGCCGAAGGATCGCGTGCAAGAGGCGGCAAAGGCAAGGGAGCGCTCCGCCATGCGTTACGCCAGGGTATGAGCCTGGAGGCGAGATGCCTGTCGGCGGCGTTTGGATTCGGCTTGTGCGCCCTGGCGCACGCCGCGCCCGTATCGCCGCCGGTGCGCGCCGAGATCGACGCCTTGCTTGCGCGGCTGGAAACGTCGGCCTGCGAGTTCCAGCGCAATGGCAAGTGGTACAAGGCCGACGAAGCCAGGGCGCATTTGCTGCGCAAGCTCGAGTTTCTGGAGGAGAAGTCCCTGGTCGCCACCACGGAGGAATTCATCGAGCGGGGGGCGTCGACCAGCAGCCGCAGCGGCAAGCCCTACTTCGTGCGTTGCGGCTCGGCCACGTCCGTCGAAAGCGGACCCTGGCTGCGCGAAATGCTCAAGGCGGTCCGCGGTGCCGGCGGACCGGCAAACCGCTAGCCGGCTTCACATTCGACAGGGGCAAGCCATGGCCGTGGAGCTCGACCATTTCATCGTTTCCGCCCGCGACAAGGTCGCCGCGGCCAGGCAGCTCGGTGAACTGCTCGGCGTGCCGTGGGCGGCTTCGGGCATCGGGCCCTTCGCGCCGGTCTACCTGAACGGTGGCCTGACCCTGGATTTCATCGAGACGGACGACGACTTTCCGGTCGAGCATTTCTGCTTCCGCGTGGGCGATGCGGAATTCGACGCCATCCTTGCGCGCATCCGGGCCGCGGGCATCGACTACCGCAGCACTGTGCGCGGGCCGGTGGACCACAAGGTGGACACGCAGTTCGGCGGCCGCGGCGTGTACTGGAACGTGCCCGAGGGCCACCAGTGGGAGATGCTGACGGTGAGCTACGCCCGCCAGGCGCGCTGATCGTTCCATGCCCTACCAGCAACTCGCCGATGCCGTGCTCGCCCTGCACGCCCTGGTGGTGGCGTTCATCGTCGGCGGCCTGGTCGCGATCATCGCCGGCAACTTCCTCGGCTGGCGCTGGGTCAATTTCGGGTGGTTTCGGCGCCTGCACCTGCTGGCGATCGCAATCGTGGCCGCGCAATCCTGGCTCGGCGTGGCCTGCCCGCTGACCTGGCTGGAAGCGCAGTTGCGCATCCGGGCGCAGCAATCGCCGTACGGTGCCAGCTTCGTCGAGCACTGGCTGCAGGAGCTGCTTTACTACCAGGCACCCGCCTGGGCCTTCGTCACCGCGTACACCCTGTTCGGGATCGCGGTCGCGGCCTGCTGGTGGATCTTTTCGCCGCGCCGGAACCGGCAGCGCTCCTGAGCGGCCCGAGGACGTCGTTCAAAGCAGGACGCGCTCGATCCCCCCGTTGTTGGCCTTGGCCACGTAATCGGCCATCCAGTTCTCTCCGAGGACATGGCGCGCGATCTCGACGACGATATAGTCGGCGTCGACGTTTGCGTCGTCGCGGTAGCGCGCCAGCCCTTGCAGGCAGGAGGGACAGGAGGTCAGCACCTTGACCGCGCCATCGTGGCCGGTGGCGCGAATGGCGTCGGCGCCCTTCTGCATTTCTTCCTGCTTGCGAAAGCGCACCTGCGTGGAAATGTCCGGCCGCGCCACCGCGAAGGTTCCCGACTCGCCGCAGCAGCGGTCGTTGAGCTTCACTTCCGAGCCCATGAGCTGGTTCACCACCTTGATCGGCTGGTAGGTCTTCATCGGCGTGTGGCAGGGGTCGTGGTACATGTAGCGCACGCCCGTCACGCCTTCGAGCTTCACGCCCTTTTCCAGCAGGTACTCGTGGATGTCCAGCAGCCGGCAGCCGGGGAAGATCTTGTCGAATTCGTACTTCTGGAGCTGGTCCATGCAGGTGCCGCAGGACACCACCACGGTCTTGATGTCGAGGTAGTTGAGCGTGTTCGCGACGCGATGGAACAGCACGCGGTTGTCGGTGCTGATCTTGTGGCCCTTGTCTTCCTCGCCCGCGGAGGTCTGCGGGTAGCCGCAGCACAGGTAGCCCGGCGGCAGCACCGTGATCGCTCCCACCTCGTAGAGCATCGCCTGGGTGGCGAGGCCCACCTGCCCGAACAGGCGCTCGCTGCCGCAGCCGGGGAAATAGAACACCGCATCCGACTCCTCGCTGGCTTTCCTCGGGTCCCGGATCACCGGGACCATGCGGTTGTCCTCGATGTCGAGCAGCGCGCGGGAGGTTTTCTTCGGCAGGCCGCCCGGCATGGGTTTGTTGATGAAGTGGATGACCTGCGCCTTGATCGGCGGCTTGCCGAGCGTGGCCGGCGGGTGCTTGACCTGCGGCTGGATCAGGCCCAGCGCCTTGCCGGCCCGGTGGGCGGCGCGCTGGGCACGGTAACCGAGGCCCACCATGACCGCCCGGGTGGCCTTGATGGTGCCGGGATCGGTGGCATTGAGGAACAACATCGAGGCGGCCGTGCCCGGGTTGAACTTCTTCTTGCCCTGGCGCCGCAGGAAGTTGCGCATGGCGATCGAGACGTCGCCGAAGTCGATGTCCACCGGACAGGGGTTCAGGCACTTGTGGCAGACCGTGCAGTGGTCCGCCACGTCGGAGAACTCGTCGAAGTGCTTGATGGAGATGCCGCGGCGCGTCTGCTCCTCGTACAGGAAGGCCTCGATCAGCAGCGAGGTTGCGAGGATCTTGTTGCGCGGCGAGTACAGCAGGTTGGCGCGCGGCACGTGGGTCGAGCACACCGGCTTGCACTTGCCGCAACGCAGGCAGTCCTTGATCGAATCGGAGATCTCGCCGATGGCGCTTTGCTCGAGGATCAGGCTCTCCAGCTCGAGCAGGTTGAAGCTCGGCGTGTAGGCCTTGTCGAGGTTGCCGCCGGCGAGCAGCTTGCCGCGGTTGAAGTGCCCGTTCGGGTCGACGCGCTGCTTGTAGTCAGTGAACGCCCGGACCTCGTCGGGCTGCAGGTAATCGAGCTTGGTGATCCCGATGCCGTGCTCGCCCGAGATCACCCCGTCGAGCGCGCGTGCCAGCTTCATGATGCGCGCCACCGCGACGTTGGCCTCCTGGAGCATGGCGTAGTCGTCGGAGTTGACGGGGATGTTGGTGTGCACGTTGCCGTCGCCCGCATGCATGTGCAGGGCCACGAACAGGCGGCTTTTGAGCACCTTCCTGTGGAGCGCGTCGATCCCGGTGCGGACCGGGTCGAAGGCGCGGCCGTCGAAGATGCGCATCAGCGGCTCGCGCACCTCGGTCTTCCAGGACACCCGCAAAGCGTAGCTTTGCAGGGCCTGGAAGACGGTGAGGCGTGAGGCGTCAGGCGTGAGGGGTGCAAGACTTTCCCGCCTCTCGCCTCCCGCCTCACGCCTCTCCAGTTCCGTGACCGCGGAATCCAGATGCTCGAGCATCCACTGCCAGCGGGTGCGCGTGGCGCGCACGAG
>DASZQJ010000104.1:0-39505 GCA_035549715.1 Burkholderiales bacterium
AGTTCTTCGACTTGTCGACCAGGCGGTTGGCCTTGATCCAGGGCATCATGGCGCGCAGCTTCTCGCCGACGATCTCGATCTGGTGCTCGCGGCCGATGCGGCGCATCGCGCCCATCTTGGTCACCCCGGTGCGGTTCTCCAGCAGGAATTCCTGCGCGTAGGCGCCGGTCTGGATTTCCTTGAGGATGCGCTTCATCTCCTTCTTGGTTTCCTCGGTGATGATGCGCGGGCCGCGGGTGAAGTCGCCGTACTCGGCGTTGTTGGAGATCGAGTAGCGCATGTTGGCGATGCCGCCCTCGTAGATCAGGTCGACGATCAGCTTCAGCTCGTGCAGGCACTCGAAGTAGGCCATCTCGGGGGCGTAGCCCGCCTCGACCAGCGTCTCGAATCCCGCCTGGATGAGCGCGGTCGTGCCGCCGCACAGGACCACCTGCTCGCCGAACAGGTCGGTCTCGGTTTCCTCGCGGAAGTTGGTCTCGATGATCCCCGCCTTGCCGCCGCCGATCGCCGCCGCGTAGGACAGCGCCAGCTCGCGCGCCTTCTTCGAGGGATTCTGGTGGATCGCGATCAGCATCGGCACGCCGCCGCCCTGGGCGAACGTGGAGCGCACCGTGTGGCCGGGGGCCTTGGGCGCGACCATCACCACGTCGAGGTCGGCGCGCGGCACGACCTGGCCGAAGTGGATGTTGAAGCCGTGAGCGAAGGCGAGCGCCGCGCCCTTCTTCAGGCTCGGCTCGATGTCCTTGTAGACCGCGCCGATGTTCTCGTCGGGCAGCAGGATCATCACGAAATCGGCGTTCTTCACCGCGTCGTGCGGCTCCTTCACGTCGAAGCCGGCCTTCTTCGCCTTGTCCCAGGAAGCCCCGCCCTTGCGCAGGCCGACGGTGACCTTCACGCCGGAATCCTTCAGGTTGAGCGAGTGGGCGTGGCCCTGCGAGCCGTAGCCGAGGATCGTGACCTTCTTGCCCTTGATCAGACGCAGGTCCGCGTCCTTGTCGTAGAAAACTTTCATGGTTCCCCTAAGTGAGATTGGGTGAGGCGTGAAGCGAGAGCAGTGAGGGGTCGGGACTTGGCCTGGCACCTCACGCCTGACGCCTTACGCCTCACTGTACTTTCAGAATGCGCTCGCCCCGGCCGATACCCGAGGCCCCCGTGCGCACGGTTTCCAGGATGGTGCCCTGTTCGAGCGCCTCCAGGAATGCATCGAGCTTCTCTCCGGTGCCGGTGAGCTCGATGGTGTATGCCTTGTCGGTCACATCCAGGATGCGGCCGCGGAAGATGTCCGCCATGCGCTTCATCTCCTCCCGCTCCTTGCCGGAGGCGCGCACCTTGACGAGCATCAGCTCGCGCTCGATGTGGTCGCCGTCGGACAGGTCGACGACCTTGACGATGTCGACCAGCTTGTTCAGCTGCTTGGTGATCTGCTCGATGACTTCGTCCGAGCCCGTGGTCACGACGGTCATGCGCGACAGCGAGGCGTCCTCGGTGGGGGCGACGGTCAGCGACTCGATGTTGTAGCCGCGGGCGGAAAACAGCCCCGCCACGCGCGACAGCGCGCCGGGCTCGTTTTCCATGAGTAGGGAGATGATGTGGCGCATTGCTCCAGGCTGCCGTCAGTTCAAACCAGGATCATTTCCGAGAGGCCCTTGCCGCCCGGCACCATCGGGAACACGTTTTCCGTCTGGTCGGTGACGAAGTCCATGAACACCAGGTCGTCCTTGCGCGAGAAGGCCTCCTTCAGCGCGGGCTCGACGTCCGCGGGCTTCTCGATGCGCATGCCGACGTGGCCGTAGGCCTCGGCGAGCTTCACGAAATCCGGCAGCGCGTCCATGTACGACTCGGCGTAGCGGTTGCCGTGGAAGAACTCCTGCCACTGCCGCACCATGCCCAGGTAGCGGTTGTTCAGATTGACGACCTTCACCGGCAGGCGGTACTGCTTGGCGGTGGAGAGCTCCTGGATGCACATCTGGATGCTGGCCTCGCCCGTCACGCAGGCGACCGTGGCGTCCGGGTGCGCGAGCTGCACGCCCAGCGCGTAGGGCAGCCCGACGCCCATCGTGCCCAGGCCGCCGGAGTTGATCCAGCGCCGCGGCTTGTCGAACTTGTAGTACTGCGCCGCCCACATCTGGTGCTGGCCCACGTCCGAGGTCAGGTAGAGGTCCTGGTCCTTCGTGAGCTTGTAGAGCGCCTCGATCACGGCCTGGGGCTTGATGATGCCGGCGTTGCGGTCGTACTTCAGGCAGTCGCGGCCCTTCCATTCGCCGATCTGGTCCCACCAGGCCCTGGTGGCCACCGGGTCCGGGCGCTCCTTGCCGGCGGCGAGCTGGCGGCTCATCTCCTGGAGCACTTCCCTGACGTCGCCGACGATGGGCACGTCCACGCGCACGCGCTTGGAGATGGACGAGGGGTCGATGTCGATGTGGATGATCTTGCGGTCTTCGCGGAAGAAGTGCTTCGGGTTGCCGATGACGCGGTCGTCGAAGCGGGCACCGACGGCGAGCAGCACGTCGCAGTGCTGCATCGCCATGTTCGCCTCGAAGGTGCCGTGCATGCCCAGCATGCCGACGAACTGCGGGTCGGTGGCCGGAAAGCCGCCGAGGCCCATCAGGGTGTTCGTGCAGGGAAAGCCCAGGGCTCGGACCAGCTGCGTGAGTTCGGCGGACGCATCGCCCAGCACGATGCCGCCACCGGTGTAGATCATGGGGCGCTTCGCTTCCAGCAGCAGCTGCAGGGCCTTCTTGATCTGCCCGCCGTGGCCCTTGACCACCGGGTTGTAGGAGCGCATCGACACCGTCTGCGGGTAGAAGAACGCGCATTTGTTCGTCTGCACGTCCTTGGGGATGTCCACCAGGACGGGGCCGGGACGGCCGGTGCGCGCCAGGTAGAACGCCTTCTTCATGGTGACCGCGAGGTCCTTGATGTCCTTCACCAGGAAGTTGTGCTTCACGCACGGGCGGGTGACGCCGACGGTGTCCACTTCCTGGAAGGCGTCCTCGCCGATGGCGTGCGTGGGCACCTGGCCGGTGACGATCACCATCGGGATGGAGTCCATGTAGGCGGTGGCGATGCCGGTGACGGCGTTGGTGACGCCGGGCCCCGAGGTCACCAGGACCACGCCCACCTTGTCGGTGGAGCGGGCGTAGGCATCCGCCGCGTGCACCGCGGCCTGCTCGTGGCGTACCAGGATGTGCTTGAACTTGTCCTGCTTGAAGATCGCATCGTAGAGCGGCAGGACGGCGCCGCCCGGGTACCCGAACAGGAATTCGACGCCTTCTTCCTGCAGGCAGCGAACCGTGATCTCGGCGCCGTTCAGCTCGGTCGTAACACCGGCGGTCAGTTCCATGGCAACACCCAGGTCGATTGAAGCAAAGCTAAGTCGATAATAAACCGCGAGAAATTTTCTGCGGGGAACTGCGCAAGATACCGGCAACCGCGAAACCGGTCAAGAAATGGCCGGTCCATGCAGCCCCCGGCCGGCGCCTACTGCCGGGCGCGGATCCAGCGTTTCCAGGCGTCGAACAGGGAGGCGTCGCGGGCCGCGACGGCGGAGCGCTGCCAGAGGGTGTCGGACCAGAAGTCGTCGCTGTGCAGGGTGCACATCAGCCCGCCCGCCTCCTGCAGGATCAGCGACCCGGCGGCATAGTCCCAGAGCTTCTGCCCGCCGTGCAGGTAGACGTCGAAGCGCCCGGCGGCGACGTAGCACCATTCCAGGGTGCTGGCGCCGAAGTTGCGCTGGGAGGCGTAAGGGGGCTTGGCCACCAGCTCGCGCGCCAAGACATCGGGCAGGCGCTTGAAGTCGACCTGGGCCATGGCGTTCCTCAGGTGGGGCACGTGCTCCTTGATGGGCAGCGGCTCCCCGTTGAGGAAGGCCCCGCCCCCCTCCTCGGCGTAGAACACCTCGTCCGCCACCGGGTCGTAGACCACGCCCAGCACCGTGCGGCCCTTTTTCATGAGCGCCACCGAGACCGCGAAGTAAGGCAGCCCGTTGACGAAGTTGGAGGTGCCGTCGATCGGGTCCACGCACCACAGGCCCTCGGTGCCGGCCAGCCAGCGCTCGGCCTGCTGCTCGGGCGTCATCTCCTCGCCCACGATCGGCCCCTGGTAGATGCCGGGCAAGGCGAGGGACAGGGCCTCCTGGGCAGCCAGGTCGGCGGCGGTGAACAGGCTGCCGTCGGATTTGCGCTCGTGCGCCACCTTCAGGTAGCGCGGCATGACCTCCTTGGCCGCCACCTCCCGCACGCAGGCGATGACCGGGTCGAGCATGCCGCGCACCGGGCGCATCAGCGCTTCCATTTGATGGAGCACCCCATGCTCGGCACCTGCTCGACCGGGCCCCGTCCGGTCTCGGCCACCGCCTTCATGGCCTCGTACAGGTCGCGTCGCGCGTCCGGCGCCGGCGAAGTCCTCGAGGCGTCGAGGCGGCCCCGGTATTGCAGCCCAAGCCCGGCGTCGAAGCCGAAAAAGTCCGGGGTGCACACGGCCCCGTAAGCCCGCGCCACATCCTGGCTTTCGTCGAACAGGTAGGCAAACGGATAGCGGAAGCCGGCGGCCACGCGCCGCATGTCCTCGAACGAATCCTCCGGGTAGTCGGCCGGGTCGTTTGCGCTGATGCCGACCACGCCGATGCCCAGCGCCTGCAGGTCGCGCGCGTCGCGGATGATCCGGTCGCGGATGGCTTTGACGTAGGGACAGTGGTTGCAGATGAACATGACCAGCAGGCCGCGGGGCCCGCGCGCCTGCGCAAGGGTCACGCGCCGGCCGTCGGTGGCCGGCAGATCGAAGTCGGGCGCCTTCCAGCCGAAGTCGCAAACCGGGGGTTGCGCGCCCATGGTCAGGCCGATCGGGGCTGCCGCCGGGACGGTGTGCGAACGCGCGCGTCGATCCGGGGACAGTGCATGTGGTGCATGGCAAAATCTTAGCATGGCCAAGGACCTGGAAAAGAAATCGAGCGCCCGCCCGGGGGCGCGCTTTCACGTGGATGGCCGGCTGGGTAACGGCTCGGACGTGCGGCTGCCGCCCGACGCGGCCCACCACGCGGCGCGGGTGCTGCGCCTGGAGGCCGGCGACCCGATCGTGCTGTTCGACGGCCACGGCGGCGAATTCGAGGCGCGGATCACCCGCCTGGAGCGCGGCGAGGTCCACGCCAAGACCGGGGCGCACCGCGAGGTCGAGCGCGAGTCGGGCCTCGAAGTCCACCTCGTCCAGGGCCTGTCGAGCGGGGAGCGCATGGACTTCACCCTGCAGAAGGCCGTGGAGCTGGGCGTGGCCGGCATCCAGCCGGTAGCCATGGAGCGCAGCGTGGTCAGGCTCAAGGACGAACGGGCGCAACGCCGGGTCGAGCACTGGCAGAACCTGGTGATCGCCGCCTGCGAGCAGTGCGGGCGCAACCGCGTCCCGCGCGTCGCGCCCGTGCTGGACTTCGGCGAATATGCCGGCCAACTGGGGCCGGCGGAAGGCGAGTCGCGGCTGCTGTTGTCGCCGCAGGCCGCGGCCTCGCTGCGCAGCCGCGACCGGCCCGCCGGCCGGATCGTGCTCATGGCCGGCCCCGAGGGCGGGCTCGCCCCCGGGGAGACGCAGACGGCCCTGGCGCGGGGCTTCGAGGCCGTGCGCCTCGGTCCCCGCGTCCTGCGCACGGAAACGGCGGCCGTCGCGGCGCTGGCCGCCCTCCAGGCGCTGTGGGGGGATTTCTAGCGCGGGCGCACAGGCCCGGCCGGCGACTTCCCGGGCCGCCGCCGCTATACTCCGCGGTTCCTTTTCACCGATTCGCGACAGCGCAAACCCATGGACATCCGCAACAGCACCTTCCTCGTGACCGGCGGCAGCTCCGGCCTCGGCGCCGCCACCGTCGAAATGGTCGTCGCCGCCGGCGGCAACGCGGTCATCGCCGACGTCAACAAGGCGCAGGGGGAAGCCCTGGCCGCCAGGCTCGGCAAGCCGGCGCGCTTCGTCGAATGCGACGTCACCCGCGAAGACCACGGCAAGGCCGCCGTCGAGGCCGCCCTGAAGAATTTCGGCGGCCTGCACGGCCTGGTCAACTGCGCCGGCATCGCCATCGGCGAAAAGACCGTCGGCAAGGACGGCCCGCATTCGCTGGAGAAGTTCGCACGCGTCATCAACATCAACCTGATCGGCAGCTTCAACATGATCCGGCTCGCGGCCGACGCGATGTCCAGGGGCCAGCCCAACGCCGGCGGCGAGCGCGGCGTGATCGTCAACACCGCCTCGGTGGCGGCCTTCGACGGCCAGATCGGCCAGGCCGCCTACTCCGCCTCCAAGGGCGGCATCGTCGGCATGACGCTGCCCATCGCGCGCGACCTCGCGCGCAGCGGCATCCGCGTGCTCACCATCGCCCCGGGCATCTTCGAGACGCCGATGCTGCTGGGCATGCCCCAGGAGGTGCAGGACGCGCTCGGCAAGATGGTCCCGTTCCCGCCGCGCCTGGGCAAGCCGGCCGAGTATGCGCAGCTGGTCAAGGCCATCGCCGAGAATGCGATGCTCAACGGCGAGGTGATCCGGCTGGACGGCGCGATCAGGATGCAGCCCAAGTAAGGCCCTGCCCCTCATGCACCCGTCCAAGCAGGCCGATTTCGTCAAGTGGTTCCGCGAGGCCGCGCCCTACGTGCACGCCTTCGGGGGACGCACCTTCGTCATCGCCTTCGGCGGCGAGGTGGTGGCGGACGGCTCCTTCGTCGAGCTCACGCACGACCTGAACCTGCTGGCGAGCCTTGGCGTGCGCCTGGTGCTCGTGCACGGCGCGCGCCCGCAGATCGAGGCGCAGATGAAGGCCGCGGGCCTCAAGCCGCGCTACGTGGACGGCGTGCGGGTGACGGACCAGGAAGCGCTCGCGTGCGTGAAGCAGGCAAGCGGCCAGGTACGCGTGGAGATCGAGGCCCTGCTGTCGATGGGGCTGCCCAACTCGCCCATGGCCAACGCGGACATCCGCGTGGCCTCGGGCAATTTCGTCATCGCGAAGCCGCGCGGCGTCATCGACGGCGTGGACATGTGCTACACGGGCGAGGTGCGCAAGGTGGAGGAGGATGCGATCAACATCCGCCTCGACGACGGCGAGCTGGTGCTGCTGTCGCCGCTGGGCTATTCGCCGACGGGGGAGATCTTCAACCTGACCCTGGAGGACGTGGCGGCGGAGACGGCGGTCGCGCTGGAAGCCGAGAAGCTGATCTTCCTGATGGACGAGCCGGGCCTGAAGAAGGCGGGCAAGCTGCTGCGCGAACTCACGGTGACGGACGCGGAAAGGCTCCTGCGCAAGGAAAAGTCGCTGTCGGGGGACGCGCGCATGTACCTGCCCTTCGCCATCAAGGCGTGCAAGGGGGGGGCTGCGCGCGTGCACCTCATCAGCCGCAAGGCCGACGGCGCGCTGCTGCTGGAACTGTTCACCCGCGACGGGGTGGGCACCATGGTGAGCCGCGACCCGCTCGAGCAGCTGCGCGAGGCGACGATCAAGGACGTCGGCGGCATCATCCGCCTGATCGAGCCGCTGGAAGCCGAAGGCACGCTGGTCAAGCGCTCGCGCGAGCTGCTGGAGCGCGAGATCGACCGCTTCGGCATCCTGGAGCACGACGGGGTCATCGTGGGCTGCGCCGCCCTGTATCCTTTCGCGGACGAGAAGACCGCGGAACTGGCCTGCCTGGCGGTGGCGCCCGACTACCGGGATGCCGGCGGCGGCGAGCAGTTGCTGCGCTGGGTGGAGGACGAAGCGAAGAAAAAGCGCATCAAGCGGCTGTTCGTGCTCACCACCCGGGCCTCGCACTGGTTCATCGAGCACGGCTTTCGCGAGGCCTCGGTAAACGCCCTGCCCAGGCAAAAGCAGGCGCTGTACAACTACCAGCGCCGCTCCAAGGTCCTCATCAAGGCGCTTTGAGCCGGACCCCGCCGGAATCCCGGCGGGGGTACGCTGTCACAATGCTGTAACCACTGGCCGGCCGGATTCGTCTAACTTACTGACCCAAATAAAATGGCAAGAACAGTGAAGTGCGTGAAGCTCGGCCGCGAGGCCGAGGGCCTGGACTTCGCCCCGTTTCCCGGCGAGCTGGGCAAGCGCATTTTCGAGAACGTTTCGAAGGAAGCCTGGAAGGGCTGGCTCGAGCACCAGAAGATGCTGGTGAACGAGAACCGCCTGAGTCTCGCGGATCCCAAGGCGCGCAAGTACCTGATGGAACAGACCGAGAAGTATTTCTTCGGTGCAGGTGCCGACGCCGCTTCGGGATACGTTCCTCCCTCGAAAGCCTAGTCTCGATCTTCCGCGCCGGCCGCGATGCGACAGATGCGGCGCCGGCGCCGGCTTGACTGTCCGCCGTTGCGACCGCGGGGAGTTCACGATTACCAAGGGTGCCAACATCAAGGCCGAGGCGGCGGACCGCGCGGCCACGCTCGCGCCGGAAAAGGCCGCGCGCAAGCGCGCCGCGCTCGCGGCGGACAAGTCCGGCAAGCACAAGAAGTCCAATCCCCACCTGTACCTGAACCGCGAGCTCGCGCAGCTGGAGTTCAACCGCCGCGTGCTGGCCCAGGCGGAGGACCCGGACATGCCGCTGCTCGAGCGCCTGCGCTTCCTGTGCATCGTGAGCAGCAACCTCGACGAGTTCTTCGAGATCCGCGTGGCGGGCCTGAAGGCGCAGATCGAGCTCGGCGCCGAGATCACCGGGCCCGACGGGGCGGCGCCCGCGCAGGTGTTCCGCGAGGTTTCCACGCGCAGCCACGAGCTCGTCGCCCGCCAGTACCAGCTCTGGAATGACGACATCCTGCCCAGGCTCGCGCACGAAGGCATCCGCTTCCTGCGCCGGCGCGACTGGAACGAGGCGCAAAAGGCCTGGATCAAGGCGCACTTCCTCAAGGAAATCATGCCGGTGATGACGCCGATCGGGCTCGACCCGGCGCATCCCTTCCCCCGCATCCTGAACAAGAGCCTGAACTTCGCCGTGCAGCTCGCCGGCAAGGACGCCTTCGGCCGCAATTCCGGATTCGCCCTGGTGCAGGCCCCGCGCGTGCTGCCGCGGGTGATCCGGGTGCCGGAGGAGGTGGCCGGCTGCGAGCACGGCTTCGTCTTCCTGTCCTCCATCATCCATGCCCACGTCGGGGAGCTGTTCGCCGGCATGGAGGTGCAGGGCTACTACCAGTTCCGCGTGACGCGCAACAGCGACCTGTTCGTCGACGAGGAGGAGGTCAAGAACCTGCGCCTGGCGCTCCAGGGCGAGCTGCCGCAGCGCCATTTCGGCGATGCGGTGCGCCTCGAGGTCGACGACCAGTGCCCGCCGGTGATCACCGAGTTCCTGCTGCAGCAGTTCAACCTGGCGCCGCAGGACCTCTACCAGGTGCCCGGGCCGGTGAACCTGGTGCGGCTGATGCAGATCCCCGACGCGGTGGACCGCCCGGACCTGAAGTTCCCGCCGTTCACGCCGGGCATCCCGAAATCGCTCGCCAGGCGGCCGGACATCTTCTCCGCGATCCGCAAGGGCGACATCCTGCTGCACCATCCCTACCAGTCGTTCAAGCCGGTGACCGGCTTCATCGAGCAGGCGGCGACCGACCCGGACGTGGTGGCGATCAAGCAGACCGTCTACCGCACCGGCGCCAACTCGGAGCTGATGCAGGCGCTCATCGACGCCGCACGCAGCGGCAAGGAGGTCACCGTCGTCGTCGAGCTCATGGCCCGCTTCGACGAGGAGGCCAACATCAACTGGGCGGCGCGCCTGGAGGAGGTCGGGGCGCACGTCGCCTACGGCGTCGTCGGCCACAAGACCCACGCCAAGATGTCGATGGTGGTGCGGCGCGAGCCGGGCGGGCTGCGCCGCTACGTGCACCTGGGCACCGGCAACTACCACGCGCGCACCGCGATGCACTACACCGACTTCGGGCTGTTCACCTGCAACGAGGAGATCTGCGCCGACGTCAACGACGTGTTCATGCAGCTCACCGGAATGGGCAAGGCGGGCAAGCTCAAGCACCTGTGGCAGTCGCCGTTCACGCTGCACTCGCAGATCCTGGCCGCCATCCACCACGAGGCCGAGCAGGCCCGCGCCGGGCACAAGACCGGCATCGTCGCCAAGATGAACGCGCTGCTGGAGCCCGACATCATCTCGGCGCTCTACCAGGCCTCGATGGCCGGGGTGGAGGTGGACCTGATCGTGCGCGGGGTCTGCGCCCTGCGACCCGGGATCCCCGGCCTGTCCGAGAACATCCGCGTGCGTTCGATCATCGGGCGCTTCCTCGAGCACCACCGCGTGTTCCACTTCCGCAGCAGCGACGCGGTGCTGCTGTCCAGCGCCGACTGGATGGACCGCAACTTTTTCCGCCGCATCGAGGTCTGCTTCCCGGTGCTCGACGAGAAGCTGAAGAAGCGGGTGGTCGACGAATCCCTCAAGGCCTACCTCGACGACACCGCGCAAGCCTGGGACATGGACGGAGACGGCCGCTACCGGCGCCGCAAGGCGGCGCGCGGCAAGGGCGTCTCCGCGCAGGCCGCGCTGCTGGAGAAGCTCTCGGTCCCGACCGGGCCGGCCCTCTGACCCGCCGGCGCCCGCCGCCCGCGATGGCCCAGGAGCTCGAATTCAAGCTGGCAATCGATCCGCAGGCGGCGGCCGGCTTCTGGCCGGCGTTGCGCGAGCGCCTGCCCGGCATCCGGCCCGCGCGGCGCGCGCTTTACTCCGCGTATTACGACACCCCCGACGGCCACCTGCAACGCCACGGCATCGCGCTGCGCCTGCGGCGCCAGGGCGGCCAGTGGCTGCAGACGGTCAAGCGCGGCGGCGAGGCCGCCGGCGGCCTGCACCGCCGCCTGGAGCACGAAGCGCCGGTCGCTGCCCGGTTGCCGAGCTTCCCCGCCATGGAGGACGCCGGCATCGGCGAGGTCGTGGCCCCGGTGCGCGAGGCCCTGGGGGTGGTCTTCACGACCGACTTCGAGCGCACGTCCGCCCTCGTCCGCCCCGGCGCCGGGACGGTGATCGAAGTCGCGCTCGATCGCGGCGCCATCCTCGCGGACGGGCGCCGCGAACCGATCTGCGAGGTCGAGCTGGAGTTGAAGGCCGGCGAACCGCAGGCGCTGTTCGACCTCGCCCGCTGGATCGCGCAAACGCTGCCGGTGCGCCTCGACGACCGCAGCAAGGCCGAGCGCGGCTACCGCCTTGCGGCAGGGTGGCGCCCCGCCCCCGCCAAGGCCGGGGACAGCGCCCTCGAGCCCGGCCTGTCCACCGGCGAAGCGATGCGCCGGCTCGGGTTCCAGTGCCTCGTGCACCTGCAGGCCAACGAAGCGGGCCTGCTGGCGGGGCGCAATCCGGAGTACCTGCACCAGGCGCGCGTGGCGCTGCGGCGCCTGCGCTCGCTGCTGCGGATGCTGCGCACCCCGGTCCCCGACCCCGCGCTGTCCTCGCTGCTCGAGCGCCTGCGCGCGCTCGCCCGCCAGCTCGGCGCGGCGCGCAACCTCGACGTCTTCCTCGGGGAAACCCTGCCGCGGGCCGGCAGCGCCTCGTACCCCGGGATGGCGAAGCTGCGCCAACGCGCGGTCCTTGCCCGCCGCGCGGCCTCCCGGGAGGCAAGGGCGGCGGCCTCGGCGCCCGCCTACACCGGCTTGATGCTGGACGTGCTCGATTACCTGGCCAGGCTCGACGCAGCCACCGGCCCGCCGGTCGAGGCGATGGCCGCGGACCTGCTGGGCCGGCTGCACAGGAGAGCCCGCAAGCGCGGGCGCCGGGTGGGCACGCTCGGCGTGGCCGAGTTGCACCGCCTGCGCATCGCCCTGAAGCGCCTGCGCTACGCGATGGAATTCTTCAAGCCCCTGTGGCCCAGGGCCATGCCCGATGCCCTGGCGGCCCTTTCGGACCTGCAGGATGCCCTGGGCGGATTCAACGACGCGGCCACGGCGTGGAAACTGCTCGATGCGCTGGCCGTCGAAAGCCATGAAGCCGCGTACCAGCAGGCGGTGGGCTACGTGCGCGGCTGGACGGCGCGCGAGGCACAGCGCCGCCGCCGCGAGCTGCCCGCGGCCTGGAAGCGTTTCATCCGCCTGAAGCCCGGCTGGCGTTAACATCGGCGCGACGACCAGCGAGGAACCATCGATGGACCTCATCCTGTGGCGGCACGCCGAAGCCGTGGACGGCTCGCCGGACATGGCGCGCACGCTGACAGCGAAGGGCGAGAAGCAGGCGAAGGAAACCGCGGCCTGGCTGCATGCGCGCCTGCCGAAGCGCACGCGCGTCCTCGTCAGCCCCGCCGAACGCGCCCTGCGGACCGCGCGCGCGCTGACAGACGAGTTCGAGGTCGTGAAATCGATCGCGCCCGGCGCCTCGCCCGCCGCGGTGCTCGCCGCAGCGGGCTGGCCGGACGCCGGCGAGGCGGTGCTGGTGGTCGGCCACCAGCCCACGCTGGGCATGGTGGCCGCCATGCTCATTGCCGGCGAGCCGATGCCGTGGAGCATCCGCAAGAGCGGCCTCTGGTGGCTCTCGCACCGGGTGCGCGGCGAGGAACCCCAGGTCGTGGTGCGCGCGGTGATGGCGCCGGATCTGCTGTGAAAGCCGCTTTCCTTTCCCGCCTGCCGCCCGTACCCCCGGTCAGCCGCGCCGCCTACGAGGCGCAGGAGCCGGCATTGCGCGAAGCGCTGCTCGATGCGCAGTACGACCTGGCGCAGGCAGGCCGCTTTCCCGTGATCGTGCTGGTCGAGGGCTTCGACGGGGCGGGCAAGAGCGAAACCCTGAACCTGCTCAACGAATGGATGGATCCGCGCCACATCCGCACCCGCGCCTTCGGCCCGCCGACGCGCGAGGAGCGCCAAATGCCCGCGTTGTGGCGCTACTGGCGGGCGCTGCCGCCGCGGGGCCGGATCGGCCTGCTCGCGGCGGCCTGGTACAGCGAGGCGCTGCGCCACCGCGCCTTCGGCAGCCTCGGCCGCGCGCAGTTCCAGGCCTGCCTGGATCGCATCGCGCGCTTCGAGCGCATGCTGGCCGACGAGGGCGCGCTCATCGTCAAGTTCTGGTTCCACCTGTCGAAGGACGCGCAGAAGCAGCGCCTCAAGGCGCTGCAGAAGGACCCGCTCACGCGCTGGCGCATTCGCGACGAGGACTGGGAGCACTACCGACGCCACGGACGCTTCCTCAAGGCGGCGGAAGCGGCGATGCGCGCCACCAGCACGGACGGGGCGCCCTGGCTGGTGGTGGACAGCGCGGACGAGCAATACCGCAACCTCGCGGTGGGCAGGGCCCTGCTCGCGGCAATGCGCGCGCGGCTCGACGCCTCCCCGCCAGGACGGCGGCGCGCGGCGCCGTCCGTGCGCAAGGCGCCCGACGCGCTGGCAGCACTCGACCTGTCGGCGCGGCTGGACCGGCGCCGTTATGAAGAGGCGCTCGACCGGCTGCAGGCCCGCCTGAACCTGCTGTCGCGCAGCCCCGGCCTGCGCAAGCGCTCCGTGGTGCTGGTGTTCGAGGGCCAGGATGCCGCCGGCAAGGGCGGGGCGATCCGGCGCATCACCCGGGCACTGGACGCCCGCCAGTACGAGACCATCCCCGTGGCCGCCCCCACCGACGAGGAAAAGGCGCAGCCCTACCTGTGGCGCTTCTGGCGCCACGTTCCGGCGCGCGCGCGGTTCGCGATCTTCGACCGCTCCTGGTACGGCCGCGTGCTCGTCGAGCGCGTGGAGGGTTTCGCAAGTCCCGGGGAGTGGCAGCGGGCCTACGGGGAGATCAACGACTTCGAGGCGCAGCTCGGGCAAGCCGGCGCGATCGTCGTCAAGGTCTGGCTGGCGATCAGCAAGGACGAGCAGGCCCGCCGCTTCAAGGAGCGCCAGCTGACCGCCTTCAAGCGCTTCAAGATCACGCCCGAGGACTGGCGCAACCGCGCGAAGTGGCGGGCTTACGAACAGGCCGTCAACGAGATGGTGGCGCGCACGTCCACGCCTTCGGCGCCCTGGACCCTCGTGGCCGCCGACGACAAGCTCCACGCGCGCATCCAGGTCCTGCAGGCGCTCTGCGACCGCCTCGCCCGCGAACTGGACGGCGAAGCGGGATCCGCCCCGCACGCCTAGTTCGCGCCGATCGACTCCGGCGCCGGGTCGAGTTCGGCGAGGCCGGGCACCGCGAGCTCGATGCCCAGCCCGCGCCATTCATGCACCTCGTCCCTCAGCTCCGTGGCCGTCAGGGGATTGGCCGCCAGCCAGCGGGCGTCGATGTCGACGGTGAAGGCCGCCTTGCGGCGCGAGGCGCGGATCGCGGGCAGGCGCAGGTCGCTGCGGCTGCGGTTGAGCAGCGCCGCCAGGCGCAGGGCGACCAGCAGCGACCAGTCGTGGTCCTGCCGGACCAGGCCGCGCAGCTTGGAAAGCGAGCCCCGGTGCGCGAGCACCATCATCGACAGCTGCGACTGCTCCATCTTGGAGAAGCCCGGCATGTCGGCGTTGGCGACGATGTAGGCGGAGTGCTTGTGGTAGCCCGAGTGCGCCACCGTGAGCCCGATCTCCTGCAGCCGGGCGGCCCACGACAGCATCTGCATGGGGTATTCGTGGTCCTGCCTGCCGCCTTCGGCAAGCTGCTCGTACAGGCGCAGCGCCAGCCGCTCGACCCGATGGGCGTGGGCGGCATCGACGTGGTAGCGCTTGACGAACTGGCGCACGGTGAGCTCGCGCATGTCGCGCCGGTGGGCGCGGCCGATCATGTCCCAGAGGATGCCCTGGCGCATGGCGCCGCCCGCCAGCGCCATGTGCTCGACATCGAGCTCCGAGAAGATCGCGCTCATGATGGCAAAGCCCCCCGGCAGCACGGCGATGCGGTCCTCCTTGAGGCCGGCCAGGTCCAGGCGCGCCGTGTCGCCGGCCTTGATGAGCGCGCTGCGCAGCTTCTCGATCCCGTCGCGCGTGATGCCGGATGCGCTCCAGCCGCTGGCCTCCAGGATGTCGGCGATGGCGCCCGCGGTGCCGGAAGAGCCCACCGCCTGCGACCAGTGCTTGCGCGAGAACTGGCGCTTGATGGCCTCGATCTCGACGCGCGCGGCGGTCTCCGCCTGCTTCATGTCCGACTTGCCGACCTTGCCGCCGGCGAAGTAGCGCAGGCTGTAGCTCACGCAGCCCATGTACAGGCTTTCCAGGCGGTGCGGCTGGTTGCCGGCGCCGATGATGAATTCCGTGGAGCCGCCGCCGATGTCCACCACCAGCCGGGTCTCGGTGGAGGCCGGCAGGCTGTGGGCGACGCCGAGGTAGATGAGGCGCGCCTCCTCCCGGCCCGCCACCACCTCGATCGGGAAACCCAGCGCCGCCTCGAAGCGCGGCATGAAGTCGCGGGCGTTGCGCGCCACCCGCAGGGTGTTGGTCCCCACCGCCCGCACCGCGCCCGGCGGCAGCCCGCGCAGGCGCTCGCCGAAGCGCTTCAGCGCCTCGATGGCGCGGGCCTGGGCGGATTCGTCGAGGTGCTTGTCCGGGGTGAGGCCGGCCGCGAGCCGGACCGGCTCGCGCAGGGAATCGAGGGGATAGATCTGGTCGTCCACCACGCGGCCGACCTGGAGCCGGAAGGAATTGGATCCGAGGTCGACGGCGGCAATGGTGGAAAACGTCTCCATCGCGGCCATTCTGCCTCAAAAACCCCGGAAATTAAGGCACGGCACCGCAGCGGACGCGGGCAATGACAGGCTTCGAGGGCGCGGAGGCTTCCCTTCCGGGCCCGTGCCCCCGAGGCTCAGCCCGCCACTTCGCGCTCGATCTCCTCGAGGGTCACGTGGCGCACGTCCTTGCCCTTGACCATGTAGATGACGTACTCGGAGATGTTCTTGGCGTGGTCGCCGATGCGTTCGATGGCCTTGGCGATGAACAGGATCTCGATCGACACCGAGATGGTCCTCGGGTCTTCCATCATGAAGGTGATGAGCTGGCGCAGGACGCTGCGGAACTCGTCGTCGACGTGCTGGTCGCGGCGCACCACCTCCGCCGAAGCGGCGAGGTCGAGCCGGGCGAAGGAGTCGAGCGACTTGCGCAGCATTTCCAGAGCGATCTGCGACATGCGCCGGATCTCCGCGGTGCGCGGCTGCTGCAGGCGGTCGGTCGAGTAGATCAGCTTGGCCATGCGGGCGATCTTGGCCGCCTCGTCGCCGATGCGCTCCAGGTCGGTGATGGTCTTGGCGACGGTCATGAGCAGCCGCAGGTCGCTCGCGGCCGGCTGGCGGCGGGCGATCACGGTGGACAGGTCCCCGTCGATGCCGACCTCCAGGGCGTTGACGACCTGGTCATTGTTCTCGACCTTGGTGCACAGTTCCAGGTCGCCGGACACCAGCGCGTCCAGCGCCAGCTTGATCTGCTCCTCGACCAGGCCGCCCATCTGCAGCACCCGGGCGCGCACGGCCTCCAGCTCGGCGTCGAACTGCTTGGATGTGTGTTCGGTGTTGGGCATTGCCTTCAGACCCCCTTCAGGAACAAGCCTTTGCGAATTGGCAAGTGTACGTCCGCCAGATGACAAAAAAGTTTCAGGCGCCGAGCACCTGGACCCCGGCGGCGGCACCCAGCAGCACGACATCGGCCTTGCGGCGGGCGAACAGCCCGTTGGCCACCACGCCGACGATCTGGTTGATCTCGGTCTCGAGGGCGACCGGGTCGACGATGCGCAGGTGGTGCAGGTCCAGGATCAGGTTGCCATTGTCGGTCACGAACGGGCGCTCCCCGCCCGGCGCCATGCGCAACTCCGGCTGCCCGCCCAGGGCCTTCAACTGGCGGCCGACATGGGAGCGGGCCATGGGAATGACTTCCACCGGCAGGGGGAAGCCGCCGAGGACATCCTTGAGCTTGGAGGCGTCGGCAATGCAGACGAACCTGGCGGCGACCGCGGCGACGATCTTTTCCCGCGTGAGCGCGCCGCCCCCGCCCTTGATCATGTGCAGGCCCCGGGTCACCTCGTCGGCGCCATCGACGTACACCGGCAGCTCGTCGACCGAGTTCAGGTCCAGCACCGGGATGCCGACGGCCTTCAGGCGCGCGGCCGTCGCCTCGGAGCTCGCCACCGCGGCCTCGATCCGGGACTTGATCCGGCCCAGTGCCTCGATGAAATGGTTGGCGGTCGATCCGGTGCCCACGCCAACCACGCAGTGGTCCGGCACGTAGGCAATGGCGGCCTGGGCGACGGCTTTCTTGAGTTCGTCCTGGGTCATGGCGGCAAGGCAGGGGTCCGGGGCGCAAGGATAGCGTCATTCCCCCGCGGCGCACAGGGCCGCCGCCTTGCGGGAGCCGCCGCGCGGCTGCTAGGCTCGACGCCCCCGAACCCCGCTCACTCCGCGGCCTCCGATCGAGCCGCCTGCGAAACAAGCCATGGCCATCGACTACCTGGAACGCATCCTCGGCGCCCGCGTCTACGACGTGGCCATCGAATCCCCCCTGGAGCCCGCGCCGGCCCTCTCGGCCCGCCTGGGCAACACCCTGCTGCTCAAGCGCGAGGACACGCAGCCGGTGTTCTCATTCAAGCTGCGCGGGGCCTACAACAAGATGGCCCACCTCGACCCGAAGCAGCTGCGCCGCGGGGTCGTGGCCGCCTCGGCCGGCAACCATGCGCAGGGCGTGGCCCTGGCCGCCCAGCGCCTGCGCTGCCGGGCCACCATCGTCATGCCGGTGACCACGCCGCAGATCAAGATCGCCGCGGTGGCGGCCCGGGGCGCCCGGGTGGTGCTGCACGGTGATTCCTACGACGAGGCCTATGCCCACGCCCAGGAGATCGCCCGGCGCGGGAAGCTTGCCTTCGTGCACCCTTACGACGACCCCGACGTGATCGCCGGCCAGGGCACCATCGGCATGGAGATCCTGCGCCAGCACGGCGGCCCGATCGACGCGATTTTCGTCGCGGTGGGCGGCGGGGGCATGATCGCCGGCATCGCCGCCTTCGTGAAGCGCCTGCGTCCCGGGACGCGGATCATCGGCGTGGAGCCGGTCGATTCGGACGCCATGGCCCGCTCGCTCGCGGCCGGGGAGCGGGTGCGCCTCGCGCAGGTCGGCCTGTTCGCCGACGGGGTCGCGGTCAAGCAGGTCGGCGCCGAGCCCTTTCGCCTGTGCCGCGAGCTGGTCGACGAGATGGTGCTGGTCGACAACGACGCCATCTGCGCCGCCATCAAGGACGTGTTCGAGGACACGCGCTCGATCCTGGAGCCGGCCGGGGCGCTCGCCATCGCCGGGGCCAAGCAGTGGGCGGCGCAGCGCAAGGCCCGCAACCAGACCCTGGTGGCCGTGGCCTGCGGCGCCAACATGAACTTCGACCGCCTGCGCTTCGTGGCCGAGCGTGCCGAGCTGGGCGAGCAGCGCGAGGCGATCCTCGCCGTCACGATCCCCGAGCGCCCGGGCAGCTTCCGCGAGTTCTGCAGCCTGCTCGGGACGCGCAACGTCACCGAGTTCAACTACCGTTATTCCGATCCCGAGCAGGCGCACGTGTTCCTCGGCGTCCAGGTGCGCGACCGCGCGGAGACCCGCAAGCTGGTGGCCCGGCTGCGCCGGCACGGGCTGGCCGCGCGCGACTTCAGCGACAACGAGATGGCGAAGCTGCACGTGCGCCACCTGGTCGGCGGGCGGGCCCCGGCGGTGCGCAACGAGCAGCTGTTCCGGTTCGAGTTCCCCGAGCGCCCGGGCGCGCTCATGAACTTCCTCGACCGCATGAACGCCGGCTGGAACATCAGCCTGTTCCACTACCGCAACCATGGCGCCGATTTCGGGCGCGTCCTGGTGGGCATGCAGGTGCCGCCGCGCGACAAGCCGGCGCTCAGGCGGTTCCTGGCGCGCCTGGGCTATGCCTGGTGGGACGAGACACGCAATCCCGCGCACGCGCTCTTCCTGTCCTGAAGCGCCCGCCCCTTATAATCGCGGCCTGGAACCGCAACGCCGGAAACCCGGCGCCGGCAACGACGCTCCAAGCCAAGATGAGGAACATCCTCGCCGTTCTCGCCCTGCTGTCCTGCGCCGCGCACGCGGCGACGGACGAAGCGCTCTTCCTCGAGGCGCGGGAAGCGTTCCAGCGCGGCGACATCCCCAGGCTCGGCGACCGCGCGGGGCGCATCAGCCGGGACTACCCGCTGCGCCCCTACGTCGACTACTGGCAGCTGCGCTCCCGGCTGACCGACGCCGCCGCCGCGGACGTCGACGCCTACCTGTCCGCCAACAAGGGCACCCTCTCCGCCGACCGCCTGCGCGCCGACTGGCTGCGCCTGCTCGCGAAGAACCGCGAATGGACGGAGTTCCTGAAGGAGTATCCGCGGCTCGCCACCGAGGACCCGGAGCTCGCCTGCTTCGCCTATCAGGCGCGCCTGTCCCGCGCCGAACCGGGTGTCCTGTCCCAGGCGCGGCCGCTGTGGTTCACCGCGCAGGTGCTGCCCGAAGCGTGCATGCCCGTCTTCCAGGCGATGTTCGCCCGCGAGATCCTCACGGTGGAGGACACCTGGGCGCGCATCCGCCTGGCGCTCGAGAGCGGCAACCTCGGCGCCGCGAAGATGCTGCTCGCCTACCTGCCGGCAGGCCAGCGCCCCGACGCCCGCACCCTGGAGACCGTGTCCCGGCGGCCGCAGCGCTACCTCGAGAAATCCCCGCCGATGAAGACGCGGGCGCAGCGCGAAGTCGCGCTCTATGCCCTGTACCGCACGGCCGACAGCCTGCCGCTGCTCGCCGCCGAGCGCATGAAGCGCCTCTCGGGCCAGCTCTCGGACGAGGAGAAGGCCTATGCCTGGGCGCAGCTCGGCTGCGCCGCGGCGCGCAACCTGCGTCCCGAGGCGGTGGCCTGGTTCAGGAACGGCGGCCGCATGAACGACCGCCAGCTCACCTGGCGCGCCCGCGCCGCGCTGCGCGCCGGCGACTGGAGCGAGGTGCTCGCCGCCATCAACGCCATGTCGCGGGCAGAGGCGCGCTGGCCGTCCTGGCACTACTGGAAGGCGCGCGCGCTCGCCGCCCTCGGCCGGCAGGCGGAGGCCGACGCGATCTACGCCACGCTGTCCAACGGGTTCAATTACTACGGCCAGCTCGCCGCCGAGGAGATCGGCAATTCGGTGAGCACCGTGCCCCAGACCTGGCACGCCAGCGACGACGACGTCGACAGGATCGCCGCGGATCCGGGCCTGCAGCGGGCGCTCGCCCTGTACCAGGCCGGCCTGCGCTACGAGGGTGCGCTGGAATGGCAGTGGGCCATCCGCGACTACGACGACAAGAAGCTGCTGGCCGCCGCCGAGCTTGCCCATCGCAACGAGTGGTACGAGCGGGCGATCGACACCGCCGAGCGCACGGTCCTGCTCCACGACTTCGGCCTGCGCTATCCGGCGCCCTACCGCACGCTGGTGCAGGAGTACAGCCGCCAGCTCGACCTTGACGAGGCCTGGGTGTACGGGCTGGTGCGCCAGGAAAGCCGCTTCGTGCATACCGCGCGCTCCTCGGCGGGCGCCAGCGGGCTCATGCAGCTCATGCCCTCCACCGCGCGCTGGGCCGCCAAGCGCCTCGGCATGAAGGGCCACCATGCCACCCTCACCGGGACCATCGACACCAACATCAGCCTGGGCACCTACTACCTGCGCCAGGTCATGGACTCGGTGGACAACCACGCCGTGCTCGCCTCCGCGGGCTACAACGCCGGGCCGCGCCGCGCCCGCGAGTGGACGGCAGGCAGGCCGCTGGAAGGCACCATCTACATCGAGACCATCCCCTTTCCGGAGACCCGCGAGTACGTCAAGAAGGTGATGGCCAACACGCTCAACTATGCCCGCCTGTTCCGGCAGACCGACCTCAGCCTGCGCCACCGCCTCGGCACCATCCCGGCGCGCGCGACCCAGAACAACTAGGCGGCGGCCCGCCGCCTTATAATCCGCGGGCTGGCGTCGATTCGAAACCGGGCCCCGCGCCCGCGAAGCCAGGCATCCAGGAACCCATCGGCATGAAAATCGAAACTGTCTGCGTCATCGGGGGCTCGGGATTCTTGGGCCGCCACGTCGTGCGCCGGCTCGCGGCGGCGGGCATCCGCGCGCGCGTGCCCACGCGCCGCCGCGAACGCGCCAAGTCCCTGTTCGTCCTGCCCACCGTGGACGTGGTCAACGCCGACGTCCACGACCCGGCGACCCTCAATCGGCTGGTGGCGGGCGCGGACGCCGTGATCAACCTCGCCGGCATCCTGCACGAATCGTCCCGGGGCGACTTCGCCCGCGTGCATGCGGAGCTGCCGCGGCGCATCGTGGACGCCTGCCGCGAGCAGGGCGTGCGCCGCCTGGTGCACGTGTCGGCCCTGCAGGCCGCGCACGACGCGCCCAGCGAGTACCTGCGTTCCAAGGCCGGCGGCGAGCAGCAGGTGCGCGTGGGACACGCCAGCGGCATCCGCACCACGATCTTCCGGCCCTCGGTGATTTTCGGCCGCGAAGACCGCTTCCTCAACCTGTTCGCCAGGATCGCGCGTGCGCTGCCGCTCATCTTCCTGGCGAGCCCCCGGGCGCGCTTCCAGCCGGTCTACGTCGAGGACGCGGCGCGGGCGATCGTCGCCAGCCTCGGGGATGCGCGCTGCTTCGACCAGAGCTTCGGCCTGTGCGGGCCGCGCGCCTACACGCTGCAGCAGCTCGTGGAATACGTCTGCAAGGTGCTGGGCGTCGAGCGCCCGATCCTGCCGCTCAGCGAGCCGCTGTCGATGCTGCAGGCGTCGGTGCTCGAGCGGCTGCCGGTGAAGCTCATGACCCGCGACAACGTGCTGTCGATGAAGGTCGACAGCGTGTGCGAGGGCCCCTTCCCCGAAGTGTTCGGCTTCCCCCCGACCGCGATGGAGGCGGTCGTGCCCCAGTACCTGACCGATCGCGCGCCGCGCGCCCGCTATCGCTGGTTCCGCTTCCGCGCGCGCCGCTGAGGTCCGCCCGGCCATGTACCGGCTCGTCATCGGCAACAAGGCGTATTCGTCGTGGTCACTGCGGCCCTGGCTGCTGATGAAGCACGCCGGCATCGCCTTCGAGGAAGTGAAGGTTTCGCTGTACCGCCCTGACGCGAAGCAGGTCCTGCTCAGCCACTCGGGGGCCGGCAAGGTGCCGGTCCTCCACGACGGCGGGCAAACCATCTGGGATTCGCTCGCCATCGCGGAGTACCTGGCCGAGAAGCATCCGGATCGCCGGCTCTGGCCGGCGGACCCGGCGGCGCGGGCGCAGGCCCGCAGCGCCAGCGCGGAAATGCACTCGGGGTTCTCGAACCTGCGCAGCCAGATGCCGATGAACGTGCGCCGGCGCATCGCGCGCCGGCCCAGCACGGAAGTGGCGGCCGACATCGCGCGCATCCAGTCGATCTGGTCGGACTGCCGCAAGCGCTTCGGCGCGGGCGGCCCGTTCCTGTTCGGCGCCTTCTCGATCGCCGACGCGATGTACGCCCCCGTCGCCTCGCGCTTCCACACCTACGGCGTCGAGCTCGCGGAGCCGGCCCGCGCCTACGCGCAGGCCCTGCTGGCGCTGCCCGCCTTCCAGGCCTGGGTGGCGGACGCCCACGCGGAAGCCGAAGTCAATCCCCAGTACGAGGCATGAAGATCTACGCGGTCGGCGGCGCGGTGCGCGACCGGCTGCTCGGACGCGAGGTCAAGGACCAGGACTACGTGGTGGTCGGCGCCACGCCCGAGCAGATGGAAGCGCTCGGCTTCCGGCCGGTGGGCCGGGACTTCCCGGTTTTCCTGCACCCCCGGACCCACGAGGAGTACGCGCTCGCGCGCACGGAGCGCAAGAGCGGCCGCGGCTACAAGGGCTTCGAGATCCAGGCGAGCCCCGACGTCACGCTCGAGCAGGACCTCGCGCGCCGCGACCTCACCATCAACGCCATCGCCCGGGACGAGGACGGCACCTTGATCGATCCCCACCGCGGCGCGGCCGACCTCGAGGCCGGCATCCTGCGCCACGTCGGCCCGGCCTTCGTCGAGGACCCGGTGCGCATCCTGCGCGTGGCGCGCTTTGCCGCCCGCTTCGGCTTTGCCATCGCGCCGGAAACCGTGGCGCTCATGAAGGAGATGGTCCGCAACGGCGAGGTCGACCACCTCGTGGCGGAGCGCGCCTGGCAGGAGCTGTCGCGCGGCCTGATGGAAGACCACCCCTCGCGGATGCTGCTCGCCTTGCGCCAGTGCGGGGCGCTCGCGCGCATCCTCCCGGAGGTCGATGTGCTGTTCGGCGTGCCGCAACCCGAGAAGCACCATCCCGAGGTGGACACGGGCGTGCACGTCCTGCTGGCGCTCGACGAGGCCGCGCGCCGCGGGCATCCGCTGGCCGTGCGCTTCGCCGTGCTCCTGCACGACCTGGGCAAGGGCGATACGCCCGAGGAAAAGTGGCCGAAGCACCATGGCCACGAGCAGCAGGGCGTGGCGCGGGTCGAGGCCGTATGCGAGCGCCTGCGCGTGCCGGCGGAGTGCCGCGACCTCGCGGTGCTGGTGGCCCGCCACCATGGCAACGTGCACCGGGCGCTCGAGCTGCGGCCCGGCACGGTCGCGGCCATGCTCGCGGCGGTGGACCTCTACCGCAAGCCGCAGCGCTTCGAGGAATTCCTCGCCGCCTGCGAGGCCGACATGCACGGCCGCACCGGCCGTGAGCACGAGCCCTACCCGCAGGCGGCGCTGCTGCGCGCCGCCGCCGTGGCGGCGCGGGCGGTGGACGCGGGCGCCATCGCGCGCCAGGCGACGGATCCGGCCCGGATCCGGGGCGCCATCGAGGCCGCCCGCACCGAGGCCGTGGCGCACGCCCTCGCCGGCTGGCGTCAACGCGGCGATCCTGGCGCCCGTTAGTCGTTCGTCCCCTTTCGACGACGGAGGTTACCCATGTCCCGCAAGCTCGCATCCACGGCCGGCCTCGCCCTCGCCTGCCTCGCATTCGCCGGTTTCGCCCAGGCCCAGGACGGCACGCGCCTGGAAGCCGCCTTCCAGAAGGCGGACAAGGACAACGACGGCACGCTGACGAAGGAAGAGGCGAAGGCCATGCCCCGCGTGGCGAAGCACTTCGACGCCATCGACGCCGACAAGGACGGCACCGTGTCGCTGGAGGAAATCCGCGCCAGGGGCAAGGCGGCGGCGAAGCAGATGCACGAGCGCGGCGCAGACAAGTTCAAGGCGGCCGACAAGGACAACGACGGCACGCTGACGAAGGAAGAAGCGAAAGCCATGCCCCGGGTGGCGAAGCACTTCGATGCCATCGACGCCGACAAGGACGGCACGGTGTCGCCGCAGGAGATCCACGACTTCATGAAGGCGCAGCGCGGCAAGCGCCAGCCGCGCTAGCGGCCCCCGCCGCCGCGGCCCGGCCGGTCAGGCCCGGGCCTGTTGCGCCAGCGCGGCCGGGTCGAGGACGTTGACCCGCTCGCGCTCCAGCCTGACCCAGCCCCGGTCCTCGAAGCTGCGCAGCAGCCGGCTCACGATCTCGCGCACGCTGCCCAGTTCGTCCGCCAGCTTCTGGTGGGTCGCTTCGACGACCGGACCGCGCTGCACCAGCAGCTGCGCAAGCCGGGTGTCGAGCCGGCGAAACGCCACCTCCTCCACCAGTTCCATGACTTCCGCGAGGCGGCTGCCGTACATGCCGAACACGAAGCCGCGGAAGGCATCGTGCCGGAGGATGAGGTCCTGGAAGAGCTGGGGCGGGATCCGCAGCAGCGTCACGTCGGTTTCCGCCACCCCCCTGGCGGCGTAGTCGGAGTGCCCCAGCAGGCAACCGCCCGACAGGATGCAGCCCTCGCCGGGCTCGACGCGATAGAGCAGGATCTCGCGGCCATTGGGCGCGGCCTTGCTCACCCGGACCATGCCGGATAACAGCAGCGGGAAACCGCTGCACGGCTGGCGCGCATCGAACAGCACGGTGCCCGCGGGCGCCTGGTGCACCTCGCCCGCCTGCAGCAACCGGTCGACCTCGGCGGCGGGCAGACGGCCGAACACCGGGAACCGGGCCAGCAGCGACTGCCTGAGCGCTTCGCGATCCATCGTCTCCCCGTCCGTCCGGGCCTGGGTCCTCCCGGGCCTGACTTGCCGCGCCAGTGTAACCGACCCCGGTGCCCGCACCCGCGCTTGACCGGCGTCAAATCCGGACCGGACCGCCCGGTCGATACTGACCCACGATCGACACAGTGGCGCGATGCCCTGCCCGGCCGAGGCTCCCGCGCCGTGTGACCGAAGTCACAGACGGGCGCCTCCCGCCGCCCCGAGAATGGGGCCGTCTTCCAACGTCGAGGAGTCTTCCATGTCTACGGAACGCGTGGTCCGCATCGTCGCCGGCCTGTTCGTGCTGGTTTCCCTGGCCCTGGGCGTGGCGGGCAGCCCGCTGTTCGTCAGCGCCAATTTCCTGTGGTTCACCGCCTTCGTCGGCGCGAACCTGTTCCAGAGCGGCTTCACGCGGCTGTGCCCGCTCGAGTCCCTCCTGCGCCGCGCCGGCATGAAGTCCGCCGGCGGTTGCGCCTAGGACGGTCGCCGGCGCGCGCCATGCGCCCGCCCGCCTTCCCCGCCGCGCTGCGCCTTGCCGCCTTGCTGGGGCTGGCGGGCGTGGGCGCTTGCGGTTCGCCGCCGCAGGAGGGCGCCGCGCCGCCCGCCGCGAAGGCGGTCGCGTCGGCCCCGGTCGAGATGCGCGAGGTCGAACTCGCCTACTCGGCCGAAGCCGTCGTCGAGGCGGTCCGCGAGTCCACCGTGTCGGCCCAAGTGGCGGGGCGGGTCATCGACGTGCGCTTCGACGTCGGGGACTACGTGAAACAGGGCGAAGTGATCGTGCGCATCGACCCGCGCGCCGCGAGCCAGGCGGTCGCGGCCAGCGAGGCGCAGGTCGAGGAGGCGCGGGCGGCGCTCGCCAATGCGCGCGCCCAGTACGAGCGCTCGCGGCAACTGCTCGCGCAAAAATTCATCAGCCAGGCTGCGCTGGACCAGGCCGAAGCCGCGTACAAGTCGGCGCAGGCCCGGGTGGGCGCGCTGCTCGCCGGCGCGGGCGCCGCGGCGACCGAGCGCAGCTTCACGACCATCGTCGCGCCCTACAGCGGCGTGGTGTCGGCGCGGCACGTCGAGGTCGGCGAGATGGCCACGCCCGGCAAGCCGCTGATGACGGGCTTCGATCCTTCCACCCTGCGCATCGTCGCTTCGATCCCGCAGGCCCAGGTGGCCTCGATCCAGGCGGGCGCGAAGGCCCGCATCGAACTGCCCGCGACCGGCAAGTGGCTGGAGGCGCGCCGCGTCACGATCGTGCCTTCGGCCGACCCGCTGACCCACACGACGCGCGTGCGTCTCGACCTGCCCGCGGACGTGCGCGGCATCTATCCGGGCATGTACGCCCGCGCACACTTCACCGTCGGCAAGGCCACCCGGCTGCTGGCGCCGCGCGCGGCCGTGTTCCGGCGCAGCGAGCTGACCGCGGTCTACGTGGTCGACGACAAGGGTGTGGCGCGCCTGCGCCAGGTGCGGCTCGGCACCGCGGGCGATGAAACGGCAGTGGAAATCCTCGCCGGGCTGCGGCCGGGCGAGCGCGTGGCGCTGGAGCCGGCGAAGGCCGGCATGCACGAACCCGCAGGCAACCCTTAGGAGACCCATCATGGCGCACATCGTCGTTCTGGGAGCCGGCATCGGCGGCATGCCCGCCGCCTACGAGCTCCGCAAGGCCCTGGGCAAGTCCCACCGCATCACCGTCGTCAACCGCGGCAACGCCTTTCACTTCGTGCCGTCCAATCCCTGGGTGGCGGTGAACTGGCGCAGCCGCAAGGACATCGAGCTGGACGTGGGGGGGCCGCTGGCCAAGCGCGACATCGGCCTGGAAACCACCGCCGCGCGCCGCCTGCACCCCGCGGAGAACCGCATCGAGCTCGAGGACGGGCGCAACCTCGGCTACGACTTCCTGGTCATCGCGACGGGGCCGCGGCTGGCGTTCGAGGAAGTCCCCGGGCTCGGGCCCGAAGGCCACACCCAGTCGATCTGCCACGTGGACCACGCGGTGCTCTCCGGCGAGGCCTGGCAGCGCTTCGTCGCCGATCCCGGCCCCATCGTCGTCGGCGCGGTCCAGGGCGCCTCCTGCTTCGGGCCGGCCTACGAGTACGCCTTCATCATGGACGCCGACCTGCGCAAGCGCGGCATCCGCGACAAGGTGCCCATGACCTTCGTCACGTCCGAGCCCTACGTCGGCCACCTCGGCCTCGGCGGGGTCGGGGATTCCCGGGGCATGCTCGAGTCCGCCCTGCGCCAGAAGCACATCAAGTGGGTGGTGAACGCGCGCACGGAGCGCGTCGAGCCGGGCAGGATGACGGTCGCGGAAATGGACGAGGACGGCACGGAGAAGAAGAAGCACGAGCTGCCGTTCCGGTACGCCATGATGCTGCCGGCGTTCAAGGGCGTGGACGCCGTGGCCGGCATCGAAGGCCTGACCAATCCGCGCGGCTTCATCCTCATCGACGAGTTCCAGCGCAATCCCCGCTACCCGAACGTGTACGCGGTCGGCGTCTGCGTCGCCATCCCGCCCGTGGAGGCCACGCCCGTGCCCACCGGCGCGCCCAAGACCGGGTTCATGATCGAATCCATGGTGACGGCGGCCGTCGGTAACATCGGCCAGGTCCTGGCCGGCAAGGCGCCCACGCATCGCGCCACCTGGAACGCCGTGTGCCTCGCCGATCTCGGCGACACCGGCATCGCCTTCGTCGCGCTGCCCCAGATCCCGCCGCGCAACCTGAGCTGGGCCAGCGAAGGCAAGTGGGTGCACCTGGCGAAGATCGCCTTCGAGAAGTACTTCCTGCGCAAGATCAGGAGCGGCAGCATCGAGCCCCTGTACGAGAAGCTGATCATGGACGCGCTGGGCATCCGCAAGCTCAAGGGATGACCCGCGCGGCGCCATGGGCATCTCGGGCCGGCTCGCGGCTTATTTCCAGGAATCCAAGCTCACGCCGCTGATCGCGCTGGTCGCGGTGCTGCTCGGGGCGTTCGCCGTCGCGGTCACGCCCCGCGAGGAGGAGCCGCAGATCAACGTGACCATGGCCAACGTCCTGGTCGCGTTTCCGGGGGCGTCGGCCCGGGACGTGGAGGCCCTCGTCGCCACCCCCGCCGAGCAGGTGCTGTCGCAGATGAACGGCGTGGAGCATGTGTTTTCCGTGTCGCGCGCCGGCATGGCGGTGCTGACGGTTCAGTTCGAGGTGGGCGTGCCGCGCACCGAGGCCCTGGTGCGCCTTTACGACACGGTGCATTCCAACCGCGACTGGCTGGCGCCGGAACTGGGTACGCTCGAGCCGGTGGTCAAGCCCAAGGGCATCGACGACGTGCCCATCGTGACCCTCACGCTGTGGACGCGGGACGCGCAGCGCGGCGCCTATGACCTCGAACGCATCGCCCACGCAGCCGAAACCGAGCTCAAGCGCGTGCCGGGGACCCGCGAGGTGCAGACGCTCGGCGGTCCCGGCCGCGCGGTGCAGGTGCTGCTCGACGCCGACCGCCTCAACGCCCACCGCCTCTCCGCGCTCGACGTGCGCAACGCGCTGCAGGCCGCCAACAGCGCCATGCCCACCGGGCGCGTCGTGCGCGACAACCGCGAGATCGTGGTGGAAACGGGGGACTTCCTGGAATCCGCCGAGGACGTCGGCCGCCTCGTCGTGGGCATCCGCGACCGCCAGCCCGTCTACCTCGCGGACGTCGCGCAGGTGAGGGACGGCCCGCCGCCGCCGGGCCGCTATGCCTGGACCGGCACGCGCGCGGGCGAGCACCCGGCGGTCACCTTGCAGGTCACCAAGAAGCCCGGGGCGAACGCCGTGGACGTGGCCCGCCACGTCCTGCAACGCGCCGACGCCCTGCGCGGCACCGTCATCCCGGAAGGCGTCGAGGTCAGCGTCACCCGCAACTACGGCGCCACCGCGGCGGACAAGGCGAGCCAGCTGATCCGCAAACTCGCCTTCGCCACGCTCTCCGTGGTGCTCCTCGTGCTCGCCGCCCTGGGCCGGCGCGAGGCGCTGATCGTGGGCATCGCGGTGCTGCTCACGCTGGCGGCGACGCTGTTCGCTTCCTGGGCCTGGGGCTTCACGCTCAACCGCGTCTCGCTGTTCGCCCTGATCTTCTCCATCGGCATCCTGGTCGACGACGCCATCGTGATCGTCGAGAACATCCACCGGCGCGCCGGCATGGAAGGCGGGCCGCTCGCGCGGGTCATTCCCGGCGCCGTGGACGAAGTCGGCGGCCCGACCATCCTCGCCACCCTCACGGTGATCGCGGCGCTGCTGCCGATGGCGTTCGTCACCGGGCTGATGGGTCCGTACATGAGCCCCATCCCGATCAATGCCAGCATGGGCATGCTGATCTCGCTGGCGATGGCGCTCATCGTGACGCCCTGGCTGGCGCTGAAGCTCGCGTCGCAGGCGCCCCACGCGGCGGGCCGCGGGGAGGAACGCCTGCTGGGCTTTTTCGAGCGCGTCCTGGGGCCGTTCGTGCGCTCCGCCCGGGCCGCCCGCAACCGGCGCTACCTGCTCGCGGGCGTGCTGGGGCTGATCGTGCTTTCGGTTTCGCTCGCCGCCGTCAAGCTCGTGGTGCTGAAGATGCTGCCCTTCGACAACAAGTCGGAGTTCCAGGTGGTGGTGGACATGCCCGCCGGATCGCCGGTCGAGCTGACCGCCGCGGCGCTGCACGAGTTGGGGGCCTACATCGCCACCGTGCCGGAGGTGACGGACTACCAGGCCTACGCGGGCCTGGCCGCGCCGATCAACTTCAACGGCCTGGTGCGCCAGTACTACCTGCGCGCGCTGCCCGAGCAGGGCGACCTGCAGGTCAATCTCGTCGACAAGTCGCAGCGCTCGCGCAAGAGCCATGCGATCGCCGCCGCCGTGCGCCCCGAGCTGGAGCGCATCGCCCGCCGCTGGGATGCGCGGGTGAAGGTGGTCGAGGTGCCGCCGGGGCCGCCGGTGCTCTCACCCATCGTCGCCGAGGTCTACGGGCCCGAGGAGGGCGGGCGCATCCGCGTTGCCAGGCAGGTGCGGGCGGCGCTGGAAGCGACCCCCGACATCGTCGCCGTCGACGACTCGGTGGAGGACGCGGCCCCGCGGCTGGTCCTGGCCGTCGACCAGGTCAAGGCAGCGACCGCCGGGCTGGCCCGCCGCGACATCGTGGAAACCATGCGCCTTGCGCTCGGGGGCGTGGACGTCACACCGATCCACGACGGCAATTCCAAGTACGAGGTGCCGGTGCGCGTGCAGCTGCCGCCGCAGCGCCAGGGCGACCTGGCCGAGAGCCTGAAGCTGGGCCTGCGAACCCCTTCGGGCGAACTGGTGCCGCTGTCCGAGCTGGTCCGCGTCGAACGCAGCGATCGCGACCGGCCCATCCACCACAAGGACCTGCTGCCCGTCGTCTACGTGATCGCCGACCAGGCGGGGCGACTCGACAGCCCGCTCTACGGCATGTTCTCGGCGCGCCCGAAAGTCATCGGCCGCCCGCTGGAGGACGGAGGCCGCCTGGGTGAATACTTCGTCCGCCAGCCCCCCGATCCCTACCGGGAGTACGCGGTCAAATGGGACGGCGAATGGCAGGTGACCTACGAGACGTTCCGCGACATGAGCCTGGCCTACGCGGTGGGGCTGGTGCTCATCTACCTGCTGGTCGTCGCGCAGTTCCGCTCCTACCTGGTGCCGCTGGTCATCATGGCGCCGATTCCGCTGACCATCATCGGCGTGATGCCCGGCCATGCCCTGCTGGGCGCGAACTTCACCGCCACGTCGATGATCGGCATGATCGCGCTCGCCGGCATCATCGTGCGCAACTCCATCCTGCTGGTGGATTTCGTCAACCTGCGGATCGCCGAAGGCCACCCGATGGCGCAGGCCGTGATCGAGTCGGCCGCCGCGCGGGCCAAGCCCATCGTGCTCACGGGGCTGGCCGCCATGCTGGGCGCGATGTTCATCCTCGACGACCCGATCTTCAACGGGCTGGCGATCTCGCTGATCTTCGGGATCCTGGTCTCCACCGTCCTGACGCTGGTGGTGATCCCGGTGCTGTACTTTGCCGCCTACCGCGGCAAGCCCGCACCCCGTCCTACCTGAGCATCCAGTAGACCAGGCTCGCGAGCAGGGACAGCATCAGCGTCGAGCCCAGCGGGAACCGGTACTCGCGCCCGTTTCGTTGCACAGTGACGTCCCCGGGCAGGCGGCCCATGCCCAGGCGCCGCAGCCAGGGCGTTGCCAGGCCCAGCAGCAGCACGGCAATCGCCAGCGTCAGCAGCCATTTCAGCAAGGTCGGGGTCCTCCGTCCATGTCCCCGATTATACGGGCGCGATCCTTGCGTTCGATTAGAATGCCGGGCTGTCGGCCGCGCATGGCGGCCCCCGCGAAATCCCGCCCACCGGAGTCCCCTCTTGATCGACCTCTACACCTGGAGCACCCCTAACGGGCGCAAGGTTTCCATCATGCTCGAGGAGCTCGCCCTGCCCTACCAGGCGCACGCCATCGACATCGGCAAGGGCGACCAGTTCACGCCGGAATTCGTCGCCATCAATCCCAACAGCAAGATCCCGGCGATCGTGGACGGCGAAGGCCCCGACGGCAAGCCCTACGCCCTGTTCGAATCCGGGGCGATCCTGCTGTACCTGGCGGACAAGGCCGGGCGCCTGCTGCCGGCGGCAAAGGCCGCCCGCTTCGAGGCCATCCAGTGGCTGATGTTCCAGATGGGCGGCGTGGGCCCGATGTTCGGCCAGGTGCACCATTTCCTGCGCGCGGCGCCCGAGCCCGTGCCTTACGCGATCGAGCGCTATACCAGGGAAACGCGCCGGCTCTATGGCGTAATGGACGCGCACCTCGCCCGGCGCGAGTGGCTGGGCAGCGAGTACTCCGTGGCCGACATCGCGACCTATCCGTGGGTCGCCCGCCACGAGTGGCACAAGGTCGAGCTCGCCGACTTCCCCAACGTCAAGCGCTGGTACGACACCATCGGCGCCCGGCCCGCCGTGCAGCGGGGGATGAAGGTTCCCGCCCGCTGAGACGGCCATGAACGACGTCCCCGCGAAGATCGGCAAGTATCCCGTGATCCGCGAGATCGGCCACGGGGCCACCAGCCGCGTGTTCCTGGGCCGCGACCCCTTCGGGGACCGCGAAGTGGCCATCAAGCTGGTGAGCGAGGCGGGCGGCGTGGACACCGACCTGCGGCGGCGCTTCCGCAAGGTGTTCCTGAACGAAGCTTCTCTGGTGGGCAAGCTGCTCCACCCGCACATCATGGGCATCCTCGATGCCGACGTCACCGAGGATTACAGCTACCTGGTGATGGAGTACGTGAACGGGCCGACCCTGGACCATTACTGCGAGGTCGCCAACCTGCTGCCCATCGAGCGCGTCGTCGAAGTGGCGTTCAAGTGCAGCCTGGCGCTGGAGTTCGCGCACCGGCAGGGCGTGATCCACCGCGACATCAAGCCCGCCAACATCCTCATCGGTGCCGGCGGCGACATCAAGATCAGCGATTTCGGCGTGGCCCTGCATTCCGGCGGCGAGCACACCCACCTGCAGGGCGTGGGTTCGCCCGCCTACATGTCGCCCGAGCAGGTGCAGGACAAGGAACTCTCCCACCAGACCGACATCTATTCGCTGGGCGTGGTGATCTACCAGCTTCTCACCGGCAAGCTCCCGTTCGTGGCGGTCAACAAGGCAAGCCTGCTGTACCAGATCATCAACATCGAGCCGCTGCCCCCTTCCACCCATCGCACCGACATCCCGCCCGAACTCGACCGCGTGGTCATGAAGGCCATCGCCAAGGACCTCTCGGTGCGCTACCAGACCTGGACCGAGTTCAGCCGCGACCTCACCCAGACCTATCGCCACCTCGAGCTGCCGGCCGACTCGATCTCGGACACGGAGAAGTTCAACGCCATCAAGGCGCTCGCCTTTTTCCGCGACTTTCGCGACGTCGAGGTCTGGGAAACCGTGCGCATCTCCAGCTTCCGCCGCATCCAGCAGGACAAGGTGGTGATCCAGGAAGGCGACCTCGGCGAGAGCTTTTTCGTGATCGCCTCGGGCGAGGCGCGGGTCACCAAGGGCGGCAGTCCGCTCAATACGCTGGAGGCGGGCCAGTGCTTCGGGGAAATCCTGTATTTCGAGGAGACGAAGTCCAGGCGCGCGATCACCATCTCCTCGGTGTCGCCCATGACGGTGATCGAGATCAAGGCCGCGGCGCTGCAGAAGGCGAGCGACGCCTGCCAGAAGCAGTTCAACAAGGCCTTCCTGCGCATCCTCATCGAGCGGCTCACCTGGGCCAACAGCCGCCTTTCCTCGCGCAGCTGAACTTGGAAGCCTTCCTTACCTCCACGTTCCTCGTCGCCATCGCCGAGGTCGGGGCAACGTGCGCCAGCCCGTTGCAATGCAGACTCATGCCTGCGCAGCCGGCGTGATGTCGGAATTACAAGACGCAGTCTTGGAGCCGGTCGCCGCGCAGTAACTTGGCCATGGAAGCGTTCCTCACATCCACACTCCTCGTCGCCATCGCGGAGATCGGCGACAAGACCCAGCTCCTTTCCTTCGTGCTTGCCGCCCGCCTGCGCAAGCCCTGGCCGATCATCGCCGGCATCTTCGTCGCGACCATCGCCAACCACGCCGCCGCGGCCTGGGTGGGCAGCCTGCTGACGGGACTGGTGGCGCCGCAGGTGCTGCAGTGGATCGTCGGGCTGTGTTTCATCGGCTTCGGCCTCTGGGCCCTGCATCCCGATTCCCTCGACGACAGCCCGCGCCTGCACAAGGCCGGCGCCTTCGTCACCGCCCTGGTCGCGTTCTTCCTCGCCGAGATGGGGGACAAGACGCAGTTCGCGACCATCGCGCTGGCCGCGCGCTTCGACCAGCTCGCGCCGGTGATCCTCGGCACCACGCTGGGCATGATGGTCGCCAACGTGCCCGCGGTCTGGATCGGGGAGAAGCTCGCGCAAAGGATTCCGATGAAGGCCGTGCGGCTGCTCGCCGCCGGGCTGTTCATCCTCGTGGGCCTGCTCACGATCTGGGCCAGCTTCGAGGCGGCTTTATGAGCGCGGCGGGCGCGAGCCAGGCTTGCGCCGCCTGCGGCAAGGCCTTCGACTGCGGCATGGGCGGCCCCGATCCCTGCTGGTGCAGCGTGGAGTTCCCGGCGGTGATGCCGCTGCCCGAGGGCGCGCGGGGCTGCTATTGCCGGGATTGCCTGGCCGGCCTCATCGAACGGGCCCGGCACGCCGGCCCGGGCGCGGACGAGCGCTAGCTGCCGGGATCGCCGTCGGGCGCCGGGTGCCGGCGGGCGCGGGCGGAAAGCCACAGCCCCACCGCGATCACCAGGGCGGCGCCGACCCAGGGCAGCACCGCGTGCGCCAGGTGGGTGCCGGTCCAGGCCTCGGTGACCTGCTCGGACGTGAGCATCTCGCCCGCGACGTAGCCGAGCAGCCCCGCCCCCAGGGTCACGATGATCGGGAAGCGCCCCATCAGCTTCATCAGCGCCGTGCTGCCGAAGATGATCAGCGGGATGCTGATGCCCAGGCCGATCACCAGCAGGGTGAAGTTGCCGTGCGCCGCGGCGGCCACGGCGATCACGTTGTCGAGGCTCATCACCAGGTCGGCGATCAGGATGGTGCGGATCGCGCCCGCGAGGCCGGAGGCTGCCTGGTCGTCGCCCGCGCCCTCCGCCTCCCCAGGCACCATGAGCTGGACGCCGATCCAGAGCAGCAGCAGGGAGCCGACGAGCCGCAGGAAGGGCAGCGCGAGCACGCGCGCGGCGATCGCGGTCAGCACGACCCGCAGGACGATCGCCGCCCCGCTGCCGGCGACGATGGCGGCCTTCTGGTGGCGTGCCGGCAGCGAGCGCGCGGCCATCGCAATGACCACCGCATTGTCGCCGCTCAGCACGATGTTCACGCCGACGATCTGCGCGAGGTCGACCCAGAAATCACCGTCCATTCACACGTCCCGGTGGGCCGGCGCCGCAGGTGCGGCCCCGGCAGATGGAAGAATGCTCAGCGCAGGACCGACTTGAGCAGCTTGCCCATTTGCGCCGGATTGCGCGTGACCTTGATGCCGCACGCCTGCATCACGGCGAGCTTCTCGTCCGCGGTGCCCTTGCCGCCGGAAATGATGGCGCCGGCGTGGCCCATGCGCTTGCCCGGCGGCGCCGTGACACCGGCGATGAAGCCGACGACGGGTTTTTTCATGTGCTGCTTAGCCCACTGCGCCGCCGTCTCCTCGTCGGAGCCGCCGATCTCGCCGATCATGATGACCGCATCGGTGTCGGGATCGTCGTTGAACAGCTTCAGCACGTCGATGTGCTTGAGCCCGTTCACCGGGTCGCCGCCGATGCCCACCGCGGTGGACTGGCCGATGCCCAGTTCCGTGAGCTGGCCGACGGCCTCGTAGGTCAGCGTGCCGGAGCGGGACACCACGCCGACCCGCCCCTTCTTGTGGATGTGGCCCGGCATGATGCCGATCTTGAGTTCGTCCGGCGTGATGACGCCCGGGCAGTTCGGGCCGAGCAGCAGCGTCTTGCGATTCTGGCGGCGCATGCGGTCGCGCACTTCGACCATGTCGCGCACCGGAATGCCCTCCGTGATGCAGATCACGAGGTCGAGGTCCGCCTCGACGGCTTCCCAGATCGCTGCGGCGGCACCCGGCGGCGGCACGTAGATGACCGACGTGTTCACGCCCGTCTTCTCCTTCGCCTCGCGCACGCTGCCGAAGATGGGGATGCCCTCGAAGTTCTCCCCGGCCTTCTTCGGGTTCACGCCGGCGACATAGCAATTCGCCCCGTTGGCATAGGCGCGGCTCGCCTGCGTGTGGAACATGCCGGTCTTGCCGGTGATGCCCTGGGTCACGACCCGGGAGTTCTTGTTGATGAGGATGCTCATTTCCGGGCCCCCTTCGCCCTGGCCGTTTTCCTTGCGGGCTTCGATTTCTTCGCGGTCTTCCCTGCCTTGGGTTTCTTCGCCGTGGCCTTGCTGGCAGTGACCTTCTTCGCGGTCTTTTTCGCGGCCGGCTTCTTCGCCTTGGCCTTCCTGACCGTGGCTTTTTTGGTCGTGGCCTTCTTCGACGCCACCTTCGGCCTGGCCTTGCCGGTCGCGGCCTTGGGCTTTTTCTTCGCGATCGCGGCGACGACCTTCTTCGCGGCATCCGCCATGTTGTCGGCCGAGATGATCGGCAGGCCGGAGTCCTTGAGGATCTTGCGGCCCAGGTCCTCGTTGGTGCCTTTCATGCGCACCACCAGCGGCACCGAGAGCTTCACCTCGCGCGCCGCCGCCACCACGCCCGTGGCGATGGTGTCGCACTTCATGATGCCGCCGAAGATGTTGACCAGGATCGCCTTGACCTTGCGGTTGGCGAGCATGATCTTGAACGCGGCCGTCACCTTCTCCGCGCTGGCACCGCCGCCCACGTCGAGGAAGTTGGCCGGCTCGCCGCCGAACAGCTTGATCGTATCCATGGTCGCCATCGCCAGTCCGGCGCCGTTGACCAGGCAGCCGATGTTGCCGTCGAGGGAAATGTAGGAAAGGCCGTAGTTGGACGCCTCGATTTCGGCGGGATCCTCCTCGTCGAGGTCGCGCATGGCCACGATGTCCTCGTGGCGGTAGAGCGCGTTGTCGTCGAAATTCATCTTGGCATCGAGCGCAATCACGTCGCCGCTGCCGGTCAGGATCAGCGGGTTGATCTCCGCCAGGGAAGCATCCGTTTCCCAGAACGCCTTGTACAGGCTTTGCAGCACCGCGCGCCCCTTGGCCGCCGACTCCTGCGGGATGCCGATCTTGCGCGCGAGGCTCTCGGCTTCGGCGTCGGTGAGGCCCGCGACGGGGTCGACGAAGACCTTGTGGATCTTTTCCGGGGTGTGGGCGGCGACTTCCTCGATGTCCATGCCGCCTTCGGAGGACGCCATGACGGCGACCTTCTGCGTGCCGCGGTCGACGACGATGCCGACGTAAAGCTCCTTGCGGATGTCCGCGCCTTCCTCGATCAGCAGGCGCCGCACCTTCTGGCCCCCGGGGCCCGTCTGGTGGGTCTTCAGCTGCATGCCGAGGATCCGGCCGGCCCAGTCGCGCACTTCGTCGAGGGACTTCGCGACCTTCACCCCGCCGCCCTTGCCGCGCCCGCCGGCATGGATCTGGGCCTTGACCACCCAGACCTTGCCGCCGAGGCGCTTTGCCGCCTCGACGGCTTCGTCGACGCTGAAGCAGGCAATGCTGCGCGGCGTGGGCACGCCGTATTTGCGAAGGATTTCCTTCGCCTGGTATTCATGGATTTTCATGCTGGATTCTGGCCTCGATCGGATCGGATGGAAGCTGCCTGGAGCGGATTCGGCCGCGCGAAAAGCGCGCAAAGTATACCCCAAGCCCCTTCCCTCACGCCCTTCCGATCCCGCTGCCGCGGCGCGGGCATTTCCGTGGAAACCGCCGCCCGCGGGCTCGATCCGCACCGGCGCACCCTGGCGCGAAAGACCGGCGAGCGCCCCGTGCGCAGCTCGCCGGGGAACGCCTTACTGGGCCGGCCTGGCGCCTGCGCCCTGCCGCTGGTGGAGGTCGCCGAGCGCCTTGTGCTCGGCGTCGTAGCGCGCCTTGGCCTTGTCGTGCTCGGCCTGCGCCTCCCGCAATGCGCGCGTCGCCTGCTCGGCCTTTTGCTTCGCCTCTTCGTGCCGGCGCTGCGCTTCCTCGACGCGCTTTTGCGCGTTCTCGACGTCCTTGTATGCGGCCTTTTCCTTCTTCTCTGCGGCCTGCACGGACCTCTGCGTCTTCAGCATCTCATCGCGTGCCGCGCGGGCGCGATTCTGCGCCTGCTCGAGCGGCGAATCCTGGGCGAAGGCGGGAGCGGCGGCGATCAGGCAAGCAGCAAGGACGAGGCGGCGCATGCATCTTCTTCCTGTGAGGGGGCGAGGATCCGTGGTGCCGGCACCAGGAATCGAACCCGGGACCTTTTGATTACAAATCAACTGCTCTACCAACTGAGCTATGCCGGCATCGAGGGGGAAATTATAGGCCCGGGCGCCGCCGGCCGCAGACGGCGGACTACTTGATGACCTGCAGCTTCGGCCGGCCGCCGGTGGTGGGGGACGTGGGCTTGGGGTCCTCGGGCAGGCCGAGTTCGGTCTTGACCGGTGCGCCGACGGGCAGGGGCAGCGACGGCGATGTCTGGAAGGCGAGCCCGTTGCCCGTTTCCTTGGCGAAGATGCCGGCGACCGCGTTCACCGGCACGGAGATCTCGCGCGAGACGCCGGCGAAGCGCGCCGAGAACTGGATCAGGTCGTTGCCGATCTTCAGGTTGCGCGTGGCGTCCATGCCGATGTTGAGCACGATCTCGCCGTTCTTGACGTACTCCACCGGCACCCGGGTGTTCTCGTCCACCTTCACCGCGATGTAGGGCGTGTGCCCGTTGTCGCAGCACCACTCGTAGATGGCGCGGATGAGGTAGGGCGTGGTGCTGGCGGCGTCCTTCACTTGCGCATCACTTTTTCCGAGGCGGTGAGCGCCTCGATGAAGGCGGGCCGGCTGAACAGGCGCTCGGCGTACTTCATGAGCGGCGCGGCCTGCTTGGGCAGCTGGATGCCGTAGTAGTCCAGGCGCCACAGCAGCGGCGCGATGGCCACGTCCAGCATCGAGAACTCCTCGCCCAGCATGTACTTCTGCTTCATGAACACCGGCGCGATCTGCGTGAGGTTGTCGCGGATCACCTGGCGCGCCTTGTCGGCCTGCTTCTGGGTGCCGCCGTCGATCGCATCGATGTGCGAGAACAGCTCGTTCTCGAAGCGGAACAGGAACAGCCGCGCCCGGGCGCGCATGACCGGGTCTGCCGGCATGAGCTGCGGGTGCGGGAAGCGGTCGTCGATGTACTCGTTGATGATGTTGGACTCGTACAGGATCAGGTCGCGCTCGACCAGCACCGGGGTGCGGTTGTACGGGTTCATCACCGCGAGGTCTTCCGGTTTGTTGAACAGGTCGACGTCGATGATCTGGAAGTCCATGCCCTTCTCGAACAGGACGATCCGGCAACGCTGGCTGAACGGGCAGGTGGTGCCCGAATAGAGGGTCATCATGGTCAGTGCACGTCCTTCCAGTACTCCTGCTTGAGGGCCCAGGTCAGCGCCAGGAGCACCAGCAGGGCAAGCAGCACGACGACGCCGACCTGGGTGCGCCGGGTCGCCTCGGGCTCGGCCATGAACACCATGTAGTTCACCAGGTCGCGCACGGTGTTGTCGTACTCCATGGGCGACAGGCTGCCCCGGGATTCCAGCTCCAGCTTGCGATGCTCGGTCTTGTGCCCCTCGTGCTCCACGGTCTCGGTCTTCATCACCGGCGTGCCCTGCAGCTGCCACAGCACGTGCGGCATGCCCACGCTCGGGAAGGCGACGTTGTTCCACCCCGTCGGGCGGCTCTCGTCGCGGTAGAAGCCCCGCAGGTACGTATAAAGATAATCAGCGCCCTTCGCCCGCGCGATGACGGAAAGGTCGGGCGGCTCCACGCCGAAGAATGCCTTGGCGTCCTTCCTGGCCAGGGCTGACGCCATGGTGTCGCCCACCTTGGCGCCGGTGAAGATCAGGTTGTCCTTGATCTGCTGCTCGGTGAGGCCGACGTCCATGAGCCGGTTGTAGCGCATGGAGGCGGCCGAGTGGCAGTTCAGGCAGTAGTTCACGAAGGTGCGGGCGCCGCGCTG
>DASZQJ010000105.1:0-4205 GCA_035549715.1 Burkholderiales bacterium
TCCGCGTGCAGGCGGCCCGGGCCCAGGATGCCCTGGGGATCGAAGGCGCGCTTGAGCTTCTTGTGGAGGGCGAGCAGCCCGGGGGCGAGCTTCTGGATGCCGTGGCGCTTGTCGGGGCCGCGGAACAGGGTGGCGTGGCCGCCGCATTTGCCGGCGGCCGCATGCGCCTGCGCCGCGTCGAGCGGCGCCGCGATCCAGCGCAGGCTGCCGTTCCACTCGCACAGCTGCGGGCCCAGGCCCAGCGGCGCGCTGGTGGGCTTGACGGAAAAGCGCCACAGCGCCGGCGCCGAGGCAAAGAACGCGTGCGCCTGCTCGCGCACCGACTGCCAGAATGCCCTGCCGTCGGCGACCGCCTCGCCGCCCAGCTTTTGCGCGGCGGCGGCGACGGCCGGCGCGGCCCCCGACAGGCGCACGTGCAGGACATTGCCCGCGTGGCAGGTGGCGGAGATGGGCAGGGGCTTTGCCGCCCAGCGGTTCATGGCCTCGATGGCCGCGGCCTCGTCCATCTCCAGGCGCAGCGTGCGTTCCTCTTCCGGGACGGGCAGGACCTTGAGGGACACTTCGGCGATCAGGCCCAGGGTGCCGAACGAGCCCGCCATGAGCCGCGAGACGTCGTAGCCGGCGACGTTCTTCATGACCTGGCCGCCGAAGCGCAGGTCTTCGCCCAGGCCGTTGAGGATGCGCGTGCCCAGCACGAAATCGCGCGCCGCGCCCGCCGCCGCACGGCGCGGGCCCGAGAAGCCGCTGGCGATGCAGCCGCCGATCGTGGCGTGCGCGGAAAAATGCGGGGGCTCGAACGCGAGCATCTGGCCGCGCTGCGCCAGCGCGGTTTCGACCTCGGCGAGCGGGGTGCCGCCGCGGGCGGTCAGGACCAGCTCGGTCGGCTCGTAGTCGACGATGCCGGCGTAGGCGCGCGTGTCGAGCACGTCGCCGATGAGCGCCAGGCCGTAGAAGTCCTTGCTGCCGCCGCCGCGGATGCGCAGCTGCGAACGCTCGGCGGCCGCCTTGCGGATGGTTTCGGAAAACTGTTTGAGGACTTCCTGCATATGAGCTTGTCTGCCACAGGGGACACAGAGAGCACGGAGAAGGCAGGAGATGATGGGGATGCCCGATGGTCGAATTTCGCTCCCCGTTCAACAGCCCTGCGATTCCGCCTTCCACACAATCGTCTGTCCGCTTTTCTCCGTGTCCTCTGTGTCCTCCGTGGCTGGGCGAACTAGAAACGGGGCAGGTCGGGATACTTCTCCTGCCCGCGGTGCACGTGCATGGCGCCGTGCTCGGCGCAGCGTTGCAGGGTCGGCACGGCCTTGCCGGGGTTGAGCAGGCCGAACTCGTCGAAAACCTTCTTGACCGCGTGGAAGGCCTGCAGCTCGCCGGCGCGGAACTGCACGCACATCTGGTTGATCTTCTCGATGCCCACGCCGTGCTCGCCGGTGATGGTGCCGCCCACCTCGACGCAGAGCTCCAGGATCGCGGCGCCGTAGGCTTCGGCGCGCTCGTTCTGGTCCCCCTCCGCGGCGTCGAACATGATCAGCGGGTGCAGGTTGCCGTCGCCGGCGTGGAACACGTTGGCGCACTGCAGGCCGAATTTCTCCGACAGCTCGGCGATGCGCTTGAGGACCACCGGGAGCTGCTTCTTGGGGATGGTGCCGTCCATGCAGTAATAGTCCGGCAGGATGCGGCCCACGGCGGGGAAGGCGGCCTTGCGGCCGGCCCAGAACTTCAGGCGCTCGGCCTCGTCGCGCGAGACGCGCACCTCGGTGGCGCCGGCCTTTTTCATGACTTCCGTCATGCGCGCGATCTCGGCGGCGACCTCCTCGGTCGTGCCGTCGGACTCGCACAGCAGGATCGCCTCGGCGTCGAGCGGGTAGCCCGCGTGCACGAACTGCTCGACGGCCGCCGTGGCCTTGCGGTCCATCATCTCCAGGCCGGCGGGGATGATGCCGGCGCCGATCACGTCCGCCACCGCCTGGCCGGCCTTGAGCACGTCGTCGAAGGCGGCCAGCACCACCTGGGCCTTCTGCGGCCGGGGCAGCAGCTTCACGGTGATCTCGGTCACCACGCCCAGCAGGCCTTCGGAGCCCGTCATGAGGGCCAGCAGGTCGTAGCCCGCGGCGTCGAGGCCTTCGCCGCCGATCTCCAGGACCTCGCCCTCGATCGTGACCACGCGCAGCTTGAGGATGTTGTGCACGGTCAGCCCGTACTTCAGGCAATGCACGCCGCCGGAATTCTCGGCCACATTGCCGCCGATGGAGCAGGCGATCTGGCTGGAGGGGTCCGGCGCGTAGTAGAGGCCGTGCGGCGCGGCCGCCTCGGAGATCGCGGCATTGCGCACGCCGGGCTGCACGCGCGCCACGCGCGCGACCGGGTCGATCTCCAGGATCTGCTTCATCCGGGCCATCACCAGCAGCAGGCCCTGCTCGTAGGGCAGCGCACCGCCGGAGAGCCCCGTGCCGGCGCCCCGGAACACGACCGGCAGCCGCGCCTCGTGGCAGATCTTCAGGATTTCGCGGACTTCGTCCTCGCTGGCGGGCAGGGCGACGATGAGCGGCATGCGCTGGTAGGCCGTCATGCCGTCGCATTCGAAGGGCTTGAGGTCCTCGCGCTCGTGCAGCAGCGCGTCCGGGCCCAGCACGGCGGACAGCCGCGCCACGATGTCCGCCTTGGGCAGGCGGGCGACGAAGGTTTCGGACGGCAGCAGAGCGGGAATGCCCATCGGGGCTACTGGACCAGGATTGCGCGGAAATCGTTGACGTTGGTCAGGGTCGGCCCCGTGATCACGAGGTCGCCGAGGCCGGCGAAAAAGCCGTAGCCGTCATTATCGGCAAGCATGCGCCTGGCGTCCAGATTGCGCGCCGCCGCGCGCGACAGGGAATCGGGCGCGAGGATCGCGCCGGCGTTGTCTTCCGTGCCATCGACGCCGTCGGTGTCGCCCGCCAGGGCGTACATGCCCGCTTCGCCGTTGAGGCTGACCGCGAGCGCCAGCAGGAACTCGACGTTGCGGCCGCCGCGCCCGTGGCCGCGCACGGTGACCGTGGTCTCGCCGCCGGAGAGCAGCACGCAGGGGGCGGGCGCGGGCTGGCCGTGGCGGCGGACCTGGCGTGCGATGCCGGCGTGCACGATCGCGACCTCGCGCGCTTCGCCTTCGATCGCGTCGCCGAGGATGACGGGCTGGACCCCGGCCTCGCGCGCCACCCGGGCCGCGGCTTCCAGCGACAACTGCGGTGTGGCGACCATGCGCAGGCGGGCCCGGGCGAGCCTCGGATCGCCGGGCTTGGGCGTTTCCTCCTTCGCCGCGCGCAGGTGCGCGAGCACCGCCGCAGGTTCGGCGATCCGGTACTTGTCGAGGATCGCCAGCGCCTCGGCGAAGGTGGTGGTGTCGGGGACCGTGGGGCCGGAGGCGATCACCGCCGGGTCGTCGCCCGGGATGTCCGAGATGGCGAGGGTCACGACCTGCGCCGGCGCGCAGGCGGCGGCGAACCGCCCGCCCTTCACGGCGGAGAGGTGCTTGCGCACGCAGTTCATTTCCGTGATGTTGGCGCCGCTCCTGAGCAGCGCCTTGTTGATCGCCTGCTTGTCCTCGAGGGTGAGCCCGGGCGCGGGCAGGGCGAGCAGGGCGGAGCCCCCGCCGGAGGCGAGGAAGATCACGAGGTCGTCCGCCGACAGGCCCCGGACCATGCCCAGCATGCGCTCGGCGGCGGCGCGCCCGGCGGCATCCGGCACCGGGTGCGCGGCCTCGACGACCTCGATGCGGCGCGTCGGCTCGTGGTGGCCGTAGCGCGTGACCACCAGGCCCGACAGCTCGCCGGGCCAGTGGTCCTCGACGGCCCGGGCCATGCTCGCCGCGGCCTTGCCGCAGCCGACGACCAGGGTGCGGCCCTTCGGCGGGGGCGGCAGGTGCGCGGCCAGGGACTTGCCCGGCAGGGCCGCGGCGACCGCCGCGTCGAACATCGCCTTCAGCAGGGCACGGGGATCGGAGATCATGATGGCCGTGACGGGCGTGACGATCGTGACGTCGTGACGGGGCAAACGTCGGGGATGCTCCGATAGTCCGGTCGAGGCGCAAGCCGCCGTGCGGCAGTCACGGCAGTCACGGTATTCACGGCATTCACGGCATTCACGGGAGTCACGGCATTCCCGGCAGTCACGTCAGTCACGGTCGTCACGGCATTCACGGGAGTCACGGCATTCCCGGCAGTCACGGC
>DASZQJ010000106.1:0-4811 GCA_035549715.1 Burkholderiales bacterium
GTCGACACCTCGATGAAGGTGACGAAGGAGGAAACCTTCGGCCCCGTCGCGCCGCTGTTCCGGTTCAAGACCGAGGAAGAGGCCATCGCCATGGCCAACGACACGGAGTTCGGCCTGGCCTCGTATTTCTACGCGCGCGACATCGGCCGCATCTGGCGCGTCGGCGAAGGCATCGAATCCGGCATGGTGGGCATCAACACCGGCCTCATCTCCAACGAAGTCGCCCCCTTCGGCGGCGTCAAGCAAAGTGGCATCGGCCGCGAAGGCTCCAAGTACGGGATCGAGGAGTTCATGGAAGTCAAATACCTGTGCATGGGAATTTGATCCGGCGGATCGAATTTCCAGAGGAAAGAGGAAAGAGGAAAGAGGAAAGGTAAAAGGTTAAAGGTTAAAGTAGGGGCAAGGGCGGAGATCAAATCTTGCCTTCGGCTTTTACCTTTCCGCTTTCCTCTTTTACCTTTTCCCTGTTTTCTTGCCTGCCGATGCTTCCCTTCACGCAAGCCGCCCCCTCCCTCGGCAACCAGTACGCCGCCGACCGCGTGCTGCGATCCTATCTTGCGCGGGCGCTGCCCGCGCCGATGCGGGCGCAGATCGAGGGCGAGTTGCAGGCCCTGGGCGAGCTGGCGGGCGGGGAGCTGTACCGTTTCCAGCTGGCCGATCGCCTGAACGAGCCCGTGCACACGCCCTGGGATGCCTGGGGCAACCGTGTCGACCGCATCGAGGTGTCGCCACTGTGGAAGCGCGCCGAGGCCCTCGCCGCGCAGATGGGACTGGTGGCCATCGCCTATGAACGCAGGCACGGGCGCCATTCCCGCATCCACCAGTTCGCGCTGGTCCATCTCTTCACCCCGGCCACCGACGTCTACAGCTGCCCGCTCGCCATGACCGACGGCGCCGCCCGGGCGCTGGTGGCCTCGGGAAACCAGGCCTTGATCGGGCGCGCGGTGCCGCATCTCACCGCGCGCGATCCCGCGCAGTTCTGGACCAGCGGGCAGTGGATGACGGAGAGCGCGGGCGGCTCCGACGTCGGGCGCTCCGAGACGGTGGCACGCCGCGATGGCGCCGGCTGGCGCCTCTACGGGCGCAAGTGGTTCACGTCGGCCGCCACGTCGCAGATGGCGCTGACGCTCGCCCGGCCCGAGGGCAACCCGGAGGGCGGCAAGGGACTGGCGCTGTTCTACCTGGAAACCCGCGACGGCGAAGGACGCCTGGACCGCCTGCTGGTGCACCGGCTGAAGGACAAGCTGGGCACGCGCAAGGTCCCCACCGCGGAGCTCACGCTCGACGGCACGCCCGCGCAGTTGGTGGCCGGCGAATCGGAAGGCGTGCGCAACATCGCCCCCATGCTCAACGTCACCCGCACCTGGAACAGCGTCAGCGCCGTGTCCTACATGCGGCGCGGACTGGCGCTCGCGCGGGACTATGCGAAAAAGCGCGTGGCCTTCGGCGCGCCGCTGGCGGACAAGCCCCTGCACGTGGACACGCTCGCGGGCCTGCAGGCCGAGTACGAGGCGGGCTTGCACCTCGCCTTTGCGGCCGTCGAATGGCTGGGGCGCGAGGAGGCCGACGGCCTCGACGAGGCGGGCAGGGAACTGCTGCGCCTGCTCACCCCGGTCGCGAAGCTGACCACGGGCCGCCAGGCGGTGCAGGTGCTCGCGGAGATCGTGGAGAGCTTCGGCGGCGCCGGTTACGTGGAGGACACCGGCATCCCCATGCTCCTCAGGGATGCGCAGGTGTTCTCGATCTGGGAAGGGACGACGAACGTGCTGGCGCTCGACACCCTGCGCGCGCTGCAATCGGGCAAGGCGCTGGCGGCCCTGCAGGTGGAAGCGCAGACCCTCGTCTCATCGGTGCGCGACCCGCGCCTCATGGACTGCGTGAAAATCGCCCACGCCGCGCTGGAACGGGCCCAGCACTGGATCGGCGCGGCAAAGGGCGATGCCATGGAAGCCGGCGCGCGCCGCTTCGCCCTGACCCTGGGCCGCTCCCACGCGCTGCTGCTCCTGTCCCGGCATGCCCAGTGGTCCCTCGACCACGAGCACGACGACCACGCCCTGCACGCCGCCCGGCGCTTCGCGCGCAACGGCGTCGACTTGGTCGGGACGGAGGACCTGGAGGGATCGGCGAGGCTGGCGAGGGACGAATAAAAGGAAAGGCGTACTGGGTGCTGAGTGCTGTGTGCTGCGTAAAAGCGCCGGGGCCCGAAGCCTTTTTGCTCTTACCCAGCACTCAGTACGCAGCACGCAGCACGCCCTTTCGCCGTGTCACGGCTTTCACCTTTCCTTTTCACGCCCGCTTCGACAGCGCATGCAGCGCGAATCGGAAATCCGCCGCCTTCTGCGCGACGCGATCCGGCGTGTCGCCGGGCTTGTAGAGCGCCGAGCCCAGGCCGAAGCCATCCGCGCCGGCTTCCCAGTAGTCCTTCATGTTGCCCGGGGTGATGCCGCCCACCGGCAGGATGGGGATCTCGCGCGGCAGGACGGCGCGCATGGCCTTGAGCACCTTCGGCGGGTTGGCCTCGGCGGGAAACAGCTTGATGGCGTCGGCGCCGGCATCGACCATGCGGAAGCCTTCCGTGGGCGTGGCGAACCCCGGCACGACATACAGGTTGCGGCGCTTGGCCGCCTCGACGATGTGTTCGTCGGCGTGCGGCAGGACGATGATCCGGCCGCCGGCGTCGGCGACCTTCGGCACCTGTTCCCAGTCCGTCACCGTCCCGGCGCCGACCAGCACGTCGCGGCCGTAGCGTTTCGACAGGCGCACGATGCTCGCGTAGGGCTCGGGCGAGTTCAGCGGCACCTCCATGATGCAAAAGCCAGCTTCCACCAGGGCCGCGCCGACGTCGAGCGCCTCGTTGGGCTTGATGCCGCGCAGGATGGCGACCAGGGGCCAGCGAGCGAGCCAGGCGCCAAAGGTCTCGATGTTCATGCGGGGAGCATAGCAGCCAACCGGCGCAGGCTGTGCACCACCGCGTCCGGGTCCAGCAGGCGGGTGTGCACGCCCAGCACGCCCAGGGCGCGCTGGTAGAGCGCGCAAAGCGGCGCGGTCCCCAGCAGGTGCACGGTGCCGTTGCCCCGGTGCGCGGCCCGGATCTCGTGGCCGACCAGGATGCCCGACAGGTAGGAGGCCGATGCGGCGTCCGGCAGCTCGCCGAACAGCCCGCGGGCGCGCACGCCGAACAGGTGGTTCAGCAGGCCGCCTGCCTGGCCCGAGCGCCGCACGCCGTCCTCGAACGCGGCGGCATCCTCGGCGCCGTCCTTCATCATCCGGCCCAGGAGGCTGTGCGCCTTGAGGATGGCAAAGGCTTCCCCGGTCATGTGCGTCGCCAGGCCGAGGATGCGGCCGTCGGCGACGTCCACCCACTTGCTGTGGGTGCCGGGCAGGCAGACCGTGTGCGTGCCCGCGCCCATGCTCTCCAGGGCGCCGAGGATCTGCATCTCCTCGCCGCGCATGACGTCGGGCACGCCCGAGGCGCTCCTGCAGGAAACGCCCGGCGCGATCCACGCCTGCCTTTCGCCCCACGCCACCTTGCGCGTGCCGGCGGCGAGCTCGCCGAAGCCCGCGGGGCAGGGCGCGTAGGGCACCTCCACCCAGCCCTGGCGGCTGCCGATCATCCCGCTCATCACGACCGGCGCCTCGCCCGCGTCCAGCCAGTCCCCGGCCTGCGCCTCCAGGGTGGCGGCGAACGCGCCGTCCTTCACCGACAGGATGCCCGCCGGCGCGGAACGCGCCTCCAGGACGCGCCCGTTCCCGTCGAGCCGGTAGGCGCGAAAGCCGGTGGTGCCCCAATCAATGGCTAGCATGCGCGTCGCCATTGATCGTGACGGAAGAAGCCGTGACTGACGTGACGGCGTGACTGCCGAAGACGCATGGAGCCATTTCGACCGTCACGACCGTCACGATAGTCACGATAGTCACGCGACCAGATCAAGGTTGTCCGAGGAGAAAATCCCGGACGACCTTGATCTGGCCGCTATCCATCAGCATCGGCGCATGGCCGATGCCCGGGAATTCGACCAGGCGCGCCTTCGGGCCGCGGCGGGTCATTTCCTGCGCGGTGTCGCGCAGCAGCAGGTCGGAGTCGCCGCCGCGCAGGACCAGGGTTTCGTTGCGCACCGCGTCCCAGTAGGGCCACAGCACCACGTCCGCGATCGGGCCCGCGAAGGCGCCGGCCACGGCGGGATCGTAGATCGAGCCCCAGCGGCCGTTGTCGAGCTGCTTCGCGTTGGTCTGCGCCAGGTGCCGCCACTGCGCGTCGGTGAGGGGGCCGAAAGGCGCGGACACCGTGCGGATGTACTGCTCGAACTCCCCGAAGGTGGCGTAGTCGGGCGACTTGCCCACGTACGAGGCGAGGCGCTCGAGCGACGCCCTGGGGATCAGCGGCCCGACGTCGTTCATGACCAGGCGGCGGATCGGGGTGTTCGGCTGCGCCGCGAGCAGCATGCCGATCAGCCCGCCCATGGACGTGCCGACCCAGTCCACGGAGGCCGCGCCGCTGCGCGCGATCAGCGCCGCCATGTCGGAGCAGTAGAGCGGGTAGCCGTAGTCCGCCTTGTTGGCCAGCCAGCCGCTGCGCCCGCGGCCGACGATGTCGGGACAGAGCACCCGATAGTCCCTCGACAGCGCCTGCGCGAGGTCGTCGAAGTCCCGGCCGTTGCGGGTGAGGCCGTGCACGCAGATGAGCACCCGCGGGTTGTCCGGCTCACCCCATTCGTAATAGTTGAGCCGGTGGAAACCGTGCGGGCCGAGGCAGGAAAGGGCGTGCTGAAGCATGGGATGTGAATACCGTAACTACCGTGACTGTCGTGACT
>DASZQJ010000107.1:0-5243 GCA_035549715.1 Burkholderiales bacterium
CCGAACGGGGCGGGCAAGAGCACGCTGGTGAACCTGCTCTGCGGCGACCTCGCGCCGAGCGCGGGCCGTGTGGTGCTCGCCGACGCCGACATCGGCGGCCTTCCGCCCGACCGGATCTCGCGCCTGGGCGTGGGCCGCAGCTACCAGAAGACCAACGTCTTCGCCGAATTCACCGTGTTCGAGAACTGCCGCCTCGCCGCGCAGTCGCGCCTGGCGAACTCGATGCACCTGCTGCGGCCGGCGCATCGCTACGGGGAGGTGGCGGACCTCGCGCGCGAGGCCCTGCGCGCGGTGGGCCTCGAAGCGCGCGAACGCAGCGTCGTCGCCGACCTCTCCCACGGCGAACGCCGCCAGGTGGAGATCGCGATGGTGCTCGCGACGCGGCCGCGCCTGCTGCTGCTCGACGAGCCGCTCGCGGGCATGGGCGCGGAGGAATCGCGCCGCATCACCGGCCTGCTCAAGTCGCTCGCCCCGCGCCATGCCATGCTGCTCGTGGAGCACGACATGGACGCCGTGTTCGCGCTGGCCGACACCCTGACCGTGATGGTCAACGGCAAGGTGCTCGAGTCGGGCCCGCCCGCGCAGGTCCGCGCCTCGCGCGCCGTGCAGGAAGCTTATCTCGGGGCGGACAGTGCTTAAGGCCCATGCAACACAGAGGCACAGAGGACACAGAGAAGAACAAATGACACTTGCGACTTGCCGCGCTTCTTGCATGGGGGGAATATTCTGTCCACGCGCGCTTCTCGCGCAGGTCCCGAATTTCTCTGTGTCCTCTGGGCCTCTGTGGTGACGCCAATGCCCGGGATGATCTTGAAGGCCGACGGCCTCCACGCGTTCTACGGGACCAGCCATGTCCTGCACGGGGTGGATTTCCACGTCGCGCGCGGCGAGACCGTGGCGCTGATGGGCCGCAACGGCATGGGCAAGACCACGCTCCTGCGCAGCGTGCTCGGCCTGCTGCCGGTGCGCCGGGGGCGCGTCGAGGTGCACGGCGCCGACATGACCGGCGCGGCGCCGCACCGGATCGCGCGCTCCGGGCTTGCCTACGTGCCGGAGGGCCGTGGCATCTTCCCGAACCTGAGCGTGCGCGAGAACCTCCTCATGGCCGCGCGCCCGGGGCGGGGAGGGCGGCGCGACTGGACGCTCGAGCGCGTGCTCGCGACGTTCCCGCGGCTCGGCGAGCGCCTGGCGCACGGCGGCCAGCAGCTCTCGGGCGGCGAGCAGCAGATGCTCACCATCGCCCGCGCACTGCTGACCCATCCCGACCTGCTGATCCTGGACGAGGCAACCGAGGGACTGGCGCCGCTGGTCGCGCGCGAGATCTGGAGCATCCTCGGAAAGCTCCGCGGCGAAGGCATTTCCGCGGTGATCGTGGACAAGAACTTCGCTGCCGCCTGCGCCATCGCCGATCGCGCTGTGGTGCTGGTCAAGGGCGCCGTCGTGTTCGACGGTGCGCCCCAGGCGCTGCGCGACGACCCCGAGGGCCTGCAGCGCCACCTCGGCATCTAGGTCTCAAGGGCTCCAATGCGTTCGCAGTGAGGCGCACACCGTCGCAGCAGGTGGCGGCGGGGGCCCGCACGGGCTAACATCCCGCAAACGCATTTTGCCCGCATGTCCACGCCCAGCTTCCTCCAGGCCGGCGGCCACCGCCTCGAATACCAGCAGATCCGTCCCGCCGCCGCGAAGGACGACGCGCCCACGCTCGTGTTCCTGCACGAGGGCCTGGGCTCGGTGGCGCTCTGGAAGCGCTTCCCCGGCCACGTGGCCGAGGCCACGGGCTGCCCGGCGCTGGTGTACTCGCGCTACGGCTACGGCAAGTCGGACCGGCTGGCCGCGCCGCGGCAGGTGGATTACATGCATCGCGAGGCGCTCGAGGTCCTGCCGGAAATCCTCGACCAGTTCGGCATCGTCGATCCCATCCTGATCGGCCACAGCGACGGCGCCTCCATCGCGCTGCTGCATGCCGGTTCCGGCCTGCGGCCGGTGCGCGGCGTGGTGGCAATGGCGCCGCACGTGTTCGTCGAGGACGTCACGGTCCGCAGCATCGCGGCGGCCGGCGAAGCCTTTCGCAGCACCGACCTGCCGGAGCGCCTGGGCCGCTACCACGACCACGTGGATTCGACCTTCCGCGGCTGGAACGACATCTGGCTGCATCCCGACTTCCTGCGCTGGAACATCGAGGACTGCCTCCCGGAGATCTCGTGTCCCGTGCTCGTCATCCAGGGCGAGGATGACCAGTACGGCACCCTGGCGCAGGTGCACGCCATCGAGCAGCAGGTGTCGGGGCCCGTGGAAGCCCTGGTGCTCGCCGACTGCGCGCACTCGCCGCACCAGGCGCAGCTCGACGCGACGCGCGACGCCATCGCGGAGTTCGTCGCAGAGGTCCGCGGCGGCGCCTGAGGCCTCTGCTACACTGGATCGCTCCCCTCCGGAATCCCCGCATGAAAACCGTCATCGTCACCGGCTCGACCAGCGGCATCGGCCTGGGCATCGCGCGCGCCTTCGCCGCGCAGAAATGCAACGTGGTCCTCAACGGCTTCGGCATCTCCCAGGACATCGAGAAGCTGCGCCAGTCGCTGGTCTCGGAATACGGCATCGAGGCCATCCATTCCACCGCGGACATGGGCAAGCCGCACGAGATCGCCGCCATGGTGCACGACGCCCGGCGCAAGTTCGGCGCCGTGGACATCCTGGTCAACAACGCCGGCATCCAGCACGTTGCGCCCGTCGAGGACTTCCCCGAGGACAAGTGGGACCAGATCCTCGCCGTCAACCTGTCGTCGGCCTTCCACGGCATCCGCGCCGCGCTGCCGGGCATGCGCAAGGCCGGCTGGGGCCGGATCATCAACGTCGCCTCGGCGCACGGCCTGGTGGCCTCGCCGTTCAAGTCGGCTTACGTCGCCGCCAAGCACGGCCTGGTCGGGCTGACCAGGACGGTCGCCCTCGAGACCGCCGGCAGCGGCGTCACCTGCAACGCCGTGTGCCCGGGCTTCGTGCTCACGCCCCTGGTGGAAGTCCAGATCGCGGATCGTGCCCGTGAACGGAGGATTTCGCGGGAGGACGCGATCCGCAACGTGATCCTGGAGCGCCAGCCGTCGAAGGAATTCGTGAAGGTGGAAGAGGTGGCGGCGCTGACGGCTTTCCTCGCCAGCGACGCGGCGGCGTCCATCACCGGCGCCGCGTACAGCATCGATGGGGGTTGGACCGCACAATAGCGCGGCCGATCAAATAAAGGTGAAAGGTGAAAGGTGAAAGAGGAAAGAGGAAAGAGGAAAGAGGAAAGAGGAAAGAGGAAGCAAAAGCAAAAGCGAAGCCCGATGTATCAGGCGTTTTCCTTTAACCTTTAACCTTTGACCTTTCAGCTTTCCTCTTTCAGTTTTCTCCCGGCCACCGGCCGGCCCGCGCTGGATAGCGCGAGCCCGCAGCCCAGCGCGGCCACGCCGCCGCAGAACCATCCCAGCCCGGCGAATCCGCCGGCCGCGATCAACCAGCCGCCCAGCGAGCCGGCCATCAGCCAGCCGAGGCTTGCCATCGTGATGTTGAGGCCGAACAGCGCGCTGCGCAGCTCGGCGGGGACCTCGGCCAGGGTGGCCATCAGGGAAGGCCGTCCCGCCGCGTTCACGAACGAGAACACGAAGCCCAGCAGCACCGAGGCGTACAGTCCCGGGTGCCAGGCCAGCAAGGGGACGGCGAGCACGGCCGTCAGCGCCGAGGCGATCGCGAACACGCGTGCCCGCGACCGGGTGCGATCGGCGATGCGGCCGCCGACGATGTTGCCCGCCAGGTTGCCGATGGCCACCAGCGCGAGGACCAGGGCCAGGCCGCCGAGGGTCGTGCCATAGGCCGCCTGCAGGTAGGCCGGCAGGAAGATCGCGATCACCGCGAAGCACATGCGCTCGGTCGTGCCGGCCGCGAGCAGCGCCACGAGCTTCGGTTTCATCAGGGCGGCATAGGGCACTTTCCTGCGCTCGGCGTGGGGCACGGGGGGCGGGTCGGGCGGCATGGCCAGCCACACCGCCACGGCGGACAGCAGGACCATGCTGCCGTGCGTGGCGACGGCGCCGCGCCAGCCGCCGAAGGCGCCCAGCAGGGTGACCAGCGGCACGCCCAGCACCAGCGACAGCGACTGGCCGGTGATCACCCAGCTCATCGCCCGGCCGCGCATCTGCGCGGGGGCATGCTCGGACACCGCCGCGTAGACGATGCCCATGAAGGTGCCGCCCCCGATGCCGCTCAGGATTTGCCACGCGACGGCGGCCGCGTAGCTGTCCGACGTCGCGAAGCCCAGGCGCATGAAGCCGATCAGCAGCACGCCCGCGGCCAGGAGCCGGCGCTGGCCAAAGCGCCCCGCGACCATGCCCGCGGTCAGGGAGGCCGCGCCCCAGAACAAGGCCTGGATGGAAAACAGGTGGGCCACCGCCGGCAGCGTGGTTGAGAGGTCGGCGGCGATGAAATTGAGGAAGGGCGCCGTGCTCGCGCCCGCCGACGTCACCAGGAACACGCCCGCGCACAGCGCGAGCAGCAGCAGCATCAGGCGGCGTTCGGTCAAGGCAGCGGCAAGTGGCGGGTGGCGCAAGGGCGTGACGGGCAAACGCCGCCATCATACCGCGACCGCACTTCCCGGCCGTCGTCCTCGCGCAGGGAGGATGGATCGAAACTTGCAGCAGGAGGACGCCTTCCGGCGCGGGGCGCTTGCACGCCGGGCGACAAGGCGCGCTAGACTGTGCGCCGTGCAGGTGCGCCGTGGCAGTGCACGCGGCGCACCGATGGATGGCGTTGCGCATCACGGAGACGGCAGATGGCAATGAGCACCCTGCAGCCCCAGGTTGACGGTCCGCTCAAGGTGAGCGGCGAGACGGAGATCTTTGCCGCCGACGGCAGCCTGCTCGAGCATGCCGACGAACTCTGGCTGTGCCGCTGCGGACGCTCCGCGACCAAGCCCTATTGCGACGGCTCGCACAAGGACGCCGGCTTTCGTGATCGCGGCGAGGTCTCTGCGGCCTACAAGCCCAAGTCGCCGGAACCCCAGGCGACAGGGCCCGTGCTCAAGCTCTCGTTACGGCCCAACGGCCCGATCCGCTGCCTGGGCGACATGCGCATCGACGATCCCGCAGGAGGGTGCGCATGGACGGGCCGGCAGGCCTTCCTGTGCCGCTGCGGGGAATCGAAGAACAAGCCCTTTTGCGATGGCACGCATCGCGAGAGCGGATTCGAGGGCGACTAGACTTGTTGAGAGGCGAGAG
>DASZQJ010000108.1:0-13304 GCA_035549715.1 Burkholderiales bacterium
GCCCGCCCGCAGACCTCGCCGCTGCCGCTCACGCGCGAGATCGACATGCACAGCCCCTTCGCCTTTGCCGCCTTTCCGTCCTGGAAGCGGGTGTTCGAGGACAAATCCGCAGCGGCCCTGAAGCAGGTCTACGCCGATCCCGGGTTTCGCAACCGGTTCCGCGAGGACCTGAAGAATCCCATGGGTTTCGGCAACTGGGAGCGCATCACGCTGCACGAGGTGCGCTCGCCGCAGCTCAAGCGTTTCGAGGGCAGGACCGTGGCCGAGATCGGGCGCGCCGAAGGCAAGGATGGCGTGGATACGCTGCTGGACCTCACCCTTGCCGACGACCTCGCGCTCGAGTTCACCATGGCGTCGTACAACACGCGCGTGGACCGCATGGCGGAGCTGCTCAACAACCCGGCCATCCTGATCGGCCTGGGCGATGGCGGCGCGCACGTGGACATGCTGTGCGATTCGGGCTACCCGACCTACCTGCTCGGCACATGGGTGCGCGAGCGGGGCGTCCTCGGCATGGAGGAAGCGGTGCGGCGCCTCACTTCCGATCCCGCCGACCTGTTCGGCATCCGCGACCGCGGCCGGATCCGCGCCGGCCTCGCCGCCGACATCGCGATTTTCGATCCGGCAACGGTCGGCTCCTCGAACCGGGGCGAGCGCCGCCATGACCTGCCCGGCGGCGGCAAGCGCATGGTCATGCCTTCGCGCGGCGTGCGCCATACGATCGTGAACGGTGTGCCGGTCTGGGCGGACGGCGCCCAGGTCGATGCCGGCGCGGGGCGCGTGCTGCGGTCCTAGCGCTCCCGGCGCGCTGCCGGATCGCCCGTCCGCCGGATTCTGCCGCAGTGTCGATCCGCCGGCCTGCCGTTCGACCATGGGCAACCAATCCCCTTTCCCGACCTGGAGCCGACATGAAGTTCCTGTGCCTGATCTGTGCCGAGCGCGTGATGGAGCAACTGACTCCCGAGGAAGCCACCCGGCACTACGCCGACTACCGGGAGTTCACGAAAAGCCTGGGCGCCAGCGGACAACTGCTGGGCCTGAACCGGCTGCTGCCGCCCGGGGCGGCGACGACCGTGCGGGTGCGTGACGGCAAGGTCACGACCACCGACGGGCCCTGGGTCGAGACCAAGGAACAACTGGGCGGCTATTACCTCATCGAGGCGAAGGATCGCGACGAGGCCGTGCGGATCGCGGCGCGGATCCCCGGCGCCTGGATCGGCTGTGTCGAAGTGCGGCCCATCGCCGATGATCCGGCCACGCGGGAACTCCTCGACCTGGCGGGGGAGAGGGGAAGGGCGTAATTAGTGCTGAGTGCTGCGTGCTGAGTACTGCGTGCTGAGTGCTGGGTAAGTGCCTCGAGCCTGAAACGCAACGCCAAAGCCGCGACCGCGGCCGTTTTGCCTTCACGCAGCACTCAGCACGCAGTACTCAGCACTCTCTCTTTCCGCTCCCGGTACACTGGCGGCCGGGAGGCCTCATGAGACAACTGTGCATCATCCTGTGCCTGGCGGCCGCGCCCGCCTGGGCCGGCTGGACGAGCGTCGCGGAAGCGACGGGGACGCGCACCTACGCCGATCCGGCGACCATCAAGCGCCATGGCGACGTCGCGGCCATGTGGTGGGTGCGGGACTACCAGGACTTCCAGCGCATGGTGGAGGTCGGCTATTTCTCGCACAAGACGCTGGCCGAGTACGACTGCCGGCAAATGCGCTCGCGCGGGCTGTCCACGTCCCTGCACGAGGGGCACATGGGCGAAGGCAAGGCGATCTACGCCGACGAGACCGCGCACGACTGGGAAGAGGTCGTGCCGGAGACGGAGGGCGAGGCGTTGTGGAAGGTGGCGTGCGGATAGCAGGAAAAGGACGGGGACTCAGTGCTGCGTGCTGGGTGCTGCGTACTGCGTAAGTGCCCCAAGCCTGAAGCCAGGGCCGCAGCCGCGGCCCGTTGCCTTTACTCAGCACTCAGCACCCAGCACGCAGCACCAGGTACGTAGCCCCCAGTCCTTGGCCCGTCCAAGCACCCTCGGCGGCCCCGATTGCCGGGAGCGGCGCGCTTTGCATGCGCGCGGGTCGGCGCTATGCTGGTCGCGAGATGAAAGCAACCCTGCTTGCCCTGTTGCTGCTGGCCGCGCCGCCGGCCCTCGCCGAAGAGGCGCAGGCGCTTGCTGCCGCGGACATGCCCGTCATGGGCTCGCACGGGCTCATGCGGCAGCTCGAGGGCTTCATGCACGAGCGCGGCGTGGCGGTCGGGGACCTGACGCCCGATGCCGCCGTCGCCGTGATGGTGGACTGGATGCGCTTCTCGCCCCAGGCCGGTGCGGGCGACGCGCTGCTCTACCAGTACAGCGGCTGGTCCGAGGGCTGCGCCACGGCATTCAAGATGAGCCTGCTGCGGCGGGTGACGCAAAGCGACGCAACGGGCAAGGTCGAGCACCTCGCCGGCATAACGCTGATGTTCGAGCCGAGCGGGCAGTCGGAACTCAAGCCTTACAGCGCGGTTTCCTCCGATGCCTCCTCCATCGAGGCGTTCATGGACACCATCGAGCGTTCCCCGGCCTTCGTCGAGCTTGGCAGGCAGAAGCCCATGGCCGCCATGATCGAAGGCGGCGGCATCCGCTGACCCGCGCCGTCACGCCTGCGCGCCGAACGGGGCGAAGCCGCGGCGATCAATCCGGCCGGTCGAGGGCCTGCAGCACCAGGCGGAAGAACTCGTCGGCGTGCGCGGCGTCGATCCAGCGCACCACCAGCACCATGCGGCGCTGCGGCTCCACCCAGGTGAAGGACGTGCCGGCGCCGATGCCGAAGCAGCTGTCCTCCGGCACGCTCGGGAAAATCCGCCGCCCGCGGTTCAGCCAGACGAGGTAGCCGTAGAACGGTGCGATGGCGCAGGGCGTGCGCATGCGCCGGATCCAGTCTGCCGATACCACCTGCCTGCCATGGCTCCGGCCGTCGTCGAGCAGGAGCTGGCCGATCTTCGCCTGGTCGCGGCTGCCGATGGAAACACCGCCCCCCCAGTGCGTGCCACCGGGCACGGACTGCATGCGCTCGCCGCGGATCTCGACCCAGGCGTTGTCGTATCCCGCCCAGCCCCAGTCGTTGCTCGCGCCGATGGGTTGCATGATGGTTTCGCGGAACACGTCCGGCAGCGGTCGCCCGAACACGTGCAGCAGGGCGAGCGAGAGCTGGTTGATGCGCACATCGTTGTATTCCCAGAACGTGCCGGGCTTGCGCAACGGACGCGGATCCCCCTTGCGACCCTGCGCCCCGCCCTCCTGGAAGGACAGGTGCCGATAGCGGTCGACCTGGTCGGGGACGCCGAACACGCTGCCTTCCCATTCGCTGGTCTGCTGCAGCAGGTGTTCCCACGTGACTTCGGCATTGCGGCCCTCGTCGAAACCGATGCCGGGGACGCGCACGCGCACCGGTTCGTCCACGCGGGGGATGTGGCCGCGGTCGTGCGCGACGCCGGCGAGCAGGGCGAGGTAGGTCTTGGCGATGCTGAAGGTGAGGTCGGCGCGGGCCGGCTCCCCCCATTCGATCAGCGTCCCGCCGTCGAGCAGGATCGTGCCCGAGACGGGGCCGCGCGCATGGACCGGGCCGAGCAGCCGGTTGTAGGGCGGCGGGTCCTCGTGGTGGATGCCCCAGGCCGGCGTGATCTGCCTCGACCAGGGGGTCTCGTGTGACTGCGCGAACCGGATGGCCTGCTCCAGCAGCTTGTTCTTCATGCGGGCGTTGCGCCTGTGGCGGCCGTTCCGGAATGTTGCATGGCAGGCGGTATGATAGCCGCAGGGCGAAGCCGCGTCCCGGGACCCGCGCCCGACCTCGAGGGGAGGACGACCGATGGATCCACACGAACGCGCCTGCGTGGCCGACATGACCGAGGCCGATGCGTATGCGGATTTCTACGAGGCGGCGCCGCCAGCGTTGCGCGACCGGTTCGGCCTGCGGGTCGCACGGGTGGCGGATGCCGTCGCCCTGCTCGCGCCGAAGCTTCCGACCCCCATGTTCAACCGCGCCATGGGCTTCGGGCTGGCGGTTGCGGCGACGGCGCCGGCCCTGGAGGCGATTGGCGCGGTTTACCGCGCCGGGGGCGTTTCCTCCTGGTGGCTGCACTGGAATCCGTACGCGAGGCCCGGGGCATTCCCCGACCAGCTGAGGGCACGGGGCTTCACCGAGGCGCGGCGGCGTGCGTGGGCCAAGATGCTCAGGGATGCGGCGCCCGCGCCCGACCTGCCCACGGACCTTTCCATCGGCGAAGTCGCGGACGAAACGGCGGCCGTGCAGACGGCGGATGCGATCGTCCGGGTCTTCGAGATGCCGCCACCGCTGGCCGGTTGGGTCGCGTGCTTGCACGGGCGGCCGGGCTGGCGCCTGTATGCGGTGCGCGACGGCGCCGAGATCGTCGGCGGTGGCGCCCTGTTCGTCCGCGAAACCCGGGCATGGCTGGGCCTGGGCGCCGTGCTGCCGACGCATCGCCGCCGCGGCGGTCAGGGCGCCCTGATGGCGCGGCGCATCGCGGACGCCGTGGCGCTGGGCGCCCGCCAGCTGGTGACGGAAACCGGCGAGGCGGTCGGCGACGAACCCAATCCGTCCCTGGGCAACATGTTCCGTTGCGGCTTCGAGCGCGTGGCCTCGAGGCTGAACTTCGCGGCCCCGGGCTGATCAGGTCTTGAGGCGGTAGCCGGTGCGGAAGATCCAGACCACGATGCCCAGGCACAGCACGAAAAAGCCCAGGGTCGCGGCCAGGCTGATGCCCACCTCCACGTCCGACACCCCGTAGAAACTCCAGCGGAAGCCGCTGATCAGGTACACGATGGGGTTGAACAGGCTTACCGTGCGCCACGCCGGCGGCAGCATGTCGATCGAATAGAACGCCCCGCCCAGGAAGGTCAGCGGCGTGATCACCAGCATCGGGATGAACTGCAGCTGCTCGAAGCCCCTGGCCCAGATGCCGATGATGAAGCCGAACAGGCTGAAGGTGGCCGCGGTGAGCAGCAGGAAGGCGAGCATCCAGAACGGGTGCAGGATGTGGATGTCGACGAAGGCCGAGGCCGTGGTGAGGATCACCAGGCCCAGGATCACCGACTTGGTGGCGGCCGCGCCGACGTAGGCCAGCACGATCTCCAGCGCCGACACCGGTGCCGAGAGCACCTCGTAGATCGTCCCCGTGAACCGGGGCAGGTAGATGCCGAAGGACGCGTTGTTCAGGCTTTCCGTGAACAGCGACAGCATGATCAGGCCCGGCACGATGAAGGCGCCATAGGACACGCCGCCCACTTCGCTCATGCGCGAGCCGATCGCCGCGCCGAACACGATGAAGTACAGCGAGGTCGTGATCACCGGCGTGACCAGGCTTTGCCAGAAGGTGCGGCGAAAGCGCGCCAGCTCGAACCGGTAGATCGCGAGCACGCCGTGGCGGTTGAAGCCGGGGGGATTGGCGGCGCTCATCGCTTGTCGTGGACCAGGCTGACGAAAATGTCCTCCAGCGAGCTTTGCTCGGTATGGAGGTCCTTGAAGCCGATGCCGAGCTCGCCGAGGCGGCGCAGCAGCGCGGGGACCCCGGCGGCGTCACCGGCACCGCCGCCGGCGGCGTCGAAGTCGTACTCGAGCACGTTGCCCTCGGACTTGAGCGCGAGCTTCCAGCCCGCCAGCGCCCCGGGGATCGCGGCCATCGGCTCGGCGAGCTGCAGGGTCAGGGTCTTCCTGCCGAGCTTGCGCATCAGGCTCGCCTTTTCCTCCACCAGGATCAGCTCGCCCTTGCTCACCACGCCGATGCGCTCGGCCATCTCCTCGGCCTCGTCGATGTAGTGCGTGGTGAGGATGATGGTGACGCCGTCCTGCTGCAGGCGCTTGACCAGCGACCACATGTCCCGGCGCAGCTCCACGTCCACGCCCGCGGTGGGCTCGTCGAGGAACAGGATCTCGGGCTCGTGGGCCAGGGCCTTGGCGATGAGCACGCGGCGCTTCATGCCGCCCGACAGGGTCATGATCCTGTCGTTGCGCTTCTCCCACAGCGACAGGTCGCGCAGCACCTTCTCGATGTGCGCGGGGTCCGGCGCCTTGCCGAACAGGCCGCGGCTGAAGCTCACCGTGTTGTGCACCGTCTCGAACATGTCGGTGTGCAGCTCCTGGGGCACCAGGCCGATCCGGGAGCGCGTCAGGCGGTAGTCGCGCCCGATGTCATGGCCCGCGACCGTGACGGTGCCGGTGGTCGGGGTGACGATGCCGCAGACGATGCTGATGAGCGTCGTCTTGCCGGCGCCGTTGGGGCCCAGCAGGGCGAAGATCTCGCCCTTGCGGATCTCCAGGTCGACCTTCTTCAGCGCCTGCAGGCCGGAGGCGTAGGTCTTGGTGAGTCCTGAGATGGAGAGGATGGCTGGCATGGGAACGGCGTCCGGAGGCGATCGAGAGGCTAGGCCCGCAGAAGCCGCAAGTCTAGTCGGTTATTGTCCTGCGCCGCCCGCCATTGTCGGTTCCTGCGCAGGCGCGCCCGCCCACCGGGGGGAAGTCCGCTGCGCCTGGCGCGGCGTCCCGATGGCCGTCGTCAGGCCGGCAGTTCCGCGAGGCGATCCGCCCGGGACCCGAAACGCGCCCGCGGCCGGCCGCCGGTGCGGCACGGCCCGCCGCGGAAGGCCTTCGGCGACATGCCGGTGAAGCGCCGGAACACCTTGCTCATGTGGCTCTGGTCCGAGAAGCCCGTTTCCTCCGCGATCGTCGCGAGGCTGGCCCCGCCCGAGCGCAGCCGCGCCTTGACCCGTGCGACGCGAGCTTCGAGGAGGTAGCGATGCGGCCCGGTCCCCGTGGCCTTGCGGAAGGTGCGCGAGAAATGAAAGACGCTCATCCGCGCCGCCGCCGCCATTTCCTCGAGGCGAAGGCCGTTGCCCAGGTTCGCGTGGATGTAGTCCAGCGCCCGCCGGATGCCGCGCGGCGCCAGGGGATAACGCTCCGCGCCGGTTGCCCCATCGACGTCCGTCGTGCCGGTCCGTTCCTCGAACATCCGTGCGGCCTCCGTCAATCGTGATTCGCCCTGGTCGAACGGCGCCGAACGATCTCGACAGCGGTCGCGGGCCGGGAGCGGGCGGCGGGCGCAGGCTCACGCGCCGGCGTCCCGGCGTGCTGCCCGGCGCGCAGGAGGACAAGGGCGAGGAGGGCGGCCAGGCCGGCGAAGATCGCGCCGGCGAAAAAGGCCGCGTGGTAGCCACCGTTGAGCGCGGCGATCGCATCCGTCCCCGTGGCCGCCAGCCGGTTCGTGCGCGCGGCGGCGAGGCTGGCGAGCACGGCCAGTCCGAGCGCGCCGCCCATCATGAACGATGTGTTCACCACGCCCGACGCCAGGCCCGATTCCTCCGGCCTGGCGTCGCTCATGGCGGCGAGCAGCAGCGGGTTGAAGGCCACCCCTGCGCCGAGGCCCAGCAGCAGCATGCCGGGCAGCACATCCCAGGCGAAACTGCCGCCGGCGGGGGCGCGCGCGAACAGCAGCAACCCCGCCGCGGCCAGGGCCAGTCCCACGACCAGCGGGGCGCGGATGCCGAATCGCATCACGATCTTCGCGGACAGGCCCAGCGAGAAGGCGGCCATGATCAGGTTGGCGGGCAGGAAGCCCAGGCCGACCTGCAGGGCGCCGTAGCCCAGCACGAGCTGCATGTACAGCGCCGAGAGGAAGAACCACGCGAACATGGCGGCGGCCCACAGCACGCCGACGAGATTGGCCGTCGCGACGCTGCGCAGGCCGAACAGGCCCAGCGGCATGAGGGGGTCGCGCGTGCGCGCCTCGATCCCGAGGAACGCCACCATCAGCACCGCGGACGCGCCCAGCATTCCCACCGAACGCACGGACGCCCAGCCGGCTTCGTTGCCGTTCACGATCGCGTACACGGCCAGCATGAGCGATGCGGTGACGGTGATCGCCCCCGCAATGTCGAGCTTCGCCCCCGCCGCCTGCCCGCGGCCGCCCGGCAACAGGCAAATGCACAGCGCGCAGACCGCGATGCCGATCGGTACGTTGACCAGGAAGATCCAGTGCCAGCTCAGCGCGTTGGTGAGCACGCCGCCGAGCAGCACGCCGATGCTGCCGCCCCCCGCGCACACGAACCCGTAGATGCCCATCGCCCGGGCGCGGTCGGCCGGTTCGGTGAACAGGTTCATGATCAGCGACAGCGCAACTGCCGACACCACCGCGCCACCCAGGCCCTGGACCGCGCGGGCCGCCACGAGCAGGCCCTGCGAGTTCGCCAGCCCGCAGCCGATCGAGGCGGCCGTGAAGAGGGTGATGCCGAGCAGGAACAGCCGGCGGTGCCCGTACAGGTCGCCGAGGCGTCCGCCCAGCAACAGGAAGCCGCCGAAGGTCAGCATGTAGGCGTTGACCACCCAGACCAGGGAGGTCTCGGTGAAGTGCAGGTCCTCGCGGATCGAGGGCAGCGCGACGTTGACGATGGTGGTGTCGAGCACGATCATCAGCACGCCGATGCACAGCACGTACAGCGCAAGCCAGCGCCTGCGGGCGTCGAACGGAACGTTCATGGGATCTCCGGGGGCCGCCGCGGGGGCGGCAATGGCTCAGTGCCCGTCGGGCCGGGACTGCGCAGGCTCGACCATGATCATCCAGGACACGCCGAAACGGTCCGCGACCATGCCGAAGCAGGGCGAGAAAAAGGTCTCCTCCAGGGGCATCTGCACCCGGCCGCCTTCCCCCAGGCCCTTGAACAGGCGCTCGGCCTCGGCCTTGTCGCGCGCGGGCATCGACAGCGAGAAGCCGTTGAAGCTGGGCTTGCCCGCGCAATTGCCGTCCGAGGCCATGATCACCGAGTCCCCGATCCGGAACGAGCAATGCATCACCTTGTCGTCCGAGCCGGGCGGCACCATGCCCGGCGGCGGCGTCTCCGGATTGTCCCGGTAGCGCATGAGCATCTCGACCTTTGCGCCGGCCACCCTGGCATACAGTGCCAGGGCCTCTTCGCAGCGGCCTTCGAAGAACAGGTAGGGCTGGATGGGCATCGCGGTCTCCTAGCGGTTCTTCCGTGCCTGCGCCAGCGTGCGCTCTTCCTGCGCGCGCAGCTCGGGCGTGAACTCCGCGCCGAAGTCCTCCGCCTCGAAGATCTGGCGGATCTCGATGTCGCACTCCATGCCGGGAAACGGGCTCGGGGCCTTCCTGACCCAGTCGATGCATTCCTGCAGAGAGTCGACCTTGAAGATCCAGTAGCCGGCGATCAGCTCCCGCGTCTCCGCGAAGGGCCCGTCCACCACGCTGCGCCTGTCATTGGCGGAGAAATGGATCCGCGCGCCCCGGCGGCTGGGATGCAGGCCTTCGCCGGCGAGCATCACCCCTGCCTTCGCAAGCGCCTCGTTGTACCTGCCCATGTCCGCGAGCAGCTTTTCGTCCGGCATCATCCCGGCTTCCGACTGCTCCGTGGCCCTCACGATGACCATGAATCGCATGCTTTCCTCCTGTTGGTTGACGATGTTGAGGACGTTGCCGTGATCTCGCGGGCTTGGGCCAGGTCCTTCACGGGCAGGCTGGCGCTTGCATCGATAGTCCCGAACATGGCGCGCCGCCCTGGCTGGGTGGGACGGTTGCCCCACTTACATCTCGACGATCGTCCTGAAACCGCCGTAGATCATGCGCTTCATGTCGAAGGGCATTGCACCGGGCGTCATCATCGAGGCGAGGCGCGGGTCCTTCATGACTTTCCTGTTGATGCTGTCGCGCTGCGCGCGCGACTTGTAGACGATCCAGGAGAACACGACGACCTCGCCCTTCCTGAGCTTCACGCTTTGCGGGAACGAGGTCAGCTTGCCTTTCCTGACATCGTCGGCCACGCACTCGACATAGTCGATCGCACCGTACTCCTTCCACACCTTGCCCGCCTTGCGGGCGATCGCCTGGTACTTTTTCAGGTTCTTCCTCGGCACCGCGAGGAGGAAGCCATCGACGTAGGACATCTGCGCTCTCCTTGTGTGGGTCAGGCCTGCTGGCGACGCACGGTTTCGCGGATCGGACGCACCGGCCGGATCTCGATGCTGCCCACCCGGGCCGGCGGAATGCGCGAAGCGAGCTGGATGGCCTCGTTGAGGTCGCGGGCCTCCAGCAGGTAGAAGCCCGCGAGCTGCTCCCTGGTTTCGGCGAACGGCCCGTCCGTGACGGACAGCTTGCCGTTTCGCATGCGCACGGTCGTGGCGGTCTGCACCGATTGCAGGGCCTCGGAGGCGAGGCAGTGGCCGCTCTTGCGCACGGATTCGTCGTACTCGACGCAATGCGCGTCCGACACTTCCTCGAGGCGCTTTTCCTCGAGGTAGACCAGGCACAGGTACTTCATCGTTGCCTCCGGCGGGTCACGTTTGCCTCGTTGCCAATGGTCGAACGGCTTGCCCCCGTTTCGACAGCTCGTTGCGCAAATCTGCCACAAAGGGCACCGGGGAAATCAAGCGTGGACACGTTGAGGTTCAATGCCTTTCTCCTTCGCGCTGAATTCGTGCCCCTTCGTGTGCCCTGTGGCCCACGCTTCAGGGCTTTTCGGCGACCGCCTTGAGCTTCGCGAGGCCGGCCTCGAAGTCCCTGCCGACCATGTTGTCCATGTCGAAGAACACCTGCATCAGCCTGGAGACGTAGGGCGCGGGCCCCTGCATGGCCCAGGTCACGGTGGTCGAGTCGCCCTGCGGCACGAGCGTGAAGTCGACCCTGTTATGCGCCTCGATGGGCTTCACGAAGTCGAGCCGGATCGCCACGCGCGAGGGCGGCCGGCTTTCCTCGATGGCCATGCTGCCCTGGCCGACGTTCCCGTCGCCCTCCCAGGCGTAGGTCGCACCCTTGCCGGCCGTCGTGGCGCCGTAGGTGCGCTTCATCGCCGGGTCCTTGTTCTCGTAGGGCGACCAGGCGGCCCACTGCCGGTAGTCGTTGATGAACGGGAAGATGCGCTCCGGCGGCGCCTGGATGGCGATCGAACGCTCGACCCTGAACGTGTCGGGCCGGGCCGCGGCGAAGGCGAGGATGCCCGCGACCACGAGGGCAACGAGGACGAGGATGATCCTGAGCATGGCGGTCTCCGGTGTCAGGTCTCAGGCGGGCCGGCGCGTGGCGTCCCGCGCCGGGGGGCGCATCGACGCCCTGCCGTCCGAACCATTCTTACGGGAATCAACGGCTTCAATGGCCCCCGCGCAGGCCGGGCGCGGGGTGGCGGGCAGTTCGACAACGTGTCCGGACATGAGCGACGCCTCCATCAAGCCAGCTGGCTTGTTCCCTGGTCGAGCGGCCGGGCGCCGGATCGACATCGACGGGGATTATTTTTCCAGTTCTTCCAGCCGGCGTTCCAGGAACCGGCGCTCCGGCGCCACCCGCGCCAGCGCCAGCGCCTGGCGATACGAGGCCCGCGCCTGGTCATGATGGCCCAGTCGCCGGCACAGCTCGGCCCGGGCCGAATGCGCCAGGTGATAGTCCGCGAGGTCGCCACGCGCGAGGATCGCGTCCACCAGCACCAGGCCCGCGGCGGGACCGTCGCGCATGGCCACGGCGACGGCCTGGTTGAGCTCCACCACGGGCGAGGGATCGGTGCGCATGAGCACGTCGTAAAGCCCGACGATTTCCGCCCAGTCGGTCGATGCGCTGTCGGCCGCCCCGGCATGCACCGCGGAAATGGCGGCCTGGAGGGCATAGGTGCCGAAGCCCGGCGTGGACAGGGCGCGCTCGACCAGCGCCACGCCCTCGGCAATGAGCGCGCGGTCCCAGCGCGAACGGTCCTGCTGGTCGAGCAGGACCAGGTCGCCGCCGGCGGAAGTGCGCGCGGCCCTCCGCGATTCGTGCAGCAGCATCAGCGCAAGCAGGCCCATGACCTCCGGGTTCGGCAGCAGCTCGTGCAGGAGGCGGCCGAGCCGGATGGCTTCCGCCGACAGGTCATGGCGGGTGAGCGATTCCCCCGCCGACGCAGCATAGCCTTCGTTGAAGACCAGGTAGACCACCCGCAGCACGCTCTCCAGGCGCTGGGGCAGTTCCGGGCGCTCGGGTACCTGGTAAGGGATGCCGGCATCGCGAATCTTGTTCTTCGCGCGCACGATGCGTTGCGCCAGGGTCGTGGGCGGCGTCAGGAAGGCGCGCGCGATTTCCTCGGTGGTGAGGCCGCAGACCTCGCGCAGCGTGAGCGCGACCTGCGCATCGGAGGTCAGCGCCGGGTGGCAGCAGGTGAAGATCAGGCGCAGGCGGTCGTCCTCGAGGCTTTCGGGGTCCTGCCGCGCGGACTCGTCGGGGAGGGCTTCGACCTGGTCGACGAAGTCCTCGATCGAGGAAAATCGCGCGCGGCGGCGGATCGCGTCGATCGCCTTGAAGCGCCCGGCCGACACGAGCCACGCGCGCGGGTTGCCCGGAATGCCTTCGCGCGGCCATTGTTCGAGCGCGGCGCGGAAGGCTTCGTGCAGCGCCTCCTCGGCGAGGTCGAAATCGCCGAGCAGGCGGATCAGGGTGGCGAAGACGCGCCGCGATTCGGCGCGATAGACGGCATCGACGGCCTTGCGCGCGTCCTGTCCGGTTGCATCACTCATGGCCGGTGCGCGGGCGGGATTCGACGGGGGAAGGACCTGTCGCGGCGCGGGAATCCGGCCGCGGCCTTACTCGCGATTGCGGATGACTTCGCCTTCGATGACGCGGCCTTCCCCCTGCTCGCGCGCCTGCATCTGCTCGCGCACGCGCCTGCGCAGTTCGCGAGTCCGCCACCAGAGCCACGCGCCGCCGATGGCGCCGGCGAGCGCGAGAACCGCGAGCACGACGACGGAGACCAGGAAGGCGCCGACGAGGAGTGCGGCGCCTGCGGCGGCGGCGACCAGCTTGCGCAGCAGGCCGGGACGGCGCGCGGGGGGGGCGGACGGGGCGTCGAGGTCGATGCGGTAATGGCTCATTCTCATTGAATTCACTGATTTAGCGGGCGCTCGGCCCGTTCCGCGGTGGGCGCCGATGGCCGGCGCCATGTCTATATGGCCACCCTGGCGCCATTATCAACCGGTTGACGGGGGCGCGATTGTAACGAGTTGCGGGCCCGGCTAGCGGGCCAGGGCGGCGGCGTATTCCTCAGGGCGGAAGCCGACAAGCAAGGCGCCGGCGCCATCGAGGACGGGACGCTTGATGAGGCTCGGGCTGTCGGCCATCAGGCGAATCGCCCTGGCTTCATCGACGTTCGCCTGCTGCGCCGGGGCGAGCTTGCGCCACGTCGTCCCGCGCGTGTTGAGCAGGACTTCCCAGCCCACCTGCTTCGACCAGGCCTTCAAGGTCGCCGCGTCGATGCCGGCCGCCTTGTAGTCATGGAACCGGTAGGCCACCCCATGATC
>DASZQJ010000109.1:0-4350 GCA_035549715.1 Burkholderiales bacterium
GACGTCGTGTCGGCTTTCGGGCGCGATGCGGGCAATGCCAGCCTGCCGGTGGGCGGCAGGCCTTCGGTCGGGCGGGTGGAATGGGAGCACATCCAGAAGGTGCTCGCGGAGAACGGCGGCAACGTCTCCGCGACCGCCCGCGCCCTCAACATGCACCGCCGGACGCTGCAAAGGAAGCTCTCGAAGCGCCCTTCGCGCGCCTGACGGCGCAAAGCTACTGGGACGGGGCAGGTGCCTTTCGGGTGGCGTCCTGGGCCTGGTGCAATTCAGCCAGCGCCTTGTGCTCGGCCTCGTAGCGGGCCCTGGCCTTGTCCAGCTCCGCCTGCGATTCGCGCAACGCGCGGGTGGCCTGCTCAGCCTTTTGCTTGGCTTCCTCGTGCCTGCGCTGGGCATCCTCGACCCGCTTCTGCGCGTTCTCGACGTCCTTGTAGGCCGACTTTTCCTTTTTCTCGGCCGCCCCCACGGACTTCTCCGCCTTGAGCATTTCCTCGCGGGCGGCGCGCGCGCGGTTCTGGGCCTGCTCGAGCGGCGTTTCCTGGGCCAGGGTTTCCTGCACCATGCCGGCGCCGGCGATAAGCATCAGGGCCGGGAGTACGGTCAGAATTCGTGGCATTGTCGATCTCCGAAATTATCGGCCGCCATGCGCCATTCGCCTGTCATTGCGACCGGTTGAATCACACTGGCGCCGCGGTTGATGATACGAGGCCGCGCCGGCCGGAACAATCCGGCGCAGCCGCCCCGGCAAGCAAGCGCCCGGCGACTGTCCCACCGCAACTTCGACATCGGGATCCGCGCACCGTTCGACCTCGTCCGGCCGGCCGCGACGCTGCACGCGCGAGCCGTCATGCATGGTGGCGGCGATGGCGCGCGCACGGGCGAGAGCCAGGCCGCCTGCGCGCATCGACTGCGGGTCCACACTTGGGAAGGTAATGCGGATGAAGCCGGGACTGGTGCCGGCACCAGGAATCGAACCCGGGACCTTTTGATTACAAATCAACTGCTCTACCAACTGAGCTATGCCGGCACTGGGGAAATTATAGGCCCGGCCGAAGGCCGCCGGTGCGGCAGCGGACGAGCCGCGCGACTACTTGATGACCTGGAGCTTCGGCCGTCCGCCCGTTGTCGGTGGCGGGGTCGGCTTGGAATCGTCCGGCAGGCTGAGGTCGGTCTTGACGGGAGTGGAGATGGGCACGGGCAGCGACGTCGAGGTCTGGAACGCGAGGCCGTTGCCCGTTTCCTTGGCGAAGATCCCCGCCACGGCGTTGACTGGCACCGATATTTCGCGCGAGACGCCGGCGAAGCGCGCCGAGAACTGGATCAGGTCGTTGCCGATCTTGAGGTGGCGGGTGGCGTCCATGCCGATGTTGAGCACGATCTCGCCGTTCTTCACGTACTCCACCGGCACCCGCGTGTTCTCGTCCACCTTGACCGCGATGTACGGCGTGTGGCCGTTGTCGCAGCACCACTCGTAGATGGCGCGGATCAGGTAGGGCGTGGTGCTCGCGTCCCTCCCTTGCGCATCACTTTCTCGGAGGCCGTGAGCGCCTCGTTGAACGCAGGGCGGCTGAACAGGCGCTCGGCGTACTTCATCAGCGGCGCCGCCTGCTTGGGGAGCTGGATGCCGTAGAAGTCCAGGCGCCACAGCAGCGGCGCGATGGCCACGTCCAGCATGGAGAACTCCTCGCCCAGCATGTATTTCTGCTTGATGAACACCGGGGCGATCTGGGTGAGGTTGTCGCGGATGACCTGGCGGGCCTTGTCCGCCTGCTTCTGGGTGCCGCCGTCGATCGCGTCGATGTTCGAGAACAGCTCGTTCTCGAAGCGGAACAGGAACAGCCGGGCACGGGCGCGCATGACCGGATCGGCGGGCATGAGCTGCGGGTGCGGGAAGCGGTCGTCGATGTACTCGTTGATGATGTTGGACTCGTACAGGATCAGGTCGCGCTCGACCAGCACCGGCGTGCGGTTGTACGGATTCATCACCGCAAGGTCTTCCGGCTTGTTGAACAGGTCGACGTCGATGATCTGGAAGTCCATGCCCTTCTCGAACAGGACGATCCGGCAACGCTGGCTGAACGGGCAGGTCGTGCCCGAGTAGAGGGTCATCATGTTCAGTGCACGTCCTTCCAGTACGATGCCTTGAGCGACCAGGTCAGGGCCAGCAACAGCACCAGGAACAGCAGCACGACCACACCGGTGCGCGCCTGGTGGACGGCGTCGGGCTCGGCCATGAACGCGAGGTAGTTCACCAGGTCGCGCACGAGGCGGTCGTATTCCATCGGCGACAGCCCGCCGGGGGTTTCCAGCACGAGCTTCGCGTGCTCCGACTTGTGCCCCTCGCTTTCGGTGGACTCGACCTTCAGCACCTGGGTGCCCTGCAACGGCGCCAGCACGTGCGGCATGCCCACGCCGGGGAAGGCGACGTTGTTCCAGCCGGTGGCCCGCGTCGTGTCCTTGTAGAAGCCGCGCATGTAGGTGTAGAGGTAGTCCACCCCCTTAGCCCGCGCGATCACGGACATGTCCGGCGGCTCGACGCCAAAGGCCGCCTTGGCGTCCTTCCTGCTCATCGGCGAGAGCATCACGTCGCCGACCTTGGTCGCCTTGTTGTGGATCAGGTTGTCCCTGATCTGCTGCTCGGTGAGGCCGAGGTCCATGAGCCGGTTGTAGCGCATGGAGGCCGCCGAGTGGCAGGTCAGGCAGTAGTTGACGAACACGCCGGCGCCGCGCTGGATGGAGATCGCGTCGTGGCGGTCGATGTTGGCGCGGTCGAGGCGCATCTCGCCGCCCGTGGCAAGCGCGCAGGCGGGGACGAGCAGCAGTGCGAGCAGGAGTTTCTTCACGAGGTCACCCTTTCCGGCTCCGGCTTGGTCTTGTCTATGCTGGTGTACCACGGCATGAGAATGAAGAAGGCGAAGTAGACGACGGTGAACAGCCGCGCCACCACGGTGGCGACTTCGGCGTGGCCGAGCCAGGCGCCGAACTGCCCCCACTGGTTGGTCGGCACGGTGCCCAGGTAGCCCAGCACCAGGAAGGCGACGACGAACAGCGCCAGCGCCGTCTTGAAGTGCGCGCCGCGGTAGCGGATCGACCTCACCTTGCCGCGGTCCAGCCAGGGCAGCAGGAAGAAGATCATCACCGACGCACCCATGGCCACCACGCCCGGGAACTGCGAATCAAACAGCGGCGGCACCGCGCGCAGGATCGAGTAGTAGGGCGTGAAGTACCACACGGGCGCGATGTGCGGCGGCGTCTTCAGCGGATCGGCGGGCAGGAAATTGTTGTGCTCCAGGAAGTAGCCGCCCATCTCGGGAGCGAAGAACACGATCGCCGAGAACACGATCAGGAACACGACCACGCCGAACAGGTCCTTGACCACGTAGTACGGGTGGAAGGCGATGCCGTCGAGCGGGATGCCGGTCTTCGGGTCCTTTTTCTTCTTGATCTCGATGCCGTCCGGGTTGTTCGAGCCCACCTCGTGCAGCGCCAGCAGGTGCGCCCCCACCAGGCCCAGCAGCACGAGCGGCACGGCGATCACGTGGAAGGCGAAGAAGCGGTTGAGCGTGGCGTCCGAAACCACGTAGTCGCCGCGGATCCACAGGGCGAGGTCCGGACCCACCCAGGGCACGGCGGCGAACAGGTTCACGATCACCTGCGCGCCCCAGTAGGACATCTGGCCCCAGGGGAGCAGGTAGCCGAAGAAGGCCTCGGCCATCAGGCACAGGTAGATCAGCATGCCCACCAGCCACAGCAGCTCGCGCGGTTTGCGGTAGGAGCCGTACATGAGGCCGCGGAACATGTGCAGGTAGACCACGATGAAGAACATCGAGGCGCCCGTGGAGTGCATGTAGCGGATGACCGAGCCCCAGGGCACGTCGCGCATGATGTACTCGACCGAGGCGAAGGCCTGGGTCGCGTCGGGCTTGTAATGCATCGTCAGGAAGATGCCCGTGACGATCTGCATCACCAGGACCAGGAGCGCCAGCGAGCCGAAGTAGTACCAGAAGTTGAAGTTCTTCGGCGCGTAGTACTCCGACAGGTGCGCCTTCCAGTTGGCCGTTACCGGAAAGCGGTCGTCGATCCACCCCAGCAGTGCTTTCAGCGTGCCCATTGCGTCATGCTCCCTTGGAATCCGAGCCGATGATCAGCCGGGTATCGCTCAGGTAGGCGTACGGCGGAACCTCGAGGTTGATCGGCGCCGGCACGCCCTTGAACACGCGCCCGGCGAGGTCGAACTTGGAGCCGTGGCAGGGGCAGTAGAAGCCGCCGACCCAGTCGGCGCCCATCTCGGGGGAGGTCTCTTTCGGCTTGAACTGCGGCGAGCAGCCCAGATGGGTGCAGACGCCTTCGAGG
>DASZQJ010000110.1:0-21918 GCA_035549715.1 Burkholderiales bacterium
TCGACCAGCGCCGCAAGATGGGCATCGAGCGCGGCAAGGAAGAGGCCTTTGCGCTGCTCTCCACGGCGGAGCAGGAAAAGGTGCTCGACGCCGAGCGCCTGACCAATCTCAGTTTCTATCTTGAACAGGCGAACCTCTCGAAGGCCGAGGCCGACGCGCTGATCATCCAGGCGCAGCTCGAGCACGAGGCGAAGCTCGGCTCCATCTCCGCGCAGGCCGCGCTCGAGCGGCGCAAGTTCGCCGAGCTCAACGCCAAGCAGCAGGCGCAGACCTACATCGGCATCCTCACCAACCTCACGGCGAGCACCGCGTCGAAGAACCGCGAGATGTTCGAGTTGAACAGGGTCGCCTCGATGGCCAATGCCATCATCTACACCTACGAGGGCGCCAACAAGGCGCTCGGGCAGGGCGGCATCTTCGGCCTGGGCATGGCGGGCCTCATCATCGCGGCCGGCCTGGCCAACGTGGCGAACATCGCCTCCACCGAGTTCGGCACGGGTGCCGCGCCCTCCGCTGGCGGGGGTGGCGCGGGCGTGACCCCGGTCAACCAGGTGCCCACGGTGCCGCAGGGGGGCGGACAGACCACCTTCCTTACCTTCCGCGGTGGTGATCGCTTTTCGCAAAAGGATATGCGCGAGCTGGCCACCATGATGATCGAGTCGCAGAAAAAGGGCGGCCGCTTCGTGCTGGTCGACTAGGGGTCGGGAGACTACGCTCAGGATGCGCACCCTCTCCCTTTCCGAAGCTGCCGCCTTCCTCAACCTGCACCCGGTCACGCTGCGCGTGCGCGCCAAGCGCGGCCTGGTGCCGGGCGCCAAGCCCGGCCGGGCCTGGGTCTTTCTCGAGGAAGACCTTGTCGCCTACCTGCGATCGCTGCAAACTAGCCAGCGGCAGGCACCACAGGGCGACGAAAGGACATCATGTCGCTCTTCAAACGACCGGGCTCCCCGTTCTGGTGGGCTCGATTTACCCATCACGGACGCCGCATACAGAAAAGCACTGGGACTGCCGACCGCGCCCAGGCCCAGCACTTCCACAACCGGCTGAAGGCCGAGCTCTGGCAGCAGGACCGCCTGGGCACGCGCCCGGTGCGCCACTGGCAGGATGCCGTTTTCCGGTTCCTCAAAGAGACCTCGCACAAGGCCAGCCACGAGGACGACAAGCGGCGCCTGCGCTGGCTGGATGCGTACCTGGCCGGCAAGCGCCTGGATGAGATCTCCCGCGACCTCATCGACCGCGTTGGCGAGCTCAAGAAGCGCCAATCCAGCGCGGCGACGGCCAACCGGCACCTCGCCCTCATCCGCACCATCCTGCGCCGCGCCTGGGCCGATTGGGACTGGCTGGACAAGCCCCCGCGGGTGCGCCTCTACCCCGAGCCCAAGCGGCGCATTCGCTTCCTGACGCGGCCCGAGGCCGAGCGGCTGCTGGCGGCGCTACCCGCACACCAGGCCGACGCGGCGCGCTTTGCGCTGGCCACGGGGCTGCGGCAATCCAACATCCTCCACCTGGAATGGTCGCAGGTGGATCTCGCGCGGTGCACGGCGTGGATTCACCCCGACCAGGCCAAGGCGCGGCACGCGATCGCCGTGCCGCTGAACGCCGAGGCGATGGAGATTCTGGGCCGGCAGCTGGGCAAGCACGCGCGCGCCGTGTTCACCTACCAGGGGCAGCCGATTCGCCAGATCAGCACGCGCGCCTGGCGCGAGGCCTTGAAGCGCGCCGGCATCGCCGACTTCCGGTGGCATGACCTGCGCCATACCTGGGCGAGCTGGCACGCGATGGCGGGCACGTCGATGCAGGAACTGCAGGAGTTGGGCGGATGGGAGTCCGCGTCGATGGTGCGCCGGTATGCGCACCTGTCGGCGCGGCACCTGGCGGAGGCGGCGGCCCGGATCAGCGCGCCGCAACTACAAAATTTGCTACAGCAGGACAGTGGCGAATCGCCTGCGACGGGTATACAGTCACCTAACCCGTTGGTAGTTGCGAAGTAAGTTTGGCTCCCCGACCTGGGCTCGAACCAGGGACCTGCGGATTAACAGTCCGTCGCTCTACCGACTGAGCTATCGGGGAACACGAAGCCGCGCATGATACCCATTTGGCCCCGCACGGTCAACGCGACAACCCACGGAATTTCCTTGGATTTGTCGCCCCGCCCCGGGCCCGCTGGCAAGCGCGCGCGTTTTGCGCCCGCAGGGCCGGGATCCGTAGCGCCGATCCTGCCTTGCGCCGGCTGCCGAAGTGGTTGAAGACGGGCGTGCGAGCCTCATTTTCGGAGAGAAGTCCTTGCATTAACAGGTATCATTGCCGGGCCATCGGTGCCGTCGCCCGATGGGTCCAATCTGAAGACACCGTGTCAGTCCACATCAAGACCCCCGAGGAAATCGAGCAAATGCGCGTCGCCGGCCGCCTGGCCGCCGAGGTGCTGGATTTCATCGCGCCGCACGTCAAACCCCATGTCACCACCGACGAACTCGACGCGCTCTGCCACGACTACATGGTGAACGTGCAGAAGACCGTGCCGGCGCCGCTGAACTACGCGCCACCGGGCTACCAGCCCTACCCCAAGTCGATCTGCACCTCGGTCAACCACGTCGTCTGCCACGGCGTGCCGGGCGCCAAGAAACTGAAGCCCGGCGACGTGGTCAACATCGACATCACGGTCATCAAGGACGGCTTCCACGGCGACACCAGCCGCATGTTCTATGTCGGCGAGCCGTCCATCCAGGCCCGCCGCCTGACCGAGGTGACTTACGAATGCATGTGGCGCGGCATCCGGGCCTGCCGCCCCGGCGCCTATCTGGGCGACATCGGCCACGTCATCCAGTCGCATGCCGAGGAACACGGCTTTTCGGTGGTGCGCGAGTTCTGCGGCCACGGCATCGGCCGCAAGTTCCACGAGGAGCCGCAGGTGCTGCACTACGGCCGCGCCGGCACGGGGCTCAAGCTCCAGCCCGGCATGATCTTCACCGTCGAGCCGATGATCAACGCCGGCAAGCCGGCCATCCGCCAGCTCGGTGACGGCTGGACGGTGGTCACCAAGGACCATTCGCTGTCGGCGCAGTGGGAACACACCGTGCTGGTCACCGAAGGCGGCTTCGAGGTCCTGACGCTTTCCGACGGCGCGCCGCCCCCGCCGCCCGCGCCCGCCGGGGCCTGAGGCCGGGCGCATGTCCGCCGTCTCGCCGGCAGCCCGGCCCGCCGCCTCCGTCACCCAGGTCGCCGCCTGGCGCAGGCAGCTCGCCGAAGGGCGCGCGACGCTCAAGGCGGCGTTCCTCGACAAGCCCGACGTGCGCAAGGCGCTGGAGCACCAAGGCGAGCTGGTCGACCGCGTCCTCAAGGCGATCTGGGTGGATACCGGCCAGTCCGAGAAACTGGCGCTCGTCGCCGTCGGCGGCTACGGCCGCGGCATGCTCTACCCCTACTCCGACGTCGATGTCCTCATCCTGCTGCCCGACCAGCTTGACGATGCCGCCCGGACTCGCGTGGAAGAGCTGGTCGGCGTGCTCTGGGACATCGGCCTCGAGATCGGCCACAGCGTGCGCACCATCGCCGAATGCGATGAGGAAGCCTCGCGCGACATCACGGTGCAGACCACCCTGCTGGAATCGCGCCTGGTGGCCGGCAACCGGCGCCTGTTCGGGCGCTTTCGCAAGACCATCGACGCCAGCCTTAGCGTGCCGCTGTTTACCGAGGCCAAGCTGCTGGAGCAGGAGCAGCGCCACAGCCGCTTCAACAATACCGCCTACAACCTCGAGCCCAACATCAAGGAAAGCCCGGGCGGGCTGCGCGACCTGCAGACCATCCTGTGGATCAGCCGGGCCGCCGGCCTCGGCCATCGCTGGAGCGACCTGACGCGGCACAAGATCCTCACGCGCGAGGAAGCCCGCCAGCTGAAGCACCACGAGACCGTCCTGGCGGAGCTTCGCCAGCGCCTGCACCTGATCGCCGGCCGCCGCGAGGACCGGCTCCTGTTCGACTTCCAGTCGGCCCTGGGCAGCCAGTACGGCCTGACGGACACGCCGGCGCGGCGCGCGAGCGAGCAGCTGATGCAACGCTTTTATTCGACGGCCAAGGCGGTGCAACTGCTCAATACCATCATCCTTCACAACCTGCGGTTGAGCATCTTTCCATCCGTGGATGCCGAGCCGCGCGTGATCAACGAGCGTTTCCGGGTGCGCAACGAGCTGCTGGAAGCTTCCTACGGGCTGTTCCGGCGCCAGCCTTCCTCGATCCTGGAAGCCTTCCTGCTGCTGCAGGACCATCCCGAGCTCAAGGGCTTCGCGGTGCCGACGATGCGGGCCTTGTGGCATGCGCGGGACCGCATAGGACCGGCATTTCGCAAGGACCCGCAGAACCGCGAGCTGTTCATGCAGTTCTTCCGCCGCCCGGCGGGGCTCACGCACACGCTGCGCCGCCTGAACCAGTACGGCGTGCTCGGACGCTACCTGCCCGCCTTCGGACGCATCGTCGGGCGCATGCAGCACGACCTCTTCCACGTCTACACCGTGGACGAGCACATCCTCATGGTGGTACGCAACCTGCGCCGCTTCGCGGTGCCGGAGATGGCGCACGAGTACCCGCTGTGCAGCCGCCTGATCGCGGAGTTCGAGCGCCCGGAGGTGCTCTACCTGGCAGGGCTGTTCCATGACATCGCCAAGGGCCGCGGCGGCGACCACTCGCAGCTGGGCATGGCGGACGCGAGGCGCTTCTGCCGGGAGCACGGGCTGTCGAAGGAGGACGGGGAACTGGTGACCTGGCTGGTGGAGCAGCACCTGTTCATGTCGGCCACCGCGCAGAAGCAGGACCTCTCCGACCCCGACGTGATCCGCGCCTTCGCCGCCAGGATGAAGGACGACCGCCACCTCGTGGCGCTGTACCTGCTCACCGTGGCCGACATTCGCGGCACCAGCCCCAAGGTGTGGAACGCCTGGAAGGGCAAGCTGCTGGAAGACCTGTTCCGCGCCACGCGCCGGCTGCTCAATCCGGCCGCGGTGCCGGCGGAGAACACGCTGCAGGCGCGCCAGGAGCGCGCGCTGGGCAAGCTGCGCGCCTATGCGATCGCGGCGGATGCCCACAAGGAACTCTGGAGCCGGCTCGACGACTCCTACTTCCTGCGCCACGACGAGACGGAGATCGTGTGGCACACCCGCGCGCTGTATTCACGGGTCAACACCGCCGAACCCATCGTGCGCGCCCGGCTCTCGCCGCTGGGCGAGGGGCTGCAGGTGATGATCTACACCCCGGACGAAAAGTCGCTGTTCGCGCGCATCTGCGGCTTCTTCCAGGGCATCAGCTTCAGCGTCGTCGAGGCAAAGATCTACACCACCCGCCACAACTACGCCCTGGACAGCTTCCAGGTCATGGACCCGGCGCGGGAGACCCAGCACTACCGTGACCTCATGGCCTACATCGAGCACGAGCTGGCCGCGCAATTGCGCGCCCATGCCGCCCTCCCCGCCCCGGTCAACGGCCGCCTGTCGCGCCAGGTGAAGTACGTGTCGATCACGCCCCAAGTCCACATCCGCCCCGACGAAAAGGGCGCCTACCACTACCTGAGCGTGGTCGCGGGCGACCGCCCGGGCCTGCTCTACCGGATTGCACGCGTGCTCGACGACCATGGCATCGCGCTCTACAACGCGAAGGTCAACACGCTGGGCGAGCGTGCGGAGGATACCTTCCTGGTGGCAGGGGACGCCCTGCGCGACACGCGCAAGGTCGTGGAGCTGGAATCGGAACTCGCCCACGCGCTGCAGCCGCACTAGTCCCCGGGGCCGCTTGCGGCTTCAGTCGTCCTGGAGGTCCTGCCCCGGAAACAGTTCGTCGTTGAAGCCGAACAGCCGCAAGTCGCGGATGCGCATCGGGTAGAGGATGCCCTGCAGGTGGTCCGTCTCATGCTGGACCACGCGCGCATGGAAACCCGAGGCCGTGCGGTCGATGGGCCTGCCGTACGGATCGAAGCCGCGATAGCGCAGCCTGGCATGACGGGACACGACCCCGCGCAAACCCGGCACCGACAGGCAGCCTTCCCAGCCGTCCTCCATTTCCTCCCCCAGCGGTTCCAGCGCCGGGTTCACCAGCACCGTGTAGGGCACCTGTTCCGCATCCGGGTAGCGCGGGTTGTGGCCCACGCCGAAGATCACCACCTGCAGCTGCACGCCGATCTGCGGCGCGGCGATGCCGGCCCCGTTCTTTGCGCGCATGGTGTCTTCCATGTCCTGGATCAGGGCATGCAGCTGCGGCGTATCGAACTGCGTCACCGGCGCCGAGGGCTGGATGAGGCGCGGATCGCCCATGCGCAGGACGGGCCTAATCATCCTGCGCCACCAGTTCCACCAGCAGGGCCCTCACCCTGGCCATCGACGACTGCAGGACCGCGTTGATCTGTTCGAGGTGGATGCCCTTCGCGCTGTCGGCCCGGCCCGCGGCATAGTTCACGATCACGGCCACCGCGGCGTAGCGCAAGCCGATCTCGCGGGCGAGCGCCGCTTCCGGCATGCCGGTCATGCCCACCATGTCGGCGCCATCGCGTTCCAGGCGATCGATTTCCGCCGCGGTTTCCAGCCGCGGCCCCTGGGTTGTCGCATAGACCCCGCCATCGACCACGGGCTGCTTCGCCCGCCTGGCCGCCTCCAGCAGGCGGCCGCGCAGCACGTCGCAGTACGGATGCGTGAAATCGATGTGGGTGACCGGCTGGTCCGGACCCTCGAAGAACGTGTGCTTGCGCCCATGGGTGTAATCCAGGATCTGGCTGGGCACGGCGAGCGTGCCCGGCACCATGTCGGAGCGGATGCCGCCGACCGAGGCCACCGAGACGATCCTGCCGGCCCCCTCGGCCTTCAGTGCCCAGACATTGGCCCGGTAATTCACCGCGTGCGGCGGGATCGTGTGGCCATAGCCGTGGCGCGCGAGGAAGATCACGTCCCGCCCGGCGAGCTTGCCGAAGGTCAGCGGACCGGAGCCTTCTCCGTACGGGGTGCGCACGATGCGCCGGCGCGTGCTTTCCAGGTTCGCGAGCTGGGTGAGCCCGGTACCACCGATGATGGCGAGCATGGGATGTCAGGTTTTCAGGGCGTAGACGGCGGGCAGGTTGCGCCAGTACTCGTTGATGTCCATTCCGAATCCGAAGACGTAGCGGTCGGGCACCGTCACGCCGACGAAATCCGCGGCGATGGGCTTGGGCCGACCGATGTGCTTGTCCGCGAACACGGCGCTGTAGAACTTTCCCGCGCCCTCGGCGAGCAGCCGGTCGCGGATCGCGGCGAGCGTATTGCCTTCGTCGAGGATGTCGTCGAGCACCAGGAGCGTGCGACCGCGGATGTCGGTGCGGGGACCGACCTTCCACTGCACCTCGGCGCCGCGGGTCCTGCCGTCATAGCGGCTGACGTGCAGATAATCGAATTCGAGGGGAAAGCGCAGCAGCGGCAGCAGGTGGCCGGTGAAGACCACGGCCCCGCCCATGACGGGCAGGACGAGGGGGTTCTCCCCTGCCAGCACGGTGGTGATCTCGCCCGCCATGCGCTCCAGCGCCTCGAGGACCTGCGCCTCGGCGCAAATCAGGTCGGCGGTCTCGAGGATGCGGTTTGCCGCCTCCCTATCCACGCGCTGCGCTCGATCTATCCCGCACTGCGCTTTGCCGCCGACGGCATCTGCTTCTGCAGCGACGCCAGGAACATCGTGAACTCGGCGCCGATGTCCGGGTGGCGCATGGCATACAGCACGTTGGCCTCGAGGTAGCCGATCTTGGAGCCGCAATCGTGGCGCGTGCCCTGGAATTCATATGCCAGCGCGCGCTGCTCGCCCAGCAGGGCGGCAATGCCGTCAGTCAGCTGGATCTCGCCCCCGGTGCCCGCCTGCACCTTCTCGAGGTGGTCGAAGATCTCGGGCGTCAGGATGTAGCGCCCCACCACCGCCAGGTTGGAAGGCGCGACCTCGGGCTTGGGCTTTTCCACGATGCCGGTGATGCGATGCATGCCGCGCTCGCCCGGCTCGGTCTTCACAACGCCATAGCTGGAGGTATCTTCCTTCGGCACGCTCTGGACCGCCAGCAGCGAGCAGCGCTCGCTGGCGTAGACGTCGACCATCTGCTTCATGACGGGCGGGTTGCCGTCGATCAGGTCGTCGGCGAGGATGACGGCGAAGGGCTCGTTGCCCACCACCGGCCGGGCGCAAAGGATCGCATGGCCCAGCCCCAGGGCTTCGGGCTGGCGCACGTAGATGCAGCTGACGTGCTTGGGAAGGATGTTCTGCGCCTGCTTGAGCAACGCGAGCTTGCCGTGGGACTCGAGCTCCGTCTCCAGCTCGTACGCCTTGTCGAAATGGTCCTCGATCGCCCGCTTGTTGCGGCCGGTGATGAAGACCATCTGCGTGATGCCCGCGGCGACCGCCTCCTCGACCGCGTACTGGATGAGGGGCTTGTCGACGACGGGCAGCATTTCCTTGGAGCTGGCCTTGGTGGCCGGCAGGAAGCGCGTGCCCAGCCCGGCGACGGGGAAAACTGCCTTGGTGATCTTGTTCACGGTGACTCCGCGGGCGCCGGGGTTGCCGGTTCCGGGCCGGTTAGGATTGAAGCAATTCTAGCAACCCTCGTTCGTCCAGCACAGGGACGCCAAGTTCCCGCGCCTTGTCGAGCTTGGATCCGGCCTCGGTTCCCGCCACCACGAAGTCGGTCTTGCGGGACACGCTGCCTGCCACCTTGCCGCCCGCGGCCTCGATGCGCTCCTTGGCCGCGTCGCGCGTCATGCCCGCCAGGGTGCCGGTCAGGACGAGGGTCTTGCCGGCAAGCGGGCTGGATGCCGCGCGCGTGACGGGAAGCGGTGGCCAGGCAACGCCCAGTTCGCGCATCGCGGCGATGACCTCGACATTGTGCGGCTCGCGGAAGAACTGTGCGATGCTGCGCGCAACGACCGGTCCCACATCCGGCGCATCCTGGAGCGCCGCCTCGTCGGCGGCCATCAGCGCGTCCAGCGTGCCGAAATGCCGCGCCAGGTCCCGCGCCGTGGTCTCGCCGACGTTGCGGATGCCCAGCGCGAAGATGAACCGTGGCAGCGTGGTGGACTTGCTCCCGTTGATGGCCTGCACGAGGTTGGTCGCCGACTTCTGCGCCATGCGCTCCAGTCCCGCCAGGGTCTCGAGGTCCAGGCGATAGAGGTCGGCCGGCGTCTTCACCAGTGCCTGCTCGACGAGCTGGTCCACCAGCTTCTCGCCCAGGCCTTCGATGTCCATCGCCCGCCGGCCGGCGAAATGCAGGATCGCCTGCTTGCGCTGGGCCGCGCAGAACAGCCCCCCCGTGCAGCGATGGTCCGTGCTGCCCTTGTCGCGAACGACCGCGCTGCCGCAGACCGGGCAGGCCCTGGGCATGACGAAATTGCGGACGTAACCGTGCCGCTTCCCGGGAATGCGCCCGACCACTTCCGGGATCACGTCGCCGGCGCGGCGCACGATCACCCGGTCGCCCCTGCGCACGCCCTTGCGGCGCAGCTCGAATAGATTGTGCAGCGTCGCGTTGCTGACCGTGGTCCCGCCCACGAACACCGGCTCGAGCTTGGCGACCGGGGTCAGCTTGCCGGTGCGGCCGACCTGGATCTCGATGTCGTTCAGCCGGGTCGCCTGCTCCTGCGCCGGGTACTTGTGGGCGACCGCCCAGCGCGGCTCGCGGGTCACGTATCCCAGCCGCTCCTGCAGGGCGACGGAATTGACCTTGTAGACCACGCCGTCGATGTCGAAGGGCAAGGCATCCCGCCTTTCGCCCATTTCGCGGTGGAACGCCACCAGGCCGGGTGCGCCCGCCACGACCGCGCGGTCGGGACTCACCGGCAAGCCGAAGGCGGCAATGGCGTCCAGCGTGCCGCTGTGCGTCGGGGGGCGATCCCAGCCACGCGTGTCGCCCAGGCCATAGGCCCAGAAACTGAGCTTCTTGCCTGCCAGGTCGCGCGAATCCAGCTGGCGGATGGCGCCCGCTGCCGTATTGCGCGGGTTGATGAAGGTCTTCGCGCCCAGGGTGCGCTGGCGCTCGTTCAGGCGCTCGAAATCATCGCGTCGCATGTAGATCTCGCCGCGAACCTCGATCAGCGGGGGCGCCTTGCCGGCGATCCGCAGGGGGATGCGGCCGATGGTGCGGACGTTGTGCGTCACGTCCTCGCCGGTCTCGCCATCGCCGCGCGTCGTCGCCTGCACCAGCACGCCCGCTTCGTAGCGCAGGTTGATCGCGAGGCCGTCGAACTTGAGCTCGCATGCATATTCGACCGCGGGCGCGTCCGGCGCCAGCTTGAGCTCGCGGCGGATGCGCGCGTCGAAGGCTTCGGCGCCACCCGCCGTCGTGTCGGTCTCCGTGCGAATCGACAACATCGGCACTGCATGGCGCACCGGCACCAGGCCATCGAGGACCTTGCCGCCGACCCGCTGGGTCGGCGAGTCGGGCGTCACGAGCCCGGGATGCGCCGCCTCGAGCGCCTGCAGCTCGCGGAACAGGCGGTCGTATTCGGCGTCCGGGAGGCTGGGCTTGTCCTCCACGTAGTACTCGCGGTCGGCGCGCTCGATCTGCCGCCGCAACTCGAGGGCGCGCGCGGCGACGTCGGCGGGCACAGCCATCAGGAGAACAGTCGGAGGGCGACGGGGCTGCCGGGGGGGATGCCGCGGCTTTCCATGGCGGCGTAGATGGTCCGCAGCTGGTTGCGGATCTTGTCGAGGCCCGTGTCGTTGAGCGGGACGCGGTTGTCGTCGGCCAGCATGCCGTCGAGCGAGTCGGCCATGCCGCGGCTCACCGCGACCATGCGGTCGAAGGCGCGCAGGCCGTTGCCGACCCGGGGCACGTCCAGAAGGAACGTGATGCCGGCCGTCGTGAGATTGCGGATGCGGTCGGCGAGGAAGGGTTCGGCCTCCTGGTTGTCCAGCGAAAACTGGGCGGCGCCGTGCTCGTCAGGAAGCTGGAACACGCCGTCGGCGCGCAACTGCATCCCGGCGGACTCCGCGAGCGCACGGATCTTGGTGCCGTGGAACGACTGGCCGGTGCGCGCGATCACGTTGATGCCCACCACGACGTCGACGTCGGCGCAGAAGTCGTCCAGGGCCGTGGCCTGCGCCAGGCAGGGCGCGAAATCGGGGATCTCGGCGATCGCGGCCATCTCGTGCGCCGCCTCCTTCATCAGCTCGCCGAACGCCTGCAGTTGCTCCCTGGAAACCGGGCCCGCCCGATCCACCAGCTGCACGGCCGCGCGCACCGCGGTGTGGCGGGGCGAATCGAGACGCAATGCGCCCCAGGCCCTGGTCTCGTAGTCGAAGGCGCCCAGGCTCGCCCGGCGTCCCAGCGCACCAAGCCGATGCTGCAGGCGGTTAAGCGCTTCCACCGCGATGAAGTCACCGGCGCGGATCTCCACGATGTAATCGATGTCGGGCTGGGGGGGCGCCTCGGTTTGCACCCCGGGGATGCTGCGAGCCGGGACGGCCGGATCCGCCGGCGCCGGCGCCAGCTGGGGCTCGATGCGAGGTTCAATGCGCGGCTCGATCTGCGGTTCGATGCGCGCGCCATCGGCGGGGACGGCAGCTCGCGCGGCCGGGGCCGGGGCCTCCGGCGCGCCCATGAGGATGTCCTCGTGGCGCCCGGAGAACGAGTCGCCCGCGCGGCGGCGGAACTGGCGCTCCTGCCACCAGTTGAAGCCCAGCACCGAAGCCACCACGAGCACGCCCAGCATCGCCAGGCCGATCTGCAGGTCGCTCATGCCGCCTCCTCCCGCCCGTGGGGCATCAGGCCGCCTCCTCGCGCATGCGCAGGGCCTCCTCGACGTCCACCGCAACCACGCGGGACACGCCCTGCTCCTGCATGGTGACGCCGACGAGCTGGTTGGCCATCTCCATCGTGATCTTGTTGTGGGTGATGAACATGAACTGGGTATTGCTCGACATCTTGCGCACCAGGCCGCAGAAGCGCTCCGTGTTGCTGTCGTCGAGCGGCGCGTCCACTTCGTCCAGCAGGCAGAACGGGGCCGGGTTGAGCTGGAACATGGAGAACACCAGCGACAACGCCGTCAGCGCCTTTTCCCCGCCCGAGAGCAGGTGGATCGACGAATTGCGCTTTCCGGGCGGCCGGGCGATCACCTGGACGCCGGCGTCGAGGATCTCCTCGCCGGTCATGAGGAGCTTGGCTTCGCCGCCGCCGAACAGGGCCGGGAACATCTCGCTGAAGTGCCGGTTCACCGTGTCGAAGGTCTCCTGCAGGCGCTCGCGCGTCTCCCGGTCGATCTTGCGGATCGCCGTCTCCAGGGTCTCCACCGCCTCGTTCAGGTCCAGCGACTGCGAATCCAGGTACTGCTTGCGCTCGCGCGAGCTCGCCAGTTCCTCCAGCGCGGCCAGGTTGACCGCGCCCAGCCCCGCGATGTCCTCGTTCAGCCGGTTGATCTCGGACTGGAGCTTGCTTGCCCGCACGCCTTCCTCCAGCAGCGGCAGCAGCGCCGCCTCGTCCGCCCCGGCCTCGGCCAGCTGGCTGGCATAGCCTTCCTCCGACAAACGGGCTTCCTGCTCTTTGAGGCGCAGGTCGTTGATGCGTTCGCGCATCGGTGCGAGTTTTTGCTCCGAGGCCAGGCGCTCCTGCTCGGTCTCCCGCAGGTGCCCTTCCACCCCCTCGAGCGCATCACGCGCCGTCTTCAGCGCGGCTTCGCGCTGGACACGGGCGTCGAGTTGTCCCTGGAGCTGCGCCTGCAGTGCGCCTTCCTCGGCGCGCGCAATTTCCTCGGCGAGGGTCTGGGCGTCAGCGGCGAGGCGCTGCAATATTCCAGAAATGACCTCAATTGACGACTCTATGTCAATGATACGATTTGATATTGTCTTGACCTGATATTCCGCTTCCTGGTGTCGGCGCTCGATCTGGTGCATCCCATCCCGGGCGGACTGGAGGCGTGCCTCGACCTCCTGGAAGGCAGAGCGTGCCGCCTCGACGCCCCCGTGCAAGCCGCCCATCCCGGTCGACAGAGCTTCGATCTGGCGGCTGGCCTGGGCCTGCTGGGCGGATTCGCGCTCCAGCTCCGCATCGATCTCGGCGATTTCGGCCACGATCTGCTCGCCCCGCGCCTGCAGGCGCTCGGCCAGTTGCGACAGGCGCACGTGGTCGAGCTTGAGCTGGTGGTGGTTCTCCTGGAGGTCGGCCACGGTCCGGCGCAGCTTCTCGGCCTGCGCCCGGCGCTCGTCGAACTCGGCCCTGGCGGCATCCACGGCCTCCCGCTTGGCGCCCAGGCTGCGCTCGACCTCGTTGCGTTCCGCGAACAGGGCTTCGATCTCGCGCTGGCGCGACAGGATCCCGTGCACCTCGGAGTCGTCCGCGTGGAAGCTGACGCTGCCCGGGGTGAACATGTGCCCCTGCGCGGTGACCAGCAGCGCGCCGGCGGGCAGGCCCTGGGCGAGGTCGATGCCCTGGCGCACGTCATGCAGCACGTAGACCCCCGCCAGCCAGTCGGCCAGCACGGGCGTCAGGCGCTCGTCGGTGCAGGTGACGTAGTCGGCGAGGCGCTCCAGCCCCGGGGGAATGGCGCCGGCATCGTGCACGCGTGCGTCGAGCCGGTGGAAGGAAACCTTGCCGGGGGGCGCCTCCTGCAGCCAGCCGTAGACCTGGGAGAGATCTTCCAGGCCCACGCTGTTCAGGCGCTCGCGCAGGATGGCTTCCAGCGCATCTTCCCAGCCGTCGCGGATGCGCAGCCCCTGCCAGAGGTGCGGGTTGCGGCGCAGGCCGTGGCGCTCCAGCCAGGGCTCCAGTTCGCCGGCGCGGCTCACCTGCTCCTGCAGCGACTGCAGGGCGGTCAGGCGCGCGTCGAGCTGGTGCAGGCGCTGCTGGGCCTGTTCCGAGGCCTGCTCGGCCTCGCGGGTGGCCTGTTCCAGTCCCGGCAGGTCGGTATCGCAGGCCTCCAGGGCCTCGCGCTGGCCGGAGAGCTGGAAGGCGAGCTCGGAGACTTCCTTCTCCATGCGCACCAGCTCGCTCATGTTCGGGACTTCGAGCCCGTCGCGCTCCTCCTCCAGGCGCGCGCGGCGCGCCGTGAACTGCTGCAGGAGCTTCTCGGTGTGCCCCTGGCGGGCGGTCTCGAGCTGGACCTGTTGCTGCGCCTGGCTCAGGGCGAGCCGCGCCTGCGCGAGCTGCTCCTGGGCGGCGCGGTGCGCGGCCTCCGCGGCCGGCAGGGACTCGCGAGCCTCGGCCAGCTCGAGCTCCAGCGTCGCGAGTTCCTCGCGCGCCTGCGCCAGCGCGGCCTCGCTCTCCGAACGCGCCGACTGCTGGGCGACGCGGCGTTGCTGCTGCTCCTGCTCCTGGGCGCGCACCGCGGAAAGGCGCTGCTCGGCGCGATGGCGGCCGTCACGCAGGAACTGGATCTGCTGCTCGACCCGGGAGATTTCGGCATTGATTTCGTACAGCGTGCCCTGGGCGGCATGGACGGCGTCCGAGGCGCCGAAGTGGCCGGCGCGCAGGTCTTCCACGCGGCGCTCCGCGTCCCGCAGGCGCGCCGTCTCGGCTTCGAGCTCGATGCCGGTGGCCTCGATCTCGCGGGCGATCTTCGCGTGCTGGATGCCGGCGTCGCGCTTGCGCAGCAGCCACAGCAGCTGCTGCGTGCGCTTGAGCCCCGCCTCGTACTCCCGGTAGCGCGTGGCCTTCTCGGCCTGCGACTCCAGGTGCTCCAGCTGCTTGCCCAGCTCCTGGCGGATGTCCTCCACCCGCAGCAGGTTCTCGCGCGCGTCTTCCAGGCGCAGTTCGGTCTCGCGGCGGCGCTCGCGGTACTTGGACACCCCCGCCGCCTCTTCCAGGAAGCTGCGCAGGTCCTCGGGGCGCGCCTCGATGATGCGCGAGATCATGCCCTGCTCGATGATGGCGTAGCCGCGCCCGCCGAGGCCCGTGCCCAGGAAGATGTCGGCGACGTCGCGCCGGCGCACGTGCATGTTGTTGATGAAGTACGAGGACTCCCCGTCGCGCTCGAGCACCCGCTTGACGGAGATTTCCGCATACTGGGCCCAGGGGCCGGCGGCCTTGCCCAGGCTGTTGTCGAAGATGAGCTCGACGCTGGCGCGCCCGACGGGTTTGCGCTCGCCGGAGCCGTTGAAGATGACGTCCTGCATGCTCTCGCCGCGCAGTTGCTTGGCGGAGGATTCACCGAGCACCCAGCGCACGGCATCGATGACGTTGGACTTGCCGCAGCCGTTGGGGCCGACGACGCCGACCAGCTGGCCGGGCACGGGGATGTGGGTGGGGTCGACGAACGACTTGAAACCGGCGAGCTTGATGTGGGTGAGGCGCACTATTCGCGACTTTATAAAGGCTTATAATTTCGACGGATATCCATAAAACAAGCGCCTGGGGCCCCCGAGCGGGGACCAGGCGCGCGTTTTTTCCGAGTGCATTTTAACAACGGATTCGCCCCCCGAACATGCCGACCCGACCCTCGACCCGGCTGGACACCTTCGTCAATCCGAATCCGTCCCGGGATTACCTGATTCATATGGAGATTCCCGAGTTCACCTGTTTGTGCCCGAAGACAGGCCAGCCGGATTTCGCCACGCTGGTCCTCGACTACGTCCCCGATCGCAGGTGCGTCGAATTGAAAAGCCTGAAGCTCTACGTGTGGTCCTACCGCAACGAAGGCGCCTTCCACGAAGCCGTGACCAATCGCATCCTGGACGACCTCGCCCGCGCCACGGCGCCGCGCTTCATGCGCCTGACCGCGCGCTTCTTCGTGCGCGGCGGCATTTACACCACCGTCGTCGCCGAACATCGCAAGAAGGGCTGGAAGCCCGCCCCGCGGGTCGATCTCGAGGGCTTCGAAGCGCCCCCGGACGCGCGCTGAGAAGCCCTGCCCGTATAATTCCCGCGCCTGCCCATCGCGGCCGATGCCGATGAATCCCGACCTGGACAAGCTGCAGCCGTATCCGTTCCAGAAGCTGGCCGCCCTGCTGGGTCCGGTCCGGGCGGAGCCTTCGCTCAAACCCATCAACCTCTCCATCGGCGAGCCCAAGCACGCCACGCCGCGCTTCATCCTCGACGCCCTGGTGGAGAACCTGGGCGGGATGTCAGCCTACCCGGCCACCCTGGGGACGGCGCAACTGCGCCAGGCCATCGCCGGCTGGATCCAGCGCCGGCACGGCGTCGAGCTCGACCCGGCAAGCCAGGTGCTGCCCGTGCTCGGCAGCCGCGAGGCGCTGTTTTCCTTCGCCCAGGCCGTCGTCGATCGCCACGCCGAGCGCCCGGCGGTCGTCGCCCCCAATCCCTTCTACCAGATCTACGAGGGCGCAGCGCTGCTGGCAGGCGCGGAGCCCCAGTTCCTGAACACCCTTCCCGGCAACGGCTTTGCCCTGGACCTCACCCAGCTGTCCCGGGAAACCTGGGCGCGCACCCAGCTCCTGTACGTCTGCTCGCCCGCCAATCCGACGGGGGCAGTGCTGTCGATGGCCGGGTGGGAGCAGCTGTTCGAGCTGTCCGACCGGCACGGTTTCGTGATTGCCTCGGACGAGTGCTACTCGGAGATTTATTTCGACGAGGCGAATCCGCCCCTGTCCGGGCTCGCCGCGGCCCGCCGCCTGGGCCGCGTGGACTTCCCCCGGCTGGTCAGCTTCGGCAGCCTGTCCAAGCGCTCCAACGTCCCGGGGATGCGCTCGGGCTTCGTGGCCGGGGATGCCGGGGTGCTGAAGAAATTCCTGCTCTACCGCACCTACCACGGCAGCGCCATGGGCACCGCCGTCCAGGCCGCGAGCGCCCTCGCCTGGGGCGACGAGGCCCATGTGCGCGAGAACCGCCGCATGTACCGCGAGAAGTTCGAGCAGGTGGTCGCGATCCTCGGACCGGCCGGCGCGACGATGCCCGACGCCGCCTTCTACCTTTGGCTGCCCACGCCGATCGACGACACGGAATTCGCTAAACGCTTGTTCGAACAATATAATGTCACTGTCGTACCCGGCAGCTTCCTGGCCCGGGAGGCCCGCGGCGTCAACCCGGGCCGCAATTTCGTGCGCATCGCGCTGGTCGCGCCGCTCGCGGAATGCCTGGAGGCGGCACAGCGGCTCAAGGCGTTCCACGCCCAACTCACACAAGGAAAGAACCCGCATGACGGATCTGCAGTCGGTCATCGAGAAAGCGTTCGATAACCGGGCCAACATCTCCCCGAAGTCCGCCGAGCCCCAGGTCAAGGAAGCGGTGGCGGAAGCCATCGCCGGCCTCGACGCCGGCCGCCTGCGCGTTGCCGAGAAGACCGGCGCCGACTGGACGGTCCACCAGTGGCTCAAGAAAGCCGTGCTGCTGTCGTTCCGGCTGGAGGACAACGGGGTCATCCGCGACGGTTACACGAACTATTTCGACAAGGTGCCCGCAAAGTTCGCGGCCTACGGCGAGGCGGATTTCCGCGCCGGGGGCTTTCGCGTGGTGCCCAACGCCGTGGTGCGGCGCGGCTCCTTCATCGCGAAGAACGTCGTGCTGATGCCCTCCTTCGTGAACATCGGCGCCTATGTGGACGAAGGCACGATGGTGGACACGTGGGCCACGGTCGGCTCCTGCGCCCAGATTGGCAGGAACGTGCACCTTTCCGGCGGCGTGGGCATCGGCGGGGTCCTGGAACCCGTGCAGGCCAATCCGACGGTGATCGAGGACAACTGCTTCATCGGCGCGCGCTCCGAGATCGTCGAGGGCGTGATCGTCGGCGAAGGCTCCGTGGTCTCGATGGGCGTCTACATCGGCCAGAGCACCAGGATCTTCAACCGCGAGACCGGCGAGGTGAGCTACGGGCGCATCCCCCCCGGCTCCGTCGTGGTCTCCGGCAACCTGCCCTCGGCGGACGGCAAGTACAGCCTGTATTGCGCGGTCATCGTCAAGCAGGTGGACGCGAAGACCCGAAGCAAAACGAGCATCAACGAGCTCCTCCGCGGTGTCTAGATGCTTGGCCTCTAGCGCCAGGAGCTTCAGGGCCCCCGCCGCGCGGATCGGTGCGGGCCGCTAAACGAGAGGCAGCCATGTTCCTCACTCCCCTGTTCAAGCTGATGGCCGAGAAGCAGGCGTCGGACCTGTTCATCTCGGCAGGCGCGCCGGTGTCGATCAAGATCGTCGGCAACATCATGCCGGTCAACGCGACGGTCATCGACCCCGAGACCTCGCGCAAGATCGCGTACGAGATCATGACGGACAAGCAGATCAAGGAGTTCGAGGAGACCATGGAGATGAACTTCTCCTACGTCGTCCCGGACACCGGGCGCTTCCGCGTGAACGTGTTCCGCCAGCGTGGCAACGTCGCCATGGTGGTGCGCTTCCTCAGGAGCGGCACCCCGGGCATCGACAAGCTCAAGCTCCCCGCCGTGCTCAAGGACCTGGTGATGGAAAAGCGCGGTTTCGTGGTCGTGGTGGGGTCCACGGGCTCGGGAAAGTCGACCACGCTCGCCGCCATGATCGAGCACCGCAACGCGCTGCGCCCCGGGCACATCCTCACCATCGAGGACCCGATGGAGTTCGTGTTCCGCAACGACAAGTGCGTGATCAACCAGCGCGAGGTCGGCACCGACACGCGGTCCTACGAGAACGCCCTGGTCAACGCCATGCGCGAGGCGCCCGACATGATGATGATCGGGGAGATTCGTGACCGCCAGACGCTGCAGCACGCCCTGCTCTACGCGCAAACGGGCCACCTTTGCATCTCCACGCTGCACGCCAACAACAGCTACCATGCGCTCAACCGCATCATCAACTTCTTCCCCTACGAGGCGCGCACCTCCCTGCTGTCGGACCTGGCGATCAGCCTGAAGGCCATCATCTCGCAGCGCCTGGTCAAGGCCAACGACGGCACGCTGATCGCCGCGGTGGAGGTCATGCTCAACACCAAGCACGTGGCCGAACTGATCAAGAAGGGGGAAATCGACCAGATCAAGGACGCGATGGAGCAAAGCCTCTCGCCCGGCTCGGAAACCTTCGAGCAGGCGCTGTTCAAGCTCTACATGTCCGGCGCGGTCTCCAAGGACGAAGCGCTCAAGAACTCGGATTCCGCCACCAACCTGTCCTGGCTCATCAACAATTTCGAGCAGAAGGCTTCGGGCAAGCTGGGGGAAAGCCCCACCGGGCGCGTGATCGCCAAGCCCGGGGGCGGCTACTCGTTCAGCGAGATCAAGCTGAACGTGGACACGGAGAAGAAGTGACGCGCTGATGCCCGACAGTCCCGCGGTTTCGGCCGCCACCTTCGAGCTCACGCGCGATCTCATCTCGCGCTCGTCCGTCACGCCCAACGACGCCGGCTGCCAGGAGATCCTGCGCCAGCGCCTGGTGCGCGCGGGCTTCGAGGTCGAGGCGATGCCCTTCGGCGACGTGGACAACCTCTGGGCGCGCCGCGGCAAGGCCGCCCCCCTGGTCTGCTTCGCCGGCCACACCGACGTGGTGCCCACCGGCCCGCTCGAGCAATGGCAATCCGATCCCTTCGTGCCGGAGGTCCGCGACGGCGTGCTCTACGGCCGCGGCGCGGCGGACATGAAGTCCTCCATCGCCGCCTTCGTCACCGCGGTCGAGCGCTTCGTGACCGCGCATCCCGGCCACCCGGGATCCATCGCCCTGCTCATCACCTCCGACGAGGAAGGCATCGCCGTCAACGGCACGGCCAAGGTGGTGGAGGCGCTCGAGGCGCGCGCCGAGGGCATCGATTTCTGCATCGTCGGCGAACCTTCCTGCGTGAGTCGCCTGGGTGACACCATGAAGAACGGGCGCCGCGGCTCGCTCTCCGGCGAGCTGCTGGTGCGCGGGGTGCAGGGCCACATCGCCTACCCGCAGCTCGCGCGCAACCCCATCCACCAGTTCGGGCCGGCGCTCGCCGAGCTGGCGGCCGCCGAGTGGGACCGGGGCAACGAGTATTTTCCGCCGACCACCTGGCAGGTGTCGAACATCCGCGCCGGCACGGGCGCGAACAACGTCATCCCCGGCGAGCTGCGGGTGTCGTTCAATTTCCGCTTCTCGACCGCGAGCACGGTGGAGTCGCTCAAGAGCCGTGTCCATGCCATCCTCGACCGGCATGGGCTCGACTACCAGATCGACTGGTGGCTGTCGGGCAATCCGTTCGTCACCCCGCGCGGGCGGCTGGTCGAATGCATCAGCCGGGCGGTGGAAGGGGAAACGGGCGTGCGCCCGGAGCTTTCCACCAGCGGCGGGACCTCCGACGGCCGCTTCATCGCGCGGATTTGCCCGGAGCTGGTGGAGTTCGGACCGATCAACGCCTCGATCCACAAGCTCAACGAGCACATCCGCCTCGCCGACCTGGAGGCCCTGTCCCGGATCTACGAGCGCACCCTCGCCGACCTGCTCCTGGATGTTCGCTGAAGCCGCCCCGCACCTGTCGACCGTGCGCGACTGGCTGCGCTTCGCGGTCAGCCGCTTCGAAGAGGCGGGCCTCGCCTACGGCCAGGGCTGCACCAATGCCTACGACGAAGCGGCCTGGCTCATCCTGCATGCCCTGCACCTGCCGCTCGACCGGCTGGAGCCTTTCCTCGACGCAGCGCTGGCGCCGCCGGAAAGACAGGCGGTGGCGCAGGTATTGCGCCGGCGCGTCGAGGAGCGCATTCCCGCGGCCTACCTGACCCGCGAAGCCTGGCTGCGGGGCTTCCGGTTTTACGTGGACGAGCGCGCCATCGTGCCCCGCTCCTTCATCGCGGAGCTGCTGCCGGAGGCCCTGGAGCCCTGGATCGGCGAGGCGCAGAACGTCACTCGCGCACTGGACCTGTGCACCGGCTCGGGATGCCTCGCCATCCTGCTCGCGCACCACTACCCGCAGGCGAACGTCGATGCGACGGAGCTGTCGCCGGACACCCTGGAAGTCGCGAAACGCAACGTGGCCGACTACGAACTGCAGGATCGCATCGCATTGCGGCAGGGCGACCTGTTCGCCGGGCTCGATGGCCCCTACAACCTGATCATCTCGAACCCGCCCTACGTCAATGCGGCCTCGATGGCCGCGTTGCCGCCGGAGTTCCGGCGCGAGCCGCAGGCGGCGCTCGCCGCGGGCGAGGATGGGCTCGACCTCGTGCGGCGCATCCTGGCGCAGGCGGGCAGGCGGCTGGCGAAGGGGGGCGTGCTGGTGGTTGAGATCGGCCACAACCGCGACGCGGTCGAGGCCGCATTCCCGGACCTGGCGTTTACCTGGCCGCAGACCTCGGGCGGTGACGGTTTCGTCTTCCTTGTGGAGCAGTCGCAGCTGGCGGCCTGACATCCTCCTCCTCGCCCGGCACACCGCCGACCCAGTCGAGGAGCTGCTTGATCTCGGATTCCTTGAGCTCGATCCAGGCGCCGCGCTTCAGCCTGGGCGGCAGTTCGACGATGCCGAAGCGCACCCGCATGAGGCGGCTGACCTGGATGCCGAGCGCCTCGAACATGCGCCGCACCACGCGATTGCGCCCCTCGCGCAGGATCACGCGATACCAGCGGTTGCGCCCTTCCCCGCCCTGCTCCACCAGCTCGTCGAACTTCGCGTCGCCGTCCGACAGGCGCACGCCGCGCTTGAGTTCCGCGATCTGGGTGGGGGTGAGCATGCCGAACAGGCGCACGGCATACTCGCGCTCGACCTCGAAACGCGGATGCATGAGACGGTTGGCAAGCTCCCCGGAGGTGGTGAAGATCAGCAGGCCGCCGGTGTTGAAATCCAGGCGCCCGATGGCCAGCCACTTGGCGCTGCGGATCACCGGCAGCTTCTCGAAGACGCTGCGCCGGCCCGCCGGGTCGTCGCGGCTGACGATCTCGCCCTCCAGCTTGTGGTACAGGATGACGCGCGGCAGGCGCGTGGTCACCTTGAACTTGATCTGCCGCCGACCGACCTGGATCAGGTCTTCGGTGCCCACGCGCATGCCCAGCGTGGCAACCTCTCCATTGACCTTGACCTTGCCGGTCTTGATCATCTCCTCCATCGCGCGGCGCGACCCCAATCCGGCCTGTGCCAGCACCTTCTGCAGCTT
>DASZQJ010000111.1:0-16078 GCA_035549715.1 Burkholderiales bacterium
ACCAGCGAGTTGACCCCGAGCGCGGCGCAGATCTCGTTGTAGAACGGCACCAGCGCGAACGCGAAGCCGAACATGCCCGCGGCGACGATCGCCAGCCGCAGGGACAGCCTCCGGTTCTCCTGCTGCTGGCTCACCGGAGGAACCAGTACTTGGCGATGATGCCGACGAACGTCGTCAGCGCGATCGACGCGAGCACCAGGGCGGTTTTGACGTTCTTGCTCACTTCACCACGGGCGGGGTTTCGAAGGAATGGTACGGCGCCGGCGTGGGCAGGTGCGTCCACTCGAGCGAATCCGCGCCTTCCCACGGCTTCTGCGGGGCGGGTTCCTTGCTCTTGATGCACTTGATCACGATGTAGAGGAACAGCAGCTGCGACAGCCCGAAGCCGAAGGCGCCGATCGAGGAGATCATGTTGAAGTCGGCGAACTGTGGCGCGTAGTCGGGGATCCTGCGCGGCATCCCGGCCAGGCCCAGGAAGTGCTGCACGAAGAAGATCATGTTGAAGAAGATGAACGAGAGCCAGAAGTGCCACTTGCCCAGGGTCTCGTTGTACATGTGGCCGGTCCACTTGGGCAGCCAGAAATAGATGCCGGCGAAGGCGGAGAACAGCGCCCCCGCCACCATGACGTAGTGGAAATGCGCCACCACGTAATAGGTGTCATGCAGCTGGATGTCCACCGGGGTGATCGAAAGCACCAGGCCGGTGAAACCGCCCAGGGTGAACAGGAACAGGAAGCCCAGCGCAAACAGCATTGGCGTCTCGAACGTCAGCGACCCCTTCCACATGGTCGCCACCCAGTTGAACACCTTCACGCCCGTGGGCACGGCGATCAGCATGGTCGCGTACATGTAGTAGAGCTGGGCGGTGGTGGGCAGGCCCGCGGTGTACATGTGGTGCGCCCACACCAGGAAGGACAGGATGGCGATGGAAGCCACCGCGTAGACCATCGAGGTATAGCCAAACAGCGGCTTGCGCGAGAACGCCGGGATCACCTGCGAAACGACGCCGAAGGCCGGGATGGCGATGATGTACACCTCGGGGTGGCCGAAGAACCAGAAGATGTGCTGGAACAGCACCGGGTCGCCGCCGCCGGCCGCGTTGAAGAAGTGGGTGCCGAAGTGGCGGTCGGTCAGGATCATGGTCACCGCGCCCGCGAGCACCGGCATCACGGCGATCAGCAGGTAGGCGGTAATCAGCCAGGTCCACACGAACAGCGGCATCTTCATGAGCGTCATGCCGGGGGCGCGCAGATTCAGGATCGTGGTCACGATGTTGATCGAACCCATGATCGAGGACATGCCCAGGATGTGGATCGCGAAGATCGTCAGGTCCATGCTCATGCCCTGCTGCACGGACAGGGGCGCGTACAGGGTCCAGCCCACGCCGGCGCCGCCGCCGGGGACGAACTGGGCAAGGACCAGCAGCAGCGCCGCGGGCGGCAGCAGCCAGAAGCTCCAGTTGTTCATGCGCGGGAACGCCATGTCGGGCGCCCCGATCTGCATCGGGATCAGCCAGTTCGCGAAGCCGACGAAGGCGGGCATGATCGCGCCGAACACCATGATCAGCCCGTGGTAGGTGATCATGCTGTTGAAGAACTGGGGCTCGACCACCTGCAGGCCCGGCTGGAACAGCTCGGCCCGGATCACCAGGGCCATGAAGCCGCCCAGCAGGAACATGGCGAACGAGAACCACAGGTACATCGTGCCGATGTCCTTGTGGTTGGTGGTCTTGACCCAGCGCATCAGGCCCGTGGGGTGATGGTCGTGGTGGTCGTGATCGTGCCCGTGTGCGTGGTCGTGGCCGATGACTGCGCTCATGTTTGTCTCCTGGATAACCTGTCGGTGTCTGTCGGTGGGCCGGTGGCGGCTTTACTTCGCCTGCGCGACCAGGTAGTCCACCGCCGCCTTCACTTCCGCGTCGGACATGTTCGAGCCGCCCTTGGGGGGCATGGCGTTCTTGCCATGGAGGGCGCTGTTGTAGAGCGCATCCTTGCCCTGGGCGACGCGCGGCGCCCAGGCCGCCTTGTCGCCGGTCTTGGGCGCGCCCGCGATGCCCGCGCCATGGCACATCGCACAGGTGGCGTCGTACGCCTTCTTGCCGTCGATGGCGGCGGCGGCAGCCGCGTTGCCGGCGGCCGGGACGGTCGCGGCGGCCGTGGTCACGGCCCCCGCGGGCTTGTTCTTCGCGGCCCAGTCGGCGAAATCCCTGGGCTCCATCGCGATCACGACGATGGGCATGAAACCGTGCTCCTTGCCGCACAGCTCGGCGCACTGGCCGCGGTAGGTGCCGGGCTTGTCGACCCGGAACCAGGAATCGCGGATGAAGCCGGGCACCGCATCCTGCTTCACGCCGAATGCCGGGATCCACCAGGCGTGCAGCACGTCGTTCGCGGTGATCAGCACGCGCACCTTCTTGCCGGTCGGGACCACCAGGGGGTTGTCGACTTCGAGCAGGTAGTTCTCGCCCTTGGGCGCCTTGCCGTAAATCTGGTCGCGCGGGGTGGCCAGCACGCTCAGGATCTGGATGCCGTCGGAGACGCCGGCGAGCTCGCCTTCGCCCTTGAGGTACTCGTAGCCCCACTTCCACTGGTAACCGGTGATCTTGATGGTGAGGTCCGGGGAGGATGAATCACGCATCTGCAGCACGGTTTGCGTGGCGGGAATGGCCATGCCGATCAGGATGAAGAACGGCACCACGGTCCAGACGATTTCCACGGTGGTGTTCTCGTGGAAGTGGGCGGCCTGGTGGCCGACCGACTTGCGGTGCTTGAGGATGGCCCAGAACATCATGCCGAAGACGCCGATGAAGATGACCAGGCAGACGATCAGGACGAGGGTGTGGAGGTCGTACATGTGCCGGGCGACCTCGGTGTGAGGCTCCTGCAGGTTCCACTTCGCCTTGTCCTGCGCCCAGGCCAGGGCCGGGACCAGCATCGGCAGTGCGACCGCGCCGAGATTCCGCAACAACGTCTTGATCATGCTTCCCCCAAACTTAGAGTGCCTTGTATTAACGGATTTCCAGATGTTCTTTCAGCCGCCGCGCCACGTCGGCCTTCTGCGCGTCGGTCAGGTAGGTGCCGAATTCTACGTCGGACCCGTGTGCCCGCAACACCAGTCTGCCCGCCTGGCTGCCGCCGGGCGCCTGGTAGTCGACCCGCGCCCAGTGGCGGTTGAGCTCGACACGACGCGTCCTGCCGCGCCGGCCCCGCTCGACCACGATGCGCTCGCCATCCAGGCTCAGCTGCTCGAAATCGGCGGCCTGGCGTTCCATGTACCGGAAAGCCAGGCAGACCACGAGGACTTCCAGTCCCGCGAACGGCAACACCATCCAGGCCCCGCTGAGCGCAAACCCGAGGGAAATCGCGAAGATGAGGGCTGCAAGGGAACCGAGAACGAGCCGCCTGCCGCCCGCCGGCAGGGAGTTGTTGCGCCGGGTGACGAACGTCATGCCCGACGCCTGTTCCACGATGCTGCAGCTCATTTGAGATCTGTCGTCGCGACCCTGGATTGCGGGCTGGTAAAAGCCGGACCTGCCCCTTTTTTGAGCGCGGCGAATTGTCGCACATGGCCCTGGTCATAGCAAGGAACTGCCGCGAGAAACAGCAGCTTGCGGAACATCCCGCGGCGCCGGCTCAGCATCGCAGCCGCCCCGGATCGATCCGGCTGGCCGCCGTGGCCGCGTCGGGCGGCCCGAACGGCAAGACCCCGAGCAATGGGGCCGCCAGGCGGTCCTCCAGGCTGCGCAGATTCGCTTCGAACGCCGGCATGTCGGGATCGAGCGTGTTCGCCACCCAGCCGGCGAGCCCGAGTCCGCGGGTATGCAGGCACTCGGCCGTCAGCAAGGCGTGGTTCAGGCAGCCCAGGCGCATGCCCACCACCATCAGGACCGGGAGTTCCAAAAGCCGGGCGAGGTGGGTGAAGTCGGCAAGCTCCGACAGCGGTACCAGCAGGCCGCCGGCGCCTTCGACGATGACGATGTCGGCGGCGCCTTGCAGGTTGCGGAAGCTTGCCTGGATGCGTTCCAGCGAGATCGACGCCCCCGCGACGGCGGCCGCAATGTGCGGCGCGATGGGCGGCTCGAAGCGATAGGGATTGACGTCGTCCGGAGCCGCGGCCACGTTCGATGCCGCGACCAGCGCCTCCACGTCCTCGTTCTCCCGGTGCCCGTCGCGCAGGAAGCAACCCGCGGCCACCGGCTTCATGCCGACGGCGCGCAACCCGCGCGCGGCATAGGCGCGCAGCAGCGCGCAGGACACCAGGGTCTTGCCCACCCCGGTGTCGGTGCCCGTGACGAAAATCCCGGCCGGCACGCTCAGCCCGCCTTGATCTCGATCACCGGCCGCCCCGCGGGGCCGGTGCGGCGCTCGGGCTTCCATGCGTGCCCGTAGACGATCTCGAAAGTCGCCGGCAACCGCCCCTCCCGCCGCAAGGTTTCGTAGCGGCGGCCGACCTGCTCCATCGCGCGGCGCCCGGTCAGCCCGCGCGGGCGTCCCTGCGCGGCATTGCCCGCGCCCAGGGCCTTCAGCTCGCGCATGAGCTGGGCGACCGATTCGTAGGTGAGCGTGATCACCTCCATGTCCATCACCGGGTTCGACAGGCCGGCATGGACCAGCATGTCGCCGATGTCATGCATGTCGATGAACCGGTTGACGTGCGGTGCCCCGCCGGCTTCCGCGAACGCATGCCGCAGTTCCTTGAGCGTGTCCGGGCCGAAGGTGGTGAACATCAGCAGCCCGCCGGGATGCAGCACGCGGCGGCATTCGGCCAGCGCCCGCGGCAGGTCGCCGGCCCACTGGAACGCGAGGTTCGACCACACCAGGGCCGCCGACGCCTCGCGCAGCGGCATGCGCTCGTTGTCCCCGCAGACGAAGCGCTCGCGCCCCGGCGCGAACCAGCGTTGCGGCAACGGGCGCAGCGACCGCGCCCGCCTGAGCATGCCTTCGGCGATGTCCAGGTGCAGCACCGTCGCGCCGGGATAGCGATGCACGAGGCAGCGCGCGCCATAGCCCGTGCCGCTGCCTGCGTCCACGATCACGCGCGGCTGCAGGCGCATGAGATCGAGGCGCTCCAGCGCGCGGTCGCACACCTCCCGCTGCAGCACGGCGACCCCGTCGTAGCTTTGCGCGGCCCGATCGAAGGCGCGCCGCACCCGGCGCTTGTCGAGGGCGTAGGGGGCGCTCACGCGGAGCCTCCGTCCCGGGCATCGTTGATCGCCCGCGCCAGGCGGTCGACGTCGGCCTCCGAATGCGCCGCGCTCAGCGAAATGCGCAGGCGCGCGCTGCCCTCCGGCACGGTGGGCGGGCGAATCGCCGGCACCAGGATGCCCTCGCTTTCCAGGCGCGCCGACAGCGCGACCGCTGCGCCGTTGTCGCCGACGATCAGCGGCTGGATGGGCGTGCGCGAGGGCAGCAGGCGCCAGCCCCCGGTCGGCAGCCGGGTGCGAAGGCGGTCCACGAGCGCCGAAAGTCGCTCGCGCCGCCAGGATTCCGCCGCGATGAGGTCCAGGCTGCGCAGCAGCGCCGCGGCCAGCGCGGGCGGGCTCGCGGTCGTGTAGACGTAGGTTCGCGCCCGCTGCACGAGCAGCTCGATCACATGGGCCGCTGCCGCGACGAACGCGCCCGAGACGCCGGCCGCCTTGCCCAGTGTCCCCATGTAGACCAGGCGCGGCGAGCACAGTCCGAAGTGCTCGAGGCTGCCCGCGCCGCGCGCGCCCAGCACACCGAAGCCGTGGGCGTCATCGACGACGAGCCAGGCGTCGTGGCGTTCGCACAGCTCGAGCAGCTGCGGCAGGGGCGCGAGGTCGCCGTCCATGCTGAAGACGCCATCGGTGACCACCAGCTTCTGCACGGCCCTGGAGGCAGCCAGCGCCGCGGCCAGCGCGTCGGTGTCGTTGTGCGCATAGCGCCGGAATCGCGAGCGCGCGAGCAGCAGGGCATCGTTGAGCGAGGCGTGGTTGAGGCGATCGCAGAAGATTTCCGCCTCCGGCCCGGCCAGCGCGGGCACGACGGCGAGGTTGGCGAGGTAGCCCGAGGAAAGCAGCAGCGCCCGCGGCAAGCCGACGAAGGCCGCCAGGCGCTGCTCGAGCGCTTCGTGGACGCCGAGGTGGCCGCTCACGAGATGGGAAGCCCCGGCGCCGGCGCCCCAGCGCCGCGCGCCTTCGCACAGGGCCTCGACGATGCGCGGATCGGAAGCCAGGCCGAGGTAGTCGTTGCTGCAGAAGGACAGCAGCGGCCCCTCGCCCGGGGGGGGCATGACCCGGCGCGTGCGGCGCAAGCCCTGCTTGTCGAGCGCCTCGAGTTCCGCTGCGAAGTCGCGCATCGTTGGTCGCGTCCCGCGCGACCCTGCGCGGGAAAGGCGGTCCTAGCCGCCCGCTTGCGCCGGCATGGGCTTCAAGCCCAGCTTGCCGAACAGCGCGCGGTCGCGCTCGGCCTCGGGGTTGCCCGTGGTGAGCAGCTTGTCGCCGTAGAAGATCGAATTGGCGCCGGCGAGGAAGCACAGCGCCTGCAGCTCCTCCGACATCGCCTCGCGGCCCGCGGACAGGCGCACCATGGCCCTGGGCATGGTGATGCGCGCGGCCGCGATCGTGCGCACGAACTCGAAGGGATCGAGCCGCGCCGTGCCGTGCAGCGGGGTGCCTTCGACCTGCACCAGGTTGTTGATGGGCACGCTCTCGGGGTACGGGTCCATGTTCGCCAGTTCGGCGACCAGGCCGGCGCGGCTGCGGCGGCTTTCCCCCATGCCGACGATGCCGCCGCAGCAGACGTGCAGGCCTGCGTCGCGCACCTTGCGCAGCGTATCGAAGCGGTCCGACTGCCCGCGCGTGCCGACGATCTGCTCGTAGAACTCCGGCGCGGTGTCGATGTTGTGGTTGTAGTAGTCCAGCCCCGCGTCCCGCAACTGCTCGGCCTGCCCATCCTTCAGCATGCCGAGCGTGGCGCAGGTTTCCATCCCGAGCGCCTTCACCTCCCTGACCATCTCGGCGACCTGGTCGAGGTCACGCTGCCTGGGGCCGCGCCACGCCGCGCCCATGCAGAAGCGGGAGGCGCCGCTGGCCTTCGCGCAGCGCGCGGCCTCCAGCACGGCCTCCAGCGACATCAACGGCTGGTTCTCCACGCCGGTCTGGTAACGCGCGGCCTGCGGGCAATAGCCGCAGTCCTCCGGGCAGCCGCCGGTCTTGATCGACAGCAGCGTGGAGAGCTGCACCTCGTTCGCGGGAAAGTGCCGGCGATGGACTTCCTGGGCACGGTGGATCAGGTCGGCGAACGGCAGGTCGAGCAGGGCTTCGACGCCTTCCACCGTCCAGGCGGGTGCGCGGACGGGGACAGCATCGGGCATGGGCGTATCGGGCATGATCGAGTCTACGCAAGCGAAGGCGGATGCCGGGGATGTTCAGTGATGCGGGAACACTTGTCAAATCTCGGCCGACTGGTTTTTGACAACTGCCGTTTTCTTGGGCATCGGCTGCTCGCGCCCGCCTGCGTGCTGTGCGCCGGCTCGGCGGGCATCGACGGCCTGTGCGCGGGCTGCCGTGCCGACCTCCCGGCCTTGCCCGGGCCGGGCTGCCCCACCTGCGCGGCGCCGACTCCGCTGGGTGAGACCTGCGGTCGCTGCCTCACCCGGGCGCCGGCCTTCGACCGGGTCGTGGCTGCGCTCCCGTATGCGTTTCCCGTCGACGCGCTCGTGACGGGCCTGAAGTACCGCCACGGCCTCGCCTTCGCCCGCCCCCTCGCCGCCCGGCTGGCGGCCGCGCTGGAACGCGAACCCTATCCCGACCTCGTGATCCCGATGCCCATTTCGCCGGCGCGCCTGGCCGAGCGCGGCTTCAACCAGGCGGCGGAGCTCGCGCGGCTCGTCGCTTCGGAATTCGGGCTGCACGTGGACGTGTCCGTGGCGCACCGGCGCAAGGACAGCGCGCCGCAGGCGGCCCTGCCGTGGAAGGAACGAGCGCGCAACGTGCGCGGCGTTTTCGAGTGCGGGACCGACTTGCGGGACAAGGCGGTCGCGGTGGTGGATGACGTGCTGACGACCGGCGCGACCCTCGACGAGCTGGCCCGCACGCTCAAGCGCCACGGGGCGCGCACGGTGACGGGCTGGATCGCGGCGCGCACGCTGCGCCGGCGCTGAGACGGGCGGCTACTTCTTCGGGGCGTTCAGCTCGCGCAGCTGGCGCTCGGTGAAGGCGCGCAGGTCGCCACTGAGCTGGTTGCTGTTCAGCGCGCCCTGGAAGACCTCGCGCGCGTCGGCATACTGGCTGGTCGCGCGCAGCGAGATGCCGAGCCCCATCAGCCATACGGCGTTGCCCGGCGACGCGCGCAACGCGGCGCGATAGTAGTCGATCGTTTCGCGATGGCGGCCCTCGCGCTGCAGCAGCGCGGCGAGGAACGCGTAGTACTCGGCGTCCGACTGCACGTAGGGCAGCGCCGCGACGAGCGTGTTGATGGCGCCGCTGACCTCCCCCCGATCGACCTGCAGGCGCGCCAGCACCATGGCGTGGCGCGGCTGGCGCGGGTTGATCTCGAGTGCCTGCCGGAGGAGTTCCTCGGCTTCCCGGTTGCGTTTCGCGTCGAGCAGCAGGCCGAGCAACGCCTGGCGGGCGGCGACGTGCGTCGCGTCTTCGCGCAGCGCCTCGCGGAAATCGGCTTCCGCCGCAGCGGCGCGCGCTTCCTGGAGCTGGGCCACGCCCTTGCGGAACGCGAGCTCGGCCTTTTGCTGCGCGGTCATCTCGCGCACCTGCTTGTCGATCGAGCCACCGGGTTCCGGTGCAGCCACGGGCGCCGGCGCGGGAGCCGCAGGGGCCGGCTCGGGGGCGCGCGCTTCAGGCGCGGCGGCGGCCTTTGGCGCCGCCGGCTCGACTGCCGCCGGGATCTGCGGCGGGCCCGGCGCCGCGGGCGGCGGCTTCGGCGCGACGGACCTGGGCGAGTCGGGCCTGGGCGCCGGCGGCGCCGGTTCCTTGCGGATCGCAGCCTCGGGAACGAAGCTCAACTCATCGGAGAGGCGCGAGGCCGGCACAAAGGTCTGCACCGCCGGCCCGGCCGGGAGGACGGCCGGCGCGGACGCCTGGACCGCGGGCGCAGGTCCGGGCACGGGGGCAACCGCTACTTGCGTGACCGGGGCTGGCTTGAGCCAGCCCCCGAAATACAGTGCCACGGCCGCCACCGCGACGATCGCCGCCGCGATCCAGGCATAGGTCGCTGCGGGCAGGCTCCGGCGCCCGTTGGCCACGGCGCGCACGTGCGGCGGCAGGGACTTCAGCTCCGGCTCGGAGGCGTGGCGCTTCTCGAGGTCCTGCAGGACCTGGTTGATCAGGCTCATGGGCGCCAGATCCCCCAGCCGACCAGCGCCGCGGCGGCCAGCACGGCGGCCACCGCCCAGGCGACCGGCGACCTCGGCACCCGCGCCGAGGGCGTGTCGTGCGCCGCCTTGCGTACGTGATGCGAGGAAACGTGGTGCCGGCCTTCGCCGAAGGCGACCAGCATCGCCTTGTGCGCGAGCACGTTGATCAGACGCGGCACGCCGCGGCTGCTGCGGTGGAGCGCGTCGAGGGCGGAACGGTCGAACAGGCGGTCGCCCATGTAGCCGGCGACCCGCAGGCGGTGCCCCACGTAGTACTCGACCTCGCTGCGCGTGAGCGCCGACAGGTTGTACTCGAAGGTGATGCGCTGGCGCAGCTGGCGCACCGACTCGTGGGCGAGCCGCGCGTCGAGCTCGGGCTGCCCGAACAGCACGACCTGGAACAGCTTGCGCTTCTCGGTCTCGAGGTTGGAGAGCAGGCGCAGCGATTCCAGGGTCTCGTAGGGCATCGCCTGCACCTCGTCCAGGCACACGATGACGCGCCTGCCCTGGCGCGCGAAGTCGAGCAGCGCGTGGTTGAGCGTCTTGGTGAGCGTGTGCGGGTCCGCTTCACGGTCGAAGGCGATGCGCAGCTCCTCCGCCAGCGCGAGCAGCAGGCCCTGCGGATCCAGCAGCGGATTGGGCAGGTAGGCGCTGACGAAACCCTCGTCGAGCTGGGCGAGGAAGCGCCGGCACAGCAGCGTCTTGCCCGTGCCCACCTCCCCGGTGATCTTCATGAAGCCCTCGCCGCTGTCGACGGCGATCAGCAGCGTGTTGAGCGCCTCCTGGTGCGGCGTGCATGCGAAGACGAACGCCGTGTCGGGCGTCAGGCCGAAGGGGGGTTCACGCAGTGCGAAATGGGTGAGATACATGGTTGCGGCGCGGCGGCGTGATCTACGCGCCGCCGCATCGAATCGTACGCCGCACCGGGCTTACTTCGATGGCGCCGCGGCGGGCGCGGGGCGGGTACCCGCGCCGTTCCCGCGGCTGAAGGCGTCGATTCGCTCCCTGGTGTCGAGTATATCCTGCCGCCACGACGCGTCGCTCTCGATGACCGTGGGCTTGAGCAGGATCACCAGCTCGCTCTTGACGCTGGCGCGGCTCCTGGAGCCGAACAGGTTGCCCACCACCGGCACGCTGGAAAGGCCCGGCAGGCCGCTGGAGTCCCGGCTGGAGGCCTCCTTCATGAGGCCGCCGATGGCGACGATGTTGCCGTTGCCGACCCGCACCACGGTGTCGCTTTCGCTGATGGTGCTCGAGGCGAGCGGCAGGCGGAAGGTGCCCGCGTTGCCCAGGTTGATGGTCTTGGTCTTTTCCACGACGTTGGACACCGAGGGATGGATGTGCAGGATGATCTGGTTGTTCTCGTCGATCTGCGGCGTCACGTCGAGCGCCACGCCCGAGAAGAACGGCGCGACCGTGATCGTGGGCGACTGGCTGCTGGTGTTGCCGATGGTCGTCGTGTTGGTCGTGATGTTGGTGACGAAGAATTCGTCCGTGCCGACCTTGAGCACCGCCTTCTGGTTGTTCAGCGCCGCGATGCGCGGGCTGGACAGCACCTGGAGGTTGCCCTGCGTCTCCAGGAAGGACACCAGGGCCGCGAAGCTGCCGGTCTGGAACGCCAGCCCGAACAGCGAGCCCGGCGTGCCCAGGCCGGCGCCGATGACGCCGGGGTTGGCGGGATTGGAAGTCAGGTCGGCATCGGTGTTCACCGTGCCGTCCGGGTTGCGGGAGGTGAACGCGCTGATGGTGCCGGTCGGCGACAGGGTCGTGCCGGGCCCCAGGATGCCGCCCGCGAGGCGGTGGTTGCCGCCGGTATTGAAGGCGGCCCAGTTGACGCCCGTCTGGTTCGCATCGGACAGTTGCACGTCGATGATCTTCGCCTCCAGCATGACCTGCCGCTCCACCACCACCTGCATCTCCTTGAGGAAGGCGGTCACGTTGCGCAGTTCGCTCGGGAAGGCCCGCACCACGATCACCCCCGCCTGCGGGCTCAGGACCACGCTGCGTCCCCCCTCCGCGCCGACGATCGCGCGCAGCGAGGCGCCGATCTCGGCCCAGAAGTCGTTGTTCGAGGTGGTGCTGATGCGGCTGCTTTCGATCGCCTCGGTATTGACGCCGCCCGTCGTGGTGGTCCCACCGCCCGCCGCGCCCGCCACGGTGCCCGCAGAGTCGGAAATGGCGCCGGAGGTGACCCGCACGTCCGTCTTGCCCTTGCGCTGGCTCATCAGGTAGTTGATCTGGTAGACGCGGGTCTGCAATCCCAGGGGCTCGACCAGGATGCGGGTGCCCTGGACCTTGTATTCGTAGCCGTAGACGTCGCGGATGGTGTCCAGCGCCTCGAACACGGTGACATCCCGCAGGTTGATGGAGATCGGGTCCTTGACGTTCGGATGCACGACCATGCTGTAGCGCGTGCCCGAGACGATGGCAGCGAAGACCTGGGCCGCCGGGGCGCCGTTCACCGCGAGGTCGAAGCGCGGTTCGATCGGCTTGCCGTCGACCTGCGGCATCTCCACCGACAGCGAGGGCATCAGCGCCTTGCTCACCACTTCCGATTGCTCGGCCGCCTGGCGCCTGGCCGCGGCCTTGTCGAGCTCGGACGTCGCGGCGTCGTACTTGTACGGCCTGGGCGCCTCCTTGAGCGATGCGCACGAGGTGAGCATCAGGGCAAGCAGCAGTGAGTATCCGATTCGTGCCATTTTCTTCCCTTGATCGAGCCCGCCGAGCTGGAACAGCGGGGTTGCCATCATTGCTTGCCGGGGCCCGGCGCAGCCTCTGCCGCCGCACCCTGTGCCTGGCGCTGCTTCCTGATCCCCACCGACGGATACAGGCGCAGGCGCCTCACGTCCGCCCCGTTCTTCAGCACCACCTCGTCCTCGGCGATGCCCACCAGCAGGAAGCCGTCGACCGAATCGCCCGGAGCAACGACCTTGCCGTTGACCACGGCCGCCTTGCGTTGCGGAGAGTTCAGGATCGACTGCAGCACGAGCCCCTCCTGCCGCGGGGCGGCCTCGCCGCGGACCGCCGGGCGTCCCGGCGGCCGCGTCGGGTCCCGCAGGGCTTGCGCATCGGCCAGTGCAGCGCCGGCGAGCAGCAGCGCAAGGACCACACCGGATCGTTTTGCGGCGTTCATACGACGAGCCATGCCTTTTCGAGCGACAGGGTGTAGAGGGTCAGCGTCAGGCGCACGCGCGGATAATCCGTCGCATCCAGCCGGGACTGGGCCCAGAACATGCGCCAGGGCAGGTTCTCGAGCCGGGCCTGGTATTCGACCAGCTCGGGATAACTGCCCTCGACGGTCAGCTCGATGCCGTGCTTGTAGACCAGGCGCTTGTCTTCCTTGACGCGGGCATCGGCGGCGCCCTCGGCGGGCGCCGACTCGATCAGGGAGGACACGGGCAGCGTCTTCAGGCTCACCAGGCGCACCCGCGTCTGGCCGGCCAGCATGCCTTCGAGCAGGCGCACCATCCGTTCGGGGGCCACCAGTCCCTGCTGGACGCCCCGCAGCTCGGCTTCATAGCCGCCCAGCTCGACGCGCAACTGCTCGATGCGCTGGCGGCTGGCGGCGTCGGGGTCCTGGGCGAGGCTGCGCGTGAGCTCGGCGTTCTGGGCCTGCAGTTGCGACAGCTCGGCGTGCTGCCGCGCCAGGCTTTCCCGGGCCACCTTCTGGCGTGCCAGGTTGCCGTCCACGAACAGCGCGAAACCCAGGCCCGCGATCACGACGATCCCCGCAACCAGGACCGCCAGGCGTTCGCGGTCGTTGAACTTCGAGAATCGCTCGTTCAACCTGTTCCAGGCGGCGCTCATTGGGGCGACCTCTTTTCAGCGGCCTTGTCGGCGGCCTGGGTGGCGATCCTGAACTCGACGAAGCCCGCCTCCGGCTGCCTGGCGCCCGGCGCCTCCCGCGGCACCTGGATGACCAGGTCGGCGAAGGGGTGGCCCTGCATCACGCTTTCGCCGTTCAGGCGCTTGAGGTAGCCCGGGACGTACTCGGCCTTCAGCGCGCGCCCCTCGACGGTCATGTCCTGGCCGCGCGCGGCGATGTGCAGGCCCGTGAGCCACAATCCCTCGAAAGACTGGCGCGCGAAGGCCTTGAAATGCTCCGAGAAGCCCCGCGTGTCGCCCAGCTCGCCGCCCTTGAGGTAGTCCATCACGTCGTGGCGTTCGCGCACCTGCGCTTCGAGCCGGGCCAGTTCGGCCGCAACCTGGGCGTCATGCTTGCGCATCGCTGCCTGGCTGCCAAGCCTTTTGAGGTCTTCGCGGGCCGTTTCGAGCTTCGCGGCAACGGCGCTTTGCTCGGAGGCAAGGGAATCCGCGGCATGCCACGCGACGGCCGCCCAGGCCGCCACCGCCGCCGCGGCGACGGCCCAGACGATCCCTGCGTTCCTGAGCGTCAGCGCGGACTGGCGCTCACTCAGCTCGGGATTGAACAGGTTGATCTGCTGGGACACGCTATCGCCCCCCCGCGCCGCCGGCCTCGGCCCGCAGGGCGGCGCCCAGCGTCAGCCAGAAATCCATCTGCGCCCCGGCATCGGCGAGCCCGGGCGCGTTCTGGAAGTCCAGCACCTCGGCCAGGTTCGCCCGCTCGACCGAGGACGAGACGTTGCTCTTCAGGTATTCGGCAAGCGGGATGTCCTCGGGCAGCGGCGCAATCAGGACGCGACCGATGGGCACGTAGCTGAACTGCCGATCCATGTGGTCCAGGGAGCGTTGCAGCTCGAGGGCGATGCGCTCGAACAGCGACGTGCGCGTCTCCGCGGTGGACTGCAGGAGCTGGTCCAGCGTCACCTCGATGCGGCGGGACAGGTAAAGCTCGCCTCGCGCGCTGAAGGTCAGCAGGCCGGAGTCGCCCAGGAAGCTGAGCATCGCGACGGCACGCTGGTCCGTCTCGAACAGGGTCGCGATGTTGCGCTGGGCCGTCTCGGCGATGTCGATGACGCCCAGCGGGATCTTCGCGTGGGAGAACAGCTTCATGCATGCCTCGACGTCCTGGTTCCTCGCGGCCACCGCGAACACCGAACGGCCGCGGATCGGGGCCGTCTCGTCGGTCGGCACCATGAGCACGTCCACGGTCGCGGACTCGACGGGATAGTCGAGGAAATCCTTCAGGCGCCAGCGCACCGCGGACTTCATCTCGGCCTCGGCGACCGAGGGCGCATCGAGCAGCTGGAACTGGTAGCGGTGCTTGTCCAGCAACGTCGCGCACCGGTGCTTGTCCAGATGGTATTCCTTGCGCGCCGCCTGCAGCAGTTCCAGTTCAGTCCCCTCCCGGCTCATGGAATTGCAGATCTCGACCACCGGCAAAGCGCCGTGGCGGGACACTTTGGCGATGTCCAGGCGCTCTGGATGCAGGGTCAAGGCAACGAGGTTGCCGGCTGGGGGCTTTCGAAACACGGTGTGCGGGCGCCTACCTTAAAAGTTACGTGAAAATAAATTAATAAGATATTGTTGTCAATGAACAAAATACTCCGGGAACCGCCTAGTCCCGTGTTCCTTTCCGCGGCCTTCCGGCCGCTGGCGGGCCACGACCGCCCGCCGACACTTCCTGCCCGGCGGACGAATTCCTTGGCGTACTGGGGATTCGCAATTGCCGTTCCAATCCGGCGGGCCGGAAACATTCATATTTACAGCGGGTTACGGGGAAGGCCGTGCCAAGGGTTGTACGCCCGATGATGAATTCCCGACATCCTGACGGGATCCCCATCGGCTTGACCGGGCAATCGACACCTCCCGGGGAAGCGCTCAGTAGTTTTCGCGCCGGTAGATGATCCGGTCGCTGGCCCGATAGAGGCCGAACGTGGCGCGTGCGGAGGGGTCATCGTCATAGGCCGCCCCGCACCACGGTCCCTGCAGCCAGGACAGGTTGGCGCCGGTGGAAGCGCCCATGCCCCCGAGGCAGGAGGCGCCCGCTGGCACGGCGCCCAGGTTCAGGGACACGTCCACGCTGCCCTCATTGCCCGCGCCTGGTGCGGAGAAGCGCAGGGACCCGACGCCGCCGGCAAGCGTGGCGGCCGGCACGCTCACGGTCGTTTCGCCCGCCGTGAGGTTGCCGCGATAGTTGCCGAGCGCCACGTTGGCGGCTGAGAGCGTGGTGCAGCTGTCGAGCGCGTTGGCGACGAAGCCGGTGCCATTCCAGTAGCGCGCCGAAACCCGCATCGGCAGCGGCAGGCGTTCCGAGCCGTTGGCGCTTTGCAGGCGCAGGCGGCCGAAGCGCACCGCCCTGGCGCCGCCGACGAATGCCATGCCGTTGCCCGCCGCGGCAGTGGTGCCGAACTGGACGGGGTTGGCACCGGCGCTGCCATCGATGGCCCCGACCACGACGCCATCGCCATCGGTGAGGCTGAACGACAGCCCGATGTCCGCATTGAATGGCGCGACCGGCGTGGCGCGTGCGAAGACGAATCCGCCGCCGCCGGAGAAGGTCAGCGTGCCGACGCCGCCGGCGAACGCCCCGATCGCGGGGTCTCCGGCCACGGCCGGCAGGGCGCCCACGTCCAGCGCCGGCGTCGCGCCGCCGCCCAGCGCATCGAAGCGTGAATAACGCGCCGCCTGGCCGGCCGACGGGGTGACGGAAGCATTCACGATCTTCATGAAACTGCCCGCGTAGTTCTGCGTCGTTGCCCCGGCCTGGTTGCGCGCCGTGACGGTGAGCACCGGCACCGTCGCGTAGTTGAACGGCTGGCCGACATAGGTGAAGTTCCCGCTCGCGCAGGCCGGCTGCAGCAGCGGCGTGTTGCGCGCGACC
>DASZQJ010000112.1:0-5613 GCA_035549715.1 Burkholderiales bacterium
GGTCACCGTGAACGCCTGGTTGAGGTACTTGGTGCCCAGCTGGGCTGCCGACAGGGCGAGGTTCGTGAAGGAGGCCATGACGGCGAAAAAGGTGGCCTTGAGCTTGTCGGGCGCGGAGTTGGCGATCCACGCCAGCATCGGGACCATGGCGATCTGGCCCAGCGGGGACTCGAGCGCCGTGTCGACCAGCACGATGAACCTGGCATCGACGACTCCGCCCGTGTGCGCCGCCGTCCACTCGTGCAGGCCGTAGAACATGCCGATGATGGGCGCGGACAGGAACGTGCCGGTGACCGTGAGGAAGCCGACCACGTAGGCGATCGAACGCTCGGCCATGAAGCGGCGGAACAGGAACAGGCCGAACAGCGTCAGGAACGAGCCGATCAGGCCGAGCACGGCGAGGAAACGCTGGTCGAAGCCCAGGTCGTCGATCATCCACCAGGTCTGCCCGGCGCCGGGCCCCGGCATGGCCCGGAACACGAAGATGATGATGGCCGTCCCGACGAGCACGTCGCGGGCGGCCGGCTCCAGTTCCCGCGTGAGGCGCCACATCAGGAAGGTGACGATGCCCATGGAGATGGCGAAGACGATTTCCTCCGCGCCGGGCACGCGCAGCAGTCCCACGCTGAGTGACGCGGCGGTGTAGGCGAGGCCGCCGCCGAGGATCCACCAGTTCACCGCGGGACGCTCGTGGGCCGCATCCACCATGGCCTCGCATTCCCGCAGGCTGCGGCCTTCCGACATCAGGCGCCGGATTGCCTGCCGGCGCAGCCACGAGGCGAGAACCACGCCGAACACCGAGACCACGGGGATCACGAGCGCCAGCTTGTACACGAGCAGGTACAGCCCCGCCTTCTGCGCCTCGGACATCGACGCTGCGCCCTCGAACAGGACCAGATTGGGGATTGCCACGATGACCGTGCCGCCGATGATCGCCACGCGGCCCAGCGTCTGCATGGTCGTGTGCATCGACTTGCGCCGCGCCGGGTCGACGGGCGTGCCGTCGGCTTCGAAACGGGGCACCGCCTCGACTGTCATCGCGTCGGCGACCACGTCCTGGAGGACATAGCCGATGGGGGCGAGCAGGGCCGCGGTCACGTACCAGGCTTCGGCGGAGGCGATCCTTTCCATGGCGTCGGGATTGCCGAGCAGGTTGACCATGATCAGCAGGCTCGCCGCGATGAGTGCCCCGCCCAGGTAGACGAGCAGGCTTTTCCAGCGCCAGATCAGGTCGACGAGGTGGCCCAGGGGCACCTTCAGCGCCCAGGGCAGCATGAGCCAGAAACCCAGCGCGGCGAGGAACTCCGCGGACAGGCCGAGGCGTTCCTTGACATAGAAGGTGCCGACGATGCCGGTGAGGCCGGAAACGCCCGCCGCGAGGTAGACCATCAGCGGCGGCAGGTAGGAAAGCCGCATCTCCCTGCCGAGGGAGGCGCAGTTGGCGTCGAACCAGCGGTTCAGTGCCGAAAGCGGGTTGCGGGACACGTTCGCACGTCCTGTTCGTCGTTGTCGTCGCACGGCTGGCGCCGCGACGGGGATCGCGCCGCCGTCAGTGCTGGCCGGCGTATGCGAGGCTCTTGAGGATGGGCATTCCCGTTTCGGTGAAATTGCGGCCCTTGTCCTCGGGGTACGACTGGTGCACGTAGGACACGCTCACCGCCTGCCCCGGATGGTCCGGATCGGGGCAGGTGACGGTGAGGGACTCGCTGATCAGGCTGGCGACCGGCCCGGTGGCGCCGGCGGCGCCGCGGTCCTCGACTTCGAGCCGGGACAACACGCATTGCAGGCCGGCGGCCTCGTAGGGACCGATGTCCTGCGACTGCACCCGGTAGCGTTTGGCGTCGAGGCCCTGGCGCTCGCTGTCGCGGACATGGCGCTGCAACGCGTCCTGCGACGGGCCGGGCACCCGCGACGCGATCATCACGATGCTCAGGTTCTCGCCGGTGAAGTCGCCGCGCCGGGCGAGCACCACGCGCTCCGGCGCCTGCTGCACCAGTCCCCACCGGTACCTTTCGTCCTTGGGTTCGGCGATGGCAATGGAGAAGCCGTGCACGGCGTATTTCGCGGGTTCGGGCGGCTTGCTTGCGCAGGCGGCGAGCAGGGCGAGGAGCAGCACGGCGGGGATCGGGCGCGATGGCGTCGTCTTCATGGATCGGGGCGCGGTTCGGCAGGCGCGTGAATCATAACCGCATCCGTTCGCGGGCGCTCCGCGGCCGGCCCGAGGCGGGGTCGGCCCGCCGCGGACCCAAGGCGAGGGGCACGGATTCGCCATGGGCCCCTCCCCCATGACCCGCCCCGCCAGGCGCCCGCGGCCGGACACCCGCCAGGGCCCCGGCGCGACTCGCCTATCCCCGCATTATCAAGGCCTTGAACTTTGCGTGGACGATGCGGAGATGGACGCGGTCGAGGCGGCGCCCACATCCGGCGGGTGGCCGGGCGCCGCGAGTTCCAGTCACCGGTACGGCGGTTCGCGGCTTGCGTGCACAGCAGGTTCCTACAAGTCCGGGGCGTCAACGCCGTGTACCATGCAACGTTTGTGGGGCCGCAGCGCCGGCAATTGCTATAGCATTGCGCCCTGAAGAACCCCGAAACGACCGCTCAAAAGAAATCCACGCGGCACGCGCCGGTCCGGCGTGCCGCCAATGGTGAAGGTCATTGCTGAACACGAGAGTCCAGATGTCCTGCGGCCGGGCTCGGGCCGCGCGGACGACACGACGCCTGCCCGCCACAGCTTGCCCGCGCCCTTTCCGGCGCTGGGTCGTGCTGTGCCTCGCCGCCGCGGTGCTCGCCGGTGACGCCATGCTGGCCTGGGGCCAGCAGGTGTTCGAGCTCGAGCCGGAGTACGTCTACGGCCGCAATCGCAAGCCGCGCATCGGCTATGTGAAGCCGGAAGTGTTCGATCCGCTCTCGGACCGCCTCTACCAGTCCGGCTACCGCAACTTCCCGCCCACGGCCATCCCCGACGAGCTGAAGGAAGTGCCGGCGATGGAGCGCGTCCAGAAGATGGGCCGCATCCTCGCCTGCGCCGACGCCTGGTTCTGGCCCTTCTCGCGCACCGCGCGCAAGAACGAGCCGCCCGGGCTGGAGATCGAGATCCTGCAGTCCATCGCGAAAAAGCACGGCTGGGACGTGAGCATCGCCTGGGTCAATACCGGCATGCGCTTCGGGGTGGGTGTCACTTTCAGCACCTCCATCGACAAGGGCATCTGCGACATCTTCCTCGGCCTGACCTATACCGGCGACGACCACCACATGCCCAAGCACAAGGTGGCCTTCACCAAGCCGTTCATGAGCACCGGCTACGTGCTGGTCGTGCAGGGCCCCGCGGCGGACGTGAAAACCCTGGACGAGGCCAAGGAGAAGGGCGTCCGGGTCGGCGTGCCCGCCTATTCGCCCATGAGCGAGTATGCGCAGGCGCACGACATCCCGGTCGAGACCTTCTTCCAGAACTACCAGGTCATCGACGCGCTCATCCGCGGCCAGGTCAATGCCGCGATGATCTGGTCGGGCGCCATCTCCCAGGCGAAGCTGGAGCACCCGGAGGCGGAGTTCGAGATGGTGAAGGGCTACGTGCCCCCGGACGAGATGCGCTTCAACAACAACTGGGGCATCAAGGAAAAGGAAACCGAGCTGCTGAAGTTCATCAACGACGAGTTCGACGCGATGCTCAGGAGCGGGGAGACGAAGCGGCTTTCCGAGCGCTACGGCATCCCGTTCTATGCGCCGATCCCGCAGCCCGAATAGCGATCGCCGGCAGGCGCAGTCACAACCAGCAAGGCAAAGAGGGGAACCCAACCATGATCGAGAAGCTGATCGAACTGAGCGTGATGTCCGGCGGGCTGCTGCCGCTGATGGGGCTGCTGCTGCTCATCACCCTGGCGGTGATCGTCGAGCGCTCGTACTTCTTCCACAAGGTGCTCAAGTCCGGGCTGGCCATGGAGCACGACCTGCAGCTCGTCGACTACCGCAACGTGGAGAAGCTCGAGCAGCTCGCGACCCACTACGAGGGCTCGCTGCAACGCTCCATCATCTCCTCGGCGCTCGCCTCGCGCGGCACCGATGCGCAAACCATGGACCGCCACGTCGAGGAGGCGATCATGTGGCAGATGCCCAAGATCGACCGCCTGATCTGGGTGCTCGACACCTCGGTGACGCTGGCGCCGCTGATGGGCCTGCTGGGCACGATCATCGGCATGGTGCATGCCTTCGAGATCCTCGGCACCACGGGCGCGGGCGGGGCCGCAACCAAGATGGTGACGGGCGGCATCGCCGAGGCGCTGGTTGCCACCGGCGCCGGCCTGTTCATCGCCATCATCGCGGTGCTGTTCCTGAACCACTTCAACAAGCGGGTGCGCCTGGCGCTGCACCAGATGGACCTGCTCAAGGTCATGGTGATCAACCGCTTCCATGGCGGCGGCTCGACCCACCAGGGCCTGTCGGTGCGTGACGCGCATGCCGCCGCCGTCGACCAGATCCGGGTGACGCAGGCAGGCGCCGGGGGCAAGCCGTGAGCTCGAGGTCCCGCGCCGGCTACTTCGACGCGAACAAGCCGCGCGTCGAGGTGATCCCGATGATCGACATCATGATGTTCCTGCTGGTGTTCTTCGTCGTGATTTCGCTCAACATGATCGCCGGCTCGGGCGTGCAGATGGAAATCCCGAGCTCGAAGACCACCCAGGAGCTCAAGGCCTCCACCATCACCGTGGGCGTGACCAAGGACGGCAAGGTCGTCGTTGGCGGCAAACCGGTCAGCCCGGAGCAGCTCAAGGCGCGCCTGGAGCAGCTCAAGAAGGACGGTCCGGTGGACGTGGTGCTGGCGGGCGACAAGGACACGCCCCTGCAGATGCTGCTGGGCGTGATGGACACCATCCGCGGTTCCGGCATCTCCTCCGTCGGCATCGCCGCCCTGGCCGAGAAAAAGTAGTGGGAAATCCCGCCCTCTGGGCCGACCTGCGCGGGCAAGAGCGCGAGACCCTGCCGTTCTGGCGGGCCGCGCTGATCGCGCTGGGCCTGGAGATCATCATCCCGTTCCTGGTGTTCGGCGTGGACTGGTCCTTCCTGCCCAACTGGGAGGAGCCGCCGCCCGAGCCCGTGATGTCAGTGCGCCTGGAGGAGCCGCCCCCGCCCATGGAGCTGCCCCCGCCGGAGCCCGAGAAGAAAAAGAAGAAGGAAGAGCCGCCGCCGAAGAAAAAGGTCAAGCGCGAGAAGAATCCCGTGCCGATCGTCCCGCCCAAGCCGCTGCCGAACGAGGTGCAGGCCAAGGTGGAGCTGCCCAAACCCGAGCCCAAGCCCCAGCCGGAGCCGCCGAAGGAGGAAAAGGAGCCGGAGCCCGAGCCGCCGCCGCTTCCCTCGGTGTTCAGGGACGTGAAGCCGGTGAAAAAGGTCAAACCCAAGTATCCGCGGGAAGCGGAGGATGCGCACATCCAGGGCCGGGTCCGGGTGCGCCTGACGGTGGAAGTGAACGGCAGCGTCAGCGACGCGAAGATCCTGCTGTCGGAGCCGCCCGGGGTGTTCGACGCCGCCGTGATGGAGGCCGTGGTCCAGTACATCTTCAAGCGCGACGGCACCAGCTACCAGGCCGACCAGGAGATCCTCTTCAAGCTGGACGAGTAA
>DASZQJ010000113.1:0-45381 GCA_035549715.1 Burkholderiales bacterium
TGGGCAGGGCCCAGGCCGGGCCAAGGACGTCGATCGTTGCCGCGGGATCGCGCTGCTTGAGCAACGTGAGCAGCGGCTGGGAAAGCACCGCGTCGCCGACCCAGGACGGCGCCACCACCAGGATTTTCGTCATGGCGGCAGCTTCAGCTTATGACCACGGCGACACGGAGGACACAGAGCAGGGCGAACAGGGCGCAATATCTGTGCGCGAAGCATTCGGTGGCGGTTCCGAGGGCACGGATCGGTGGTCATTGCCAACCCATTTCCATGGACAGCCCTTTGCCTTCTCCGTGTCCTCTGTGCCTCTGTGGTGAATCAGCGCTAGTGGGAAGCTTTAACGGGGCCGCGCAGGACATAGCGCGTGCCGCAGTAGGGGCAGAGGGCTTCGCCGGCCTGCTCGATTTCCAGGAATACGCGCGGATGCGTGTTCCAGAGCTGTTGCGAGGGCGTGGGGCAGTGCAGCGGCAGGTCGGCGGCGCCGACCTCCACGACGCGCTCGCGCCCGGTCGCCCTGCCGCCTTCCGCGGCCTTGTTCTGGTTCATCGCAATGCTCCCAGGGATGCGCTTCAGACCGGGTGCAGCCAGTGCCGGTACTTCTCCGAGCGCCCGTTCACCACGTCGAAGAACATCGACTGCAGCTTCTCGGTGATCGGGCCGCGCCTGCCGGCGCCGACGGTGCGGCCGTCGACCTCGCGCACGGGGGTGACCTCCGCGGCCGTGCCGGTGAAAAACACCTCGTCGGCAATGTAGAGGTCGTCCCGGGTAATGCGCTTTGCCTCGACCTGGTAGCCCAGGTCGGCCGCGAGCTGGATCACGGAGTCGCGGGTGATGCCGATCAGCGCGGAATTGAGCTCCGGCTCGTAGATGCGGCCGTTCTTGATCATGAACAGGTTCTCGCCGGCCCCCTCGGCCACGAAGCCGTCGACGTCGAGCAGCAGGCCCTCGTCGTAGCCGTGCTCGGTGGCCTCCATGTTGGCGAGGATCGAGTTGGCGTAGGTGCCGGAGTACTTCGCCCGGCACATCGAGACGTTCACGTGGTGGCGGGCGTAGGACGAAGTCTTGACGCGGATGCCCTTTTCCAGTCCCTCGGCGCCGAGGTAGGCGCCCCAGGGCCACGCGGCGATGGACACGTGCACCTGGGCCCCCTTGGGCGAGACGCCCATTTTCTCCGACCCGTAGAAGGCGATCGGGCGCACGTAGCAGGATTCGAGCTTGTTGGCGCGCACGACGTCCTTCTGCGCCTGCATGAGCGTTTCCCGGTCGAACGGGATCTTCATCATGTAGATGTGCGCCGAATTGAACATCCGCTCGGTATGCTCCTTCAGGCGGAAGATGGCCGTGCCATTGACGGTCTTGTAGGCACGCAGCCCCTCGAACACGGCCAGGCCGTAATGCAGCGAGTGGGTGAGCACGTGCGTGGTCGCCTCGCGCCAGGGGACCATCTTGCCGTCGTGCCAGATCAGACCGTCGCGGTCGGCCATCGACATGTTGCTTCTCTCCCTTGCAAAAGACGCAATTCTAGCGCAGACGGCGTCCGGCACCGAAAGGCACGGCAGTGACGAAATTCCGGCGTAACGGCCCCCCGGGGCTCGCCTTGCCGGAACGAGGGCGCATGCTTTACCCTTGCACTCCTGGTTCCGGCGGTTGCCGCGGGGCCCCCCCACCCGCGCCGCAGAAGAACAAAAGGTAATCCAGTCAGGCCCATGTCCGAACCCCGGCACACCGCCGTCATCCCCGGGCGCGACTTCATCACGCGCCTGAGCGCGGCCGCCATCGATCCGGCGGACAGCGAGGACCTGCGCCTTCGCAAGACGCTGCTGATCTTCGCCAGCGGCCTGATGAACGCGGCCGCCATCATCTGGCTCGCCATCTACTGGTGGATGGGCCTGAAGCTGCCCACCTCGATCCCGTTCGGCTTCCAGCTGCTCTCCGCGCTGGTCATCATCATTTACCTGAAGACGCGCAACTTCGACTTCTTCCGGCTGGCGCAGCTGGCGCTGTTCCTGTTCTTCCCCTTCGTGATCCAGTGGTCGATCGGCAGCTTCGTGAGCTCCTCGGGGATCGCGCTGCTGGCGCTGCTGGCCCCGATCGGCGCCATGGTCGTGTACGGCCCGCGCGAGTCGATTCCCTGGTTCTTCGCCTTCGTGGTGCTCACGGTGATGTCGGGGGTTTTCGACTTCTTCCTCGCCAGCGGACAGGATAACGGCATGCCGCTGCGCACCGTGGCGGTGTTCTTCGTGCTCAACTTCACGATCATCTCGACGATGGTCTACCTGCTGCTGCGCTACTTCGTGCAGGAAAGGAACCGCTACGAGACCCGGCTCGCCGAGCAGAACGACCTCATCCGCGTGGAGCGCGAGAAGTCGGACAAGCTGCTGGTGAGCATCCTGCCCCCGCACATCGCCGAGCGCCTGAAGAGCAGCCCGGGGACGATCGCCGACGGCTTCGCCGACGTGTCGGTGCTGTTCGCGGACGTGGTGGATTTCACGCGCCTGGCCGAGGAGCTCACGCCCAACCAGGTGGTGTCCTTCCTGGACGAGGTGTTCACCCAGTTCGACCGGCTCACCCTCAAGTACGGCCTCGACAAGATCAAGACGATCGGCGACGCCTACATGGTGGTGGGCGGGCTCACGGGCGACCGGTTGAACTACGTGGACCACACCGCCGACATGGCGATGGAAATGATCGAGCTCACGCAGCAGGATGCCTCGCTGCGCCGGCTGGGCATCCAGCTGCACATCGGCATCGCGACCGGCCCGGCGATCGCCGGCGTGATCGGTGCGACGCGCTTCATCTACGACCTCTGGGGCGACACGGTGAACCTCGCGAGCCGGCTGACCTCGGAGGCCACCGCGGGGCAGATCCTGGTGGACAAGATCACCAACCGGCGCCTTGGCCACCGCTATTCGTTCGAAGCCCCCCGCGACATCGCCATCAAGGGCAAGGGCAGCACCACGGTGTACCGCCTCACCGGGAAGATCTATTCGGGCCAGGCCTGAAAGGCCGTGACGAACGTGACGACGTGAATATCGTGACTGCCGTGACGGCGTGACTGTCGTGACTGCCGTGAAGGCCGTGAATGCCGTGAATGCCGACCTGGCGCCTTAGTTAGTTACGACAGTCACGACATTCACGCCGTCACGACGTCACGGCCTTTCCAGCACCGTCTCCCACAGCTTCACCACCGCGGCCGCATGGCCGGCGACGCGCGCCTTGTCCACGCGCGCGTAGCGCTCCCCCTGCAGGCGCAGCTGGTGCTGCAGGCCGCGGAACGCCCGGTAGGCGGCATGCGCGGCGTCGGCCTGGCCGGCGGGGATCAGTCCCAGCCGGGCCGCCAGCTTGAGCAGGGCGAGGTTGCCGATGTTGGCGGTCAGCTCCGCGTGCAGGTGCGAATGCCCCAGCACCAGGAACTGGACGATGAACTCGACGTCGACGATGCCGCCGGGGTCGTGCTTGAGGTCGAACAGGGGACCGGGATTGGGATGGGCCTCGCGCATCCTGTCCCGCATGGCGCGGATTTCCGCGGCCAAGGCCGCCGGGCCGCGCGGCTGGCGCAGGACTTCGTCGCGGATGCGCGCGAAGCTTTCGCCGATGGCGCGGTCGCCGGCGACGGCACGGGCGCGGGTGAGCGCCTGGTGCTCCCAGATCCAGGCCTTGCCGAACTCGTATTGGCGGAAGGCATCGAGGTCGCTCACCAGCAGGCCGGCCACGCCGTTGGGCCGCAGGCGCAGGTCGGTCTCGTAGAGCACCCCGGCGCCGGTGGCGCTGGTGAGCCAGGTATTGATGCGCTGGGCGAGGCGCGCATAGGCCTCCGGGGCCGCCTCGTCGGGATCGTCGTAGAGGAAGATGATGTCCAGGTCCGAGGCATAACCCAGTTCCTTGCCGCCGAGCTTGCCGTAGCCGATCACGGTAAAGCGCGGCACGTCGCGGTGCCTCTGCCGCACCCCCAGCCAGGCCAGGCGCAGCACATCCTCGAGGATCACGCAGGCAAGGTCGCTCAGGTGGTCCGACAGGGTCTCGAGCGGCAACTCGCCCGCGAGGTCTAGGGCGAGCAGGCGCAGCGTCTGGGCCTGCTTGAAGTGGCGCAGGACGTCCATCTGCCGCTCGGTGTTGTCGCCGTGCTCGTCCAGGCTCGCGCGCAGCTGCCTGCGCAGCTCGTCCCAATCGGCAACGCGGCCGCGCGCCGGGCTGATGAGCTCGTCGAGCAGGATGGGGTGCTGGGCAAGGTAGTCGGCCGCCCAGGGGCTGGCGGCAGCCAGGCGCGCGAGCGCGCCGAGGGCCTGCGGGTACTCGAGCAGCAGCGCGAGGTAGGACTCGCGCCGCCCGATGCTGTCGACGACGCGCAGCGTGCGTTCGAATGCGAGGTCGGGCTGCGGCATCCCGGCTGCCGCTTCGATCAGCCGCGGGATGAGCTGGTCCAGGCGCGCCTGGCCGGAGGCGGCCATGCGCCGATAGCGGGCGCTGCCGCGCAATTCCGCGAGCCGCGCCTGCACGCCGGCGGCATCGACGTAGCCCAAAGCCTCGATGCGCGACAGCGCCTTGTCGCCGGCCAGCTCCGGTGACCAGTGTTCCGCCTCCGGCCGGGCCCCGCCGTTGTCGCGGGCGCCTGCGAAGATCGCCTCGAAATGCCGCGTCACCACCTCGCGGTGCGCATCGAGCTCGCGGCGCAGGCCCGCCGCATCGGCCTGTCCGGTCATCTCGGCGACGGCCTGAAGCGCCTGCGGCTCGAGCGGCAGCGCCTGCGTCTGCTGGTCGTCGCGGTACTGCAGCCGGTGCTCCAGGTCGCGCAGGTAGCAGTAGGCCGCGCGCAGCTCGGCAACCGCCGCTTCCGGCAACTGGCCGCGCTCCCCGAGTCGCTGCAGCGCGGCCAGCGTGGGCCGCACCCGCAGCGCGGCTTCCCGTCCGCCGCGGATCAGCTGGAACACCTGCACCAGGAACTCGACCTCGCGGATCCCGCCCGGGCCGAGCTTGATGTTGTCGGCCATCTCGCGGCGCTGCACCTCCTGGCGGATCTGCCCGTGCAGCCCGCGCAGGCTCTCCAGCGCGCTGAAATCGAGGTGCCGGCGGTAGACGAAGGGCGTTACGATGGCCTCGATCTCCCCGCCGCGGTCGCCGGTGAGCAGGCGTGCCTTGACCCACGCGTAACGCTCCCATTCCCGGCCCTGGGTGGTGAAATAGGCCTCGAGCATGTCGAAATTGACCACCAGCGGGCCGCCCTCGCCGTAGGGCCGCAGCCGCGTGTCGACGCGGAACACGAAGCCGTCCTCCGTGGGCTGCGCGATGGCGCCGATGAGCTTGCGCGCCAGGCGCGTGAAGTACTCCTGGGCCGAGATGCGCCGCGCGCCGTCCGTCTCGCCTTCCTCCGGATACGCCAGCACCAGGTCGATGTCGGAGGAGACGTTGAGCTCGGCCCCGCCGAGCTTGCCCATGCCGACCACGTGCAGTTGCAGCGGCGCCCCCGAGGTTTCCCCGATCGGCGCGCCATAGACCTTGCGCAGGTCGCGGTCGTGCCAGCGCAGGGCCGCCGCCACCGTTTCCTCGGCGAGCGAGGTCGCTCCGGTCACGACTTCCGCCAGGTCCGCCCAGCCGGCGAGGTCGCGCACGATCAGCCGCAGCATCACCGCGCGCCGCAGGCGCCGCAGCGCCCGGTCGAGCGCCGGCTCGTCCGCCTCCTCCAGGCCGGACAGCGCCCGGCGCATCTGCCCGGCATCGAACGGTTCGGCGAAAGGACCGGCGGCAAGTTCCGGGTTCCCGTCCAGGACGTGGCGTGCGTAGTGGGACAGGCGGCGGGCGCGCTCGACCGCGGCGGGGATCGCGTTCTCGTCGGCAGGGCGAAGTGGCATGCGTCGTTGGATTAGAATGCAGACTGCGGGAGCGGCCGCGTCAGCCTGGCTCGTCGGCCGGCATCGTCCCCGGCGGGCATGGCCGACCGCTGCGACGGCCGCCGGTGCCGCGAACCGGCGCGGATCGCCTGCGGCGGCCGCCGGCGGGGAATTTTGCCCGCGCCCGAGCATCATAACCGAACCCAGATTCCATCCCGGCGGCGGGCCGCAGGCCCGCAGATCCAGTGGTCGTCAAATATTCTCTCGCTGTCCTGAAGCACGGCTCGCTGTGGGCCTATCGCCTCGCCACCGCCGCCGTCCTGCTCGCGGGGGCGGTTTTCATGGTCCTCGTCCTGGGGCTGCGCTACTACGTGCTGCCCAATATCGACGCGTACCGTGCCGCCATCGAGGACGCCGTGTCGCAGGCGACGGGCCAGAAAGTGGCCATCGGCGCGGTACACGGCAGCTGGAAGGGCTACCGGCCGGAGCTCGACCTCGCCGACGTGAAGGTATTCGACGACCGCGGCGAGGTCGCCTTCCAGCTCGACCGCGTGGAAGCGGTGCTCGCCTGGGTCTCGCTGCTGTCCGCGCAGGTGCGCTTCGATTCCATCGAGGTGCGGGGGCCGCGCGTGGACGTGCGGCGCGATGCGCAGGGCGGGCTCCACGTGGCCGGGATCGCGGTGGACCAGGGGCCGACGGGCGGGGGGCTGGGCGACTGGCTGCTCGCGCAGCGCCAGATCCTGATCCGCGAGGCCACCATCGTCTGGATCGACGAGTTGCGCGGGGCGCCCGAGCTGCGGGTCGAGAACGTGAACTTTCGCCTGGACAGCGCGCACGGCCGGCATGCCTTCGGGCTGACGGGCACGCTCCCCGCAGCCCTGGCTTCGCAGGTGGACGTTCGCGGGACCTTCCATGGGCGCCGGATCGCGCACTGGCGCGACTGGACCGCGCGCATCTATGCGGACTTTCCCCGCGTCAGCCTCGCCATGGCGCCGCTATGGGTCGAGGCGCCGATCGAGCTCTCGGGCGGCGTCGGCTCTCTGCGCGTGTGGCTGGACGTGGCGCAGGGCCGCATCGCCGCCGCCACGGCGGACCTGGGGCTGGCCAACGTCCGCGCCAGGCTGGCGCCCGCGCTGCCCGAACTGGGGCTGACCAGCCTGTCCGGGCGCCTGTTCTGGAAGCAGTCCCCCGGACGCCGCGAGCTGGCGGGCAGGTCGCTTGCCTTTGCCACGGCGGAGGGCCTGGCGCTGGCGCCGATGGACTTCTCCTATGTGCAGACCGGCGATGCGCCGCAGGCCCGCCGCTCGGAGCTCAAGGTCGCCCGCCTCGACCTCGCGCCGATCGCCGGACTCGCCGCTTTCCTGCCCCTCGAGCCGGAGGTACACGACTGGATGGCGGCGGCCGCGCCCGCAGGCATGGTGCGCGAGGGCGAGTTCGCCTGGATGGGCGACTTCGACCGCAAGCAGCCCTACCGAATCCACGCCGCGTTCAGCGGCCTGCAATTGCGCGCCATCGGCGCCGCGCCCGGGGTGCGCAAGCTCGATGGCGAAGTGGAGGCGAGCGACCAGGGGGGCACGGCCACGCTGGCGATGACCGAGGGCGGTTTCGACCTGCCGCGCGTCTTCGGCGCGCCCGTGCCGATGGAGGTGCTGTCGGCCGCGCTTGGCTGGCGCTTCCAGGGCGGACAGGCCTGGGTCACGGTAAGGAATGTCGCCTTCACCAACGAGCATGCGGCCGGGACCTTCCATGGCACCTACCACACCGAGGCGCAGGGGCCGGGCGTGATCGACCTCACGGGCAGCCTGGTCCGGGCCGACGGACGTTACGTGTGGCGCTACATCCCGCTGTCGGCGCCAATCACGCGGGAATGGCTCAAGCGTGCGCTGATCGCGGGCGAATCGCGCGAGGCGCGGTTCCGGCTCAAGGGCCGGCTGGCGGATTTTCCGTTCGACGAGGGCAAGGCGGGTGTGTTCGAGATCGCCGCCAGGTTCACGGGCGCGGCCCTCGAGTACGCGCCAGGCTGGCCCGCGGTCACCAACGCCAGCGGCGACCTTGTCTTCCGCGGACGGCGCATGGAGATCCGGCCGCGGGATGGCGAGATCCTCGGCGTGCGGCTGTCCGATGCCGTGGTGTCGATCGACGAGCTCGGCCGGCACGACGAGCACCTGCTGGTCCGCGGCAAGGCGCATGGGCCGACCTCGGAATTCCTGCGCTTCGTGTCCTCCAGCCCGGTGGGTGCCCGGATCGACCACTTCACGGATGGCATCCGCGCCCGCGGGGAGGCGAACCTCGCGCTGGAGCTCGACCTCGACCTGCATCGCATGGAGGAATCGAAAGTCAGGGGCGAGCTCGTGGTGGCGGACAACCAGGTCGTGATCGACCCGCGCGTTCCCGAGCTCGACAGGTTCAATGCCCGCGTCGCCTTCACCCGCGACGGCAGCCGGGCGGGCTTCACCCTGCGCGACGGCCGTGCCCTGATGCTGGGCAACGCGGTGACCTTCGACGCGGCCAACCAGGCGGACGGCGCGGTATCGGCGAAACTCGCCGGCAGCCTGGAAGCGGCGCGGGTGGCGGAACTGGCCAACTATGCGCCACTGCACCTGCTCGGCGGCAAGCTGGCGTGGACGGGGAATGTCACGGTGCGCAACAGGATCGCCAGCTTGCGCTTCGATTCGGACCTCACCGGCCTGTCCTCCCGGCTGCCGGCGCCGTTCGCCAAGGCGGCGGAGGCGAAGCTGCCGCTGCGTGTCGAACTGCTCGAACGCCCAGGCCGCCAGGGCGTGCTGGTCCTCGGCCTGGGCGGCATCGTCTCCGCGCAGCTGGCGCTCGACGGCGGCGCCGGGGGGCTGCGCCGCGGCATGATCGGGATGGGTGGCATCGCGGCGACGTTGCCCGACGGCGACGGGCTGGTGATCCGCGGCAGGATCGACCAGCTCGACCTCGATGCCTGGAACGCGGTGCTCAGGGACACCGGCAAGGGAGGGACCGCACCGCTGATCGCCGCGATCGACCTGGAGATCGGCAGCCTGGATCTCGGCCGCCGGCGTTTCCACGACCTGTCCATCGACGTCGTCGCGCGGCGCAACACCTGGCAGGGGACCGTGGACGGCGAGGAGGTCGCCGGCGACGTGTCCTGGTCCGCGGAGGGCAACGGCCGCCTGGTGGCGCGGCTCGCCCGGCTGGCGCTGCCGGCGCCCGCCTCCAACGTCGCTCCCCCGCAGCCGATGGCCGGCGAAAGCCTGCCGATGCTGGACGTCGTCGCTGAAAGCTTCGTGTTCGAGGGCAAGAACCTGGGCAAGCTCATCGTGCGCGCGAATCCCGATCCGGGTGGCTGGGCGCTGCAGCGCCTGGAGGCGGCCAGCCCGGATGGCAAGCTGGCCGCGAGCGGCCGCTGGAACACCGATGGCGAGCAGCGCACCGACGTGAAGGTGCGCCTGGACGTCTCCGACATCGGCAAGTATTTCGCCCGCCTGGGCTACCCGGAAGGCGTGACGGGCGGCAAGGGCAGCCTCGAAGGGCCGATTTCCTGGAAGGGCGGGCCCACGCGCCTGGACATCCGCAGCCTCTCGGGGCGGCTGAAGCTGGAGGCGAAGGAGGGACGCTTCCAGCAGGTCAACCCGGGCGTGGCCAAGCTGCTCGGCATCATCAGCCTGCAGTCGCTGCCCAGGCGCCTGACGCTGGATTTCGACGACATCTTCCGCAAGGGCTTCACCTTCGACAGCATTTCCGCCAACCTGGAAATCGCCTCCGGCATCGTGCACACGGGCGATTTCCAGATGCAGGGCTCCGCCGCCCGGGTGGCTATGCACGGCACCGTCGACCTGGCGGCGGAAACCCAGAACCTCACCCTGCGCGTGATCCCGTCGCTGTCCGAGAGCATCGCCGTCGCCGGGGCGATCGTGAACCCGGCGGTGGGGGTGGCGGCCCTGATCGCGCAAAAGGCCCTCAAGGATCCCTTCAGTTCCATGGCCGCCCTCGAATACTCGCTCACCGGCTCGTGGAGCGAGCCGGTCGTGGCCCGCATCCCGCGCGGCGGCGACAAGGCCCAGGAGAAGGGGCGTTAGTCAGCCCGGCGGGGCAAGGTTACAATTCCGCCTCCTTCGACACACCTCTCGCGACATGTCCCCCGCAACACCCCGATCCGGCTTCGGCCGTGCCAAGCCCCGCGGCAGCCGGGAGTCCGGTGCAGGCAAGTCCCAGGCCCAGGGCCAGGGATTCCGCATCGCCGGCGTGCAGATGGCGTCCGGGCCGAACGTCCCCGCCAACCTCAACGAGGCCGGCCGGCTGATCGAGATGGCGGCGGCACAGGGGGCGAAGCTGGTCGCGCTGCCGGAATATTTCGCGATCATGGGCATGCGCCCGACCGACAAGGTCAAGGTGCGCGAGAAGGAGGGCGAGGGCCCGATCCAGGACTTCCTTGCGGAAACGGCACGGCGCCTCAAGATATGGCTGGTGGGCTGCTCGGTGCCGATTGCCGCGCCCACGGAGGGCAAGGTCTTCAATTCGTGCATGGCGTTCGACGACGCGGGCAGGCTCGCCGCGCGCTACGACAAGGTCCACCTGTTCAGCCTCGACCTGGGCAAGGAGAAGTTCGCCGAGGAGGGTACGCTGGAGGCGGGCAAGCACGTGAAGGTGGTCGATTCGCCGTTCGGACGCATCGGCCTGTCGGTCTGCTACGACCTGCGCTTCCCGGAGCTGTACCGGGCGATGAAGGACGTGGACATCATCGTGGTGCCCTCGGCATTCACCGAGACGACCGGCCGCGCGCACTGGGAAGCGCTGGTGCGTGCCCGCGCCATCGAGAACCTCGCCTACGTGCTGGCGCCCGCGCAGGGCGGCTACCACCTGAGTGGCCGCGAGACCCACGGCGACTCGATGATCGTGGATCCCTGGGGGACCGTGCTCGACCGCCTGCCGCGGGGCTCGGGCATCGTGAGCGCCTGGGTCAATCCCGCCTACCAGGCCTCGGTGCGCAAGAGCCTGCCGGCGCTGGCGCACCGGGCGATACACAGGGTTTGAAAGGCCGTGACGACGTGACGACCGTGACGGCGTGACGATCGCATCACGGCAGTCACGGCAGTTTCGGCAGTCGCGATAGTCACGGTAGTCACGACACGAAGTTCCGGAGGAGACGCAGTGCCCAACGATCCGACGCATCCGCACGAGTTGCTGTACGACACGGCCGACAGCACGCTGCTCGCGCCCTACGGCCTGGACGCCGGCAGCCTGTCGCGCGTCTTTGGCCAGATCCTCACCCACGACGTGGACTATGCGGACCTTTACTTCCAGTACTCGCGCTCGGAGGGCTGGAGCCTGGAAGAGGGCATCGTCAAGTCGGGCAGCTTCAACATCGACCAGGGCGTGGGCGTGCGCGCGGTGAGCGGGGAGAAGACGGCGTTCGCCTACTCCGACGACATCAGCCTGCCGGCGCTGGAAGCGGCGGCAAGGGCCACGCGCGCCATCGCGCGCCAGGGTGCCAACGGCAGCACCCGGGTGGCCCGGGCTTCCGGCGGGCTGGCGCTCTACCAGCCGCGCGATCCGCTGGCCAGCCTGTCGGACGCGCAAAAGGTCGCGCTGCTCGAGAATCTCGAGCGGCGCGCCCGGGCGGTCGACCCGAGGGTGACCCAGGTCATTGCCTCGCTGGCCGGCGAGTACGAGGTCGTGCTGGTGGCCCGCTCCGACGGCGTGCTGGCGGCCGACGTGCGGCCGCTGGTGCGCCTGTCCGTGCAGGTGATCGCCGAGCAGGACGGCCGGCGCGAGCAGGGCAGCGCCGGCGGCGGCGGGCGCTTCGACTACGGCGAATTCACCGACGAGGTGCTCGAGGAGTATGCCCGCAAGGCCGTCCACCAGGCGGTGACCAACCTCGAGGCGCGTCCCGCGCCGGCGGGCACGATGACCGTCGTGCTGGGGCCGGGCTGGCCGGGGGTGCTGCTGCACGAGGCCGTCGGCCACGGCCTGGAGGGCGATTTCAACCGCAAGGGCAGCTCGATCTTTTCCGGCCGCATCGGCGAGCGCGTGGCCGCCCCCGGGGTCACGGTGGTCGACGACGGCACCCTCGCGCGCCGCCGCGGCTCGCTCAGCGTGGACGACGAAGGCAACCCGACCCGGCGCAACGTGCTCATCGAGGACGGCATCCTCAAGGGCTACATCCAGGACAGCCTCAACGCGAGGCTGATGGGCGTGCCGGTCACCGGAAACGGGCGGCGCGAATCCTATGCCCACGTCACCATGCCGCGCATGACCAACACCTTCATGCTCAACGGCGACAGGGATCCGCAGGAAATCGTGCGCTCCGTCAAGCGCGGACTGTACGCGGTCAATTTCGGCGGCGGGCAGGTGGACATCGTCAGCGGCAAGTTCGTATTCTCGGCAGCCGAGGCCTACATGATCGAGGACGGCAAGGTGACCTACCCGGTGAAGGGCGCCACCCTGATCGGCAACGGGCCCGATGCGCTCACGCGCGTGTCCATGATCGGCAACGACATGAGCCTCGATTCCGGCATCGGCACCTGCGGCAAGGAGGGCCAGAGCGTGCCCGTGGGCGTGGGCCAGCCGACGCTGCGCATCGACGGCATCACCGTCGGCGGAACGGCTTGAAGGGCCGTGACGGTCGTGACCGTCGTGACGCCGTGACTGCCGCAATGTCTCGGGGCTCTGGATCGATCTCACGCAGTCACGACATTCACGTAGTCACGACAGTCACGGAATTTCCATGATCCTCATCCTCTCCGACACCGCGATCCCGCAAAGCGCCGAGTACGACCAGCTCATGCAGGCGCTGTCGCGCCTGCCGGGCATCCAGTCGCGGGTGCACCACGTGCAGGGCAAGGAGCGATCGGTCACCGAGGTCTACCTGATCGGCAACACCAAGGCCCTGCAGGTGGACGAGATGCAGGCCCTGCCGGGCGTTGCGCAGGTGATCCGGGTTTCCGAGGAATTCCGCGTGCTCGGGCGCCACAAGGGCGACAACCGTCCGACCCACTTCGAGTACCAGGGCCTGCGCTTCGGGCAGGACACGCTGCACGTGTTCGCGGGCCTGTGCGCCGTGGACACGCGCGAGCACGTCGAGATCATGATGCGGGAGCTGCGCGCGCACGGGCAGCAGTGCACCCGCATGGGCGCCTACAAGCCGCGCACCAGCCCCTATTCGTTCCAGGGCCACGGCAAGAGCTGCCTGCCCTACGTGTTCGAGCTCGCCGGCAAGCACGGCATCAAGGTCATCGCCATGGAGGTCACGCACGAGTCGCACGTGGACGAGATCCGCGCGGCCCTGCGCGACACCGGCGATGCCACGGGCGTCATGCTCCAGATCGGCACGCGCAACACGCAGAACTTCGAGCTGCTCAAGATCGTCGGCCGCCAGCGCGAGTTCCCGGTGCTGATCAAGCGCGGTTTCGGGATCACGCTGGACGAGTCGCTCAATGCCGCCGAATACCTGGCGAGCGAGGGCAACCAGCGCGTGGTGTTCGGCCTGCGCGGGATGAAGACCAACATGGGCGACCCGCACCGCAACTTCGTCGATTTCTCGCACGTGCCGGTGGTGCATCGGCTGACCCGCATGCCCGTCTGCGTGGACCCCAGCCATTCGGTGGGCTCGCGCGCCGCCGGGCCGGACGGCATCCTGGACGTCATGCACGTCACGGCCCAGGGCGTGCTCGCCGGAGCCAACATGGTGCTGGTGGACTTCCATCCGGACCCGGCCAGGGCCCTCGTGGACGGCCCCCAGGCCCTGCGCCTGCCCGAACTGCCGCATTTCCTGGCCGACGTCGCCATCGCCCGCGAGGCCTACCTCAAGCGCGTGCAACTGGCGAAGACCCAGGCCGCGGCCACCTGATCCCGCGGCGCCGGGCGGGCGCTTTACCGGCCGCTATGGCTCCCGCATAATGATCCACCCAACCTGCCGGATTCCCGCCGCGGCCGGAGGGGCCGTCCCACAGGAATCGTCCCGTTAGGCAACCGGTTCGCGACCATGGCTGACACGCAGATCCAAGAACCGCACAACGCGCTGCTGCAGATCCTGGAGCACCTGGGGGAGGGCACGGCGCTCGCGCAGCAGATCTTCGACATGATCGGCCACTCGAAATTCTTCGCCGATTTCACGCGCGAGGACGTGCAGCGCCTCACCGGGTTCATGCAGATCTATCGCGCCGAGGCCGGGCAGATGATCATCCGCGAGGGCGACATCGACGACTACATGCTGCTCATCATCCAGGGGCGGGTGGAGATCGTGAAGACGGACTCGCACGGCCACCTGCAGCCCATGACCACCGTCGGTCCCGGCGCCACGCTGGGAGAGATGTCCATGATCGACGGCGAGCCGCGTTTTGCGACCTGCATGGCGCTGGAGCCGACGACTTTCGCGGTGCTTTCGCGCGACAGCATGGTGCAGATCATCCTCGAGGAGCCTGGCCTGGGCGCCAAGGTCCTCATCAAGCTCGTGACGCTGCTGTCGCAGCGCCTGCGCCAGACCAGCTCCAGCCTGCTCCAGTACATGGAGCGCTGAGCGGCGGCGCAGCCCGCCACACCGGCCGCCATGCATCGCCTGGCGCTCGCCTTGTGCCTGATTCCCGGCCTCGCCAGCGCCGCCCTCGAGGTCGTCGACGATGCCGGCGCCACGCTGCGGCTCGAACGTCCCGCGGGGCGCATCGTCTCCCTGGCCCCCCACCTCACGGAACTGGCGTTTGCCGCGGGCGCCGGCGCGCACCTGGTCGGTGTGGTGCGCGACAGCGACTATCCGCCCGAGGCGCGCGCCATCGCGCAAGTCGGCGATGCCGCGGGGGCGGACTACGAGCGCATCCTGGCCCTGCAGCCCGAGCTCGTGCTCGCCTGGGGCAGCGGCAACCGCCGCGTCGTGGTCGAGCGGCTGCGCGCGCTGGGCCTGCCGGTGCTGGTGCTGGAGCCGCGCCGCCTGGCCGACATCGCGCGGCACGTGCGCCTGATCGGCGCGGCCGCCGGGACCGGGCGGCAGGCGCAGTCGGTGGCGACGGCGTTCGAGCGGCGGGTCGAGGTCCTGCGCGCCGCCCATCGCGGCGCCGAACCCGTCGGGGTGATGTTCGAGTTGTGGCACCGGCCCGTCATGACGGTCAATGGCGAGCACCTCATCAGCGACGTGCTGCGCCTGTGCGGCGGGCGCAACGTGTTCGCCGACCTGCCGCACCTGGCGGGGGAGGTGTCGATGGAACAGGTGTTCGCCCGCGATCCCGAGGTCATCGTGGTGGGGTCCGAGGCGGCGGGCGTGGAGGACTGGAAAGGCTTTCCTTCGCTCGGGGCCGTCGCCGGCGGCCACGTCTACGCCGTTTCCGCCGACCTCATCACGCGCCAGACGCCGCGCACGCTCGATGCCGTCGAGGCGATCTGCGCGGCGCTGGGGGAATATCGTTCCCGTCGACGCTGAAAGCCGTCGATGCCGACGCGCGTCAGGTCTTGATGCACTTGCCGGCGTAGAGCACCGGCCCCGTGGGCAGCCCGGTGGGCGAGCCCCCCGCCGGTTCCACGCTCATCGCCAGCCCGGCGGCGCGGTCGAGGCGCCGCGCCATGGAGGCCGGCACGACCATGGTCTGGGTCTCGTGCGTGGTAATCAGGCCCAGGGACACGGGCTTGCCGTTGTCCTCGGGCAGCATCCACATCTCCCAGGCGGTGCCGGGCGCCATTTCCGCGTGGCCCATGACGCGCAGGCGCACGATGCGGCCGCCGTCCCGGTCCGGTTCCCAGGTCGCCGTCATTGCCGGCTGCCGGGTCTGGATGTCGTTCATCACCACCACCATGCGGCCGGAAAGCGCCTCGGGCTGCTCGGGACCGGGCAGGCTGACGAACACCGCGAGCGTCAGGGCGAGGGCCGCGGCGGCGAACGAGGAAAAGCGCCAGAACGCCAGGCTTTGCCACCAGCCCGCGCGCGCCGGGCGTGCGCCGCGCACGCGGGATTCGATCGCCGTCCATACGCGGGCGGGCGGCTCGATGGCGGGAAGCGGGTCGGCCAGGGGCAGCAGGCGTGCCTCCCAGTCGGTCACCGCGCGCCGCAGGGCGGGCCGCTCGCGCAGCAGGGCGGCAAAGCGCCGGCGCGCGCGCGCCGGCATCGTGCCCAGCACGTATTCCGCCGCCAGCCTGTCCCGCAACTTGCCGTCGTCGAGCTTCATCCCGCCCTCCCGTCCGGTCTCGTGTCACGCATTGCCCGGCTCCAGGCAATCCCGCAGCCGCTCCAGCCCGCGCCGCACCCAGGTCTTGACCGTGCCCAGCGGTTTTTGCATCTGCTGCGCCAGCTCGCCGTGCGACAGCCCGTAAAAGAAGGCGAGCGTGATGCTCTTCTGCTGCTCGCCGGTCAGCTGCTTCAGGCACTCGGCCAGCGCGCCAGCGTCCTTCGCCTGGCGCAGCAGTTCGTCCGGACCCGGGGCGTCGTCCGGCAGCGAGGCGACCAGTTCCTCGTGTTCCTCGTCGAGCTCGACCTCGCGCGGCCGCCTCAGCAGGTCGAGGGCGCGGTTGCGCACGATCGCCGTCATCCAGGTCATGGGCGCGCTTTTCGAGGGACTGTAGCCGCCGGCATGGTTCCAGATGTTGACGAAGCCCTCCTGGAGCACTTCTTCGGCCCAGTCGCGCCTGCGCGTGATACGCACGGCGACCGCGAACAGTTTCGCCGAGCTGAGCCGGTAAAGCTCGGTAAACGCCTGCTGGTCGCGCAGGGCGCAGCGGGCGAGCAGCTCGGCAAGCCGGTCCGGGGACATGGGGCCCTAGGCGGTGCCGCGATTGCGGCCTTTTTGCCAGTACACGTCGCCCACGCCGGCTTCCCGGTTGAGGACGCGGCAGAGCACGAACAGCAGGTCGGAGAGGCGGTTGAGGTAGCGCTGCAGCACCCCGGAGAGCTGCTCCGCGCCGGCAAGGCTCACCACGTTGCGCTCGGCGCGCCGGCATACCGTGCGAGCCACGTGGCACAGCGCCGCGGGACGCGAGCCGCCTGGCAGGATGAATTCCTTGAGCGGGGCGAGCTCGCCGTTGAAGCCATCGAGCAGCGACTCGAGCCGCGTGACGTGTTCCTCGCCGATGCTGGTGTAACCCGGGATGCTCAGCTCGCCGCCCAGGTCGAACAGGTCGTGCTGGACGCCGTGCAGGCAGTCGCGGACCGCGGCCGACACCGGCTCGGACAGCAGCACGCCGATGGCGCTGTTGAGCTCATCGACGGCGCCGATGGCCTGGATGCGCAGGCTGTCCTTGGCCACCCGGGAGCCGTCCCCCAGCCCCGTGGTCCCGGCGTCACCGGTGCGTGTGTAGATCTTGCTGAGTCGGTTGCCCATCGCGCGTCAAAGGGAGGGTCCTGGCGGCATTCTATCGGCTTGGGATACGCAGCGGGACGCGGAACGGATGCAGGGGCTATTGCGGTTGCGCCACGGAGCGCGGGTCGCCGCCCAGGTCCAGGGTTTCGAGCTGCAGGTAGCGATGCTGGGCGTTGCGCCGGTGCAGTTGCGCGTACTGGCGCCAACCCTCGTAGGCGGGCAGGCCGGCCTCGTCGAGCGCCTCCAGCAGGCTGCCGCTTCGGGCATACAGGGCCCTGACGCGCGCGTCGAGGTCGCGCAGGTACGCGGCGGTGGCGGCGATGGCTTCGGTCCCGGACGGCGGGCCGAAGCCGGGGACGACCCGGCGCGGGGACAGGGCCGCCAGGCGTTCCAGCGCCAGCAACCACGTGTCGAAATCGCAGTCGCGCATTTCCGGGATGCGCCCGGCGGTCACCAGGCCGCCCGCGAACAGGGTGCCGGTGGCCGTGTCGAGGACGGCCAGGTCACCCGGGGTGGCGGCCCAGCCGGGATGGATGAGCTCGAGGCGGCGGCCGCCGGCCTCCAGGGTCAGGTCCCCGTCCACCTCCCGCGAAGGCAGGACCAGGGACGTGCCCTCGAGTTCGGCGCCCAGCGCGGGCCGCAGGTTCTCGAGGCAGTGGGCGCAGCGCGCCTGCATGAGCCGGGCCGTCTCCCGGTGCGCCAGCACGGGGATGCCGCGCTCGGCGAAGGCGCCATTGCCGAAGATGAATTCCTGCGTGGCGTGGGTGTCGACCACCAGCACGACGGGAAGGGGCGTGATGCCGGCGATCGCCGCCAGCATGCGCTCGCCGTGCTTGCGCGACGCTCCCGTGTCGATCACGACCACGCCGGATGCGCCCACCACGAAGCCGCTGTTGGCCGCGAAGCCCCGGTTGCCCGCGTCCGGTTCGCCGCCGTCGCCGATGAACGCGTAGACGCCCGTGGCGACCTCGTGCGCCACCAGGCCGTCCTGCGCCTGCGCGGCGGGCAGGTTGCAGGCGAGCGCGGCGAGCAGGGGCAACGCGATCCGGATCATGCCGCCACCCTAGCCCACGCACCGGGCCGCGGCAACCCGGGCGTCGATCTGTTTTAATGCCGCATGCGCAAGACAATTGCCCGCGCGATCGTGGCCGCCTCCATGCTGCTCTGCCAGGCCGCCGGTGCCGCGGGCGAATTCCCCCTCGAGCAGATCGCGCCGGGCAACTACGTGCACTATGGCGAGATCGCCGACCGCACGCCGCAGAACCTCGGCGACAACGCCAACATGGGCTTCATCGTCGGGGACCGCTGCGTGGCGGTCGTGGATTCGGGGGGCTCCCTGGCGGTCGGGCAGGCGCTGCGGCAGGCCATCCGCCGGGTGACCGACCGGCCGGTCTGCCACGTCGTGCTGACCCATGTCCATCCCGACCATTTTTTCGGCGCTGCGGCGTTCGTGGAGGACCGGCCCCGGTTCGTCGCCCACGAGAACTACCCCGCCCAACTCGCGGCGCGCGCGCGGCCCTACCTGAACGCGTTGCAGCGCGACCTCGGCGCCGCGGGCGGGGGCAGCGACATCGTCAAACCCACCGTGCTGGTGAAGGACGAACTCAAGCTCGACCTCGGCGGGCGCGTCGTCGTCGTTCGCGCCTGGCCGGTGGCGCATACCGACGATGACCTGACGGTGCGCGACGAGCGCACGAGGACCCTGTGGCTGGGCGACCTGCTCTTCGTCGGCCACACCCCGATCATCGATGGCAGCATCACCGGGTTCCTGAAGGTGATCGGGGAACTGCGCGGCATCGACGCCCAGCGCTATGTGCCGGGCCATGGCCGCGGCGAAGCCCCCTGGCCGCAGGCCCTGGACGCGCAGCAGCGCTACTTCGACACCATCCTCCGGGAAACCCGTGCCGCATTGCGCGCGCGCAAGACCCTGCAACAGGCCACCGACGAGGTCGGACTGCAGGAGGCGGGCCGCTGGCAGCTCTTCGACCTGTTCCACCGCCGCAACGTCACGACGGCCTACACGGAACTGGAATGGGAGGACTGAGCCACCAGGGACTGCTTCGCGACCGCCCATGCGTCGTTTGCATGGGGCGGACCGGCGCTCGGCGTCACCATGCCGGGATGCCCTGATGTTCGTCCCCGGGGCAAGTCGCGACCGCCCATGCGTCGTTTGCATGGGGTGGACCGGCGCTCGGCCAAGGGCGGCCTCGGCTATACTTTTCGCTCGATCCACGTCCCGGGAGAGGGCGATGAAAGCCTGGAGAGCGGTCGTTGCGGTGCTGGCCGGACTGGCGCTGGGGCTGGGCGCGCTGAATGCCGCCGCCAACGAGAAGGCGGAGCCGGATCCGGCCCGGAGTCCCTACTGGGAGCCGATCAAGACCCTGATGTTCGGCGACCGGATCATCAACCCGGATGCGCGCGACGTGATCCGGGTGTACCTGAACATGCGCGCGGACGATTCCTCGACCGTGCCGGTCGCGGTCAAGGCGCAGATCGACCAGACGCCCCAGGAGTACATCAAGGCCATCTACCTGATCGTCGAGCGCAACCCCTCGCCCACGGCGGGCGTGTTCCATTTTTCCCCGGAAAGCGGGCGCGCGCAGGTGGAGACGCGCCTGCGCTTCGAGGACTTCAGCTTCGTTCGCGCGGTGGCGGAAATGAACGACGGCCGGCTCTACATGGCGCAGCGCTGGGTCAAGGCCGCGGGCGGCTGCTCCGCGCCGAACGCCAAGAACCGCATCCCGGAGTCGCTGCTGGGCAAGATGAAGCTGCGGTTCGACGACGAGACCATCCGCTTCGGCCAGCCCAACCTGGTCCAGCTCATGATCCGCCACCCGAACGAGTCCGCCCTGGCCGCCGACTTCGATCCCGGGCGGGTGCCGCAATTCGTGCGCAGCGTGCGCGTCACCTACGAGGGCAAGGCGGTGCTGGAGGCGAGCGTGGACTTCTCCCTCTCGGACAACCCCAATTTCCGCTTCTGGTTCACGCCCCACGAGGAAGGCGAGCTGCAGGTCGAGGTGGAGGACACGCACGACCGTCGCTACACCCATTCCCTGCAGATTTCCAGGGACAAACCCCTGCCGGGGGGCTGAGCCCCGGGGCCGGCCGCACGTTGACCCCCACCCCCGCTTTCGGCTAAAGTTGCGCGGATTTTCAATGACTCAGGAATCCCCGTCATGACGCTTCGCACCCTTTCTGGCGCCGGCCTGCTGGCCTGTCTGGCCGCCGTCCTGGCCATCGCGGCAACGCCGCTGCACGCGGAAGGCGATGCCGCGGCAGGCAAGGACAAGACGGCCATGTGTGCCGGATGCCACGGCATCCCCGGCTTTCGCACCGCCTATCCCGAGACCTACCAGGTGCCGAAGCTCGGCGGGCAGAATGCCGCCTACCTCGTGGCCGCCCTGAAGGCCTACAAGGCCGGGGAGCGCAACCACGCGACCATGAAGGCGATCGCGGGCAGCCTGACCGACCAGGACATGGCCGACCTGGCCGCCTACTACGCGACCGCCAAGTAACCGGCATCCCGACGACAAAAGGCAAACAATGAACAAGCTGTGGATTGCGATTCTCGCCGCCGGATTCGGCGCCTCGTCGCCGGCCCTGGCCGCCGATGCCGCCGCCGGCAAGGAAAAGGCCCAGATGTGCGTCGCCTGCCATGGCGAAGCCGGCAACAAGCCGATGATGCCCGAGTATCCCAAGCTGGCCGGCCAGCCCGCCGATTACCTCGTGAAGGCGTTGCGGGACTACAAGTCCGGCAAGCGCAAGAACCCGCTGATGGCCCCGATGGCCCAGAACCTGTCGAAGAAGGACATGCAGGATATCGCGGCCTACTTCGCCAGCCAGCCGGGCGACCTGGTCGTCAAGTACTGAGGACCCCCGGGAATTCCCGGATGCCGGTCCCGACGAAAAGAGGAGCGCTCGCGCTCCTCTTTTTTTTCGCCCTGCCGCTGGCGGCGCCCGCCGCCGGAGGCGATCCCGTGGCGGGCAAGCGCAAGACGCTGACCTGCAACGCCTGCCACGGCACTACGGCGTTCAAGAGCATGCCGCGGCTGGGCGGGCAGTCGGCGGCGTACGTGGTCGAGGCCTTGCGCGCGTTCAAGGCCGGCAAGCGGTCGCACAACACCATGCGCGACGTGGCCGGCGCCCTCAGCGAGCGCGACATGGCCGACCTGGGCGCGCACTACGCCTCGATTCCCCGTGCCGCGATGGTCGAAGGCGTGCCGCCCGAGTCCGCCGCCGCGTGCGTTGCCTGTCATGGGGCGCAGGGCGACCAGCCGGCGTCGCCGGAAATCGCCGTGATCGCCGGGCAGAGCGCGCCCTACATCGAGCAGGTGCTGAAGGAGTATCGCGCGGGCACCCGCGCCAACGCGGTCATGCAGGCGGGCGCGAAGGAATTGACGGACGCGCAGATTTCCGAACTGGCCGCGTACTTCGCCGCGCGTGCCGCGCTGGTCGCGCGCTAGGACTTCAGCCCAGTCCCTTGCGGATGCACTCCAGGTAGGCCGCTTCATCGGGCGGCCGGCCGGTGCGCTGCGCCTGCCAGACGGTTTCCCCCAGGCATTCGAGCAGCACGTGCAGCGACTCGTGCGCATCGCGCGTCGCCTGCAGCCTGGCATGCAGGTCGCGGATGCCGCGCGGCTGGTCGATCGACAGCTGCTCGGACAGCGCCAGGTGCAGCGACAGGTGCAGGAAGGGATTGAGGTGGCCGCCCTCCGGGGGGAATTCCTGTGCCAGGCTTTCCTCCGTGGCGAGCAGCGGCTGGTATTCCGGATGCATGAGGAGGATCTCGACCGCGGGCCGTTCCAGGCCTTCGAGCGCCGCGCCCTGGCCGTACTTGCGCCAGGCATCGAAGAAAAAGCGGCGCACCTGGTCGCGGGTCGGATTAAACATCGGCGGTCGTCTTGTGCCGGTACTCGCAAAGGTCGCGCACGATGCAGGCCGGGCATGCGGGCTTGCGTGCCTTGCAGACGTAGCGCCCGTGCAGGATCAGCCAGTGGTGGGCGTCCTGGCGGAATTCCCCGGGCACGAACTTCAGCAGCCTGCGCTCGACCTCGGCCACGTTCCTGCCCGGCGCGATGCCGGTGCGGTTCGCGACCCGGAAGATGTGGGTGTCCACCGCGATGGTGGGCTCGCCGAACGCGGTGTTGAGGACCACGTTGGCCGTCTTGCGGCCGACGCCGGGCAGGCTTTCGAGGTCCTCGCGATTGCGGGGCACTTCGCCCCCGAACCTTTCGAGCAGGGTCGCGCAGGTGGCCAGGATGTTCCTCGCCTTGCCACGGTACAGGCCGATGTGCCGGATGTAGGGCGTCAGGCCCTGCTCGCCGAGCGCCAGGATCGCCTTCGGGGTGTTGGCGACCGGATACAGCTTCTGCGTGGCGAGGTTCACGCTTCTGTCGGTCGCCTGTGCGGACAGGATCACCGCGACCAGGAGCTCGAAGGGCGTGCGATAGGCAAGCTCGGTGGTCGGGGAGGGATTCGCCGCCCGCAGGCGCCCGAAGATTTCCGCGCGCTTGGCGGGGTTCAATTCGGTTTGTCCGCGCGCCGCGCCCGGGCCCGCTCGATGGCGGCCCGAACGATGGCCTTCTTGCGCTCGACTTGCGCGTCCCCCGGCGGGGCCGCTTCCAATGCCTGCAGTTTCGAGAGCGCCTTGCCCGCCAGCCGCGCGGCGCGGTCGGAGGCCTCGCGGGCCACGCGCTGCTTGCGGAATTCGTAACGCTCGCGGAAGCGGTCCGCGGCCTGCATCGTGCCGACGCGCCGCAATGCGGCCGCATGGGCGTTGCCCGCGGCCTCCAGCTGGTCGAGCGGGACCATGTCGATGCAATCCACCGGGCAGGGCGGCAGGCACAGCTCGCATCCGCTGCACGCTTCGGTCAGCACCGTGTGCATGCGTTTTGCCGCGCCGACGATGGCGTCGGTGGGGCAGGCGCGGATGCAAAGCATGCAGCCGATGCAGCGGCGCTCGTCGATCACGGCCGCGGCGCGCGGCGCCTCGACGCCATGGGCGGGATTGAGCGGTTTGGGGGGGCGGCCGAGCAGGCGGGCCAGCCGGTCGATGCCCTCCGCACCCCCCGGGGGGCACTGGTCGAGGTCCGCTTCATTCGCCGCCAGGGCTTCGGCGTAGGGACGGCAGCCGTCGTAGCCGCACTTCGTGCATTGCGTCTGGGGCAGCAGCGCGTCGATGGCGTCGGCGAGGGAGGCGTTCACGGCGGGATTAAACCACTAGTGCGACCCACCGCAAAGGCGCAAAGGAACCGCGAAGGCAACAAGACCGGGATGGACGTTGAGCCAACCAGTCGCGGACATGGGCCGCCGAAGGCTGGGAACGCTTGGGAGTTCCTTCGCGCCTTTGCGTCTTTGCGGTGGGGTCTGGGCCTATGCGGAGCGCAGGCCGGCGTGGCGCAGGCAGCGGTCGATCCACTGCGCCGTGAGCTTTTCCTGGACCGTGTTCTGCGACAGGCGTGCCGCCAGGCCCGGGAAATCCACGCGGTCGAGCGGCTGGTCCTGGTTGAAGCAGGAGAACACGTAGGTGCGCTCCCCGGTGACGGGGTCGACCTGCGGTTGCAGGCATTGCGCGCAGATCTCCTTCATCATGCACTGCATCGGCGAGTTGATCGAGCCGATGGCGAAATGCTGCGCCTTGAGGTGCGGCGCCAGCACGCCGTGGCGCGCCGCGGCCACGGCGGCCATCATCCGGTCGGAGCCGATGGCGATGATGCGGTCGGCCGCCTCGAAGGCAATGGCCGCGTTGCCGAGCCGCCCTTGCGCGTAAGCCGCCATCGCCTGGACGATGTTGCCCGTGAAAGCCCGGTCCTGCGGGCGCCCGGGCTGGAAGCCGGGGGCCTCGTCGCAGCACCAGACGATGACGTCAGCCGCCGCCTCGATGTCCGACACCTTGTAGCGGTCGATCATTTTCTTGTAGCCAGCGAAGTACAACACCCGCGAGCCTGCGGCACGGAACGCCTGGCCGATCGAGAACAGCACGGCATTGCCCAGGCCGCCGCCGACGAGCACGACGGTCTCGCCCCCCTGGATTTCGGTCGGCGAACCCGTCGGACCCATCAGGACCACCGGCTCGCCTGGTTTGAGCGTGGCGCACAGGTCGGAGGAGCCGCCCATCTCCAGCACGATGGTGGAGACCAGCCCGCGCTCCCGGTCGACCCAGGCCCCGGTCAGCGCCAGCCCCTCCATCGCCAGGCGCGTGCCTTCCACGGTGGCCGCCAGGGACTCGAGGTTCTGCAGCCGGTAGAACTGGCCCGGCTGGAATTTCTTCGCGGCCAGCGGCGCATGGACCACGACCTCCACGATCGTGGGCGTCAGGCGCGTGACTTCATGCACGGTCGCCCGCAGCGACCGGTTGAGCCGGGCGAGGAACTCCGCCTGGCTGCCGCGGAAGGCCGGTTCGACCCGGGAAAGCACGCCGCTCACCACGGGATAGCCCTGCTTGGCGCCGCCCATGGCTTTCACGACGTTGCCGAAGAAGGAGGGATGCAGGTCGCCGAAGAAGCTGATGAAGCGTCCGTCGGGGCGCCGGTGGAGCAGCACCTGGACGCGCGCCGGCTTGGCGCTGCGTTCGGGCTTCACCGGGTTGCCGTCCTCGTCGCAGGCCTGGAAGTAACGGCCGTCGAGGTGGAAATTGCCCGCGTCCTCGCGCGCCAGGACGGTATTGGGCTGGGTGCCGGCCGCCACCAGCACCGTGCGCGCCGGCAGCGTGACGCGCACCTCGGCGCTGCTGCCGCCTTCGTGGGTGAGCCTGCGCGTCACGGTGAGCCCGCGCGCGTAGCCGAACTCGTCGACTTCCACGGCGGCGGGCGTGAGGTTCTCCGCGAAGCGGATGCCCTCCTCGAGCGCCTTCTCGACCTCCTCGTGGTTGAGCGTATAGGAGGGACTGTCGATGAGCCGCTTGCGGTAGGCGAGGGTGACCCCGCCCCAGGCTTGCAGGAGCTCGAGGATCCTGGGCTCGCGGCCCTCGTCCGCCGCGCGCGCGCGCTCGGCGCGCAGCGCGCGTGCGTGCGCGATGTACTCGTCCGCCACGCCGCGCTCGACGACGTTCCAGGCGGCGCGGACCTTGTCCTCGCCGCGCTCGGCGCACAGCTGCTCGTAGCGGCGCAGGAACTTCTCGACCTGCAGCGGGTAGTAGGCGAGCGACTCGGTGGCCGTGTCGATCGCGGTCAGGCCGCCGCCGATGACCACGACCGGCAGGCGCAGCTGCATGTTGGCAATGGAATCGTTCTTTGCGGCCCCGGTGAGCTGCAGGGCCATCAGGAAGTCGGATGCGGTGCGCACGCCCGGCGCCAGCCCGTTGGGGATGTCCAGCATCGTCGGCCGGCCGGCGCCCGCGGCGAGCACCACGTGGTCGAATCCGAGCTCGAAGGCATCGTCGGCGGTGACGGTGCCCCCGAAGCGCACCCCGCCGAACAGGGCGAACTCGTCCCGGCGTTCCAGCACCAGCCGGATCAACTTGAGGAAGTTCTTGTCCCAGCGCACGGTGATGCCGTACTCGGCCACGCCGCCGAAGCCCGCCATGACCCGGTCGTCCAGGGACTCGAACAGCGATTGCACATCGTGCACCGGCTCGAAAGGCCTCCGGCTGCCGTCGGCCGCCACGCCGGACAGCGAGGCGGGCAGGGGCTCGATCTTCAGGCCGTCGATGCCGGCCACGGCATGGCCGTCATTCATGAGGTGGTGCGCGACCGTGAAGCCGGCCGGTCCCATGCCGGCGACGAGGACGTGCCGCCCGCTGGCCGGCTTCGGCAGCGGCCGGCGCAGGTTGAGCGGGTTCCAGCGGGTGAACAACGAATAGATTTCGAAGCCCCACGGCAGCGCGAGCACGTCCTTCAGCGTGCGTGTCTCGGCCTGCGGGATGTTGACCGGTTCCTGCTTCTGGTAGATGCAGGACTTCATGCAATCGTTGCAGATGCGATGGCCGGTGGCGGCGACCATGGGGTTGTCCACCATGATCATGGCGAGCGCGCCGACCGCCACGCCCTCGGACTTGAGTTTCTGGAACTCCGAGATGCGCTCCTCGAGCGGGCAGCCCGCGAGCGGGACGCCGAATATGGTCTTCCTGAAGGGCGGGCGGCTGCCGTCGGCCGGTGCCTTTTCCTTCAGCCCGTGCGAGCAGGAATCGCGCCCCTGCTCGTGGCACCAGATGCAGTAGTTGGCCTGGTCGAGCGCGCCGACCAGGTCGGTGCCTGCGTCGGTGAGCGCGAAGCCGTCGCGGCGGCGCAGGTGCGACAGGGTGTGGATGGTGACGCCGTTTTCCTCGTGCGTGGTCACGGGAACCAGGCGCTGGAAATCCAGCTTCTTCGGCGCCTTGAAAAGCACCCCGGCGGCATGCTTGCGCTGGCCGGCCGGCGTATGCGCGGCCCAGGCGGCGTAGCGCGATGCCACGTCCAGGCGAGGGGCATTCGCGGCCTCATCCTGCAGCCATTGCGTCACGTGGCGGGCGAAGGCCAGCTCGCTGAACGGCTCGCCGAAGCCGGCCACGAGCGCCGATTCGAGCGCCGCCGGGTCGAAGGTCGCGGCGGCATCGGCCTTGTGCGCATTCATGGCCTTGCGCTGGACGAACAGCCGCTTGCACGCGTACAGCGGCGCGAGGTCATGGTGGCGGGCCGCGAGCTCGCGAACCGGCGTGACGATGCCGAACAACTCCGCGGTGAAATCTTCCAGGTGGGGCGCCACCTCGATCAGCAGCGCGGATTCCGCTTTTGCATCGAGCGATGCAGGCTGGCTGCGCGCGGCCTCGAGGCGGGCGCGCAGCCCCGCGTCGGCCTGGCCGAGGAAATCGAGGAAGGCGGCATCGACCCGGGCGAGGCCCGCGCGGGCATAGAGGTCGGGAAATTCCAGGGCGAAGCCCGGCGTGAGGCGGGGCGGGGCGAACTCGGTGTCGACGGGGGTGTTCATGCGGACGTGCGCGGGGGCGGGCGCGATAAAGAACCATTATAGCCCGTGGGATGCGCTGACATATGCGTCCGCGCGCTAAAGAAATAACGGATTCAGGTGCTTAAGTGCTGGTGGCGAGCCCTGCGGCGACCCGGGCCACGAGCCCGGGCCCCTCGTAGACGAGCCCGCTGTAGAGCTGGACCAGGCTCGCGCCCGCGGCCAGCTTCTCCCTCGCATCGGCCGCGGAAAAGATGCCGCCGACGCCGATGATCGGCAGGCGGTTGCCGAGGGCCGAGGATAGCTGGCGGACCACCGCGGTGGAGCGTGCCCGCAGCGGTGCGCCGCTCAGTCCGCCGGGCTCGCCCGCGTGCGGCAGCCCCGCCACGCTTTCGCGCGCGAGCGTGGTATTGGTCGCAATGACCCCGTCGACGCCGTGTTTCTCGAACAGCGCGGCGGCCTGCGCGACCTGGTCTTCGGTCAGGTCGGGGGCGATCTTCACCGCCAGGGGCACCGTCTTGCCGTGTTGACCGGCAAGCTTGCGGCGTTCGGCCACGAGCGCCTCGAGCAGGCGATCCAGCTCGTCGGCCTGCTGCAGCCGGCGCAGGTTCTGGGTATTGGGTGACGAGATGTTGACGGTGATGTAGCTCGCGGCAGAGAACACGCGCCGCATGCACAGCAGGTAATCCTCCGCGGCGCGCTCGATGGGGGTGTCGAAATTCTTGCCGATGTTGATCCCGAGGATGCCGCGGAAGCGGGCGCGCGCGACGTTTTCCAGCAGCTTCTCCACGCCGAGGTTGTTGAAGCCCATGCGGTTGATGATGGCGCGCGCCTGCGGGATCCGGAACATGCGCGGGCGCGGGTTGCCGGGCTGCGGCCGGGGCGTGACCGTGCCGATCTCGAGGAAGCCGAAACCCAGGGCAGCCAGGGCGTCGATGTGGCTGCCGTTCTTGTCGAGGCCGGCCGCCAGTCCGACCGGATTGGGGAATTCGAGGCCCATGACCTTGCGCGGCGAGTCCGGCACGCGGCCTGCGATGAGGGGGACGAGGCCGAGCCGGTGCGCCCGATCGAAGGCTGCGAGCGCATGGTGGTGCGCATCCTCGGCATCGAGCAGGAACAGGAGGGGGCGGGCGGCGCGGTAGAGCATGCGTCAGGCGGCGGCCCGGCCGCGGCCCGGCAGGCAACGCGCGGCGGTCGTCACGCCGCCGGCGCGGAGGAGGTGCCGCCCGGTGCGAGCGGGCGCCACTGGCCGTCGACCAGGCCTTCCAGCGGCTGGAAGTTGATCTTGTACGCCATCTTGCGGCTTTGCGCGATCCAGTAGCCCAGGTACAGATAAGGCAAGCCGAGACGGCGGCATAGCTCCACCTGCCACACCACGTTATAGGTGCCGAGGCTCGCGCCGGCGATGTCCGGCTCGAAGAAGGTATAGACCGAGGACAGGCCGTCGTCGAGGCGGTCGACGATGCTCACCATGCGCAACTTGCCCTCCTCGCGGAATTCCACCAGGCTCGAGCGCACGTTGCTCTGCAGGAGGAAGTGGCGGTACTGCTCGCGGCTGTCGTGGTCCATGCCGCCGCCGCTGTGGCGGTGCGACTGGTAGCGCAGGTAGAGGGCGTAGTGCTCGGGGTGGTACTTGAGCTCGAGCATGCGCGCCTCGAGCCCGTCATGGCGCTGGTGCGCGCGGCGCTGGGAGCGGCTGGGCTGGAACTTGCCGGCGACGATGCGCACCGGCACGCAGGCGCGGCAATGGTCGCAGTAGGGCCGGTAGGTGAACGCTCCGCTGCGGCGGAACCCGACTTTCACGAGCTCGCTGTAGACCTGGCTGTCGATCGCGTGGCTGGGAGTGGCGACCTGCGACCTCGCCAGCTTGTCCGGCAGGTAGCTGCACGGATAGGGCGCGGTCGCGTAGAACTGCAGCACCGAGAAAGGCAGGTCGTTAAGCTGTGTCATCCCTGGGTCGCCGGTTCCAGATGCCGGGTTCCAGGCGCCAGGGCAGCGCAATGCCCGGCGCGGAATCCGCAGGATAGTGTACCAATTCCGCGAGCAGGCGCGCGAACTGCGCCCGGGGAATCTCGCGCGCTCCCAGCGAGGCGAGGTGGCGCGTGCTCATCTGACAGTCGACGAGGCCGAAGTTCCACGCCTGCAACTGCCGCACCAGCGCCACGAAGGCCACCTTCGACGCGTCGGTCGCGCAGCTGAACATGGACTCGCCGTAGAAGGCCCGCCCCAACGCGATGCCGTAGAGGCCGCCGGCCAGTTCGCCCCCGCGCCAGGCCTCGATGCAGTGCGCGATGCCCCGGGCGTGCAGTTCCGAGTAGGCCGCCATCATGTCGGCGGTGATCCAGGTCCCGTCCTGCCCGGGCCGCGGTGCGGCGCAGGCTTCGATGACCTGGCGAAACGAGGTGTCCGCGCGCAATTCGAACTCGCCTCGCCGCAGCGTCCTGGCGAGCGATCGCGACACCTTGAGCTCGTCCGGGAACAGCACCATGCGCGGGTCGGGGCTCCACCACAGGATGGGCTCGCCTTCGCCGAACCAGGGGAAGATGCCGTTGCGGTACGCCTCGATGAGGCGCGCGGGGGACAGGTCGGCGCCCGCGGCGAGCAGGCCGTTGGGCTGGCGCGCCGCGCGCGACAGCGGCGGGAAGGGATCGTCGGCGCCGAGCCAGGGAATCAAGCGTTGGCCGGCGCGGCCGGCTAGAAAATCTTGTCGGGATTCTTGCTGATCAGGCCGCACGCGACCCGCGTGCCGGCATTGCCCGCCGGCTGGGACTTCTGGTCGTCGATGCCGGCATGGACGATGACGGCGCGGCCGATGATGCTGTTGGCTTCCGTGCCGAGGCTGATGCCGCGGATCTCGAGGGTGGCCTGGGCGTGGCCGTTGGCGTCGGCCTTCAGGTTGCCCATGTCGCCGCCGTGCCGTGCCACGCCCGAGGGGCCGCCGTGCTGGGAACCCGCGGGATTGAAGTGTCCGCCCGCACCCGAGGCGTCGCCGGCGCAGTTGCCCTTCTCGTGGATGTGGAAGCCGTGCGTGCCGTTGGCCTTGAGGCCGTTGACCTTGGCCTCGACCAGGACCACGTCGCCCTTCTGGGTGAAGTTGACGGTGCCGCTCACCGCGTTGCCCCTGGTCGGCGCGAGCACCGCCGTGGCCGATTGCTTCTTGCTGAAGACCTGCTGCACGTTGCTGCAGGCGGGCAGCAGCACGACCGCAGCGATCATTGCCAGCTGGATTGTCCTTGTCGCGGTGATGCGCATCGCGTTCTCCCGGGTTGCTTCTGGTGTGGGATGGTGGCCTTGCCGGAGCCCGGTTTTTAGCACCCGCCGCCGCGGGGTGTCAATTCGCGCCGCGGGGCGCCCGTATAATCCTGCGCCAGGGCGCGCCCATCCGCATCCACGGCGAGATGCCTGCCCAACCCGTACCTGGCCGAGACGATCGTGCAATCCCATCCCGACAACGCAGTCCCCCCGGCGGCGGTTTCGCCGTGGGTGCGCGCCTGGGCGAGTCGCATTCCCGCCGGGGGCGAGGTGCTCGACCTCGCCTGCGGCAGCGGACGCCACAGCCGCTACCTGGCGGCGCTGGGCTGGCCGGTGCTGGGCGTGGACCGCGATGCGCAGGCGCTTGCGACGCTGGCCGGCGTGCCCGGCGTGCGCACGCAGCTCGTGGACCTGGAGGGCGCGCCCTGGCCGTTCCCCGGCCGGCGCTTCGCGGCCGTGGTCGTCACGAACTACCTGCACCGGCCGCTGCTCGCGCCGCTGGTCGAGGCGGTCGGCGAGGGCGGGCTGTTGCTCTATGAAACATTCGCGGCGGGCAACGAGCGTTTCGGCAAGCCGTCCAATCCCGATTTCCTGCTGCGCCCCGGCGAACTCCTGGAGGCGGTGCGGGGGCGGCTGCGCGTGGTTGCGTACGAGGACCGGCGCATCGATGCGCCGCGGCCGGCCATGGTGCAGCGGATCTGTGCCGTCCGGGAAAGCCGGGCGCCGTAGCGCTCGGCGCCGTGAACTTCGGTTAGAATCCGGCTTTCGATCCGGGGAAAGTCAAGCAATGCTCAAGGGCAGCCTCGTCGCCATCGTCACGCCCATGCTGGAGGACGGCAGCCTCGACTTCGGGCGCCTGCGCCAGTTCATCGATTTCCACGTCCGCGAAGGCAGCAACGGCCTGGTCGTCGTCGGCACCACCGGCGAATCGCCGACCGTTGACTTCGACGAGCACTGCAGGCTGATCGTCGAGACGGTCAGGCACGCCGCCGGCCGCGTCCCCGTCATCGCGGGCACCGGGGCGAATTCCACCCGCGAGGCGATCGAGCTTTCCGAGTTCGCGAAAAAGGCCGGCGCGGACATGAGCCTGTCGGTCGTGCCGTACTACAACAAGCCGACCCAGGAAGGCCTGTACCGCCATTTCCGCGCGATCGCCGAGGCGGTCGACATTCCGCAGATCCTCTACAACGTGCCCGGGCGCACCGTGGCCGACATGCAGAACGACACCGTGCTGCGCCTGGCGCAGGTGCCCGGCATCGTCGGGCTCAAGGATGCCACCGGCAACATGGAGCGCGGTGCCGAGCTGCTGCGCCGCATCCCGAAAAATTTCGCCGTGTACAGTGGCGACGACGGCACCGCGCTGCCGCTCATGATGCTCGGCGCCCACGGCGTGATTTCGGTGACGGCCAACGTCGCGCCGCGGCTGATGCAGGAAATGTGCGCCGCCGCCCTCGCCGGCGACGTCGCCGGCGCCCGGGCCCGCAACAACAAGCTGCTCGGGCTGCACCGGCACCTGTTCGTCGAGGCCAACCCCATCCCGGTGAAATGGGTCCTGCAACAGATGGGACTCATCGAGGGCGGCATACGCCTGCCGCTGACCCCGCTGTCCTCGTCCTTCCACGACCTGCTGCGCGGCGCCATGGAGCAGGCCGGCATCTCGTTCGCGGGTGCCTCCGCGACGATGGCCAAGTGATCCCGGGCGAAGTGAACGACCCGGCGCCGCCACGGTCGTACCGCGTGCCGCCCCCTGGAATCCGCCCGATGACCCGCAATGTATTGACCGCCGCCGCCCTGGCCTGCGCGCTTGCGCTCACCGGCTGCGCCAGCAAGACGCTCGAAGGCAAGAAGATCGACTACAAGTCCGCCGGGCAGGGCAAGGCCCTGAACGTGCCGCCCGACCTGAGCGTTCCCCCTTCGAGCGACCGCTACAACGTGCCGGAGCCCGGTTCCGGCACTGCCACCTATTCCGAGTACAGCGAAAATCAGGCGGGTGCCAGGCCGGGCGAGCCGTCCAACGCGGCGGTGTTGCCGGTCCGGCAGGCAGAGGAGTTCCATGTCGAGCGCGCCGGAACGCAGCGCTGGCTGGTGGCCAAGGGCGAACCCGATGCGTTGTGGCCGGTGATCCGCGAGTTCTGGCAGGACAGCGGCTTCCTCATCGACCGCGAGTCTCCTGACATCGGCATCATGGAGACGGACTGGGCCGAGAATCGCGCCAAGATCCCGGACAGCACGATCCGCAGGCTGATCGGCAAGGTGCTCGACCAGGCTTATTCGTACCCGGAGCGCGACAAGTTCCGCACCCGGCTCGAGCGCGGCAAGGAACCGGGCACGACCGAGGTCTACATCAGCCACCGCGGTGCCTACCAGGTGGTGGTCGGCGAGCGTATCAGTGAGCAGGTCAAGTGGCAGATGCGTCCCACCGACCCCGAGCTCGAAGCCGAGATGCTCTACCGGCTCATGGTGCGCCTGGGCGGCAAGCAGGAGCAGGTCGAGGCCCAGCGCAAGGCGCCCGCCGAGCCGCGGGCCGAGCTCACCCGCAAGGGCGACACGCCCGAGTCGCTGCTGCTGCGGGACAGCTTTGACCGCGCCTGGCGGCGCGTAGGCCTGGCGCTCGACCGCGTCGGGTTCACGGTCGAGGACCGCGACCGCTCCCGGGGACTGTACTACGTGCGCTACGTCGATCCCGATTCGGTGGACGAAAAATCCGAGAGCTTCCTGTCCAAGCTGGCATTCTGGCGCGGCAGCGACGCGGCCAAGAAGCAGGAACAGTTTCGCATCAGCGTGGCCGATTCGGACAAGGGCAGCGAGGTCAAGGTGTTGAACGCGGACGGCCAGAAGGCGAACACGCCCAGTGCCGGACGCATCCTGTCGCTGCTCCAGGCGGAGCTGAAATAGCGCCGATGCCGGATCCCTTGCCGTCGATCGGGTGAGCGCCGCAATGCGCTTCGCCTCCCTCGGCAGCGGCAGCCAGGGCAACGCCCTGGTCGTCGAATCCGGCGCCACCCGGATCCTCCTCGACTGCGGCTTCGGCCTCGCCGATACCGCTTCCCGCCTCGCGCGCCTGGGGCTGGCACCTTCCGACCTGTCCGCGATCGTCGTCACGCATGAGCACGACGACCACATCGGTGGCGTCGCGCGCCTCGCGCGACGCCACGCCATTCCCGTCTGGCTCACCTACGGGACGCTGAACGGGTTCGAGGCGATGTTCGCCGGGGTCGGGAGCGTCAACGTCATCACCGGCTACGCCCCGTTCAGCGTCGGCGAACTGCGAATCGAGCCCTTCCCGGTTCCCCACGACGCGCGCGAGCCCGCGCAGTTCGTGTTCGGCGACGGCGCCCGCCGGCTGGGCGTGCTCACGGACGCCGGTTGTTCCACGCCCCACATCGAGTCCGTGCTTTCGCGCTGCCAGGCGCTGGTGCTCGAATGCAACCACGACCTGGAGATGCTGCGGCTCAGCAGCTATCCGCCGCGGCTGCGCGAGCGCATCGCGGGGCGTTTCGGCCACCTGGACAACGGCGCCGCGGCGACGCTGCTCTCGCGCCTCGACAACAGCTCGCTGCAGCACCTGGTCGCCGCCCATCTCAGCCAGGAGAACAACCGTCCGGACCTCGCCCGTTCGGCGCTGGCCGCGGCGATCGGCTGCGAGCCGGGGTGGATCGCGGTCGCGGATCAGGACGATGGCCTGGACTGGCGGCAGATCGCCTGAAGACGGCCGCGGCCCGCCGGAAAGAAAAAAGCCGGTCGGAGACCGGCTTTTTCTTGCCTTGCGTTCCCGCGCTTCTTACTTCGATTCCTTCTTCGGCTCGGCCGGGGTCGCGGGAGCCGCAGCTGCGGGTGCGGCTTCGGCAGGCTTGGCGGCATCGGCGGCCGGGGCAGCCGGCGCCGGGGCCGTCGCGGCCGGAGCAGGAGTGGCCGGAGCGGGGGCAGCAGCTTCTTCCTTCTTGCCGCATGCGGTCAGGGCAATGGCCAGCAGTGCGGAAACCAGAAGCGTACGTTTCATGATTCGGTGGGTCCTCGATGAGAAGTGGATTGGATGGAATGCGGGCCGCCTTGGCAACCCGGCGCGGATTGTAGCAAAACGTAACCGGGACCGGGCGCGCCTAGAGCCCGAGCGTGGTCGCGGAAACGGCGGGTGAGGACGCTTCCCAGATCTCGGCGAAACGCTCGATGAAGGAATGCGTGCCCAGCGGATCGTCCACTGCCATCAATCCCCGCATCTCCTCGAAATGGAAGCGGTGCACGTAATGCCGCTCGTCGACGATCGCGAACGGATCGTAGACCGCCCTGGCCGCCGGGTGCGTTTCGTGGATGCTGATGGCGTGGGCATGCACGCGCAGGAGGCCGAGCAGGCGCGGGCAGTTACGGTCCAGGCTTTGCGCGTCGTGAACCACGACCTGGAGGCGGTTGCGCCGGTTCGCGAGCAGGAAGGTGCGGAGCAGCTCGGCGCGCCGGGTCGAGTTGTAGCCGGCGCCCAGCGCGTTCTCGAAGATCCGCACGGTTTTTTGCGCCCGGCCGAGAATGTCGTCCAGCGCCGCTTCGTAGGCGGCGCTGCCGAGGATCGGCATATGCTGGGGTGTCGGCGTTTCGGACATGAATGCTGTCATGGGTGTGCGGCGAGGCCAATATAGCCCGCGCGATACCACTGGTAAAGGCGCTCGGCGAGCTCGCGGTCGGTGCGCAAACCCGCGGGCACGGCGCTGCGCTGGTCGGCGAGCCGGCGCAGCGCGCGCGCGGCGCGTCCCAACGGGAATCCCTCGCCGTTGAGCCAGGCGCGGGACTCACCGTACAGCATCTGCGAGGCGGGCGCGAGCCGGATGCCGCGGCGCTGCGCGTCGCGGACGAACGCCGCCGGCGGCAGCGGGCGCGCCGGCGGCGCGAAGCGCACGTGCGGCTTCGGCTCGGTGAGAAACACGCCGGCAAACTCCGCCATGTCCGCGCGGCTCCAGCGGATGCCCTCGAGGGCACTGCGAATGCGGCGCAAGGTCGCGCTGGAAATGCGGGCGGGCGCATCCTGCGGGACGAGGTCCGGATCGGCGTAGCGGCCCGGCAGGCGCAGGCGTTCCTCGAGGAACATGAGGAATTCGGTGGCGAGCTCGCGGCGCGACGGTGCGCGAAAGCCGATGGAATACGTGTAGCACGCGCCGACCGCCACGCCGTCATGCGCGTACTGCGGCGGCAGGTAGAGCATGTCCCCGGGCTCCAGCACCGCCTCGCCCTGCGCGTTGAAACGCTTCAGGATCCTGAGCGGCGCGTCCTCCTGCAGGCGCAGGTCGCGCTGGCGGCTCACGCGCCAGCGCCGCCGGCCCGGGCCCTGCAGCAGGAATACGTCGTAGGAATCGAAGTGCGGCCCGACGCCCCCGCCGTCCGGCGCATAGCTCACCATCAGGTCGTCGAGGCGGCTGTACGGGATGAAGGCGAATCGAGAGAGCAGGTCGCGCGCGGCATCGCTGGATTTTTCCACCCCCTGCACGAGCAGGGTCCAGCCGCGCGCCGGCAACCGGCGCCACCGGGCGGGGGTGAAGGGGCCTTGCTCCACTTCCCAGCGCCCGGCCTCGCGCAGGACCAGGCGGGATTCGCAGTCGTCGCGCTGCGCAAGCCGCGCCATGGCCGCGAAATCGAGCAGGCCTTCGAATCCCGGAATGGCGCCGCGCACCAGCAGCGGCGATTTCTGCCAGTGGCGCCGCAGGAATTCGCGCGCCGTCAGGCCGCCGAGAAGACGAATGCCGGATTTCGTGTCCACGCGCGCCATTCTATCCGCCAATCGCACGGGGCCGCCTGTCCGATCGGTTAGAATGCGCGCTCGCGAAAAGGAAAGGAAACCGGCAATGCAGATCGGAAAGGACAGCGTGGTCTCCCTGAGCTACGAGCTCTTCGACGGCGAGGGCAAGCTCATCGAGAAGACCAAGAACCCCATCGCCTACATCCACGGCGGCTACGACGGCATCTTCCCCCTGGTGGAGGAGGCCCTCCAGGGCAAGGCCGTCGGCGACAGCTGCGAGGTGAGGCTCGAGCCCGATGATGCCTTCGGCAGCTATGACGCTTCCATGGTGCGCGAGGAGCCGCGCGACCTGTTCCCGAAGAACGTCGCCGTGGGCATGCAGTTCGAGGGTGCGGCGGAAGGTTCGGGCCAGCACGCCGTCTACACCGTGACCAAGGTCACGGACGACAGGGTGCACGTCGACGGCAACCACCCGCTGGCCGGCAAGACGCTGGTGTTCTCCTGCAAGGTGACCGGGGTGCGCGAGGCCACTCGCGAGGAATTGAGCCACGGCCACGTCCATGGCGAGGGTGGACACCACCACTGAGGGCCGTAAAAGCCGTGAACACGTGAATGTCGTGAATGCCGGCAGGGCCTAGGGCTCAATATCGATATTCACGACATTCACGGATTCACGAAATTCACGGCTTTCACGATCTTCCGGTGAGCCGGTGGATCAGGGGCTCGTGGGCGGATTCGCGCGAGAAGCGCCAGCTCGCCACGGCCAGCGCGGCGGCGGTGAAGCCCGCCAGCACGGCGAGGTCCGGTCCCACGCCGAAATCCGCACCGAACCCCGGCGTGGCGCTTCCGAACGCGTGCTTGAGCAGGTCGACGCCATAGGTGTACGGATTGGCCAGCGCGACGGCCTTCAGCGCCGCCGGCAGGCGTTCCACCGGATACAGCGAACCGGACAGGAAGAATACCGGGAAGATCACGAAATTCATGATGGCGGCGTAGTTGTCCAGGGTGCGCGTGAAGGCGGCCACCAGGATGCCGATGGCGCCGCAGGCAAGCGCGGTGGCGACCAGCGCGAGGGCGAGCAGGCCGAAACGCGTATCCGCGCCGATGAAGCCGGCGGCGGCCAGCACGGCGAGCAGCAGCAGGGCCTGGACGATGGCCGCCAGGGCGGAGGAAAGCAGCTTCGCCCCCACGATCCAGGCGCGCGCCATCGGCGCGACGATCAGCATGCGCATCACCCCCGATTCCTTGTCGAACACCATGCTCAGCGCCGCCAGCATGGCCCCGAACAGCAGCGTCATGCCCATGATGCCCGGCACGAGGTAGCGCTGGTAGTCGGTGCCGGCGCCCTGCATGACCGCGCCGAAGCCGGCGCCGATCACGAACAACCAGATCAGGGGGCGCACCATCGCCGAGAGCAGGCGCGCGCGCTGCCGTGCCATGCGCACGATCTCGCGCTCGATGACCGCATAGACGGGAAGCCAGGACATCAGGCCTCCGCGACCCAGAGGAACACGTCGTTCAGGTTCGGGCGCCGCCAGCGCATGGCGCGGGCGAGGGATCCCAGGTCCGCCTGGATGCGGACCAGTTCGGCGACATCCTCGCGGTCGTAGCGAAACTGCACGCACTCGCCGTCCCTCAAGCCCCTGCCAAGCCGGGGCGCGAGCCGGTCCATCACCAGCGAAGGCTCGGACGTCTCGATCTCGATCACGTGGGGACCGAGGCCGGCGATGAGGTCCCGTGGCGGCCCCGCCTGCACCAGCCTGCCCTTGCGGATGAAGGCGACGCGGTCGCAGGCGTCCGCCTCCTCAAGGTAGTGCGTTGTCAGCAGTACCGTCATGCCGGTCTTGGCGCGCAGTTCGGCGATGAAGCGCCAGATCTTGCGCCGGCTGGGCAGGTCAAGGCCGATGGTGGGCTCGTCCAGGAAAAGCACGCTCGGATGGTGGATGAGGCCGCGTACGATGTCGACCGCACGCCGCATGCCCCCCGAGAGCGAGGCCACCGGCTGGTGCTGCTTGTCCTTCAGGCCGAAGATCTCCAGCAGCGGCAGGGAGCGTTCCGCGATGAGCGCCGGGCGCAGGCCGTGCAGCATCCCGGAGAAGCGCAGGTTCTGCGCAATGGACAGGCTGCGGTCGAGGGCGGAGTCCTGGAACACCAGCCCGATCGCGGCGCGCACGCCCAAGGGATCGCACGCCACGTCGCGGCCGGCCACGGTCGCGCTGCCGCCGCTGGGGGCGACCAGCGTGGACAGCATGTGGAGGGTGGAGGACTTGCCCGAGCCGTTCGGGCCGAGCAGGCCGAAGAACTCTCCCGCGCTGATGTCGAGGTCAAGGCCGTCGACGGCGAGCACGCCGCCGTAGCGCTTGACGAGGCCGCGCGCGCGCACGGCCATCGCCGGTTCGGACGCCTGGGTCATGGCCGGGATTCTGGCCTACAGCGGCGTTTTGCTCAACGCATCCTGCGGTTCGTGCGCCTTGCCGATGCTGCGGGAATTGCGGTCGTCACGGAAGACGAGCGGCTTGACCTGCACCGCCGGCGCGACCGGGCGCTGCGCCCGGTCGACGACGTCGGTGACCAGGTTGTGGTGGGGCGACAGCCCGCACACCGGGTCTGTGTTCGCCGCGTCGCCCGTCAGCATGTAGGCCTGGCAGCGGCAGCCGCCGAAGTCCTTGACCTTGTCCGGACAGGAGCGGCACGGCTCCTTCATCCAGGCGTCGCCGCGGTACCTGTTGAAACCGGGCGAGTCGTACCAGATCCAGCGCAGGTCGCGGTCGCGCACGTTGGGAAACTCGAGGCCGGGAAGCATGCGGGCTTCGTGGCAGGGCAGGGCGAGGCCATCCGCAGTCACGGTGAGGAACAGGGACCCCCAGCCGTTCATGCAGGCCTTGGGCCGGTCTTCGTAGTAGTCGGGGACCACGAAGAAGATGCGCATCCTGTTGCCGACGCGCTCGCGGAAGCGCTTGGTCACCTCCTCGGCCCGCCTGAGCTGCTCGCGGGTGGGCAGCAGGTTTTCGCGGTTGAGGTAAGCCCAGCCGTAATACTGGGTGTTGGCGAGCTCGACGTACTCCGCCTCCATGGACTCCGCCATCTCCAGGATCTGCTGGACGTGGTCGATGTTGTGGCGATGGAGCACGCAGTTGAACACCATCGGGTACTCGTACTGCTTGATGAGCCTGGCGACCTTCTGCTTGAGGTCGAACGTCCGGGTGCTGGAGAGGAAGTCGTTCATCTCCTTCGTCGAATCCTGGAACGAGAGCTGGATGTGGTCGAGCCCGCCTTCCTTGAAGGCCGCGATGCGCTTCTCGGTGAGGCCGATGCCGGAGGTGATCAGGTTCGAGTAGTAGCCGAGCGTGCGCGCCTCCCTGACGAGGATCTCGAGGTCATCGCGCATGAGGGGCTCGCCGCCCGAGAATCCGAGCTGCACGGCGCCCAGCTCCCGCCCCTGGCGCAGCACGCGCAGCCAGTCCTCGGTGGAGAGCTCACCGCCGTAAGTCGCGTAGTCGACCGGGTTGTAGCAGAACACGCAGTGCAGCGGGCACTTGTACGTGACCTCCGCGAGGAGCCACTTGGGATTGCCAGGCAGGCCGCTGCTTGCCTGGCCGTCACTTGCCGCGCTTGGGACGGATCCAGCCTTTTCCATGGACATGCTCCAGAAAACCGATGACGTCACCCCGCAGGTCCGTGCCGGGGAAGGCGGCCTGCAGGTCCTCGATGATCGCGCCGACGCTCCTTGCGCCGTCGACGCGCTTCATGATCTCGCCGGAACTGCCGGGCAGCGTGATCTGGCCTTCGGCGAACAGCAGGACGTAGTGCCTGGGCACCGGCTCCCACTGGAACCGGTATTGCGGATGCACCTCGAACACGGTGTCTTCGCCGAACGTGGCGGCGCCCGCGTCAGCCACGGGACGCCCCGATGCCGTAGTTCACCTGCATCGCGTCGAGCATGCTCCAGAGCACGTCGAGCTTGAACTGGAGGATTTCAAGGGCACGCTCCTGTTCCTCCCTCGTGCGGAAATGGTCGAGCGTCACCCGCAGCCCGTGCTCGACGTCGCGGCGCGCCTCCGACAGGCGCTTGCGGAAATAGAAGTAGCCGTCCGGGTCGATCCACGGGTAGAACTGCGGCCAGTTCTCCAGCCGCTTCTGGTGGATCTCGGGAGCGAACAGCTCGGTGAGCGAAGAGCACACCGCCTCCTGCCAGGGTGCCCGGCGCGCGAAATTCACGTAGGCGTCCACGGCAAAGCGGACGCCGGGGAGCACGTGGCGCAGCGAGGTGACGTCCTCGCGCCGCAGCCCGCAGGCCTCGCCCAGCCGCAGCCATGCCTCGATGCCGCCTTCGTCGCCCTTCTGGCCGTCATGGTCGATGATGCGCTGGATCCATTCGCGGCGCTGGTCGCGGTCTGTCATGTTCGACAGCACGGCCGCGTCCTTGATGGGAATGCTGATCTGGTAGTAGAAGCGGTTGCAGACCCAGCCCTGCACCTGTTCCCGGGTGCACTTGCCTGCGTTCATGGCGACGTGGAAGGGATGGTGGATGTGGTAGCGGTCGCCCTTGGCGCGCAGCTGTGCCTCGAATTCCGGCTTGCTCCAGGGCATTCTTTCCGTGGCTCCCATCTCAGGCTCCGTTCACAGGGTGATTTCCATGCCGTCGTGGGCGACTTCGATGCCGGCGGCGGCGAGCTGCGCGCGCTGCGGGGAATCCTCGTCCAGGATCGGGTTGGTGTTGTTGATGTGGATGAGCACCTTGCGCCGGGCCTTGAGGGGGCCGAGCACTTCGATCATGCCCCCCTCGCCGGACTGCGGAAGGTGGCCGATGTCCCTCGCGCGTTTTTTCGAGATGCCGAGCCGGATCATCTCGTCGTCGGTCCAGAACGTGCCGTCGACGAGCACCGCGTCGGCCTCCTCGAGGTAAGGCTTCAGGTGCGGCTCGATTTCGCCGAGACCGGGCGCGTAGAACAGCTTCCGCCCCGTGCGGGTGTCGGTGATGCGCATGCCGATGTTGTCGCCCTCGTGCGGATTGTCCCGGTGCGGCGAGTAGGGCGGCGCCTTGCTCTTGAGCGGCACCGCGGTGAACGAGAGTCCCTCGGCGCCGACGACGCCGAAGCTGCTGCCCGAGGAGGTCGGAACCGGATGCCAGTTCACGCCGCAGTAGTGGCCGAGGATGTTGAACAGGGGATTGCCGGTGGTCAGGTCCTCGCGGGCCATGTCGGTGCAATAGATCTCGAGCGGCCTGCCTTCGCGCAGCATCAGCAGGCCGGTGGTATGGTCGATCTGCGCGTCCATCAGGACGACCGCCCGGATCGCCGTGTCGCGAATGCCGCGCGCGGGCTGCAGTTCGGGGAAGGCGCGGTACTGGGCAAGCAGGTCCGGCGAGGCATTGAACAGGATCCAGTCCTGGCCGCCGGGGCTCACGGCGATGGAGGACTGGGTGCGCGCCTGCGCACGCAGGGTGCCCTTGCGCACGCCGTCGCAGTTGCGGCAGTTGCAGTTCCACTGCGGAAAGCCCCCGCCGGCGGCGGAGCCAAGGACGCGGATTCTCATGAATGCCCTGTGTCGTGCCCCGCGGGTATCCGGAGATCGTCCTCCCGGAAGGGGCGGGTCGGGGATTGCATTGCAACAAAAAACGAAAGCCCCGAAGCCGGGGCTTTCGTCCCGCCGTCCGCGTTAGCGGTTGGCGATGTACATCGTCACTTCGAAACCGAAACGCATTTCGGTGTATTCAGGCTTGGTCCACATTGCTGTTTCCTCCTGGTTGTTGGACTTCGGGATGCATCGCTTGCTCGAGCCACGAATTCCGCCGTTGCAGCCGGCCGTGCCGCCCCAACCTACCTTCGTGGGTCGACGCCATTGTGCGTGGGCCTGGTGCCCGGTCCCACACGCAAATCACTGATTGGGTCTCATGATTTTCATGAGATTGGGAGCGAAACTTTACTTGCCTCAAGTGCTTGCACTACGCTGCGACCATGTCCGACATCGCGTTCGACCAGGGGGGACTTTTTCCCTCGCCGCTGACCGAGTGGTACCGCGAGCGCCCGTTCAAGCTGGCGCTGGCGGGCTCCCTGCTCGTGCATGCGCTGCTGCTCGCCCTGGTGCCCGGTTTTCGCGCCGTGCCGCCCGACCTGCCGAAAGTGCTGGACGTCGAGATCCTCACGGAGAAGAGCCCGGTGGTTCCGGCACCGGTGCAGAGGCAGGCGCCGCCGCCGATCCCGCGCGAAGTCGTGCCGCCGCCGCCCATCGAGACTCCCAAACCGGTGGTCGTCGAGACGCCGCCGCCGGTCGTGGCACCGCCAAAGCCCATGGAGCAGGTCAAGCCGGAACCGCGCCCGGTCGAACCCCGACCGGTGCCCAGGGTGGCGGAGCCCGAGCCGGTGCGTCCTCCGGAGCCTGTCGCGCGCCAGCCCGAGCCCGTGGCGCCGCCGAAAACCGAGGTCCTGCAAGCCGCGCCGCGGCCCGAGCAGAGGCCCGAGCAATTCTCGATGCCCAGGCCCGAACCCCGGCCGCAGCCAAACCACGTGGAGCCGCGTCCGGAGATCCGGCCCGAGCCGCCGGTCGCCCGGGTCGCCCCGGTCCAGCCCGCTGCGGTCGTGCCCCCCCGGGCGGAGCCGGTCACGCCGCCGCAAGCCGTGGCCCCGCCGCCCGCTGTCGCGCCGCCGCCCGCCCAGGTTGCGGTCCAGCCGCCGCCGGCCCCGGCCGCCCCCGTGCAGAGGACGGAGCCCGTCGCCGAGCGCTCGATGGTGACTGCCTACGAGAGAAGCCTGTCCGCGCTGATCAAGCGGCATGAGCAATACCCGCCGCGGGCCAAGCGCGAAGGCTGGGAGGGCACGGCGGTGGTGGGCCTGAGCCTGTCCGCGGACGGCAAGGTCGTGGACATATCGCTGATCGAAAGCAGCGGCCGCGAAGTCCTGGACAGGGCCGCGCTGGAGATGGTACGCCGTGCCTCGCCGCTGCCCGCGGCGCCCGAAGGACTGCGGGGCAAGGAGCGCGTCGTCCGCGTGCCCATCGCGTTCAAGCTGCAGAATTCCTGAAGCCGGCCCGGGGCATCGGAAGAGCGTGGACCGAGATCCCTCCGCGGGCGAAATCCTGTTCCCTGCGATCGAGCCTTACGACCGGCAGTGGCTGGCGGCCGACGCCGGCCACGCCATCTACCACGAGCAAAGCGGCAATCCGGAAGGCCTGCCCGTGTTGTTCCTCCACGGTGGTCCGGGCAGCCGCACGCGGGCGGAGCACCGCCGCTATTTCGACCCGCGCCACTACCGGATCGTCCTGTTCGACCAGCGCGGCTGCGGGCTGTCGACGCCGGCCGGGGCGACCTGCGCCAATACGACGCAGCACCTGGTCGGGGACATCGAGGGCCTGCGCCGCCGGCTCGGCGTGAGGCGGTGGGTCCTGTTCGGCGGCTCCTGGGGGAGCACCCTCGCGCTCGCGTATGCCGAAGCGCATCCCGACGCGGTCGCGGCGCTGGTGTTGCGGGGCGTGTTCCTCGGCAGCCGCGACGAGATCCGGTGGTATCTTGAGGGCATGAAGCGTTTCATCCCGGAGGCTTGGACGCAATTCGCCGGCGGGGAGTCCGACATCCTGGGGGCCTACCACCGCCAGGTCTGCCATCCGGATCCTGCCGTGGCCCTGCCGGCCGCAAGGCGCTGGTACGACTACGAGGCGCGCACCATGACCCTGGGGGATACGGCGTCGTCCACGGGCGCGCCGCCGGACGACGAGTTGCTGGCGCGGGTCCGCGTGCAGGTCCACTACCTCGCCAATGACTGCTTCCTGCGCGAGAACGCATTGCTCGACAACCTGTGGCGCATTCCCCGGGTGCCGGCGATCCTCGTGCAGGGCCGGCAGGACATGGTCTGCCCGCCGTCGGCGGCGATCGCGGTGGCGCGGGGCTTGCCGGGCTCGGAACTGCAGTTGCTGGCGGGCGCGGGACATTCGGCCTCGCAGCCGGCAATGGCAGCCCGCCTCTGCGACGCCGCGGCGCGCATCCACTCCCGGCTCACCGCGCCATGATCCGCCGCCTCGGCCTGCGCTTTCGCATCAACCTGCTCATCACGCTGGTGGTGCTTCTGTTCACGCTCGCCACCACCAACCTGCTCATCACCGAGACGCGCAACTCGGTGCGCGAGGAGATGGAGGCGGGCACGCGCGTGACGGTCCAGATGCTCGAGACCGTCATCGCCCACGCCGAGCCGGTGGACGGCTCCCGCAACAAGGCCCTGCTGACCTTCCTGCAGCGCGTCGGCCGGGTGCGCGCCAACGAGATCCAGCTCTACGACGACAACGAGCGGTTGCTCTACACCTCGCCGCCGTCGATCTACAAGCGCGGCCGTTGGGCGCCGGACTGGTTCACGCGCCTGGTCGATCCGGGGCTGCAGGCGTTCCGGCTGAACCTGCCCGGCGGCGCCGTCGTCGTCACGCCGGATCCGTCGCGATCGATCCTGGACGCATGGGACGACATGAAGACCTTCTTCTGGCTCGTGCTCGGATTCTTCGTGCTCGTCAACGTGGCCGTGTTCTGGTTCCTGGGCCGGTCGCTGCGGCCCATCGGCACCATCCTCGACGGGCTCTCGCGCATGGAGCAGGGCCGGTTCGATGCACGGCTGCCCGAGTTCGCGCTGCCGGAGTTTGCCGCGATCGGCCAGTCCTTCAACCGCATGGCGGGGCGGCTGGATGAAAGCCTGGCGGAAAACCGGCGCCTCGCGCTGGTGGCACGGCAGGCGAGCGACGCCATCATCATCCACGACCTCGAAGGCCGGATCTCGTTCTGGAACCGCGCCGCGGAGCGCATGTTCGGCTACGCCGACGAGGAGATCCTCGGCCAGTCTGCCACGCTGCTCGCGCCGCCGGAGCGGCGGCGCGAGGTCGAGGACAACCTCGAGGTGATCAAGGCCCGGCGCGGCATCGATTTCCAGGAAACCCAGCGCCTCACGCGCGAGGGCCGCCTGGTGGACGTGGCCCTGTCCGCGGCACCCCTGGTGGACCCAACGGCGGATCGCGTGATCGGCGAGATCTGCAGCATGCGCGACATCACGGCGCACAAGCTCGCGCAACAGGCGGCGCGCGACCTGGACCAGAACCGCAAGCTCACGCAGTTGATCCAGACCCGGCTCGAGGAGGAGCGGCGGGCGATCGCGCGCGAATTGCATGACGAGCTCGGCCAGTGCGTGACCGCCATCAAGACGATCGGGGCGGCGATTTCGAACCGGACGCGGGAAAGCTCGCCGGAGATCCATGGCAACGCCCAGACCATCGTGTCCGTGGCCTCGCACCTCTACGACGTCGTGCATGGCATCATCCGCCAGCTGCGGCCGGTGGCCCTGGACCACCTCGGGCTCAATGATGCCCTGCGCGACGCGGTGGATGCCTGGCGGGGCCGGCACCCGGAGATCGAGTGCGTACTGGCGATCGAGGGCGAGGTCGAGGGACTCGGCGAGGTCGTCAACATCACGGCCTTCCG
>DASZQJ010000114.1:0-16647 GCA_035549715.1 Burkholderiales bacterium
AGCGAGGCCAGCGTGCGCACGCCCAGCGCCGCGGCCGGGACTCCCGTCACGGCGTAGGCCGCGCCGGCTTTCCAGTCGATCTCGCGCCACCAGACCACGATCCTCGACAGGTTGGCCAGCAGGGCGGCAATGGCCATGATCGGCACGGCCTGCAGCGGCCCGAACGCGATGACCAGCACCGGCATCAGCATGATCGAGGCGCCGAAGCCGACGATCCCGCCGAGGGTGCCGGCCACCAGGCCGACGGCAAGGACGATCAGGAATTCCATGGGATTGCCGCCATTCGAACACCCGTCCCCGCCCCGCGCAAGGTCGGGCTGCGACCGGTGCGCATGTCGCGCTATGCTCTGCGACATCCATCGATCCGGGAATCCTCCATGGCCCCGCTGCAAGGCATCAAGGTGCTCGACCTGACGCGCGTGCTCGCCGGCCCGCATGCCACCCAGATCCTCGCCGACCTCGGCGCGGAGGTGATCAAGGTCGAGCGGCCCGGCACCGGCGACGATACGCGCGGCTGGGGTCCGCCGTACGTGAAGGACGCGGCCGGCAACGACACGACCGAATCCACGTATTTCGCCGGCTGCAACCGCGGCAAGAAGTCGATCACGCTCGACCTGGCGGACCCCGCCGGGCAGGCGCGGGTGCGCGAGCTGGCCGCGGGCTGCGACGTGCTGGTCGAGAACTACAAGACGGGCGACCTGGCGCGTTACGGCCTCGACTATGCCGCGATGCATGCGCAGCTCCCGGGGCTGGTCTATTGCTCGATCACCGGCTTCGGGCAGACCGGGCCCCATGCCGAACGGGCGGGCTACGACCCGATCGCGCAGGCGATGTGCGGCCTCATGAGCGTGACCGGCGAGCCCGAGCAAATGCCGGGCACCACGCCGCAGCGGGTGGGCGTGGCGGTCGTCGACCTGATGGCGGGACAGTACGCGGTGATCGGCATCCTGGCCGCGCTGATGCACAAGCGCCTGACGGGAGAGGGCCAGCAGGTCGACATCGGCCTGCTCGACGTCGGTGTGGCCTCGATGGCGAACATCGCCTCCGCGTACCTCGGCGCGGGCGTGGTCTCGAAACGCAACGGCGGCGTGCATCCGAGCGTGGTGCCGTCCCAGGTATTCCGCTGCGCGGACGGCCACGTCATCGTCGCCGCCGCCAACGACGGCCAGTTCCGCAAGCTGTGCGAAGCGGCCGGCCGGCCTGGGATCGCCAGGGACGAGCGCTTTGCCACCAACAGCGCCCGGGTGCGAAACCGGGCCGCCATCACCGTACTGCTCGAGGAGGTTTTCGCGTCCCGGTCCGTCGACCACTGGACCGGGGTCCTGCCCGCGGTCGGCGTGTCCTGCGCGCCGATCCTGTCGATCGACCAGGTGTTCGAGCATCCGCAGGTGAAGGCGCGCGGGATGGTGGGCGAGGTCGCCTACGCGCCGGCAGGCCGGCTCAAGGTGTTGCGCAGCCCGATCCGCCTCTCTGCCACGCCGGCGGCCTGCGACCTGCCGCCGCCGCTGCTCGGGGAGCACAATGCGCAGGCAGGCGAACGTGAAAGCCCATAACAACGACAGGAGCAGGACATGAACATGAAACTGGGAATGCTGGCCTTCGGCCTGCTGGTGCCGCTCGCGGGCCAGGCCGCCGAACCGGGCGGACCGATCAGGATCGGCGTCGTCAATGAAATCACCGGCGTGCAGGCGCAAGCCGGCGAGTTCACGTTGTTCGGCATCCGCCTTGCCGTGGAGGAGATCAACAAGGCCGGCGGATTGCTGGGCCGGCAGGTGGAACTGCAGGTCGAGGACAACCAGAGCACCAATCCCGGCACGGTGCTGGCGTTCTCCAAGCTGGGCAGCCGCAAGGACATCGCCGGCATCGTCGGGCCGATCCGCAGCACCCAGATCCAGGCCGCTTCACCCACGATCGCCAAATCGGGCATCCCGACGATGATCGGCGGCACCGATACCAGCCTCACGCACGTCAACAACCGCTGGGTGTTCCGGGCCCGGCCCAACGACAGCTACTCCTCGCGCACCATCGCGGACTTCGGCGTGAACACGCTCGGGCTGAAGAAGTGGGCCATCGTGCATTCGACCGACGCCTTCGGCTCGGGCGGCGCCAAGGCGCTCACCGAAGCGCTCGCGAAGCTCGGCGTGGCCCCGGTGCTGGACCAGGGCTATACCAACAACTCGCAGGATTTCACCGCCACCGTCCTGGCCGTGAAGAAGTCCGGCGCGGACGCGCTGGCGACCTACATGACCATGGAGCCCGACGTGGGCATTTTCGCGCGGCAGCTGCGCCAGCTCGGGTTCCCGGGCGCGTGGATGGGATCGGGTTCCATCATCGCGGTGACCTCGCTCAAGCTTGCCGGGGAGGCGCTGCACGGCACCTACGGCATTGCCGACTTCACCACCGACGCCAACGACATCACCCGCGCATTCACCAGGCGTTACAGGGAGAAGTACGGCGTCAACCCGGACACCTTTGCGAGCTGGTCCTACGACGCGACGCAGATCCTCGCCATGGCGATCCGCAACGCGAGGACGACGGAGCCCGAGGCGGTGCGCGCCGCCATCCTGGGCATCAAGGGCTACAAGGGGCTGGAAGGCACCTACGAATTCGACCAGAATGGCGACGGCTTGCACGGCTACAACATCGTGAAGAACGAAGGCGGCAGGATCGTGTTCATCAAGCGCGTCGATTTCCCGGCGCAGTGAGGCGGAGCGCCGCGGCCCCATGACCCTGCCGGTTCCGAAGCGGGCGGGCGCGACGCTCGCGCTCGCCGCCCTGATTGCGGCCGGATGCGCCACGCAGTCGCCCGCGCCGGTGACGCCCGCCCCGAAGAAGCCGGCCGCGGCGCAGCCGAAACCCGCGGCGCCGAAGCCGGCGCCGCCGTCGGCCCGGCCCGCCGAGCCCCCCATGCCGAAGCCCGAGGTCGTCGCCGGTCGCGCCGTCGGCTCGAGAATGTCCGGGGCGGATGCCAGGGCGCTGCTCGACCACCACAACAAGGCGCGCTTCGCGGTCGGCCTGAAGCCGCTGAAATGGTCGGCTCCCGTGGCGACCCATGCGCAGAAGTGGGCGGAGAAGCTCGCCGCCACGAGTTGCAGGATGCAACACAGCAGCGACAGCGACTACGGCGAGAACCTCTACCAGGGCACGCAAGGCGTCTTCACCGCGCTCGACGCCTCCCGGGCATGGGAAGCCGAGAAAAAGGACCTCGACGGCCCGCTCACCCGCGCCAACCTCAAGTCGGTGGGCCACTACACCCAGATGGTGTGGCGCGAGACCGCGCGCGTGGGCTGCGGGGAAGCCACCTGCAACAAGACCCTCATCGTCGTGTGCAACTACGACCCGCCGGGGAACTACCTCGGCCGCAAACCTTACTGATGCCACTGCAGGACCAAACCTCACCACGAAGGCGCATACGGCAACCTCCAACGGCAACCTCCAACCGCAATCTCCAACCGCAATCTCCAACCGCAAAGGCGCGAAGGCGCAAAGGGTACGCAAAGAAAGTCATGGTCTTTCAAAGGACGTACAGACCCACCGTGGACTCCGTCGACCGCAGCCCCCCGGGAATCCATCCCGCTTCTTGCCTTCCTTCGCGCTCCCTTTGCGCCTTTGCGGTTGGCGGTTCGTCCTGGATTCGCGCTTTTGCGGTTGGCGGTTTGTCCTGGATTCGCGCCATGGCGGTCAGGGGTTGCCGTAGCGCCGTAGTCCCAGGAACCACCCGGAGACGCCCATGCTGATCAATTGCATCGCCTACCAGGACGGCCGCAAGGTCGCCGACATCCAGCCCCCCGAGATCTCGGGCTACGTGAGCCGTCCGGAGTGCTTCGTCTGGGTGGCGCTGTTCGAGCCCTCCCGGGAGGAGCTCGAGGTCATGCGCAAGCAGTTCGACCTGCCCGAGCTGGCGGTGGAGGACGCGTGCCACGGCCACCAGCGGCCGAAAGTCGAGGAGTACGGCGACATGCTGTTCGTCGTCCTGCAGCTCGTGGAGGTCGTGGGCAAGGACCTGAACGTGGGCGAGGTCGACGTGTTCGTGGGCCGCAACTACGTGCTGTCCGTGCGCAGCCGGACCCAGCATGGCTTCCTGGGCGTGCGCGCCCGCAGCGAGCGCGAACCCGAGCTGTTGCGCCACGGCGCGGGCTACGTGCTCTACGCGATCACCGATGCGGTGGTGGACCGCTACTTCCCGGTGCTGGAACACCTCGAGGAGGAACTGGAGCAGATCGAGACCCGCATTTTCGCCGGGCAGAACAACCGCGCCATCATCGAGGCGCTCTACGGCCACAAGCAAAAGCTCATGACGCTCAAGCACGCCACCAGCTCGATGCTCGAGGCGATCGGCAAGCTCTATGGCGGCCGGGTGCCCTACCAGTGCTCGCAGCTGCAGGAGTACTTCCGCGACATCTACGACCACCTGATCCGGCTCAACCAGTCGGTCGACAGCCTGCGCGAAATGGTGACCACCGCCATCTCCGTGAACCTGTCGCTGCTCACCATCAGCGAGAACGAGGTCACCAAGCGCCTGGCCTCCTACGCCGCCCTGGTGGCGGTGCCGACCATGATCGCGGGCATCTACGGCATGAACTTCCACAACATGCCGGAGCTCGACTGGGCCTATGGCTATCCGGCCGCCATGGCATTGATGGCGGTGCTCGACGGCTACCTGTTTTACCGCTTCCGCAAGGCGAAGTGGCTTTAGAATTCCTGCTCGGGACAAATCCACCACAGAGGCACAGAGGACACGGAGGAAAGGCGAAGGACAGGAAAGTCGGGGCAATTCAGGGAAAGCGATGATGTACGCCCCACAGGCGGAGTTCAAGGGTGCGGGGAGGCATGGCACTTCAAGGGCCTGAACTCCTCCGTGTCCTCTGTGCCTCCGTGGTGATTGCAGTTGAAAGCCGTTCATAGGAGAAAGCGATGCTGAGTTACGACGTGGTCGAGTGGGGCAAGCCGTTGCAGAAGATGGAGCGTCCCACGCCCCAGCCCAGGGGCACGGAGGTGCTGCTCAAGCTCAAGTACTGCGGCGTCTGCCACAGCGACGTGCATATTCGCGAAGGCTATTTCGAGCTCGGCGGGGGCAAGCGCTTCCACATGAGCGAGCGCGGCATGAAGCCGCCCGTGACGCTGGGCCACGAGCCCTTCGGGACGGTGATCGCCGCCGGGCCCGAGGCGAAGGATGCGCCCATCGGCCAGGACCGCCTCGTGTGCCCCTGGATCGGCTGCGGCAAGTGCGCGCGCTGCCTCGAGGGCATGGACAACCACTGCATGTCGCCGCGCTGGATCGGCATCCAGTGGGCGGGCGGTTATGCCGACCACCTGCTGATCCCGCACCCGAAGTACCTGGTGGACGCCAGCGGCATCGATCCGGCGTGGGCCGCCACCCTGTCCTGCTCCGGGCTGACGACCTACTCCGCCGTTTCCCAGCTCAAGCCGATCCCGAAGGACGAATGGGTCGCCGTGCTCGGCGTCGGAGGCCTGGGCCTGATGGCGATCGAGATGCTCAAGGCCCTGGGCCACGAGAACATCGTCGCGGTCGACATCGACGACGCCAAGCTGGCCGTGGCGATGAAGGAGGGGGCGAAGGCCGCCGTCAACGGCCGCGATCCCGAGGTCGTGAAAAAAATCCAGGCGGCCGCGGGCGGCCCCCTCTACGGCGCGGTCGACCTCGTCGGCTCGGAGAACACCTCGGGGCCGGCGCTCGCCGCGCTGCGCAAGGGTGGCAAGCTCATCGTCGTCGGGCTCTACGGCGGCGAGATCCCGGTGTCGCTCGTGCTGGTCGTGCAGCGCGCCTGGCGCATCCAGGGATCCAGCGTGGGCAATGTCGCGGAACTGAAGGAAGTGGTGGCACTCGCGCGCGCCGGCAGGATCAAGCCCATCCCCCTGGAGAAGCGGCCGCTGTCGGAAGTGAGCCGCACCCTCGACGAGCTGCAGGCCGGCAAGGTCACCGGCCGGGTGGTCGCGGAGATCTGATCTCCGCGAAAAAGAGGGTCTGGGGCGGAGATCCGATCTCTGCGAAAACGAGGGTCTGGGGCGGAGATCTGATCCCCGCGAAACGATGATCTGGACGGAAAGCGGATATCCCGATGACTGACGCCGCAGAAACACCGGTGGTGCACAACATCCCGGCAAGGCGCTTCGAGGTGAGCGTCGACGGTCAGGTGGCGGTCTCGAAGTACCTGCTCGCCGGCGGCAAGCTGATCATCGAGCACACGGAAGTGCCCGAGGCGCTGGAAGGCAGGGGCATCGCGGGGCGCATCGTGCGCACGGCGCTGGACTACGCGCGCGCGCAGAACCTCAAGGTGCTGCCGATTTGCCCCTATGCGAAGGCGTGGATCGGGCGGCATCCGGAGTACCAGGACCTGCTGGCCTGAGATCCGCACCCCACCCCCTCCCTCCCGCCGGGGGAGAGAGGGTTTGCGATCTTTGGCGCACTTCGATTCCCAATTTCCCCCTCCCTGGCGGGAGGGGAGATCAGGAGCTCATCAGCAGGATCTCGAATTCGCCGGCGCTCAGGCTGCCGTCGCCGTCGAGGTCGGCGTCGTCGAAGCGCGCCGCGAGCGCCGCATCCTCGTCCCGGACTTCCTCGCGGGTGAGGCGGCCGTCAGCATCGACGTCGGCCTTGATCCAGATCCACTGCACCTCGTCGAGGCGGTAACCTTGCAAGCCCGCGGCGGGGGTGGCGGTGACGGAGGAACCCAGGGACAGCAGGAGGGCGCCGGCGAGCGGCGCGAGGAACAGGGTCTTACGCATGTTGGTCTTGTGCATGGCGGACTCCTCGGTGTCGGGTGGCGCACGTCCCCACGATGCAGCCACGGTTTTTACGCATGTCATGTCCCCTTTGTCGTTTTTCAAGCACGGAACACCCGGAGGCGAGGAGCTGCCCCCACGCGCGCTGTTACAGTTTTCGTGCCAGATGGCCATTTCAACGGCGGATCAGTCGGTTAGGGGTTCGAGCGTGCCTTCGCCCCGCAGTGCGAACGTAGCCATCCGGCGTCGCTGCCGCAGCGCAATACCGGTAACTCGTTCTTATCAGTGACAATTCGGGTGTAGCCGTGAGGCGACACCTTTGAGCGAAGGAGCCCAATGGACGAACAAGAGCTTTGCTACCTGCCGGCCACGGAGCTGTCGCGCCGGATCCGGGACAAATCGCTGTCTCCCGTCGAGCTGACCCGCGCCGTGCTTGCCCGCATCGAGCGCCTCAATCCGCGGCTCAATGCCATCTGCACGCTGACGGCCGAATCCGCCCTCGAGGCCGCGAAGGCGGCGGAAGCCGCGGTGATGAAGGGCGGGGACCTGGGCCTGCTGCACGGCTTGCCGGTCACCCTCAAGGACCTTTCGCTGACCCGCGGCGTGCCCACCATGGCCGGCTCCCACGTGTTCCGCGGGCGCGTGCCCGACACGGACCACGTGCACGTCGAGCGCCTGCGCGATGCGGGCGCGATTTCGCTGGGCAAGACCACGGTGTCCGAGTTCGGCTGGAGCGGCGTGAGCCGCAGCCCGCTCACGGGCATCACGCACAACCCGTGGAAGCCCGGCATGAACGCCGGCGCGTCCAGCGCGGGCGCGGCCGTGTGTGCGGCGGCGGGCTTCGGCCCCCTGCACCAGGGCTCCGACGGCGCCGGCTCGATCCGGATGCCGGCGGGCTTCTGCGGTGTCTACGGCATCAAGCCCTCGCACGGGCGCGTGCCCTACCATCCGCTGCCCGCCAACGGGCTCATCTCCCACGTCGGCCCGATCACGCGCACCGTGGCGGACGCGGCGCTCATGTTGCAGGCCATGGCCGGTCCCGACGACCGCGACATGACCAGCCTCGAGGCGCCGCCGGAGGATTTCATCGGCCGCCTCGACGCGGGCATCCGCGGGCTGCGCGTGGGCTACAGCCCCGACCTCGGTTACCTCAAGGTGGACGACGAAGTGGCGCAGCCGGTGCGCGAGGCGGCGCTGGCGTTCGAGTCGCTGGGCTGCCGGGTCGAGGAGGTGAATCCCGGCTGGGGCGACCCGACGGCCATGGAGCACTGCCTGTTCTCGGTGACGATCACCGCCATGTGGGGGGACTTCCTGCCGAAGTGGCGGGAGAAGATGGATCCGGGCCTGGTGGCGATCATCGAGCACGGCAGGACCTACTCCGCCGTGGATTTCTGCAAGGCCTCCGCGCAGCGCCTGGCCTATTACGACAGGGTGCGCGCGTTCTTCGACCGCTACGACCTGCTGCTCACGCCGACGCTCTCGGTGGCGGCCTTTCCCGCGGAGCGCCTGGTGCCCGCGCACTGGGAGCAGCACGCCTGGGACTGGTTGCGCTGGGCGGGCTTCAGCTTCCCGTTCAACCTGACGTGGCTGCCGGCGGCGACCTGCCCCGCAGGCTTCACCCCGGCGGGCTTGCCGGTCGGCCTGCAGATCGTCGCCGGCCGCCATCGCGACCTGCGGGTGCTGCAGGCTTCTCGCGCCTTCGAGCAGGCGCGCCCGTGGGCGCAACACCGCCCGCCGCTCTAGCCGGCCTGCCGCTCGCGGGCGAAGCGGATGAGCTCCGGCATGAACGCGTGGAAGTCGGCCGCGAAATCGTCGTAGTGCCGCAGCAGCTCCTCCACCGAATCCTGCAGCGGATTCCCGCGCCTCAGGCGCCGGCCCATGCCGTCGAGCGAAGCGCCGACGGCCTCGGTCCGGGCATACGAGCCCAGCCAGTCGCCTTCGATCATGTAGGCGGACATGCGCTGCAGGCGATCGGGCAGCCGCTCGCGATGCGCCGCGAGCAGCGCGTAGGTGCGGCGGGTGAATGCCGGCAGCGGCTCCGCGCTGAAGCGCGTCCAGTCGCGCGCGAGGAAGTGGTCGTAGAACATGTCCACCATGATGCCGGCGAAGCGCCGCCGGTCCGCGCTGACGCGCGCCTTGCTGCGCAGGACGATCGCGTGCGCGTCGGTGAAGGTGTCGATGCGCCGGTGCAGCGCGATGCCGCCCATGACGCCCGGCGGGTAACGGTCGTCGAGCGGCCCCTTCACGAAGTCCCCCAGCAGGCTGCCCAGCAGGCCCTCGTCGCTGCCGTCGGACAGGTAGAGGTGGGCGAGGAAATTCACGAAGTGAAAGGTGCGAGGCGCGAGGCACGAGGCGCGAGGGAGCCCAGGAGCAGGAGGGCCTGGCGCCTCGTGCCTCGCGCCTCGCACCTCATCGCGACTGCGATGCCTCCATGTAATCCAGCGTCAGGTTCAGCAGCGCGCGCACGCCCAGCTTCATGGCGCCGTCCTCGACGTAGAAGCGCGGCGAATGGTTGTAGCCGATCTTGCCCATGTCGGCTTCCTCCGGCGTGCCGCCGAGGAAAAAGAACAGCCCCGGCGCCTGCTGGGCGAAGAACGAGAAGTCCTCCGCGCCGGTGGTCTTGGGGCGCAGGTTCACGTTGCCTTCGCCGGCGACGCGCTTGAGCGTCGGCAGCATGCGCTCGGTGAGGGCGGGATCGTTGATCGTCACCGCGTAGGGTTTCTGGATGTCGACCGTGACGCTGGCGCCTGCGGCCGCGGCGATGTGCCCGGCCGTGGCGCGGATGCGCGCGTGGATGTCGTCGCGCATCGCCTCGTCGAAGGTGCGCACCGTGCCCACCATTTCGACCTTGTCCGGGATGATGTTGAAGCGGTTGCCCCCGTCGATGCCGCCGATGGTCACCACGGCGGGTTCCTGGGTGAGGTTGACCTGGCGGCTGACGATGGTCTGCAGGCCGAGCACGATCTGCGAGGCGACCACGATCGGGTCGACCCCCGTCCAGGGCGCCGAGCCGTGCGTCTGCCGGCCCTGCACGGTGATCTTCAGGATGTCGGCGGCCGCCATCATCGGCCCCGGCCGGTAGGCGATGGTGCCGGTGCGCTGCACGGACGTGATGTGCAGGCCGAACACGACCTCGGGCTTCGGGTTCTCCATGGCGCCCTGCTTGATCATCAGCGCCGCCCCCCCTTCCTCGCCCGGCGGCGGGCTCTCCTCGGCGGGTTGGAACAGGAACTTGACCGTCCCGGGCAGGCGCTCGCGGTTCCGGGCCAGGATCTCCGCCACGCCCATCAGGATGGCCACGTGGGTGTCGTGCCCGCAGGCGTGCATCACGCCGGTTTCCTTGCCGGCCCAGGTGGTGCGCACCTTCGAGGCGAACGGGAGGTCGACCTCCTCGGTGACGGGCAGCGCGTCCATGTCCGCGCGCAGCGCCACCACCGGGCCGGGCCTGCCGCCCCTGAGCACGGCCACGACGCCCGTGTAGGCGACCCCCGTGCGGACTTCCAGGCCCAGCGCCTCGAGGTGGGCCGCGACCTTCGCGGCCGTGCGAACTTCGCGATTGCCGAGCTCCGGATGGCGATGGATGTCCTGGCGCCAGTCGATCACCCTGGGCTCCACCTCGTCGGCCAGGCGGTCGAACTCGGCACGCAGGTCGGCGGCGTGCGCGGGCAGGGCGAGCAGGCAAAGCAGGGGCGCGGCAAGGCAGAAACGGCGGACATGCACGGGCAGGCTCCTCGAGGCGGCGGGATGCCGCCAGTGTGGAAGCGCGCGCCGCGCGCGTCAATTCAGCGCAAGCGGTAGAGCCAGGCGACCCGGAACGTGGCGCCGTCGTAGCTGCCGCCGCCCTGGTCCGCCTTCGCATCGAACAGGCTGGCGCCGATGTCGAGCGCCTGGTTGCCTGCGAGGGCGATGTTCGCGCCCAGGTCGAACAGCCAGGTCTTCGCCTGCACCCGGTAGGCCCACGGCATGGCGCTGAAGGCCGAAGCGAAGACCGGATCCGGCGCCGAGGCGTCCGCGTAGGCATACAGGTTGCCCCAGCTGGCGCGGTTGCTCAGGGTGAAGACCTGGTCGCCCTTGAGCCAGGTGGCGGCGCCGTAGAGCGTCGCGGAGGCGTTGAGGCGATAGTCGAGCGTGCCCCAGACGCGGGTGTTCGACAGGTCGAAGACCGCGCCTTCGGAAGCGAACCGGTGCTCGTACCCTGCGCCGCCCTCGATCCGGATGCGGTCGGTCGCGTGCCGCCCCACGCTCGCCGAGACATTGGCGAGGCCGCCGTCGCGGATGTCGCTGTCGCGGAACTTGAAGGCCTCCGCGCCGGCCGCGAGCTCGATCCAGGGGCTCGTGTAGCCCAGCGTGGGCTGCAGGCGCCAGGCGACCCGGCCCGCCAGGCCGAGGCTGCCCAGGTCGCCGAACTCGAGGAACTCGCGCGCCTTCAGGCCGCCGCGGACGACGATGCCGCTGCGGTCGGAGAGCAGGAAGCTGCGCGTGGCATGGGCCTCGAGCCCGATCGAATCGTCGGAGCGCTCTTCGCCGTCGAGTGCGGCGCGATTGACGTTCGTGTAGTGGTTGTACTCGGCATCGACGCCCAGGCGCGTGGCGTCCGCCGCGCGCGCGGCGGGCGCGCCCCTGGCCATCCACGAGCCGGCGAGGACGGCCGCGGCCAGTCCGGCGTGGGTGTGCAAGGCGGGCGGGCTGCCCGGCGGACGCTGCATGCGTTTCCCTTCCCGCAACGACGGTGCTAATCTCGAAAAGGTTACGCCAAAGGCCGCCGTCATGCCAAAGACATTCGAGGACGTCATCGAGGCCCGCCGCGCGCTGCTGGTCCGGGCCCTGGCCGCCGGGGTTTACGCGGCCGGGCTGGGCGTGCCTGCCGGGCGCGTCCTGGCGCAGGTCCTCGGCAAGGTGCCCGGGCCGCTGCCCCGGGGCCGGTCGTTCTACGAAGTGAACGGCGTGGTCCGGGTCAACGGGCAAGTGGCGCGCATCGACACGAAGGTCGGCCCCAACGACGTCGTGGAAACCGGCAGGGGCGCACAGGCGGTTTTCGTGGTCGGCACGGAGGCGCTGCTGCTGCGCGGCGACAGCCGCCTGGAGATGAAGGGCACGGACCTGGTCGTGAGCCAGCTGCGCCTGCTCACCGGCGCGATGCTGTCGGTGTTCGGCCGCGGCAACCGCACCGTGATCGGCCCGACGTCCACCATCGGCATCCGCGGCACGGGCGTCTACGTCGAGGCCCAGCCCGACCTCACCTACGTCTGCACCTGCTACGGTACGACGGACATCGCCGCCGCCGACGATCCGAAAGTCTCCGAGCAGGTCACGTCCGTGCACCACGACAAGCCGCGCTACGTCCTGGCGAAGCCGGACAAGGGCCGGCGCATCGTTCCCGCGCCGTTCAAGAACCACACCGACCTCGAGCTCACGCTCATCGAGAGCCTGGTGGGCCGCACCCCGCCGTTCTCCCTGTTCGACGAGTCCTACGGCACCCCGCGGCGGTACTAGGGCGGATTCACCGCTGCCGCCGCCCCGGGGCCTTCCGGCGGACGATCGCGTGTAGTCCAAATCCCGACAGGGCGTGATCCCTTGTCCGCTTGCGGATGGCCGAAGATCGCGCTTTACAGCGGGCGCCCGCAGGCAGAACATGAACCCTGGCGCCGGGACTGCACTTCGATCGTGCGATGACGCGAGAGGGCGATTCTCTACCGCCCTGCAGTCACGGACCTCGACCAATGATGGCGAGGGTTCCGTCGAATCCGACCATCCCCCTCGAGGACCCGTTCCGGGTCCTGCTGCCGCATTCGGCGGCAGAAGGAAGGCAGCCCCGGCGCCGCGTCCCCCCCGAACGTCAGCCCAGTCGGGCCAGCAGTGCGGGGATCTCGCCGGCGGGCAGCGGCTGGCTCACGAGGTAGCCTTGCAGCTGGTCGCAGCCCAGGTCCCCGAGCAGTTCCGCCTGGTCCTCCGTCTCGACGCCTTCGGCGACCACCCGCAGCTTCAGGGAATGCGCGAGCGATATGACGGAATTGACGATGTTCAGGCTGTGGCCGCCCTGCCGCATGCCGATGACGAAGCTGCGGTCGATCTTGAGCGCCTGGATGGGAAGGCGCGCGATGTAGGCGAGCGATGAATAGCCGGTGCCGAAGTCGTCGACGTAGATCTCGACGCCCAGCCCGTGGATGGTCTGCAGCTGGGGGATGATCTTGTCGACGTTGTCCATGATCGTGCTCTCCGTGAGCTCGATGTCGAGGCGGCCGCCCGCCGCTTCGGCCTGGCTGGCGGCCTCGACGACGCGGGCGATGAAATCCTTCTGCCGGAACTGGATCGGCGAGACGTTGACCGCGATCCGCAGCCCGTGGATCCCGGCCGCCGACCAGCGGCTGCAGTCGCGCGCCACCTGTCCGAGCGCCCAGTTCCCGGCCGCCACGATGAGCCCCGACTGCTCCATCACCGGGATGAACTTCGCCGGCGGCACCAGGCCCAGTTCCGGGTCGCGCCACCGCATGAGGGCTTCCATGCCGAAGACGACCCGCCTGGCGATGTCGGTCTTGGGCTGGTACCAGAGCTCGAGCTCGCCCGCATCGATCGCCCGGCGCAGCCGGGTCTCGAGCCGCAGCGATTCGGCCACGCTCGCGTTCATCTCCGGGCTGTAGAACAGCAGCGACGCCTTCTGCTGCTTGGCATTGCGCAGGGCGGCCTCCGCGTTGGCGACCAGCGCCTCCGGCCCGTTCGCGTCCGCGGGCCAGATGGCGGTGCCCACCGTGGCGGCGATGCGCAGGTCCTCGCCGCCCAGCGCGAACGGCGGCCCGAAGACGGTCCGGCTCCGCGACTCGATCATGTGCGACAGCTCCCAGGTGGACCAGCGGCCGGAAACCACGACCGCGAAGCGGTCGGCGTCCATCCTCGCCACCGTGTCCTCCTCCCGCACCGATGCCTTGATGCGCTCGGCGATTGCCCGGATCAGCTGGTCGCCCGCCTGGCGGCCCAGGGTTTCGTTGACCAGGCGAAAGCGGCTGACGTCGACGAGCACGAGCGCCACCTTGCCCTGGTCCCGTTCCGCCGCCGCGAGCTGGCGGCCGAGGCGGTCGAACAGCAGGCTGCGGTTGGGCAGGCCGGTCAGGGCGTCGTAGTAGGCGAGGTAGTCGACCTTTTCCCGCTGGGCGATGAAGGTCAGCGCGAATGACACGTCCCCGGCGAGTTCCTCGAGCAGCCGGACCTCCTCGTCGTCGAAGACGTCCTTCTCGCCCGCGTACAGCACCAGGACGCCGACCACCTTCTGCGCCGAACGCAGGGGCAGCGCGATCGCCGAGCGGCAGCCGCGGGCGACCGCCTCGGCGCGCACGGCGTCGATCGAGGGCGACCGGGTGATGTCGTTCTCGAACACGGTCCTGCCGGCGACAATCGCCCGGCGCGCAACACCCTCCTCGCTCGCGGGGACCCTGCCTTCCGGCTGGCTGATCGCCGCCATGAACTCCGAACCCTTGCCCGCCCATGCCCCGGGCAGGAAGCGGCCCCCGTCGTCCAGCAACCCGATCCAGGCGATGTGGAAGGCGCCTTCGTCGGCCGCGATGGTGCAGGCCTCGGCGAGCATGCTGTCGCGGTCCTGGGTGCGCAGGATGGCCGAACTGATGCCGCTCATGACCGCCTGGATGCGGCTCAGGCGGGCGATCTTGTGCTCCTGCGCGCGCCGCAGCGTGATGTCGTGGAAGATGACCTGCACCAGGCCGTTGTCGAGGCGCTTGACGCTGATCTCCGCCGGGAAGGTGGAGCCGTCCTTGCGCACGACCATGCGCTCGAAGTGCAGGGCCATGCCGGCGCGGATGTCGCGCATGCGCTGCGCGTGGACCTCGCGCTCGGACTCGGGGTAGGTCAGCGCGCCGTCCAGGCCGACCAGCTCCTCCGGCAGGTATCCGAGCAGTTCCGCGCCGCGCGTGTTGACCATCAGGAAGCGGCCGTAGCCGTCGGCGATGAAGATGCCGTCCGAGGCCTGCTCGATCAGCGTTCGGTAGCGGGCCTCGCTCTCGCGCAGCCGGTCCTCGGCGAGGCGCCGCTCGGTGATGTCGTGGAAGATGACCTGGATCATCCCGTTGTCGAGCATGTGGCTGCTGAACTCGGCGAGGAAGGCGCGCCCGTCCTTGCGCCGGACCTGGCGTTCGAAGCGCATCATCGCGCCCGTGCGCGCCTGGCGCATGCGTTCCTCCGCCTGGGGACGCTCGGCGTCGACGTAGGTGATGCTGAAATGCGCGCCCAGCAGTTCGGTCGCGTCGTAGCCGAGCATCTCGCAGCAGCGGCTGTTCGCGAGCGTGAGGTGGCCTTCGCCGTCGGTCACGTAGATGCCGTCGGAAGCCTGCTCGATGAGGGAGCGGTACTGCAGCTCGTTCTTGCGCAGCTGCTCTTCGGCCTTCTTGTGCTCGGTGATGTCGTCGGCGACGCCCGCGACGCGAAGCAGCCGGCCGTCCTTGTCGTCCACCCGGAAGGCCCGGTCGCGGACCCAGCGGATGGCGCCGTCCGGCCGCACGATGCGGTATTCGACGTTGTAGGTGCCCTTCGGCTGTTCCGTGCGGATGGCCTCCTCGATCCTCTGCCTGTCTTCGGGGTGGATGGCCTGTATCCAGTCCCCGGGCGAGGCGCGCAGGGACTCGCAGCTGCGCCCCCAGATCTCCTCGTAGGCGGGGCTGATGTAGAGCATCTGCGAGCGTTGCGCATCGACCAGCCAGAACACCTCGCGGATGTTCTCGGCGAGCTGGCGAAAGCGCGCCTCGCTTTCCCGCAGCGCGTGCTCGCGATCGACGAGGGCCGCCTTCTCGCGTGCGGCCAGGACGCGGTGGAAGGCGTTCTCCAGCACCGAGGGCAGGTGCAGCAGGTATCCCGTGTCCTTGACCAGATAGTCGGCGGCGCCCAGCTTCAGGGCCTGCAGGGCGATCTCCTGGGTCCCGTGCCCGGTGACGAGCACGACGGGCAGGTCCAGCCCCAGGGTCTGGCGGATCTCCTTGAGCGCCTCCAGGGCGTTCATGCCGGGGAGGCGGTAATCCATCAGGAGCACGTCGGGCACCTGCCCGCGGCCGAGGATCGCCAGGGCTTCGTCGGCCGAGCCCGCGGCGTCCAGGTGGATGTGGGGGGCGCTGGCGGCGAGGTGCCGCCGGGTGAGCTCGATGTCGTGCTCGGTGGACTCCACGTACAGCACGCGCAGGTGGCGGCCGATCCTCTCCTTGAGCGAATGGAACCGGGCCAGGGCGCTGCGCAGCGTCGACGCGAGGTTGGCCCAGTACTCGGAACGCTTGACGACGTAGTCGTCCGCACCGGCCCGCAGCGCCGACAGCACGCTTTGCTCGTCGCCCGAGCCGGTCAGCACGACGACCGCCAGCGGCAGCGCGCGCAGGCGGACCTCGGCGAGCACGGACACGCCGTTGCCGTCGGGCAGGTGGACGTCGAGCAGCAGCAGGTCCAGCGGCGGCTCGCGGCCGCCGCGGACCGCCTGCCCGACCCGTTCCACCGCTTCGAGGGCCGCGGCGACGGTGCCCACCACCTCGACGGCGATGTCCGGCGCCGTCCGGCCCAGCATCCGCACGGTCAGGTCGGCGTCGGTTGCCGAGTCCTCCAGGTACAGGATCCGCATCAGGCGGTTCGCCCGTCGTGCCTGCGATTGGGCGTGTTGACCGCGCCCCAGTACAGCCCGATCTGGCCGGCGATCTGCACGAACTGGTCGAAATCCACCGGCTTGACGATGTAGGAATTGGCGCCGACGTCGTAGGCCCGGTCCACGTCCGAATCCTCCGCCGAGGTCGTGAGGACGACGACCGGGATGCGCCGGTATACCGGGTGGTTCTTGAGGGCGCGCAGCACCTCGAGCCCGTGCAGCCCGGGCAGGTTCAGGTCGAGCAGGATGACCAGCGGCTGGGGCGCGCCGGCGTCCCAGCG
>DASZQJ010000115.1:0-9418 GCA_035549715.1 Burkholderiales bacterium
GCGGCGACGGCCTCCAGCACCTGCAGGCAGGCCTCGGTGACTTCGACGCCGATGCCGTCGCCAGGCAGAACGGCGATCCTCAGGTCCGAAACGGCCGGCATTGGGGGTGCTCGTGCAGGGGGCGGCCCGATTCGCCGCTGCCAGGGCCCTAGTTCAGCCGCGACCAGCCGGGCTCGTGGCGGTCGAGGAGCCGCTTGAGGGCTTCGAAGTGCAGGGTGGACTGCTGGCGTTCGCTCTCGATCTGCTTCGCCACTTCGGCGACCATCTTTTCCGGCACGCGCTTGAACTTGCCGCCGGACCCATGGGCGAGCATCTGCACCATGCAGCAGCGCTCCAGGTAATAGAGGTCGTCGAACGCGTAGGCCATGTTGTCGCCGCAGACGATCACGCCGTGGTGCTGCATGAAGACGACGTCATTGTTGCCCAGCGCGTTGCAGATGCGGTCGCCTTCCTCGTTGGCGAGTGCGACGCCGCCGTACTCGCGGTCGTAGCCGATGCGGCCGTAGTAGCGCATGGCGTTCTGGTTGGCGAACACGTCGAGCTCGCCGCCATCGAGCAGGGTCAGCGCCGTCGCGAACGGCATGTGGGTGTGCAGGACGGCCTTCTTGCGCTTGCCCAGGTGGATGCGCCCGTGGATGAAAAAGGCCGTCGGCTCGACCTGGTGCCTGCCCTCGACGACCTCGCCCTTCTCGTCGACGACCATCAGGTCGGCCGGCGTGAGCTCAGACCAGTGGAAGCCCTGCGGATTGATCAGGAACCTGGTGGGGTCGCCCGGAACCTCGAGGCTGAAGTGGTTGCAGACGCCTTCGTTGAGGCCCATGCGCGCGGCGGAGCGCAGCGCGGCGGTGAGGTCGATGCGGGCCTGGGTGACCGGGTCGAAGCGTTTCATGCGGCTCTCCTCCGTTGTTTTCCGGGATTCTGCCACAGGGCGCCGGGGATACGCCCCCGGACTACGTCTGGTTGCAGCTCCCCGGCCGCGGGGCGTTCAGGCCATCCAGCCGGCGGCCCACTGGAGCAGGCGGAGCATTGCGCTTTCCAGCATGGCCATGGCACCCACCGCGACGACGGCCGCCCCCGCGATCCGCCGCCACGGATGGCGGGTCGGAAGCGGGCCGTCGTTGAGCCACCTTCCGGCAGCCAGGATCGCGGCACTCATGGGCGCGGTGCTAGCGGAGGTCGAAGCGGTCCAGGTTCATCACCTTGGTCCAGGCCGCCACGAAATCACGCACGAACTTCTCCTGGGCGTCGGCGCTGCCGTAGACCTCCGCGAGGGCCCGGAGCACCGAGTTCGACCCGAACACCAGGTCGACGCGCGTGCCCGTCCACTTCGGCGCGCCGGTCTTGCGGTCCCGTCCCTCGAACACGTCCCTGGCGGCCGAAACCGGCTTCCATTCCGTGCCCATGTCGAGCAGGTTCACGAAGAAATCGTTGGTGAGCGCGCCCGGCCGCTGCGTGAAGACGCCGTGCCTCGACCGCCCGACGTTGGCCCCCAGGACGCGCAGCCCGCCCACGAGCACCGTCATTTCCGGCGCGGTCAGGGTGAGCAGCTGCGCCTTGTCGACCAGCAACGCCTCGGCCGGCACGCTGTAGTGGCCCTTGAGGTAGTTGCGGAAACCGTCGGCGACCGGCTCGAGCACGGAGAAGGACTCGACGTCCGTCTGCGCCTGTGACGCATCGGTGCGCCCGGGGAAGAAGGGCACGGTCACCGCGACGCCGGCGTCCTTCGCGGCCTGCTCAACGGCGGCGCCGCCGGCCAGGACGATCAGGTCGGCGAGCGAAATCCTCCTGCCGCCGGACGCCGACTGGTTGAACCCGGTCCGGATGCCTTCCAGCACTTCGAGCACCCTTGCGAGTTGCGCCGGCTCGTTGGCTTCCCAATCCTTCTGGGGCGCCAGTCGAATGCGCGCGCCATTGGCGCCGCCGCGCTTGTCGGAGCCGCGGAACGTCGAGGCCGATGCCCAGGCCGTCGACACCAGCTCGGCGACCGTCAACCCCGAGGCGAGCACTTTCGCCTTCAGGGCGGCCACATCCTGGTCATCGACACGCTTGTGGTCGACGGCGGGCACGGGGTCCTGCCAGATCAGGTCTTCGGCCGGCACCTCGGGGCCGAGATAGCGCGACTTCGGCCCCATGTCGCGGTGGGTCAGCTTGAACCAGGCGCGCGCGAACGCCTCCGCGAACTGGTCCGGATTCTCCATGAAGCGGCGGGAGATCTTCTCGTAAGCCGGATCGAACCGCAGCGACAGGTCGGTGGTCAGCATCGTCGGCACGAGTTTCTTCGACGGATCGTGGGCGTGCGGGATCGTCGCGCCCGCGCCCTTGGCGACCCATTGGTGCGCGCCGGCGGGACTCTTCGTCAGCTCCCACTCGTAGCCGAACAGGTTCCAGAAGAAGTTGTTGCTCCACTTCGTCGGCGTGGTGGTCCAGGTGACCTCCAGGCCGCTGGTGATCGTGTCCGCACCCTTGCCCGAGCCGAACCTGTTGCTCCAGCCCAGGCCCTGCGCCTCGAGTCCGGCGGCTTCCGGTTCGGCGCCCACGTTGTCCGCCGGGCCGGCGCCGTGCGTCTTGCCGAACGTGTGTCCACCGGCGATCAGCGCGACGGTTTCCTCGTCGTTCATCGCCATGCGGCCGAAAGTGTCGCGGATGTCCCTGGCGGCGGCGACCGGATCGGGCTTGCCGTCCGGGCCTTCGGGGTTGACGTAGATCAGGCCCATCTGCACGGCGGCCAGCGGGTTCTCCAGGTCGCGTGCGTGCGGCGCCTGGCGGCCATCTTCCCTCGCGGGCGCGCCGGAGTCCTCGCCCGCACCGGGGGAGCCCCCGGCGTAGCGCAGGTCGCCGCCGAGCCACCGGGCTTCGCGGCCCCAGTACACGTCCTGGTCCGGTTCCCATGTGTCCGGGCGGCCGCCGCCGAAACCGAAGGTCTTGAAGCCCATGGTTTCCAGGGCGACGTTGCCGGCGAGGATCATGAGGTCGGCCCAGGAGATCTTGCGGCCGTACTTTTGCTTGATCGGCCACAGCAGGCGGCGGGCCTTGTCGAGGCTGACGTTGTCGGGCCAGCTGTTGAGCGGCGCGAAGCGCTGCTGGCCCCGGCCGCCGCCTCCGCGGCCGTCGCCCGTGCGGTAAGTGCCGGCGCTGTGCCAGGCCATGCGCACGAACAGCGGCCCGTAGTGGCCGAAGTCCGCCGGCCACCAGGGTTGGGAATCGGTCATCAGCGCCGCGAGGTCCTTTTTCACGGCGGCCAGGTCGAGGCTGCTGAACTCGCGCGCGTAGTCGAAATCCTCCCCCATGGGGTCGGAGCGGGAGGAATGCTGGTTCAGCAGGTCCAGGCGCAGCTGGTTCGGCCACCAGTCGCGGTTGGACGGGCCTGCACCGGCGGTGGCGTGGAACGGGCACTTCGGATCGTTTGCCATGGCTTGTTTCTCCTCTCCAGGAACTACCAGACCAGCGAGAGCGCGGCACAGCACCGCGCCAGCGTGTTCATTGCATTGCCGATTCGATCGCGCATGCATCCTCCGGCAGGGCGGGCGGCTCCGGCTGGAACCGCCATGCAGCCATCCTAGGCGCGGCGGGAAAATCGATCCAATGGATAGTTTTGAAGGCGGCAATAGGGAAAATCTATCGCCCCGGATTCCACGGACCCGGCGCGGCCATCGCCCCGGCGGGGGCGGCTTGTGCCCGGATCCCCAGGACGGCGCTCCCCGTCCCGCCGTGACTCCGGAGTCACGGCAAGCCCTGGCGCGCCCGGATCCCCGGGACGATGCTCCCCGTCCCGCCGGTTCAGGTGCGGGTGTCGAGGCGGTCCTTGACGAAGGGAATGCAGTACAGGGCGATCGGCTCCGTGCGCCCGCGCAGGGTCAGCGGCGGCAGCGAAACGGCGCCCGTCCGCGAGCCGCCGGCCTCGAGCGCCAGCATCACCCGGTCGGAAAGCAGCATCTCGCCGGCGCGGGCCCGCTGCATGAGCCGTGAGGCGATGTTCACCGCGTCGCCGATGATGGTGAAGCTCATGTAGGCGGGCGAGCCGACGTTGCCGGCCACGACCTCGCCCTTGTTGATGCCGATGCCCAGGCCGGTCTCCAGGCCGAACTTCGACTTCCATTCCGCGGACAGCGTCTCGAACTCGGCCAGCATGTCGTGGCCGCACTTGACCGCGCGGTCGGCGGCATCCGGCTGCTCGAAGGGCACGCCGAAGCCCACCAGCAGGCTGTCCCCCGCCATGTTGAAGATCACGCCCTTGTAGCGGTAGGTGACGCGCGTCAGGAGGGAGAAGTACTGGTTGAGCAGCTGCACCACCTGCGTGGGCGTGAGCTGCTCCGCCATGCGGGTGAAACCGCGCAGGTCCGCGAACAGGATCACGGCGTCGAAGCGCGACTGGAATCCCACCAGGGGATTGCCGGGAATGCCCGAGGTGACGAGGATCTTGTCGATCAGGTTGCGCGCGGCCCCGGGCGGGTCGGCGCCCTCGTCGGGCGCCGGCTCGGTGATGACCTCCGCGTCCAGCTGGCGGCGCGCCTGGGTGGCGCCGATCAGCGCGCGCACCCGCACCAGGAACTCCTCGCGCCGCACCGATTTGCTGAAAAAATCGTCCGCCCCGGCCTGCAGCCCCTGGATGCGCATGTCCCGGTCGTCTTCGCCGGACAGGAACACCACCGGCGTGTGCGCCGTATCGGGGTTGGACTTGATGCGCTTGCAAACCTCGAATCCGGACATGCCGCCGATGTGGAAGTCGAGGATGACCAGGTCCGGCGCCATCGAGGCCGTCACCTGCAGCGCTTCCTCGCCGTTGCGCGCGGTGAGGATGTCCACGCCCGAACGCCGCAGGTACAGCGACAGCATCAGCCGGCTGTCCGGGGCGTCGTCTACGAGCAGGATGCGCGGCGCCGGCCCGTCGGAATTGGAGTGCATGGACATGGAAAATCAGCGCCTTCTTGCGCGAATGGGCAAACGCGGCATTCTCTCACGCCCGTCCGGCACGGGCCCGGCGCCCCGGCGCGACGCCGTCATGCGCCGGCGGCCGGCGGGACCTGCAGCCAGAACGTGACCGGGCCGTCGTTGACGAGGCAGACCTGCATGTGGGCGCCGAATTCGCCGCTCGCCACCGTGGCATGCTGCTCGCGCGCGCGCCGCAGCAGGTAATCGAACAATCGCCGCCCTTGCTCGGGGGGCGCGGCGGGGGTGAAGCTGGGCCGGCTGCCCTTGCGGGTATCGGCCGCCAGGGTGAACTGGGGCACGAGCAGCAAGCCGCCGCCCACATCCCGCAGGCTCAGATTCATCCTGCCCTCATCGTCGGAGAATACGCGGTAGTCCAGCAGCCGTTCCAGCAGCCGGTCCGCGCCGGCTTCCCCGTCGCCCCGCTCGGCGCACACCAGCACGAGCAGGCCGGGCCCGATGCGGCCCACCTCCCGTCCGGCGACGGCGACTTCGGCCCGGCTTACCCGCTGCAGCAATCCAATCATGGCCCTGGCGTTCCCTGCATTGATTATGACAGCCTTGTGACAGGCGCAGGAGGGCGCATTACAATCCGCGACAGCGTCGGGACGACCGGCGCCGTTTTCCAACCCGACACCCACGGAGGCCGCCATGTTCTCCCGACTCATGCCCTCCGAGGGCCGGTTCTTCGATCTGTTCGTCGAGCATGCCGGCGAGATCGTCAAGGCCAGCCGCGAGCTCGCGGCGCTGATGGCCGAGTTCAACGACCTCGAGCACCGCGCCTACGTCATCGAAAGCATCGAGAAGCAGGCCGACAAGGTCACCCACTCCGCCATCGACCTGCTGCACAAGACCTTCATCACGCCCATCGACCGCGACGACATCCACCGGCTGATCACGCGCATGGACGACATCATCGACCTGATGGAGGACGCGGCGCATTCCGTCCACCTGTACGACGTGCGGGCAGTCACGCCCGAGGCGAGGCGCCTCGCGGACATCGGCGCAGCCTGCGCCGACAAGGTGTACGAGGCCGTGAAGCTGCTCTCCAACATGGAGAACGCGCGCCAGATCATGTCGATCTGCCAGGAACTCGACCGCCTCGAGTCCGAGGCCGACCACGTCATGCGTTCGGCGCTGGCCAAGCTGTTCCGCGACGAGCCCGACGTGCGCCAGGTGATCAAGATGCGGTCGATCTACGAACTGCTGGAGGAAGTGACCGACCGCTGCCAGGACGTCGCCAACATCATCGAAGGCATCGTGATCGAGAACGCCTGAGCGTTCCGGCCCGCCCCGCCATGAGCATCGAGATCGTCGTCTTCCTGGTGGTCGTCGCCCTGGCGTTCGATTTCATGAACGGCTTCCACGACGCGGCGAACTCGATCGCCACGGTCGTGTCCACCCGCGTCCTGCGGCCGCATTGGGCGGTGGCATGGGCGGCGTTCTTCAACCTCGTCGCCTATGGCGTATTCGGCGTGGCGGTGGCGGCCACCGTGGGCAAGGGCATCGTCGATCCTGCGGTGGTGGACCACTACGTGATCTTCGGCGGCCTCGTCGGCGCCATCCTCTGGAACGTCATCACCTGGTACTACGGCATCCCGTCCAGCTCCTCGCATGCGCTGATCGGCGGGCTGGCGGGTGCCGCGGTGGCCAAGGGCGGACTCGACACGCTGATCGCCAGCGGGTTCATCAAGACGGCTGCCGCCATCGTCCTGTCCCCGATGCTGGGCTTCATCCTCGGGATCCTGCTCATGATCGCCGTGTCCTGGATCGCGCGCCGGCAGACGCCGCGGCGCATCGACCGCTGGTTCCGCCGGCTGCAGCTGCTCTCGGCCGCGCTGTACAGCCTGGGCCACGGCGGCAACGATGCCCAGAAGACGATGGGCGTGATCTGGATGCTGCTCATCGCCGCGGGCATGACGGGCAGGGACCACCTGCCGGCCTGGGTGGCCTTCGCCTGCTACGGCACCATCGCCCTGGGCACCCTGTTCGGGGGCTGGCGCATCGTCAAGACCATGGGCCAGCGCATCACCAAGCTCAAGCCGGTGGGCGGGTTTTGCGCCGAGACCAGCGGCGCCATCACGTTGTTCCTGGCCACGGGCCTGGGCGTGCCGGTGTCCACCACGCACACCATCACCGGCTCCATCGTCGGCGTGGGCTCCGCCCAGAAGTTCTCGGCGGTGCACTGGGGCGTGGCGGGGCGCATCGTCTGGGCCTGGGTGTTCACCATCCCCTGTTCCGCCTTCATCGCCGCCGTCTTCTGGTGGCTGGGCCAGTTCTTCCTCTGAGCGGCCGGCGGGCGGCCATCGCCGTCCTGTCACAATTCGCCCATATCCTTGCAACATTCCAGTTGCCACGAGGATATCGATGAAGGTCCTGATGATCTCCGACGTTTACTTCCCGCGCGTCAATGGCGTATCCACCTCCATCCAGACGTTCCGGCGCGAACTCGCAAGCCTCGGCCACCAGGTCGACCTGATCGCCCCGGCCTATCCCGCGGGGCAGGAGGACGATCCCGGCATCCACCGGGTCGCCTCGCGCCGGGTGCCCTTCGACCCGGAAGACCGGATGATGTATGCCCGCGACCTGCGGGCGATGCTGCCGCGACTGCGGCGGGAGGCCTACGACCTGGTGCACATCCAGACCCCGTTCGTCGCCCACTACGCCGGGATCGAGATCGCCGGGGCGCTGGGCATCCCCCGGGTCGAGTCCTACCACACGTTCTTCGAGGAATACCTGTTCCACTACGTGCCGCTGCTGCCCAGGGACGTCCTGCGGGGCCTGTCGCGGCGTTTCTCGCGCACCCAGTGCAATCGCATGGACGCGCTGGTCGTGCCCTCGATCGCCATGCGCGACAAGCTCGGCGAGTACGGGGTGACCGCGCCGATTCACGTCATCCCCACCGGGATTCCCGTGAACCGGTTCTCGGGCGGCGACCGTGCCCGCTTTCGCCTCAAGCATGGCATTCCGCAGGACCGTCCCGTGCTGCTGTTCGTCGGCCGGGTCGCGCACGAGAAGAACATCGAGTTCCTGTTCCACGCGGTCAAGCTTGCGCTCGCGGAGCACCCCGGGCTGCTGTTCGTGATTGCCGGCGAGGGCCCGGCGCTGGATTCGCTCAAGCGCCTGGGCGGGAAGCTGGGGCTTGGGCCCAACCTGCTGTTCGTCGGCTACCTGGACCGCGCCACCGATCTGATGGATTGCTACCGCGCGGCCGACGCCTTCATATTCGCTTCGCGCACCGAGACCCAGGGGCTGGTGCTGCTCGAGGCCATGGCCCTGGGCGTGCCGGTGATCTCCACCGCCGTGATGGGCACCCGCGATGTCGTGGGCCCGAAGCGCGGCGCGCTGGTGCCGGAGGATGACGTGGCTGATTTCGCCGCCAGCATCCGCACCCTCATCGGCGATCCCGCCCTGCGGGCGCGGCTGGCGCAGGAGGGCCGGGCCTATGTGACGGAATGGCATGCCGATGCGCTCGCGATGCGCCTCGCGGCCGCATGGCAGGAAGTGATCGACCAAAGGTCCGGGGCCGCGCGGCTGGCCGCCTAGACGTCCCGCCCGCGCGCCCCGTTGCATCCGGCCGCACCATCCCCACGTAGGGTTACACTTCTGCGGACGAGGAGGCGGCAATGGCGGCGGGCACGGAAATCGCGACACTGGCGGGCGGATGCTTCTGGTGCCTGGAGGCGGTCTACGACCGGCTGGAGGGCGTGCAAAGCGTCGAATCCGGCTACATGGGCGGGCACCTGCCCGAACCCACCTACCAGCGCGTGTGCGACGGCGACACCGGCCACGCGGAAGTCGTGCAGGTGGCCTTCGACCCTGCCCGCATCCGTTACCGGGACCTGCTCGAAGTGTTCTTCGTGATCCACGACCCGACGACCCTGAACCGGCAGGGCAACGACGTCGGCACCCAGTACCGGTCGGCGATCTTCTATCACTCGTCCGAACAAAAGGCCCAGGCCGAGGCCATCCTTCGCGAGCTGGAGGACGACAAGGCCTTCGCCGACCCGATCGTGACCCAGGTGGTCCCCGCCGAGCACTTCTACCGGGCCGAGGGCTATCACCAGGAGTACTACGAGAACAACCCGAACCAGCCCTACTGCCAGTTCGTGGTTGCGCCCAAGGTCGCGAAATTCCGCCAGAAGTTCGCGCAGAAGATGAAGAAAAGCTAGGAAGGCGCGTTGCGAGTGCTGAGTGCTGGGTACTGCGTGCTGTGTACTGAGTGCTGCGGGAACGGCTCGGCTACGCCTTCACCAGCTTCAATGCCCTTCACGAGCCATATCCGTCACGCGCTTCACCCGTCACGCGCTCCAGGCAGCACCCAGCACGCAGTACCCAGCACGCAGTACCCAGTACCCGGTCCCCAGCCTTTCTTCCCTTTCGCCGGCCTGTCATGGCTGGCGCCGTTGCCGCTGGGGTATATTGGCTGCATCGGAACAGGTTTCGGAGGAGACCCGATCATGAACGCTCCCGACAAGGTGCGCGCCGACAT
>DASZQJ010000116.1:0-9580 GCA_035549715.1 Burkholderiales bacterium
CGTGGACGCGTTCTACCTGGATGGGTTCGCGCCCGCGCGCAACGAGGCGATGTGGAGCGAAGCGGTGTTTCGCGAGGTGGCGCGGCTGGCGGCCCCGGGGGCCACCTGCGCGACTTACACGGTGGCCGCGAAGGTCCGCACCGGACTCGCCGCCGCGGGATTCTCGGTGGAGAAACGCAGGGGCTTCGCGGCCAAGCAGGAAATGCTGGCCGGCGCATTCCAGGGCGCGGGCCGCGCCCGTCCCGCCCTGTCGGCCCGGCGTGCGATCGTGATCGGCGCGGGCCTGGCCGGCACGAGCTGCGCACAGGCCCTCGTGCGCCGGGGGTGGTCGGTGCAGATGATCGAGCGCCACGCCGGTCCGGCGCAGGAAGCGTCGGGAAATCCCGCGGGCCTCATTCGCCCGGTGGTCTCCGGCGACTGGAACACGCACAGCCGGTTCACGACGGCCGGATTCCTGCATGCCGCGCGCGGGCTGGAGGCGCTCCAATCGGCCGGCCACGGCATCCTGCGGGGGCAGGGCGGCGTGCTCCAGCTGGCGCGCGACGATGCGCGCTTTCGCAGGCTGCAGGAAATCGTCGGGCAATTCGCGCTGCCCGGTGATTTTGTGCGCACCGTGGACCAGTCGCAGGCTTCGGACCTGGCGGGCACGCCCGCCGGCGCGCCGGGCTGGTGGTTCCCCGGGGCGATGTGGGCGAGCCCGGCCTCGATGTGCGCGTCGGCCATCGCGGCCGCCGGCGCGGGCCTGGAGCAACGCTATGGGGTCGAGGCTGCTTCCATCGCACGCACGGGGGAGGATTGGGAGGTGCATGGCGCCTCGGGTGCGGTCCTGGCAAGGGCGCCGACGCTGGTCGTCGCCAACGCGGCGCAGGCGCGATGGTTTGAACCGGCCGCCCGCCTCCCGCTGAGGGCCGTACGCGGCCAGATCAGTTTCGTGCCGGAGCGCAAGTCGGGCGTTCCCCGCATCGCGGTCTCGGGCGATGGCTACGTGACCCCGCCCGTCAACGGGCGGCTGTGCGTCGGTGCGAGCTTCAACGAGGGCATGATGGAGGCGGCGGAACGTGGGGAAGATCATGAAGCCAACCTGGCCCGGCTGCAGCGCATGCTGCCGGCGGTGGCGGCAGGGCAGGAAGCGGGCCTGCTGCGGGGCCGTGTGGCCTTTCGCGCCATGGCGAAGGATCGCCTGCCGATGGTCGGCCCGCTCGGGCCCGAGGGGCTGTTCGCCTGCCTGGCGCTGGGTTCGCGCGGGATGACGTGGTCGACGCTCGCGGCCGAACTGCTGGGGTCGCAGGTCTGCGGCGAGCCGCTGCCGCTGGAGCAGGACCTCGTCGCGGGCCTCGACCCGCGGCGCTTCGACTAGCCGGGACCGCAGAGCCCGGATTCGCCCGCCCAGGCTTGCACCGACTTCGCCAGTTCCTCCGCGAGCTGCGACAACGCGGCGGCGCCGCCGGCGGCGTCGGGGGTGGGCGTGGCTCTCTCCAGCCGGAATTCGCGTTGCAGGCGTTGCGCGGGCGTCCCGGAGACGGCCAGGATGGCATGCACATTCAGCATTGCGCGGCTGGCTTGCGGCGCGTCGAAGGTCTGGCTGAACTCGGCGAGGCGGGTGGCCAGCGTGCAACGGGCGCCCGGCAGGTTCCCGAGCTGTTGCCGCAACCGCACCGTGAGCATGGAGGCCGGGCTGCCGGCCCAGCGGCTGGCGCCGTACGGGGTGATGGCGCGCGCATCCCGGTAAGCCAGGCGATAGAGCATGTGCGTGCCGTCGAGCCATTCCGGCGAGCGCATGTCGAGCACCTCCAGGCTCAGCGTGGGCGGCGTGGGCGCCCCGGCGAGGCCGAAGTCGTAGGTCTGCGGGACCGTTTCCCTGTTCGTCGCGCACGCTGCCAGTGCCATCGCGCCGGCGAGGACGATTGCCGCCTTCATGGTCTACCTCCGCTGAATCCCGGCTCGCCCGGCCCCGGGGGCAGCGGCCGCTTGCCGAATACCAGGCTCTGCGGCTCGCGCTCGATCTGCAGCACCAGGCGGCGGAAGTCGCGCGAGTCGCGGTCGAGCTGCTCGACCAGATCGTTGATCTTCGGCAGGGTCCGCTCGGTGACTTCGGCCGACAGCTCGGTCGAGATGCGGTCGAGCTTGTCCGAGAGGTTTTTCATGTTCGCGAGCACTTCGCGAGTATCGTTGGCCACCGGCACGATGGCGCTGGTGGCCTGCTCGAGGTTGTCGAGCGACCGCCGCAGGCTCTGCTGGTTTTCCCCGCCCAGCAGCTGCTGGGCGCTCGCCGCGACCTCCTTGGCGCGCTCGGCGACCTCGGGGAGGGACTTGAGCGCCGGCTCGAGCTGCGCAGAGGCCTTTTCGAAGTTCGCCAGGGTGCGCTCCAGGCGGTTCTGGTTGTCCTCGCCGACGATCCCGTTCAGCCGGTCGAGCAGGGTGCCCGCCTGCTTGAGCAGCAGCTTGCTGTTCTCCACCAGGTCGTCGAAGACGTTGCCGCGCACGATGATGGTGGGCAGGCCTTCGGGCGGCCGCGGCAGCGGCGCCGGATCCTGGCCTTCATCGTCGAGGAGCACGTGGGCGATCCCGGTGACGCCCTGGTAGCCAAGCTGGGCGAAAGTGCCCCGGGTGATCCGGATGCTGTGGTCGACCGAAATGCGGATCAGCACGTTGCGCGGATTCTGCGGGTCGAGGGAGACTTTCTCGACCTTGCCGATCTCCACGCCGCGAAAGCGCACCGCCGCCTGCGGATAGAGGCCGTTGACGGGCAGGTGGGAGCTGACGAGGTACTCGTCGTAGTCGCGGTTGTCGCCGCGGAACCAGAGGTAGGTAGCCGCCAGCGCCGCGCCAAGCAGCAGCGTGAACAGGCCCGTCAGCAGGGCGAAGGAGCGGTTTTCCATCAGTGCCGGGAGTTTAGCGCGGCGGGCGCCGGGGCGCCCCCGAAGAAGCTTTTCACGAAAGGATGGTCGGACTGCATGACATGCTGCAGGGGGCCGTCGGCGACGATGCGTCCCTGCGCGAGCACCGCGACGCGCGTGGCCAGCGTCGTGAGGGTCTCGACGTCGTGCGTGACCATCAGCACCGTCAGTCCGTATTCGTGCGAGAGCGCCCGCACCAGGCTGACGAAGCTGCGGCTGCGGTCGGGGTCGAGGCCCGCCGTGGGCTCGTCGAGCACCAGGAGCTCGGGATCGAGGGCGAGCGCACGTGCCAGCGCGACGCGCTTGACCATGCCGCCGGAGAGCTCGGCCGGCCTCTTGTCCGCATGCTCGGGGCCGATCTCGACCAGGCTCAGCTTGAGCCTCACGAGGTCGCGGATCAACCCTTCGTCCAGGGCCTTCAGCTCGCGCAGGGGCAGGGCGACGTTGTCGAACACGCTCAGGGCGGAAAACAGCGCGCCACCCTGGAACAGCATGCCCATGCGGCGGCGCGCCTCCAGGCGCTCGCGTCGGCGGGCGCGGATCGGGTCGATGCCGAACAGCCGGACGCTGCCTTCGGCGGGCAGGTCGAGCCCCGCCACGGCGCGCAGCAGTGTCGTCTTGCCGCTGCCCGAACCACCGACGAGGCCGACGATGTCGCCCTTGGCGACCGCCAGGTCCAGGTGGCGGTGGATGACCTGCTGGCCGCGGCGGGTCGTGAGGTCGCGAACCTCGATGACGGCTTCACGGGCCATCAGAAGCCCACGCTCCGGAACAGGATGGCAAAGATGGCGTCGAGCAGGATGACCATCGTGATGGACGTCACCACCGAGCTGGTGATGGCGGCCGAGACGCTCTCGGTATTGGGCAGGGCGCGCAAGCCGAAGTGGCAGGCGATGAGGGCCACGACGGCGCCGAAACTGACCGCCTTGACCGAGGCGATCGCGATGTTGGCCGGCGCCACCGCCGAGGGCAGGGACTGGAAGAAATGCAGGAAGCTCATGTTGAGCTGCACTTGCGCCGCGGCGGCCCCGCCCGCGAGCGCGGCGGCGATTGCCCAGAGGGAAACCAGGGGCAGGGCGATCGCCAGCCCGACGACCTTGGGCAACACCAGGCGCAGCGAGGGCGAGATGCCCAGGATGGCCATGGCGTCGATTTCCTCCGTCACCCGCATGACCCCGATCTGGGCCGTCATCGCGGAGCCGGAGCGGCCCGCGACCAGGATGGCGACGAGCAGCGGCCCGAGCTCCCGGATGATCGAAATGCCCAGCAGGTCGACGATGTAGAGGTCGGCGCCATAGGTCTTGAGCGTGTCTGCGGACAGGTAGGAGAGCACCACGCCGATCAGGAATCCCACCAGGGCGGTGACTGGCATGGCCTGGGCACCGGCCTTGTAGATGGTCGCCGAAACCTCCCGCAGGGGCGATTCCCGGGGGTGGGCCAGGCAATGGAATGCGTCGAGCAGCATCGTCCCGAGCATGGCGAGCATTCCCCGCGCATGGTCGAGGAGCCAGAATTGCTGTTCCCCGAGCCGAATCACCGGTTCGAGGGCGCTTTTGCGCGATTTCCCGGGGATTTCGGGCGGAATCCCCGCGATTCGGCGGAAAACCGCCTCGTGTTGGGGGGCAATCAGGACGCCCGGCCGGCGCTTCCCGCCCCAGGCGCGCCAGATCAGCAGGGCGCCCGCGCTGTCCAGCGCCTCGATGGCCCGCAAGTCCCACGTCAAAGCAGAGTCCCGCGCCGCGGTTTGCAGGTTCTTCCAGGCCCGGGATGGCGGGTCGGACAGACTTTCCAGGGTCCAGCTGCCGGAAAGGAGGACGGCCCGGTCGCCGTTGGCGTTCGTCTGCAGCTGGATCGAGGTCGAAGTCACGCGCACGGGGGATGGCCGAGCCGGGATGTGGGCGATTGTACCGAGCCGCGTGCAATGACAGGGAAAATTTCTTTGTTTTCCAATGGGTTCGCGCTTGATGCAGGGTCTCTGGCCGTGGCCGCTTTATTTCTAACGCATTGATTTATCGTAAATCATGTAACTTGAGGATTTTTAACGAACTTCAAGAATGATAAATAATATATTGAAAATTAACGAAAATATTTTCACTTTTGCGAGCGATTAAATAATCTTGTTAAACCATAGGGTTAACGATGGGTGCTAAAGTAACGCCCTGAATTTTCACATATTTATCATTTGTGTTGCGCTGGCCGCCCAGCTAAATTACGCGCGTTTTGGAAGAAAACTGTCGTCCAAGGGCGACAAGATCTGCGAGTCGAACTTGACAAAGCAGATGTGTAACGACCGGCAAGTTGCTGATAAACAAGCAATAAGAACCGGTCGATGATAAGCGATAAAAACAAGCGCCGCCAGCCGCCTCGTCGACGAGGTTCGCCGGTGGTTTTACACAGGTTTTCAGCGTAAGGGAGGGCGGGACTTTGACGAGTCCGGCCGCGGGCCAAAGCAAACGCATGTCCGCTCGCATCGCAACGATGCGCGCGCGTACGTCCGCCTCGGATCCGATCCCCGCAGTTCCCCTCCCTCGCAGCAACGCCAGTCCCGAATTTCCAATCGCGTCCCGGGCAATTCGCCCAGAACCCGCCGTCACCGCTCCGCCGCGGTGCCACGGCCAATCGCTGCTGTCCAGGAGTTTTCCATGAGCGCCACTCGCCCGAACGCCATCCTCGAAGCCATCCGCCGGCTGCCCAGCCTCTGGGAGATCTTCTTCGTCGGCAAGCTTGCCCGCATGTTCCGGGCGATCGCGCAGTGGCGAAAACAGCGCAAGCTCCGCAAGGCGGCGCGCCAGGAACGCCGCAAGTTCCTGCTCGAGACGCTGGAGCCCAGGCTGCTGCTCTCGGCGGACCTGACCTACGGCGCGGCGACGACGGCAACGGACCTGACCCTGGTGGCGGAGACCAGCGGTCCGGATCTGACCCTGAAGCTCATCGAAACGGGCAACCCCGGCACGGTCGTGGCGACGGCCATCCTGGACGATGCCAGCGACCTGGACGTGATCATCAAGCGGGACACGGCCGGTCCGATCGGCCCGGATACGGTGGGCGACCGCATCCGCATCGACCTGGATAGCTTCGACATCCTCAACACCTTCGTCAGCGGCCACGGCGGCGTCCTGAAGATCGACGTGCAGGGCGGCAACGAGGCGGTTAGTTCTGACGACCACGTCAACCTGCAGGAGGGCGGCGCGCCCACGACACTGGCCTACGGCCTGGAAGTGAAGAGCAGCAGCGACATGATCGTCGGCGTGGGCAACCTGACGGTGCAGGGCGACCTGAAGCTCACCACCGACGCGCATTCGTCCGGCCTGATCGGCGAGAGCTCCGAGATCTTCGCCAGCGCGGACGGCTCGATCACCATCAATGGCGGCACCATCCACGCCAGCGCCATCAGCATCGAGGCGAAATCCACGATCGACATCTCTCCGGATGCGATCGACCTGAGTTCCTTCCACGTGTCCGTCGCGACCGCCAGCTCCACGGCGAACGTGACCATCAATGGCGCGGCCTCCATCCAGGCGGCCGGTGACCTCTCGATCCACGCGCTCTCCGACGTCAAGGCGGTCGCCGAGATCGCGCCGTCGAAGGGCGCCAGCAGCACCTCGGTGGACGCCGCGGTTTCCTTCGTCCACATCGACAGCACGTCCAAGGTCAGCATCGGGGGCAGCGCGGAGCTGGCCGCGACGGGGCACAAGATCGACATCACGGCCGAAAACACCGTCGTGGCGACGACGACGGCCAACGCGGCCAAGGCGGACAACGGCGCCGCCGTGGCCGTCACGCACGTCGACGGCGACACGGGCGTGTCCTTCACCGGCACCTCCCATGCGAGCGCCGATTCCATCTCGATGGCCGCGATTTCCAATCGCACGGCCACCACGACCTCGGTGTCTTCCGCCGGTGGCGCCACCGCGAGCGCGGGCGGCGACAACAAGTCGGAATCCACCCTTGCCGACAACAAGGCATCCAGTTCCGGCGGCGACGTGAACCTCGCGGGCGCGGTCTCGGTGGCGGTCGTCGACAACACCACCACGGCGGACATTTCCACGACGGGGCTGATCTCGGCGGCCAATGGGGCCATCGCCATCGGCTCGACGGCGAAGACCGAAGTGGTGACCATCTCCGACGGCAGCACCACGGGTGGCGGCGGCACCGGCGTAGGCGTGGCCGTGTCGATCAACGCGACGACGGTCAATACGACCGCTTCGGTGGATGCGGGGGCGAACCTGCAGGCGTCCGAGGGCATCACCGTTTCGGCCGAGAACCAGGCCAGCAAGTCGGTCGCCGAAGCCAAGGCGGGGGCCAGCGGCTCCACGGGCACGGGTGTGGCGGGCTCGCTCGCCATCAACGTCGGCAATTTCGCCGCCAGGGCCGACATTTCCGGCAACGGCAGCATCAACCTCAATGGCAGCGACCTGACGATCAGCGCCAAGAACGTCGCCACCAATGAAGCCAAGGCCACGGCGGCACAGGCGAGCGAATCCGAGTCCGGCGACTTCGGCATGGGGGCGTCCTTCGCCCTGAACATCGGCACGGCCACCACCACGGCGACGACCACCGGCGACATCACCCTTTCCAACGCCAAGGCGTTCACCCTGACGGCGGACGGCAGCCATACGACCAATACGCTCGCCGAAGCCGGCGGTCAGTCCAGCGGCACGGGCGTGGGCGGTGCGATCGCCATCACCGTGGCCGAGGGCCATGCCGAAGCGAGCGTGGGCGCTTCCGCGACCCAGCTCAGCCTGGGCGGGGACTTCAAGGCACAGGCCGACCACCACGGGGCGAGCATCACCAAGGCCGACGGCAAGTCCCTGGGCGACGATACCGCCGTGGGGGCGGCCATTGCGCTGGGCTTCGTGAACGACAGCGCGCTGGCAACCACGGCGCGCGACGTTACCGCCGCGGGCGCCGTGAGCTTCATCGCGCGCAACGACGGTGCCAGCCGCTCCGAAGCCAATGCTTCGGCCGCGGGCGCGGACAAGAGCAAGGAAAGCTCCAGCTCCTCCGACGAGCAGGCCGCCAAGCAGACCGATTTCGCCAAGCAGAAGTCCGGCAACAATTCGCTGAGCGTCGGCAAGTCCGCCAACACTTCCGAGTCGGGCGACAGCAGCGGCTCCGTGAGCGTGGGCGCCGCGCTGGCGCTGAACGTGGCGAGCGCGGATGCGAATGCGACCATCGGCAGCGGCCTGACCATCGAGGCCGGCGCGGGATCCGGCACGGGTGCGGTCAACCTGCATGCCGAGAACAACATGGACGCGGCGGCGGTGGCGGATGCTTCCGCTGCCGGCGGCAAAGGTGCGACCAGCGTCGGCATCGGCGTGGCGCTGAACATCGCCGATATGGAAAACACGGCGACCGTGGGTTCGGGCACGACAATCACCGCCGATGGCTACAAGGCCGAGGCCGTGATGAAGGACGTCGACGGCGACAAGACCCACAAGTTCGAGGCGAGCGCGACGTCGGGCGCCAGCGGCGGGGACACGGGCGTGGCCGGCTCCTTTGCGCTGAACTATTCGGAAGCCGAGACCCGGGCCCTGTTGCCCACGGGCGTGACGGTCAATGCCGGGACGGGTGACGTGACGCTGACGGCGGAAGGCACCAGCACGGCAACCGTGAATGCCAAGGCCTCGGCCGACAGCGAGAAGACGGGCGTGGGCGTGTCGGTCGCGCTGAACATCGCAACCCACAATACGACCGAAGCGAAGATCGACGGCACGCTGAACGGCGGCAAGGACGTGAGCCTGAGTGCGACGGGCAGCCACGGCGTGGACACCACGGCGATCGGCGGCGGCAAGTCGAAGAGCGACACGGGCGTGGGCGGCGCGCTGGCGATCACCGTGGCGGAAAACCACACGGAAGCGAGCCTGAGCTCGGGTACGAAGCTCGACATCACCGGCGACTTCAGTGCCGAGGCCGTGCACCACGGCGCCAGCACGACCACCGCCAAGGCCGCGGCCACGGGTGGATCCACCGCCATCGGCGCGGCCATCGCGCTGGGCTTCGTGAACGACAGCGCGCTGGCGACGACCGCGCGCGACATCACCGCCGACGGGGCGGTGAGCTTCAGCGCGAAGGGGGATGGTGCGTCCAAGTCCGAGGCCATTGCGTCCTCTGCGGGTGCCGACAAGACGGCCGAAAGCAGCAAGGGCAACAGCACGGCGGACGACCAGGCCAGCAAGGCGACGGGCCTGGCGAACAAGAATTCCGGCGATGGCAAGACCCGCAGCACGGGCAAGTCCGCGAGCACCGACGACGGTGCCGGCAGTGGCGGCTCGGTGAGCGTGGGTGCGGCGCTGGCGCTGAACGTTGCCAGCAGTGAAGCCGAAGCCACCATTGGCGCGAGCCGCACGATCGTGGCTGGCGATGGCGTGGGCACGGGGGCCCTGACCCTGCATGCCGAGAACAACATGGACGCTTCGGCCATTGCCGACGGCTCGGCCGCGGGCGGCAAGGGTGCGACCAGTGTCGGTGTGGCGGTGGCGCTGAACATCGCCTTCATGGAGAACACGGCGACGGTCGGTACGGGCTCGACGATTACTGCTGACGGCTACAAGGCCGAAGCGGTCATGAAGGATGTGGGCGGCAACAAGGCGCACAAGTTCGAAGCCAAGGCGACCTCCGGCGCCAGCGGCGGCGACACGGGCGTGGCCGGCTCCTTCGCCCTGAATTATTCCGAGGCCGAG
>DASZQJ010000117.1:0-5813 GCA_035549715.1 Burkholderiales bacterium
CTTCATCGGCAAGCTCGAGGAGGACCTGGTGCTGATCCGCGCCTTCCCGCCCGAGCTGCGCTGGTTCGCGCAGGACGAGGAGGACGAGCAGTTCCTCAGCGAGCGCGCCGCGCAGGTGTTCGACGCGCCGAAAAAACCCCACGAGCACGAAGCGGCGTTCGTGCGCGAATGCCTGCTGCAGGCCGCGAAGTTCGACCGCAAACTCTAAAGAACAGGGCCGGCACCACGGAGGACACTAATGCGTGGACCACCGAGGACACTAAAGCGTGGACCACAGAGGCACAGAGGACACGGAGGAAGGCTGAAATCAGGTGCTTTCTCTGTGTCCTCTGTGCCTCTGTGGTGAAATCGAGCCTGGAGAAACTGCAGCCGCTGACATGCATCACCGGGGGATCGGCTGACACAAAGTCATGCACCCGGTTCCCCTCTGTGTCCTCTGTGCCTCTGTGGTGATAACGAGTCCTTAACCCCGAGCAGTCCCGTCCTCGACGATCTGGATGATCCGCGACAGGTCGTGGCTGCCGCGGCCCTGGTACAGCGCGTGCCGCAGGAACAGGCGGGTCGCCTGGCAGACCCACATCGGCACGCCCAGCGCCTCGCCCTGCTCGATCGCCAGGTCGACGTCCTTCACCAGCATTTCCAGCGGCGCGCCGAAGTCGAACGTGCCCGGCACCACGGATTTGGGGATGACCGACAGCGTGGTGAAGTTGCGCCCGCTGCCGTTGTTGATGACCTGCAGCATGGCCTCCATGCCCAGGCCGCCGCGCGCGCCCATCACCAGCGCCTCGGAGGAGGCGACGAGCGAAACCGCGAACAGGATGTTGTTGGTGAGCTTGAGGATCTGCGCCGCGCCCGGCCGGTCGCCGGCCACCACGATGGTCTTGCCCCAGCATTCGAACAGCGGCCGCAGCTGCGCCACGCGGGCAGGCTCGCCCGACACCATCACCGCCAGCGCGCCCGCCGCGGCGACCGCCGGGCCGCCGGTGATGGGCGCATCCACCACGGTCACGCCTTTCGCCGCGCAGGCCTCCACCATCTCGTCCAGGAACACCGCGCCGACGGTGCAGGTGTTGACCAGCGTCTTCAATCCCGCGCCTTCGAGCAGCCCGGCCGGCCCGGTGACGGCCTGGCGGAACGCCTCGAGCGTGGGCAGCGAAACCACCACCGTCTCGCAACGCTCCCCGAGCTCGCGCGCCGAGGCGGCGCGCTGCGCCTGGCGCGCCAGCAACGGTTGCATCGCCGCCTCGCGCCGGTCGTGGATCCACAGCTCGTGGCCCGCGTCGAGCAGGCGCGCGGCCATCGGTTGCCCCATGTTGCCCACGCCCAGGTAGCCTGCCTTCATTGGTGTCCCCTCCGAATTCCCGCCTCAGCCGGACTTGCTGCTCTCGACCGGCAGCTCGTGGCGCCGCCCCCACTCGTCCCAGGAGCCGTCGTACACGCGCCAGTTGTCGTTGCCGGTCAGGTGCAGGCCCAGCGCGAGGATGCAGGCCGTCAGCCCGGACCCGCAGGTGAGCGTGACGGGCTGCTCGCCGGTGATGCCCGCCCGGGCGATGCGCTCGCGCAACGCCTCCACGGGCAGCAGCGTGCGCTTCTGCGGGTCGAGCAGCTCGGCCCAGTACAGGTTCAGGCTGCGGGGGATGTGGCCGGGGCGCGCCCCGGGATAGCGGTCGACCTCGGTGCCCGCGAACCGGCCCGCGGTGCGCGCATCGAGGATCTGCGCGCCGCCGCGCTGCGAGACGTCGAGCACGTCCTGCCAGCGCGCGAGCAGCCCGCGCTCCGCGCCCGGCTCGAAGCGCGCCGGCGCCACCGCCACCTCGCCGGATTCGACGGCCCCCTGCGCCGCCTTCCACGCCTTCAACCCGCCGTCCAGGATCGAGACATTGTCGTAGCCGTAGTGGCGGAACAGCCACCACACCCGCGCGGCGCTGTACAGGCCCGGGGTGTCGTAGGCGACGACATGGGTGCGGTTGTCGATGCCCAGCGCCCCCACCTCGCGCGCGAACAGGTCCCTGGGCGGGAATTTGCGCGGCAGCGGATTGGCCGGATCGGCGATGCGCTCGAGGTCGAAGAACACCGCGCCCGGGATGTGCTCCGCGAGGTATTCGGCGCGCGCGTCGCGCTTCAGGTCGGGCAGGTGCACGGTCGCGTCGACGACGCGCACGCCGGGGCTGCCGAGGTTCGCGCGCAGCCATTCGACGTTCACGACGGGGCCGGGGTAAGCCATCAGATTCTCCTTCGTGGATTGACTCGGATCGGGCGCGGCCTCAGACCAGCGCCTGCAGGTTGCCGTCGACGCTGATCGCCTGGCCGGAGATGGTGCGGCCGCGCTTCGACGCGAGCAGCAGCATCATGTCGGCGAGCTGCTCCGGCTGGATGAGCTCCTTGATCGACGCGTGGGCCAGCCAGGCGGTTTCGATCTCCTGGGGCGTCTTGCCGGCGACCTGGGCCTTGGCCTCGATGACGCGGCGGATGCGCTCGCCTTCGACCACGCCGGGCAGGATGGCGTTGCAGCGGATGCCGAACGCGCCGAGTTCCATCGCGATGGTCCGGGTGAAACCGACCACGGCCCACTTGGCGGCCGCGTAGGGCGAGCGGTTGGGAAAGCCGAACTTCCCCGCCGCGGACGACAGGTTGATGATCGAAGGATTGCCGGAGCGCTTCAGCGGCTCGACCGCCAGCCGCGTGCAGTTGAACTGCCCCGTGATGCACACCGCCAGGCAGCGGTCCCAGTCCTCCGGCGCGATCTCGTGCACCGGGCCGGTCGGCCCCGCGATGCCCGCGTTGTTCACCAGGCAATCGAGGCCCCCGAGATGCCGCAGCGCCTCGTCGAACAGGCCTGCCACGGCTTCGCGATCGGCCACGTCGCACACGCGCGTGCCCATGCGCGGATGGGCCTTCGCCACCGCATCCAGCGCGGCGCGGTCGATGTCGCACACGAATACCTTCGCGCCCTCGCGCTCGAAGGCCTCGGCCGCCTTCAGGCCGATGCCGGCCGCGCCGGCGGTGACGAGAACGCGCAATCCCTCGATGCCCAGGTCCATCAGCTGGATCCTCCCTTGGCTCGCGACGCCGCGAGCGGATGTTGTTTTCCAGCCGTGCGGCCGGTGCCCTTTGCGCCGGCAGGCGCGCACCACGCGCCACACCCCGGCCGTCGCACTATAGTGGCGTTGCCCGAAGCAAGGCAATGCCGCCGCCCGCGGCGCGTTCCGCCCGTCCGAATCCCGGCGCCGGAAACGACAGGGGCCGCATTGCGCGGCCCCTGCGATCCCTGCCCTTGCGACGGCCGGGTTACTGCTGCTTCTCGCGCGCTTCCATGATCGACTTGATGATCTCGCCCAGGTCGGCGAGGTTCTTCTTGTCCTCTTCGGTGAGCTCGGCCGCCGGCTGGCAGCGCGGATCGGTCTTCTGCAGGGTGCCGAACATCGCGCGCGTCACCGGGATCGGCGCGCAGCCGTGGTCCTGCTCGCAGACCAGGTCGAACTCCGGCTTTGCCGCCGCGTGGCAGCCGAAGCAGTTGCCGCCGAAGCGGTTGACGACATCGACGAAGCCGCGCTTGGCGATCTTCGAGCCTTCGGGCGACACGTCGAGCTCGAAGAACTCCCAGTCCTTCGTGGCCGGGTTGTAGCCCGGGCGCTGCTTCACCATCGCCTCGCCCGCGAACAGCTGCAGCACCGAGCCCGGGGGATAGGTGCCGCCGGACGCGGAATTCGCCACCGCGACCGTGGCGTCGAGGTCGCCCAGCAGGTTGTCCACGTAGAAGTGCCTGACCTTGGTCATCTGGTTCAGGCATTTGAACGAGTTGTCGTCGATCGGAATCGCGTCCTCCGCCACCGCATAGCCGGCGCAAGCCAGCACCACAAGCGCCTGCATCAGCGCCGCCACCAGGTTCCTTGCCATGGAAATGCTCCCCTTTTTGTCCCGAAGGATTGTCGGCACGGATTGCGCGATGCCGGCGCGTTGTGCCTGGACCCGCCGCCGTCATTCTGCATGGGGCGCAACGCACGAGGCAGCGCAGGGATCACTCGACTGGCCCTCATGATTCTCATGAACCGGACGCCTGCGGACAGGCGGCCAGCCCGGCCCGCCAAATGAAAAGGGCCCGCGATTGCTCGCAGGCCCTGGAATGTGGCGCGCCCGGCAGGATTTGAACCCACGACCCCCTGGTTCGTAGCCAGGTACTCTATCCAACTGAGCTACGGGCGCATGAAACGGGCCGCATTATAGCAAAAAGAATCCGGATTCCCCAGCTAAGCGCCGGAAACCTTTCGCTTTCCCCGGGACTTTTCACGGATCGGCCGGTCCAACGCACAAGGCGGAATCGCCATGCCCGACAAACCCGCACACTCCACCCTGCAACCCAAAACCGGCGCGACGAAGCCCGGCGCGCCCGGCCACGACGAGTGGCTGATCGACGAAGCCGTCGAGGAAACCTTCCCGGCGAGCGATCCCATCGCCCCCAGTCAGCCCGCCAACTCCCGGGCCCGTAAGGACAAATGACACCCGGCCCGCGGACTTTCCGGGCCGGCGCCGCGGCATCCTGTGCTATCCTTCGCCCTCCGCCGAAATGCCAGGCGATGGAGAGATGACCGAGTGCCGGATGCGTACCCCTCGGGGACGCATGCAACATCTGGCTGGCTTCGGCGCCCACCGCGGCCACCGGTCGATGGACGGGGCCGGAACGAAAGTGCAAGGAAACACGGAGAGATGACCGAGTGGCCGAAGGTGGCGCCCTGCTAAGGCGTTATACGGGCTTAAACCCGTATCGAGGGTTCGAATCCCTCTCTCTCCGCCAAATATTCAGTCTAACAAGCTGATTTCAGGGGAAAGTAGTTCATATTTTCTGCGGCTACCCCCATTCCTACCCCCGTGTTTGTTTCTCCCCGACGCAGGTGGATACAGCATCTATGCCGGTCGATATTCTCTCTGTTGTGGATCGAAGTGAACTCTTCGCCACGCTAAGTGGAATTGATATCTCTGTTCCGGGACGAGTGGATGGGCGGACTACTGACCATGCGGAGACATGGACCATTGCACACCTTCTCTCCACACTGGGAAAGGCTGACCATCTCGCGTTTCCGCTTTCCTGCACTCATCGTGACCGACCGGACAGTCTTGTCGAATCAGGAAATGTAAAGATCGGTATTGAGATTACTGAGGCGATTTCGCAACAGTACGCTGCATTCTCAGCACTCGCCGAGCGCGAATTCCCTGACGCTCTTCTCGAACCGGCGCACTTTCGATGGGGCGCTCCAAACAAGAGTGTCGAAGAAATGCGCGGTCTGTTACGCCAAGGCCAATTGAGTTCAAGTGGTTGGGTTGGTGATCGTGCCGAACAGGAATGGGCGCTGTTTCTCCAGAGCGTCATAGACACGAAACTCGCAAAGCTCGCTCGCGCTGATTTCGCTAAGTTCGATAAGAACTGGTTGGCAATCTATGACAATCTGCCGATGCCGCATATCGACCTAGCGAAAGCAATCGCCTACCTTCGGCCTCTCCTTCAAGATCGATGGAGTAGAAATCCATGCTTTGACGGATTGTTCGTAGAGCATGGCCCAGTAATCGCGTGGATCACTCCTACCGGCTCCGAAAACTTGATGCTAAATGACCTGTGGGAATGAGCCGACAAATCTGCATCCATAGTACATAGTAGTTGTTCGAGCTGACACCTGCTGCGTTAGTAGCCATAGAGAGAATTGAAATCGATTTCAATTCAGAGAGAGGTTTAAAAACCGCCACACCCTCGCGCCAATGCTGTTAGAAAGACGAACATGACTAGCCAGAAGACCAAGGTAAGTACCCGCACTACTCATTCC
>DASZQJ010000118.1:0-1945 GCA_035549715.1 Burkholderiales bacterium
GGCGTGCTGGAGTTCGTGCAGGTGCCGGGCACCGGCGCCTACGCGGAGCATCGCTTCTAGACCATTTGCGGAAATCGACGACAGGGACGACATGACGGAAAAAGAACAACCGGCCGCGCAAGACAGCAACCAGATCCTCGAAGAGCGGCGCGCCAAGCTGCGCGAGCTGCGCACGCAGGGCAACGCCTTCCCCAACGATTTCCGTCGCACGCACCTCGCCGGGGAACTGCACGCGGGCTTTGACGCCAAAACCAACGAGGAGCTCGAGCCGCAGGGCATCGAGGTCGCCGTCGCCGGCCGCATGATGCTCAAGCGCGTCATGGGCAAGGCGAGCTTCGCCACCCTGCAGGACATGTCCGGGCGCATCCAGCTCTACGTGAGCAACGACGTGACCGGGGAAACCGTGCACGGCGCGTTCAAGCACTGGGACCTGGGCGACATCCTCGGCGCGAAAGGCACGCTCTTCAAGACGCGCACCGGGGAGCTCTCGGTCAAGGTGAAGGAGCTGCGGCTGCTGTCCAAGTCCCTGCGCCCGCTGCCGGAGAAATTCCACGGCCTGGCCGACCAGGAGCAAAAGTACCGCCAGCGCCACCTCGACCTCATCACCAACCCGGAGTCGCAGCGGGTGTTCCGCACGCGCTCCCGCATGATCCAGGCGATCCGCGAGTTCTTCGCCGGCCGCGGCTATCTGGAAGTGGAAACGCCCATGATGCAGCCCATCCCGGGCGGGGCGGCGGCGCGGCCCTTCGTGACCCACCACAACGCGCTCGACATGGAGCTTTACCTGCGCATCGCGCCGGAGCTGTACCTGAAGCGCCTGGTGGTGGGCGGGCTGGAGAAGGTGTTCGAGGTCAACCGCAATTTCCGCAACGAAGGCATCTCGACCCGGCACAACCCGGAATTCACGATGCTGGAGTTCTACGAAGCCTACCGGGACTACCATTACCTGATGGACCTGACCGAGGAGCTGCTTCGCGGCCTCGCGCAGCAGGTGCATGGCACGACCACCCTCACCTACCAGGACCAGCAGATCGACCTGGGCAAGCCCTTCGACCGCCTCACCATGGCGCAGGCCATCGCCAAGTACAACCCGAAGCACAAGGAGGCGGACCTGGGCAGCGTCGATTACCTGCGCAAGGTGCTGGACGCCTTCCAGATCGAGGTGTTCCCGACCGACGGCCTGGGCCTGCTGCAGCTCAAGCTGTTCGAGCAGACCACCGAGGACAAGCTTATCCAGCCGACCTTCATCATCGCCCACCCCACCGACGTCTCGCCGCTGGCGCGCAGCAACGACGCCAACCCCGCGGTGACCGACCGCTTCGAGCTGTTCATCACCGGCCGGGAAATGGCCAACGGCTTCTCCGAACTGAACGACCCGGAGGACCAGGCGGCCCGCTTCCAGCAACAGGCGAAGGCCAAGGAAGCCGGCGATGAGGAAGCGATGTACTACGACGCGGACTACGTGCGCGCCCTGGAATACGGCCTGCCCCCCACGGCGGGAGAAGGCATCGGCATCGACCGGCTGGTGATGCTGTTCACCGACAGCCCGTCGATCCGCGACGTCATCCTGTTCCCCCAGATGCGTCCCGAATAAGGCTAGTTTGTCACCACAGAGGCACAGAGGACACAGAGGAAGGCAAAAGCAGATCGAGCATGGCGATTGGGGGATATGGTCCACCCTGGGCCAATGCTGGCGTGGCAGGATCGACATGCGCGCAATCCATTTCGTTTATTTGACTTTCCTCTGTGTCCTCTGTGCCTCTGTGGTGATATCGAATGTGAGGCTGTAGACATGACCACCCCGCCCATCCTCTGGCAGCCGTCGGCAAAGCGCATCGCCGACTCGAACATCGCGGCCTTCATCCGGCAGGTCAACCAACGGCACAAGGCCGGGCTGACCGACTCGCAGTCGCTCTACGCCTGGTCGGTGAAGGAACCGGAGAAG
>DASZQJ010000119.1:0-10513 GCA_035549715.1 Burkholderiales bacterium
CCGATGCTGGCGTGGATCGCCAACTCCGCGCCCGACAAGCTCAAGGCCACCTTTTTCGCCGTCATGGCCTCCTTCACGAACCTCGCCCTGTCGGCAGCCCAGCTGGGCACCAAGTACCTCAACCAGGCGTTCACGGTGACCCGCGAAGTGAAGGATCGCGCCACCGGGCAGGTGACGGTGCCGGCGGACTACGGCGAGCTCGGCGTCCTCATGATCACGGTGACCGTCATCGGCCTCGCGCTGCCCTTCCTGGCCATCGCCATCGTGCGCAGGACGCGCCTGCGCGACGCCTGAGTCGCGCAAGATGCCCGGGCAACGCGTGAGGCATCGGGATTGAAGTAAGATTTCCCCACGGGCGGCGACCGGGCGCCCCCGGCCATCCAAGAACAATCCGGGGGAGATCCAAGCGATGTCCGAGACGGACCACCGCCGCCAGGCCGCCCAGTTGCTGCTCGAGCAGCACCGCACCCGCCAGCCCTTCGACGCCCTGCCCGAGGCCCTCGCCCCGCGCGACGTCGACGATGCATACGCCATCCAGGAAGCCTTTCGCGCGCTGCGCGCCGAGCGCCTCGGCCCCACGACCGGCTTCAAGGTCGCGCTCACCTCGACGGTCATGCAGCAGATGCTGCGCTTTTACTCGCCGTTCGCCGGGCCGATCCATGCCAACCTCGTGCACCGGTCGCCGGCCACGCTGCGATTCTCCGACTACGGCCGGCCGGGCATCGAGTGCGAGCTCGCGGCCTACCTCGGCAGGGACCTCCCCGCCGAAGGAGCGCCCTATGCGCGCGAGCAGATCGCCGACGCGGTCGAGACCCTCATGCCCGCCTTCGAGCTGGTCGACGACCGCGGCGCCGATTACCAGAAGATTTCCGCGCTGATCCTCACGCTGATCGCCGACAACGCCTGGAATGGCGGCATCGTGCTGGGCCAGCCGGTGAAGGACTGGCGCAAGCTGGACCTCGCCGCGATCAAGGGCGTGCTCACCATGAACGGGACGGTCGCCGGCGAAGGCCACGGCCGCGACGTCCTGGGCCATCCCTTCGAGGCGCTGACCTGGCTCACCAACACCATCGCCGCCCAGGGCAGGGGCATGCGCAAGGGCATGGTGGTGATGACCGGGACCATGATCGCCACCAAGTTCGTGAAGCCCGGCGACCGGCTGTCCTTTGCCGTCGAGGGCCTGGGCGCCGTGTCGGTGGACATCGCATGAACGGGCTCATCGACGTCCACGTGGCCGAGATCGCGCGCCTGATCCAGCTCGCGGTGGCGCCCGTGTTCCTGCTCACCGCCATCGGCACCATCCTGTCCGCGCTCAACAACCGGCTCGGCCGCATCGTCGACCGGCGCCGCCTGCTGGAGGAGCGCAACCGCAGGGCCATCGCCGAAGGCGCGGACGCGGCGAAGGAGGACGTCGAGGAACTCGCCATGCTGGCCCGGCGCATCGGCCTCATCTACCACGCGATCATGTTCGCCGTGGTGAGCGGCCTGCTGATCTGCCTGCTGGTCGGGGCGGTGTTCACCGGGGTGTTCGTCAGCTTCGACCTGGCGCGCATCGTCAGCACGCTGTTCATCCTGTCGATGTTCGCGCTCATCGGCTCGCTGGCCCTGCTGCTTCGCGAGGTCTTCCTGGCGGTCAAGGTCGGCCGCCACGATATCCTGGTCCGGGACGTCCTGCGCTGACGATGCGCAGCCCCTGGCTCGACGTGCCGCTGGCCGACTACGAAGGCCACATGGCGCATGTCGGCCAGGCGCAATTCCTCGACCGGCATTTCGGCGAGGCGCTCGAGGACCTCCGGCCCGGGTCCGTCGCGGTGCTGGGCGCAGCCGGCGGCAACGGCTTCGGGCGCCTGCCGGGCTCTTCGGTGCAGCGCGTGGTCGCGATCGACATCAATCCCGCCTACCTGCACGAGCTCGAGCGCCGCCATTCGGGAAGCGTCCCGGGACTTCGCTGCCTCTGCGCCGACCTGGCCGACCCGGCGCTTGCGTTCGGGCCGGTGGACTACATCCAGGCGGCGCTGGTGTTCGAGTACGCGGATGCGGCCAGGGCGCTTGGACGCATGGCGGACTGGCTCGCACCCGCCGGCATCCTGGGCGTCGTCCTGCAGATGGCCGGGGAGGCCGCCGTATCGCCCTCGCCGTTCACGAGCCTGCAGCGGCTGGCCCCATCCCTCACCCTGCGCGACCCGCGGGCTTTCGCAACCCTTGCCCGGGAAGCGGGACTCGATCCCATGTCGCAGGAAGTCGTCACGCTGCCCGGCGGCAAGCGCCTGCACGCGGCGCGGTACCGGCTGAATTCGTCCGCGCAAAAGGGCTAAACTGTCGGCGTCCGCTCCTCGAGGCAAAGATGCTCGCCCAGGCGTTCGCACCCAGGTTCCCCGTGCCGTACGAGTTCCCGTTTTCCGCGGCCTTCGTGCATTTCCGCGGCAAGGTGCGTCACCGCTTCACGCGCCAGCTCACCGACCACTCGACGCTGCTCGCGCCCGTCAACGCCCTGTTCGACGAGGGCCACATCAAGGCCGCGGCCGGGTGCGACGACGTCGGCTTCAACGCCTTGTTCCGCACCGGCTGGCGGCGCTTCCACCTGAAGTGGTACGACACGCCACTTGGCGCCGCGCAGGCGCTGTGCCCGAAGACGGTGGCGCTGGTGCAGTCGATCCCGAGCCTCCATGGGGCGATGTTCGCCGTCCTTCCCCCCGCCCGCACCCTGGTGCGCGCCAGCCGGACCGCCAACGTGGGGGGCGAAAGGGTCGGCCTGCCCAACCGCATCTTCGGCTACGCCCACCAGCTGCGCCTGGCGGGCAAGAAGATCCGGGCCAGAAGCCGTTTCGCCTGCTGCGCGCTCAAATACCTGGTCATCGGCGGGCTGCTCTACGCCCTGCTCCCCTAGGAGGCACGGGAACGATGGGCCGCATCCTCGCAGAAATCCGCTACCGGCTCGCCAACCCGGGGGATGCGCCCGGGATCGCGCTGATGTCGTGCACGCTGATCGAAGCCGGGCTTGGGTGGAGCTGGACGCCCCAGCGCGTGGAATGCGCCATCCGGGCGCCGGAAACGCTGGTGCTGGCGGCCACGCTGGAGGAGAGCATCGCCGGATTCGGCATCATGGATTTCGGCGATGAAAGCGCCCACCTGTCCCTGTTCGCGGTGCGGGAAGACCTGCAACGCCAGGGCATCGGCACCGGGATGTTCGAATGGATGAAGCGCACGGCGCTCACGGCCGGCATTGCCGTCGTCCGCCTCGAGCTGCGCGCGCGCAACCTGCACGCGCAGGCCTTCTACCGCTCGCTGGGCTTCGAGCAGACCGGCCGCACGCCCGGCTACTATCGGGGTAGGGAACACGCGCTGCGCATGGCGCTCAAGCTGCGCGGTCCGCGAAGATAGCGGGCAGCCCGCCCGGCGCCTGCCGCGCGGCGACCGGCAGGACCGGCAAAGGGAGGAACGCTTGGCATCGACGCTGGCAGCGGACGCCCTGCGCGCACCGCTTCGCAACGTGGGCCTTGGCCCGACCGGCGTGCGCGCCACGCACCGGGCCGATGGCAGCATCCTGCTCGCCTCGCCGCATGCCCTCGGCCCCTTTCCCGACCGGCTCACGGAAAAGCTGCTGCACTGGGCGCATGCCACGCCGGACGCGGTCTTCCTGGCGCGGCGCGACGCCTCGGGCCGCTGGCGCAAGCTGACCTATCGGGCGGCGCTGGACGGCGTGCGCCGCATCGGCCAGGCATTGCTCGATCGCGGCCTGTCGGGTGAGCGCCCGGTCGCCATCCTGTCCGGGAACGGCCTCGAGCACGCGCTGCTGGCCCTGGCCTGCCTGCACGTGGGCGTGCCTTGCGCGCCGGTCTCGGCCGCCTATTCGCTGGCGTCCGGGGACTACGGCAGGCTGCGCCACGTGCTGTCCCTGCTCACGCCGGGACTCGTCTTCGCCGCCGAAGGCACGCGTTATGCGGCCGCGATCGGCGCCGCCTGCCCGCCTGCCGTGGAAATCGTGGTTGCCGGTTCCCCCGCGCCCGGCACGCGCCAAACCTCCTTCGAGGCTCTCCTCGCCACTGCGGCCACGCCGGCCGTCGAGGCGGCGCATGCCGCAACCGGGCCGGACACCGTCGCCAAGATCCTGTTCACTTCGGGATCGACCGGGCATCCCAAGGGCGTGATCAATACCCAGCGCATGCTCTGCTGCAACCAGGAAATGCTGGCCGCCGCGCTGCCGTGCCTGCGCGAGGCGCCGCCGGTGCTGGTGGACTGGCTGCCCTGGCACCACACCTTCGGGGGCAACCACAACCTCGGCCTCGCCCTCTACAACGGCGGCACGCTCTACATCGACGACGGCCGGCCGCTGCCGGGAAGGTTCGACGAGACCGTGCGCAACCTGCGCGAGATCCCGCCCACGGCGTACTTCAACGTGCCCCGGGGCTTCGAGGAACTCGCCGCCGCCCTGCGCCGCGACGGGGCCCTGCGCGAGCGGTTCTTCAGCCGCGTGCGCCTGTTGTTCCACGCCGGCGCGGGCCTCGCCCAGCCGGTCCGGGATGCCTTCGACGAGATCGCCCTGCAGGCCTGCGGCGAACGCATCCTGTGGGTGACGGGCCTGGGAGCCACCGAGACCGCGCCATTTGCCACGTGCGCCAACTGGGACACGGGACGCAGCGGCCTGATCGGGCTGCCCGCCGCAGGACAGGAAATGAAGCTCGCCCCCGTGGGGGGCAAGCTGGAGGCGCGGTTTCGCGGCCCGAACGTCACGCCCGGCTACTGGCGCCAGCCCGAACTCACGGCCGCGTGCTTCGACGAGGAGGGCTACTACCGCATGGGCGACGCGGTGCGCTTCGCCGATCCCGGCGATGCCCAGGCCGGGCTCGTCTTCGACGGGCGGCTGGCCGAGGACTTCAAGCTCTCCAGCGGCACCTGGGTCAGCGTGGGTCCGTTGCGGGCCGGGTTCGTCGCGGCCTGCTCGCCGCTGGTGCAGGACGTCGTGATCACGGGCCACGACCGCAACAGCCTGGGTGCGCTGGTGTTCGCGCGCCTCGATCAGTGCCGCGCCCTGTGCGCGGACCTCCCCCCCGAGGCCGGCGCCGCCGAAGTCCTCGCGCATCCACAGGTGCGGCAGCGCTTCCGTGCGCACCTGGCGGCGATGGCGGCAAGCGCTTCGGGCGGATCGACGCGCATCGAGCGCCTGCTGCTGCTCGAGGAGCCGCCGTCGATCGACGCCGGGGAAATCACCGACAAGGGCTCGATCAACCAGCGCGCCGTGCTGGACCGCCGGCACCTGCTCGTCGAGCAATTGCACCGCGACGATCCGCCCTCCGCGGCGATCTGCCTGTCCGGGCGAAACGCCCGCTGAACGCCCGGTTGCGACGGCCGTTCGTGGCCAGGCACCGTCGATCCCGTGATTGAAGGGAAAGGCGCGCGAGGCAAGCGCCCGGAAAGCCGGCCTGGAAGGCCGGACCCTCAGGCTTCGAGCCAGTTCCGCAGGGCTGCGTTGACCTCCTTCGGCCGCTCCATGGTGGACATGTGGCCGCACGCCTCCACCACGACGAGCTTCGCCCCCGGAATCGACGCCGCGATGGATTCGCTGTCGGCGAGCGGCGTCAGCGCATCCTGGCGGCCGCACAGCACCAGCGTCGGGCAGGATATCTTCGCGAGGTGGGGACGGAAGTCGGGGCGTCCGATGATCGCCGTCTGCTGGCGCACGTACGCTTCGACGCCCGTGCGCTCCGCCATGTCGCGGATCACGTCCACCAGCGCGGCTTCCTTCACCCGCGACGGATGCATGAGCAGCGGCAGCAGCCGCGTGGTCACCGGCGTGAAGCCGCGCTCAGTCTGCGCGAGCTTGATGAACTCGTGCCGGCGCTGCGTCTCCGCAGGCTCTTCCGGCCGGGACCGGGTGTCCAGCAGGGCCAGCCGGCTGACGCGCCCGGGCGCGATGCGCACGATCTCCTGGGCCACGTAGCCGCCCATCGACAGGCCGGCCAGGGCAAACGTCTTCCACGGCGCGTCCCGCAGCACGGACTTCGCCATGTCGTGGATGGTCTCGTGCCCGGTCAGGTCGGCGACGAAGAAATCGGCGGCGTCCGCAAGGCCTTCGAGCTGGGGCTCCCACATGGCCGCGTCGCACAGCAGGCCGGGAAGGAGGATGAGGGGCGTTTTCATAAGGGCCGTGACCATCGTGACGACGTGACTGTCGTGACTGCCGTGATTCAAACTGGGTCGGGGCGAATTCTAGCTCAGGAGCGAGGGGTTGGCCGGGGCTTCACGACAGTCACGGCAGTCACGAATGCAAAAGGCGCCCATCCGGGCGCCCTTTGCATGACGTCACGCGCTGTCGCTACGCGATCTGCCGCTGCGACGCCGCCGCGACCTGCGGCTCCTTGTGGAACTGGCCGTCCTTCATGATCATCAGCAGCTTGTTCGCGTCCTGCAGCAGCTTGACGTTGGCGACCGGGTTGCCGTCGACCAGGATCAGGTCGGCAAGGTAGCCCGCCTTCACCTGGCCCAGCTCGTTGCCCATCTTCATGATCTCGCCGCCCAGCCTGGTGGCGGACAGGATCGCGTCCATGGGCGAGAAGCCCAGCAGGTTGACGAAGTGCTCGATGTCGCGCGCGTTGGTGCCGATCGGGTTCCACGCGAACCCGTAGTCGCCGCCGGGCAGGATGCGCACCCCGCGCTTCTTGAGCTCCTTCATGTTCCGGATCCCGGTGTCGAGCTCGATGCGCATGCCCATGCTCTCCGCGACCTGGGTGGTGATGCCCCATTTGGCCGCCTCGTTGAGCGTGGTGTAGTTGATGCCCAGGGTCGGCGCCACGAAGCACCAGTCCTTCGCCTTCTCCAGCGCGTCGCAGGCCTCCTCGTCGACCAGGGTGGCGTGGTAGATCACCGCCACGCCGTGCTTGAGGCACAGCTTCACCGACTCGGCGCTGCGCGCGTGCGCCGCGATGCGCTTGCCGTGGGCATGGCCGACCTCGCACACCGCCGCGATCTCGGCTTCCGTCATGACGGTCTGGTGGGCGCGGGCATGCGGGATGAACTCATCACCGGACGGATTGATCTTCAGCGTGTCCACGCCCTCGCGCACCATCAGGCGCGACATCTTGCGGAACTCCTCGGGGCCGTCGCAGATCACGGCGAAGGTCTCGCGGTGCATGTGCATCATGCGCACGTCGCCCAGGCCCGAGGTCACGGTCATCTCGGGGCTCGCCGCGAGGGAGCGCGGGCCGGGGAAATCGCCGGCGTTGATGGCGTTGCGCAGGACGACGTCCAGGCGCGGCTTCGCAGCCGCCGCGCTGTTGCAGGCGGTGAAGCCCTGGTCGAGCATCTTTTTCGCGTTCCTGACGGTGCGCAGCATGTGCTCCTCGGGCGGGACGAAGCCCAGGCCCTCGAGGTCCGGCGTGTCGAGGAAGGTCATGTGCGAGTGCGACTCGACCAGGCCAGGCATCAGCGTCGCCCCGCCCCCGTCCACCACCCGCGCGCCTTCCGCCGGGATGGTCGCACCTTGCGGCGCAACAGACTTGATCCGGTTGCCTTCCACCAGCACCTGGCCCGCGTAGGCGGGCGCCCCGCTGCAGTCGAGCACATTCACATTCTTGAACAGAACCTTAGCCATTTGGTCTCTCCTCGCCGTGATACAGGTTGATGCCGCTGTCCGAATCGAAAAAATGCAGCTTTTCCTGCTGGAATGAAAACCGGACCGTCGCGTCGATCGCCAACGCCAGGCGGGCCGGGACGGTGGCCTTGAGCAGGCAGTCCTCCACCCGCAGCGTCACCACCTTCTCCACGCCCTGATTCTCCACCCCGTGGACCCGGGCTTCAACTGCCTCGCCGGGGCCGACTTTCACGTCCTCCGAACGCACCCCCAGGATCGCCTTGCGATCGAGCGCGGCGGCCCGTCCGCCCGCGGCCCTGCCGATGTCCACGGCCAGGCGGCCGGGCACGATCGTCGCCCGTCCGCCGGAACACCCCGCCTGCAGCAGGTTCATGGCCGGCGAGCCGACGAAGGTCGCCACGAAGGTGTCGCGCGGCTGGTTGTAGATCTGCTGCGGCGTGCCCACCTGGATGATGCGCCCGGCGTTGAGCACGCCGACCTTGTCGCCCATCGACATGGCTTCCACCTGGTCATGGGTCACGTACAGGAACGTGGCGCCCAGCTTCATCTGCAGGTCCTTCAGCTCCGCGCGCAGGATTTCGCGCAGCTTGGCATCCAGGTTGGACAACGGTTCGTCCATCAGGAACACGCGCGGCTCGCGCACGATGGCCCGGCCGATGGAGACCCGCTGCATCTCGCCCCCCGAGAGGCGGTCGGTCTTGCGCTCGAGCAGGTGCTCGATGCGCAGGGTCTTCGCCACCCTGGCCACGCGCTGGTCCATGTCCTGCTGCGACAGGTTGCGCACTTTCGACCTGAGGGGGAACTCCAGGTTCTGCCTGACCGTGTAGTGCGGGTAAAGCGAGTAGTACTGGAACACCAGCGCCACGTCACGCTCGGCGGCGCTCCACGAGCGCACGTCCTGGCCGTCGATCTCGATGCTGCCGCTGCCGGCATGGTCGAGGCCGGCGATCAGGCGTAGCGTCGTGGTCTTGCCGGCCCCCGTCGGGCCGAGCAGCACGAAGAACTCGCCGTCGGCGATGTCCAGGGTGAGGTGGTTCAGCGCCGCGTGGCTGCCGAACTTCTTCGTGACGCTATCGAGCTTGACGCGGGCCATGGGTCACAAATGTATGTTCAGCGACTCGCCGGTGCGGGTGCTGAAGAAGTGGGTCTGGGTTTCGTCGAGCCGGGCCCAGACGACGTCGCCGGCCTTGCCGACATAGCCGGACGGGGTGCGCGCGCGCAGCATCTGCCTGCCGAACTTGAGGTCGACGATGTCGAACGGGCCCAGCGGCTCGATGATGTGGGCCTCGACGGGCAGGTAGCCCGGCGTCTGCACGCGCTCCACCAGGACGCCCTCGGGGCGCACACCGATGGCGAGCTCGTCCTCCGCATGGCGCCTCTCCACGATCATCGGGTGCAGCTGCCGCGGGAAGACGAGGCTGGCGTCGTCCTCGCCCAGGATCACCTGGGTGCCGTCGTTCGCGGGCCGGACCGCACCGTTCACGACGTTCATGATCGGGCTGCCGATGAACTGGGCGACGAACAGGTTGGCCGGGTGCTGGTAGACCTCGGTGGGCGTGCCGACCTGCTGCAGGACACCCTCGTTCATGATCGCGATCTTGTCGGCCATGGACATGGCTTCCACCTGGTCGTGGGTCACGTACACCGTGGTGGCCTCGTTCTCGATGTGCAGGCGCTTGAGCTCGGTGCGCATCTCCTCGCGCAGCTTGGCGTCGAGCGCGCCGATCGGCTCATCCATCAGCAGCGCCTTGGGCCGGCGCACCAGGGCCCGGCCGATGGCCACCCGCTGCAAGTCCCCCCCCGAGAGCGCGCCCGGCCGCTTGTCCAGCAGGTGCTCGATCTTCAGGGCCTTTGCCGCCTCGTGCACCCGGCGGTCCACCGTCTCCCTGGTCTCGCGCGTGGCGCGCAGCGGAAAGGCGATGTTCTCGTAGGCGGTCAGGTGCGGGTACAAGGCATAAAGCTGGAACACGAAAGCGATGTCGCGGTCCGCCGCGTGGAGCGACTGCACCGCCTTGCCGTCGATCAGGATGTCCCCGCTGTCGATCGTTTCCAGCCCGGCAATCGCGCGCAGGGTCGTGGTCTTGCCGCAGCCGGACGGCCCGAGCAGGACCACGAACTCGCGGTTCCCGATCTCCAGGTTCAGCTTGCGGATGATGTAGTTGTCGCCGAAGTATTTCTCGACGTTGCGCAGGATGATTTCAGCCATTTGAAGGCGGTGACTGGTGATTGGTTACTGGTGACTGGAAATCAGTGCAAATGATCCTTCACGCGCAGCCACTTGCCGCCGGCGGCGTCGCTCTCGATCGCCGTCTCGATGAAGGCCATGGTGCGGGCGCCGTCGATGGCGGTCGGGAAGTCCTCGTCGATGCGCCTGCCCTCGCGTCGCGCGACGATGGCATCGGCGAAGTTCCGGTAGAGGTTGCCGAAGGCTTCGTAGTAACCCTCCGGATGACCAGGCGCGATCCGGCTGGCGCGCTTGGCAGCCTCGCACAGGTAGGGCTGGCCGCGGCGCAGGAGCTGCGCCGGCTCTCCCGGACGGCGGAACACCAGCGTCTCCGGCTCGAGCTGCTTCCATTCGAGTGCGCTGCGCGTTCCATAGACGCGGAAGTTCGGCCCGTTCTCCTCGCCTGCCAGGACCTGCGATGCGGAAAGGATGCCGCGCGCGCCGCCGCGGAAGCGCAACAGGATGCTGACGTCGTCGTCGATCTTGCGGCCGTGGAGCCGGCCGAAATCGGCGCACAGCGCCTCGATCTCGAGGCCCGTCACCGTATGCATCATGTGCTGCGCGTGCGAGCCGATGTCCGCGAGGCAGCCAGATCCCGACTGCGCGGGATCGACGCGCCAGGCGGCGCCCTTGTGGCCTTGCTTCTCGAGCGGCTGCAGGAACCAGCCTTGCGGGTAGTCGACCATGACCTTCACGATGTC
>DASZQJ010000120.1:0-3165 GCA_035549715.1 Burkholderiales bacterium
GCGAGGTTGAATGCCGGCCAGGGATCGAACAGGGCGGGGCCGCCGGGCCAGCGGAACAGCAGGAAATCGACCACCGCGCCGTGGATCGCGCGGTCGACGAGGTTGCCGACCGCCCCGCCCAGGATCAGCGTCAGGGCAAAGCACAGGAAGCGGTCGGACCGGTGGCGGACCATCATGGTGACGATCAGTGCCGAGGCTGCCAGCGCGACCAGGATGAAAAAGTAGCGTTGCCAGCCTGATTCCGAGGCGAGGAAACTGAACGCCGCCCCGGGATTGAAGGTCAGCACCAGGGTGAAGACCGGCGCCAGCACGTCGATCCGGCCCCCGGGCTCGATGCCGGCGAGGATCACCTGCTTGCTCACCTGGTCGAGCGCCACGATGAGCGCGCTCAGCCCCAGCCACAGGCGCAGGTCACGCATGGACGCGCGGTTCGCCGCTGCCGTAGAGGTTGGCCACGCAACGGCCGCAGATTTCCGGATGCGACGGATCGGCGCCGACGTCGGCGCGGTAGTGCCAGCACCGCTCGCATTTGGCGTGCGGACTGGGCGTGACCTTGATGCCGGCGCCGCGCACTGCACGGGCCTGCGAGGTGATCAGCACGAAGCGCAGGTCGTCTCCCAGGCTGGCAAGCAGCTCGTGGCGCTCGCCTTCCGCACCCACCTCGACCTCCGCCTGCAGCGACGAGCCGATGCCGCCCGAGGCGCGGACCGCCTCCAGCTCCTTTTGCACCTCCGAGCGTGCCGCGCGCAGCTTCGTCCAGCGGTCAACCAGGTCGCTCCCCGTGTCGGGATGCTGGTACCAGGTGTGCAGCAGCGTGCTGTCGCCGGGCCTGCGCGTGAACACGGGCCAGGCCTCGTCGGCCGTGAACGACAGGATCGGCGCCATCAGGCGCAGCAACCCGTGGGTGATGTGGTACAGGGCATTCTGCGCCGCGCGGCGCGGCTTCGAATCCCTGCCGCAGGTGTAGAGCCGGTCCTTGAGGATGTCGAGGTAGAAGCCGCCCAGGTCCTCGGAGCAGAACGCCTGCAGCTTCTGCACGACGAAGTGGAAGTCGTAGGACTCGTAATCGCGCAGCACCTGCTCCTGCATGCGCTGGGCCAGTTGCACGGCGTAGCGGTCGACCTCCAGCCACTGCGCGGGCGGCAGCGCATGCGCCGCGGGATCGAAGTCGTCGAGGTTGGCGAGCAGGAAGCGCAGGGTGTTGCGGATGCGGCGGTAGGCCTCGACCACGCGCTTCAAGATCTCGTCGGAGATCGACAGCTCGCCCGAATAGTCCGTCGCCGCCACCCACAGGCGCAGGATGTCCGCGCCGAGGGTGTCCATCACCTTCTGCGGGGCGATCACGTTGCCGATGGACTTGGACATCTTGCGTCCCTGGCCGTCGACGACGAAGCCGTGGGTCAGCAGCGCGTCGTACGGCGCCCGGCCGTTGATGGCGCAGCTCACCAGCAGCGAGGACTGGAACCAGCCGCGGTGCTGGTCGGAGCCCTCGAGGTACAGGTCGGCGGGATTGGCCAGGTCCTCCCGGCGCGCCAGCACGGATGCATGCGTGCTGCCGGAATCGAACCAGACGTCGAGCGTATCCGGCACCTTGCGGTAGGTTTGCGCATCGGCGCCGAGCAGTTCTTCGGCTTCCAGGGAGAACCAGCCTTCGATGCCCTCCTTCTCGACACGCTGGGCAACCTTCTCCGTCAAATCATCCGTGCGCGGGTGCAGTTCGCCGGTTTCCTTGTGCACGAACAGGCCCATCGGCGTCCCCCAGTTGCGCTGGCGCGAGACGCACCAGTCGGGACGATTGCCGATCATGGCTTCCAGGCGCGCCCGCCCCCACGACGGATAGAAGGCCGTGGCATCCACCGCCGCCCTGGCCACTTCGCGCAGCGCGCGCTCCCCGCCCTCCTCCATGCCGATGAACCACTGGCGCGTGGCGCGGAAGATGATCGGCGACTTGTGGCGCCAGCACACCGGGTAGCTGTGCTTGAGCACGGCCTTGCGCACCAGGCGCTTGTTCTGCTCCAGGGTCTGGATGACGACGTCGTTGGCCTTCCACACGGACAGCCCGGCCACGATCGGCGTGCTGGCGAAGAACGTGCCATCGTCGTCGACGGGGTTGTCCACGGGCAGGTTGTAGCGCGCGCCGACCGCGAAGTCCTCCAGGCCGTGCGCGGGGGCGGTATGCACCAGCCCGGTGCCGGCCTCCAGCGTCACGTGCTCGCCCAGGATCACCGGCACCTTGCGGTCGTAGAACGGATGCTCGAGCAGCAGGCCTTCGATGGCGGCGCCCTTGAATTCCGCGACGACCTGGAACTCCCGGATGCCGTAGCCCTCCATGCACCTGGCCGCGAGCTCCCGGGCCAGGATGAAGTACCCGGCCTCGAACTTCACCAGCACGTAGTCGAATTCCGGGTGCACGGTGACGGCCTGGTTGGCAGGCAGCGTCCAGGGCGTGGTGGTCCAGATGACCGCGTAGACCGGCTCGTAGATGTGGGTGAAGGTGAGCGCCCGGGCGAGCGGCTTGTTGTCGGCGACCTGGAAGGCGACGTCGATCGCGGGCGAAGTCTTGTCCTCGTACTCGACCTCGGCCTCGGCGAGCGCCGAGCGGCAGTCCAGGCACCAGTGCACGGGCTTCGCGCCCTGGTACAGGTAGCCGCGCTGGCGGATGCGGCCCAGCGCGCGGATGGTGTCGGCTTCCGTGCGGAAGTCCATCGTGCGATACGGGTTGTACCAGTCGCCCAGCACGCCCAGGCGGATGAAGTCCTTGCGCTGGCGCTCGATTTGCTCGGCGGCGAACTCGCGGCACAGCTTGCGGAACTGCGCCGCCGGGATGTTCTTGCCGTGCTTTTTCTCCACCTGGTGTTCGATCGGCAGGCCGTGGCAGTCCCAGCCCGGCACGTAGGGCGCATCGAAGCCGGCCAGGGTCTTGGACTTGACGACGATGTCCTTGAGGATCTTGTTCACCGCGTGGCCGATGTGGATGTCGCCGTTGGCGTACGGCGGGCCGTCGTGCAGGACGAATTTCGGCCGCCCCTTCGAGGCCTCGCGGATGCGCTCGTAGAGCTTGTCCTTCTGCCAGGACTCCACCCAGCCGGGCTCGCGCCTGGCGAGGTCGCCGCGCATGGGGAACGGGGTATCGGGGAGGTTCAGCGTGCTTTTGTAGTCAGCCAT
>DASZQJ010000121.1:0-57574 GCA_035549715.1 Burkholderiales bacterium
GGCGACCGATCCTGACGAGATTTCCGATACGCTCGAGCGCTCCAAGGCCCGGGGCAAGCTGGTGGCCTGCGCCGATCCCTACAGCTTTCCTTCCTCCGCGCAGAGCGAGCCGCCGGGCTTCGACGTGGAGATCATGCGCGAGGTCGCGAAGCTGGGCGGCATGCGCCTGTTCATGGAATGGGCCGATACCGGCACGCGCGGCGGCACCTCGCGCGCCTTCCGCAATTCGATCCTGAAGAAGCGCTGCGACGTATTCGTCGGCCTCTCGGACAGCGGCGACGATGACATGCTGATGGGCCAGCTCGAGTTCACCAGGCCCTACATGGGCATGGGCTACGTGCTGGTCGTGCAGGGCGCGGCCGCGGACAAGAAGACCCTGGAGGAACTCAAGGCCGCCAACATCAAGGTGGGCGTGCCGATGTCGACGCCGATCGACGATTACCTCTATACCCACGACATCCCGCGTGGCCTGTACCTGGACAATCGCCGCATCATGCAGGGCATGGCCAAGGGCGAAGTCGACGCGGCGCTGGTCTGGGGCACCGCGATCTCGGTGGCACGCCGGGAGTTTCCGGACGCCAAGTTCCACATGGTGGACGGCTACGTGCCGGAACCGGAGCAGCGCTGGAACCTGAATTTCGTCGTGCGCAAGCAGGACAAGGCGCTCAAGCAGTTCATCGACGACGGCATCGCCGAACTGCTGCGCAACGGCAAGATCAAGCAGATCGTGGAAAGCTACGACATCCCGTTCTATCCGCCTTTCTCGTAGTCGAATTTTTGTCAGGGAGGTTTGCAACATGGTTGGTTTGAAATCTGCAGTCAGGACGTTCGCGGCGCTTTCCGCGACATTGTTCGCGGTCGCGATGCTGGTTGCTTCGCAGCCGGCTTTGGCTCAGCACAAGATGAACGCGGACGACATGGAACTGCCCACGAACGACATGAAAGTCGTGGAGGCCGGCAAGGCCAAATTCGCCCAGCGCTGCTCGTTCTGCCATGGCGGCGACGGTCACGGCGGCAAGGGGCCCTGCCTGTCCTGTGGCTCGTTCCACTACACGGGCAACACGAACTCGGCGATCTACGCGACCATCGCGGCCGGCGTTCCCAAGAGCCTGGGCGGGACCATGGGTGCTTTCGGCACCACGATGAGCATGGAAGAGATCGTGAGCGTCATCACCTTCCTGCGCTGGGAAGAAGCGCGCCGGGTCGCTGCCGGCGAAATTCCCGATCCGAAGAAGAGCAGGGGCGACGAGCTGCCGGTCTTCCCGACGACCAATTGACCGGAAGCCTGCGGCAACGAAAAAGGCCGGCTTGCCGCCGGCCTTTTTGTTTGCACCGCAACCCCGGTCAGGCGCGCCCGGTGCTGCCGAAGCCGCCCGCTCCGCGCGCGCTTGCGGCGAAGTCGTCGACCACGTTGAAACCCACCTGCACCACAGGCACCACCACGAGCTGGGCGATGCGCTCCATGGGATTGAGCAGGAAGGCGGCGGCGCCGCGGTTCCAGATCGAGACGAAGATCTGTCCCTGGTAGTCCGAGTCGATCAAGCCCACCAGGTTTCCCAGCACGATGCCGTGCCTGTGTCCCATGCCGGAGCGGGGCAGCACCACCGCCGCGAGCCCGGGATCGCCAAGGTGGATGGCGATGCCCGATGGGACGAGTTCCGTCCCGCCGGGCTTGAGTTCAATGGGCTTGTCGATGCAGGCGCGCAGGTCGAGTCCCGCGGAGCCGGAAGTCGCGTAGGCGGGCATTTGCTCGCGCAGGCGCGCATCCAGGATCTTGACGTCGATGTTTCGCATTTGAGGCGGGTGAAGCGGAAATTCAGGCTGCGACGGTCCTGCGCTGCGGACGATACAGCTTTGCGATGTGGCGCACCAGCGCGCGCGCCTGCTCGAGCTTTGAAGCGCGCGGCAGGCGTTGCATGCCTTCGTCGTCGATCAGCAGCAGCTCGTTGTCGTCCGCGCCGATCGCGGTCTGCGCCAGGTTGGCGGCGAGCAACGGCAGTTGCTTGTGCTTTCTCTTTGCCTGGCCGTTCTTTTCGAGGTCCTCGCTCTCTGCGGCAAAGCCCACGCAGAAGGGCGGGTGCTGGCGGGAGGCGACGGCCTGGATGATGTCCGGCGTTGGCGCGAGGTCCAGGGCGGGCACCCCGTTTTCCTTCTTGAGCTTGCGGCTGCTTCGGTTCCTGACCTGGTAGTCGGACACGGCGGCCACGCCGATGAAGACCTGCGCTGCTTCGACGTGGGCGTTCACGGCATCCAGCATCTGCTGGGCGGTCTCCACCCGGATCAGGCGGGCCTGCATGGGGGGCTGCAGGGCCGTCGGACCGGAAACCAGGGTCACGCTCGCCCCGGCCTCGATGGCTGCACGGGCGATCGCATAGCCCATTTTCCCGGAACTGCGGTTGGTGATGCCGCGCACCGGGTCGATCGGTTCGAAGGTGGGACCCGCGGTGATGAGCACGTTCGTTCCGGCGAGCAGCTTCGGTTGCAGCCAGGATGCGACGCCGGCCACCAGGTCGACCGGCTCGAGCATCCGGCCCATGCCCACCTCGCCGCAGGCCTGGTCGCCGGCATCCGGTCCGAGGAGGTCGATGCCGTCCGCCCGCAAGCTCGTGACATTGCGCCGCGTCGCCGGGTTTTCCCACATCTGGCGATTCATCGCGGGGGCGACCAGGAGCGGGCACTCACGTGCCAGACAGAGGGTGGCAAGCAGATCGTCTGCGGCCCCGTGAACCAGCTTGGACAGGAAATCGGCGGTGGCCGGGGCGACCAGGATGAGGTCCCGATCGCGCGACAACTCGATGTGGGGCATCCCGTTTTGGACCCGGCTGTCCCACATGCTCGTGAACACGGGCCTGCCGCTGAGGGCCTGCAGGGTCACGGGCGTGATGAACTGGCACGCGGCCTCCGTCATCACGACTTGCACGTCCGCCCCCGCCCGTTGCAGTTCGCGGACCAGTTCCGCCGACTTATACGCGGCGATGCCGCCGGTGATACCCAGCAGGATGCGCTTGCCGTTGAGTTCGCTCATCCGGATAGTCTAAAGCATCGACGGCGCAAAGTCCTGAGCCGAAACGAAAAGCTTCCTGGGGGAAAGGGTATGTCCATCTCGGATTGGCCGCCCGACGATCGACCGCGTGAAAAGTTGCTCGCCAAGGGAGCTTCCGCGCTGTCCGATGCCGAATTGCTCGCCATTTTCCTCAGGACGGGCATCAAGGGAGCCTCTGCAGTCGACCTGTCTCGACGACTTTTGGATCATTTCGGGTCATTTGGCGCCTTGTTGGCAGCAGATAAGGACAAATTCTGCGCCTTGCGAGGGGTCGGGCCGGCCAAATTCGTGCAGTTCCAGGCGGTCATGGAGATGGCCAGGCGAACCTTGCTGGCCGAGACCAAGGCTGGGGTGAATCTCAGCTCACCCCAGGCGGTGCGCGATTTCCTGAGGCTCCAGCTCCAGGGCCGGGCGGTCGAGGTCTTCGTGGGCATTTTCCTCGACGCCCAGAACCGCGTGATCGAGGCCGAGGAGTTGTTCAGCGGGACGCTGACCCAGACGAGCGTTTTCCCCCGGGAGGTGGTCCGCCGGGCCCTGCATTTCAACGCCGCCGGGATGATCTTTGCCCACAATCACCCTTCCGGCGTGGCCGAGCCCAGCCACGCAGACGAGAACCTGACCCAGGTGCTCAAGCAGGCCCTGGCGCTGGTGGACGTGAGGGTGCTCGACCACTTCATCGTCGGCCGCGGCACCACCCTGTCCTTCGCCGAAAGGGGGCTGCTGTGAGCGTGGAAGGCATTGAGTAAGTCGCTGGAAATATGATATAAAGCGCGCTTCCCGAAATCAGCGGGGTCGGCCGGCAGTGCGCGGGCCCGGTCCAAGAGCCTGGAGAAGCCAATCATGGCAAGAGTTTGCGAAATCACTGGCAAGAAGCCCATCGGCGGCAACCGCGTGTCCCACGCCAATAACAAGACCAAGCGCCGCTTCCTGCCCAACCTGCAATACCGCCGCTTCTGGGTGGAGAGCGAGAACCGCTGGGTCAGCATGCGCGTGACCAATGCGGGCTTGCGCACCATCGACAAGAAGGGCATCGATGTGGTCCTGGCCGAGCTTCGCGCCAAGGGCGAACGTATCTAGGAGGGGAGCAAGCCATGCGCGAAAAGATCAAGCTCGAGTCGTCCGCCGGCACCGGCCATTTTTATACGACGACCAAGAACAAGCGGACCACGCCGGACAAGATCGAGATGAAAAAATTCGATCCGGTTGCCCGCAAGCACGTCATCTACAAGGAAACCAAGCTCAAGTAGGAGCCTGCTCAGGCAGGCACGGTTCTCCGGAAAAGAAAAAGCCCGCCATCGGCGGGCTTTTTTATTGCCTTCGGCGTGCGGGTCAGGCGTAGCCGCGCAGGGTCTTCGAGAAGTCGCGCAGCGGCGCGATGCCGCTTTTCTCGGCCCGGTGGCACCAGTCTTCCAGCTGCGAGAGCAGCTGTTCCTTCGTCGCCGTGGAGCGCTGCCACAGCCCGGCCAGTTCCTGGCGCATCGTGTAGACGGTATCGAGGACCTTGCTGGTCCTGAGCACCTGATCGAGCTGTTCCTTGCCCTGCGCGGGCACGAACTTGGCATCCAGGTGCAGCCAGCGCTTCATGCTTTGCAGGTCGAAGGAGTGCCCGTGCGCATGGTTGCGCATGCGGCGCAACTCATCGCTGCAGGTGGCCTTGAGGCTGCGGCTGAATCGGGCCAGCACGTCGTAGCGGTGGGTGATTACCGCCTGCAGCGTCTGGGCGTCGCACCTGGCCTTGCCCCATTCGAATTTCACGGTCGGCGCAAGCTTCTTCACCTGCGCCAGCCCGAGCATCGCCAGGATGCGGATGTACAGCCAGCCGATGTCGAACTCGTACCACTTGTTCGACAGCCTCGCCGAGGAGGCGTAGGCGTGGTGGTTGTTGTGCAGCTCCTCGCCGCCGATGAGGATGCCCCACGGGACGATATTGGTGCTCGCATCCTCGGCCTGGAAGTTGCGGTAGCCAAAGTAGTGACCCACGCCATTGATGACGCCGGCTGCCATGATCGGGATCCAGAGCATCTGCACCGCCCAGATCGTCAGTCCCATCGGGCCGAACAGGATGACGTTGGCCGCGAGCATCAGGCCGACGCCGCCCTTGTCGTGGCTGTAAACGTTGCGCTCCATCCAGTCTTCCGGCGTGCCGTGGCCGTACTTCTCGAGGGTCTCCCGGTTGGCGGCTTCCTTGCGGTAGAGCTCGGCGCCTTCCAGCAGGACTTTCTTCAACGTCAGGACCTGGGGGCTGTGCGGATCTTCCTCGGTCTCGCACTTGGCGTGGTGCTTGCGGTGGATGGCGGTCCAGGCCTTGGTCGACATGCCGGTCGTCAGCCACAGCCAGAAGCGGAAGAAATGGGCGACCGCAGGATGCAGGTCCAGCGCACGGTGCGCAGAGTGACGATGCAGGTAGATGGTCACTGCCGCGATTGTGATGTGGGTCAGGCAAAGGGCAACCGCCACGTAACCCCACCAGGGCAGATCGATCCATCCACCAGCCCAGGCCGGGAGGTCCGTAAACGCGTTCACATTCATGCAGTTAACCTCGATAGTTCAGAAAGTTTACGGGGCCGATTGTACCCTATGGTCCTGACCCCGCAAGGCTTGATTTGTAACGCTGGACCTGCTCGCCGAATGCCAAGCAAAAAGCATGGGCGAAGCAGGCTTCGGCGGATTCGAATCCCCCGCTGCAATGATCCTTAGTTGGCGCCGCGAGGGGGCTTTTTCAACGAGACTCGGGCGTTTCGCCCCTCGTACCTACCAGGCGGACCTCGCGCTGGGGAAAGGGCATCTGGATGCCGGCATCGCGGAAAGCCCGGTCGATGGCCAGATTGAGGTCGGACTGCACGGCGAGGCGCCGCGCGGGATCTTCGGTCCAGGCCTGGAGTTCGAGGTTGATGCCATTGTCGCCAAAGGCGACGGCCACGGCGGCCGGCGCAGGCTGCCCGAGCACGGCGTCGTGCGACCCGGCCACGTCCAGCAGCGTCTTGAGCGCGCGTTCGAGGTCGGTGCCGTAGGCGACCTGCACCGGCAGGCGCATCAACGCGCGCCCCTTGAAGAACGAATGGTTGATCACCTTGGACGTGATCAGCGTCTCGTTCGGGATGATCGCGTTGGTCCCGTCGTTGCCGCGCACGATGATGCAGCGCGAAGTGAGTCGGGTGACCTCGCCGTTGAAGCCGTCGACGGTGACCACGTCGCCGAGGCTGATCGAGCGGTCGAGCAGGATGGTGATCCCGCTGATGTAGTTGGCCGCCACGCGCTGAAGGCCCAGGCCGATGCCCACGCCGAGTGCGCCGCCGAACACGGAGAGCACGGTGATGTCGATGCCGACGACGGGCAACGCGACCAGCACCGCGACGACCACCAGCGCACTGCGCAGGATCTTGGTGAACACCACGCGCAGGTTCAGCTCCACGTGCTGCATCGCCATGATGCGACGTTCCAGCAGGCGTCCGATCCAGAGCGCGACGAACAGGGCGATGAAGACGGTGAGCAGCCCGGTCAACACCATCGACAGGGAGATGCGCTGGTTGCCTATCGTCATGCCCGTCTCGTCCAGGAACTCGAGGACGGCGGGCGCCAGGCCCGTCAAGTGCAGCGCGAGCCCGCCCCAAACCAGCCAGCTGATGGCCACCTCCCAGGTGCGCAGCACGCCGCCGGCGCCCAGCGTGATTCTCATGCCATAGACGGCTGCGCGCACCATGGCCATGGCCGCCAGCAGCGGGATGGCGACATCGAGCAGGTGCGCCGACTGGAAGCGATGCAGGATGCCGCGCGCGACGAGCAGGACCAGCAGCGCCGTCAGCGGAAAGACAGTGCGGCTGACGCCGCCGACGCCGGCCTTGACGCGCGCGTCATCGCGGACCGGCGCGCGCCCGATGCGGCCGTGGACGAGCCGCGACACCTGCCAGGCGAGGAGCAGGCTGGCGACCAGCGCCGCCAGCTGCCATGCGAGCACGCCCTGGCGCAGGTCGCCGACCAGTTGCATGGCCAGGCGGCCGAATTCCTCCTCGTTACGCATGGTTCGTCAGGATCGCCTCAGGGTTTGCCCGCCATCGGTTTCGAGTGCGCGCCGTGCTTCTCCCAGTTGTCGCGGTACGCGCCGGCCAGCGCGGGGTTGCCGCGCAGCACCAGCAGATTCTCCGCGTTGCGATACTGGGCCGCAAACGTGAAGTTGAAGCTCCCCGTCACCACCACGGGATCGGGCCCGGTGGCGTCGATGACCAGCACCTTGTTGTGGGCGGCAAGGTGCTCGCCGTCGAGCAACACCGGGAAGCCCGCCGCCGCAAGCGCCCGGACGGCGTCCCTGTCCAGAAGTTCGGTTTGCTCCCGGTCCAGCAGGACGCGCACGTCGACGCCCCGGCGGCCCGCCCGCAGGAGCGCTTCGGCGATGCGGTCGTGGGTGAACGTGAATGCCTGCACCAGGACCTGGGCTCGGGCATCGTCGATGGCCCGCACCACCAGCGCGGCGACGTCGTCGCCGGGGGAGAAGGCGTACTCGATCGTGCCCGTCGCGGGAACGGCTGCCTGCGGTTCCCGCGCCAGCGCATCCCCGCCGCCGGGCCCGGCTGCCACGGCCCAGAATGTGAGCATCCATGCCGCGACGCGGGTGCCCGGCACGTCAGTCCCGCCTTTGCAGCACCGCCGCAAAAAAACCATCCGTATCGTGGACCTGGGGGCTCAACTTCAGGTGGCGCCCGCTTTCCAGGGCGATGCGGCTTTCGTCGAGGACTTGCTGGCAGTCGAGCGTGGCGAACTGCGGGTGCGTGGCCAGGAATCGCTCGACGACGTCTTCGTTCTCCTGCGCAAGGACCGAGCAGGTCGCATAGACGAGCCGCCCGCCGGGCTTGAGCAGCGTCGCGGCGCCGGCGAGGATCGAGGCCTGCTTGGCGGACAGTTCCTGCACACTTTGCTCCGACTGCCGCCACTTGAGGTCGGGGTTCCTGCGCAGCGTGCCCAGTCCGCTGCAGGGCGCGTCCACCAGCACGCGATCGACCTTGCCGCCGAGGCGCCTGATCCTGGCGTCGGCCTCGCCCTGGATCAGCTGCGGATGCACGTTGGACAGCCCGGAGCGCTTCAGCCGCGGCTTGAGGTTGGCGAGCCGCTTTTCCGAGACGTCGAACGCATAAAGCCGGCCCTGGGAGTGCATGAGCGCACCCAGCGCCAGGGTCTTGCCGCCCGCGCCCGCGCAAAAGTCCACGACCATCTCGCGGCGGCGCGGGGCGACGAGCCAGGCCAGCAACTGGCTGCCTTCGTCCTGAACCTCGACCTTGCCGCTCGTGAACAGGGCGTGCCGGTTGATGGCCGGCTTGCCCGTGAGGCGGATGCCGGCCGGAGAAAGGGGCGTGGGCCTTGCCTCGAAGCCCGCCGCCCGCAGTTCCGCGAGCACCGCGTCCCGGTCCGCGAGCAGCGTGTTCACGCGCAGGTCGAGCGGCGCCGGACGCAGCATCGCGCGGCCGAAAGCAAGCGCCTGCGCCGGCGAACCTTCCGCGATGAGGCGCTCGTACAGCCAGTCGGGCAGGCTCAGTCGCACCGCGGGTGGCAGCGCCTCCGTGTCCGCCGTCTTGACCGCCGTCGCCCAGGCCGCGTCCTCCTTGCCCAGCGCCGGGCCGAGCTGCGACAGCCCGTGCCCCTGCAGCTTGATCAGCGCCGCCAGGAGCAGCCGCCGCGGCGTGGCTTCCACGCCCGCCTCGCCGAGCAGGTGCTCGAGCAGGCGCTTGTTGCGCAGGACGGTGAACACGGCTTCGGCGACGAAGGCGCGGTCGTGGCTGCCGAGTTCCCTGTGCGAGGAAAAGTAGGCGCGCAGGCAGGCGTCGGCCGGCTGCGATAGCGGCAGGACGAGGTCCACCGCGGCGGTGGCGGCCTTGACCAGCGCCGGCTGCATCACCGGAACGTGATGCGGGTGATGGTGGAGTCGACAACCTGGCCGTTCTTCTCCACGTAGCGGATGCGCACGGGCAGGTGGTGGTGCTGCAACGAGAGCCAGACTTCGAAGCCGCGCTTGTCGTCGGCGTCCTGCACCTTCTTCACGTGCAGGGCCTGGATCTCGCCCGCGGGCGTCTCGAGCTTCTCCTTGCCGATGACGCGGTACTGGTAGTCGGACAGCTTGCGGCCGTCGGAGAGGTAGATGACCGGCATGCTCTCCGGCAGCGGACGGAAGGCGAACGCATAGGCGAAACTGGTCTGGTCGTAGGTGTTCTCCGGCAACGGCAGGGTCTGCACCTTGTCGCCGTCCTGCAGCCTCACCGTCATGGCCTTCCAGTCGAAATCCACGGCCTTGGGCGCCTTGCGGGTGCGAGATTCCTCGAAGTGCAGGGGGCGCAGGCCATCCGCGGTGACGAGCCCGCTGGCTTCGCGGCGGATGTCGAGCTTGTAGAGCATGGCCGCCAGGCCCACTGTCTTGAGTTCGCTCGTGATCCGGTAGGTCTTGCCGTCGTGCTCGAGGACATCGTGGCCTTCGCCGATGTCCATCGAATTGGCCTCGACGCTGAAGTCGAGTTCGACCCGCTGGGGCGGTTGCCCGGCCAGCGCGGGCAGCGCCAGGAAGAGGGCGAGCACTGCCGCGCGCAGCTTCACGCGGCCTCCGGCGAACGCACGGGATCGGGATGGCGGCAGGCGGCGGAGATCGCCACGAGCCCGTCGTCGACGGAAAGCGCCCCGGCGAGGAACCAGCGGATTGCCTGGGCGTAGATGCGATGCTCCTGTTCCAGCACGCGTGCCGCCAGGCGCTGCTCGTCGTCATCGGGCAGCACGGGCACCGCCGCCTGGACGATGATCGGCCCGCGATCGAGGTCGGGTGTCACGAAATGCACCGTGCAGCCGTGCAGCCGCACGCCCTCCTCGAGCGCGCGCCTGTGCGTGTCGGTCCCCGGGAACGCGGGGAGCAGGGAAGGATGGATGTTCATGATGCGTCCGGAAAAGCGCTCGATGAAACCTTTCGTCAGGATGCGCATGAAACCGGCCAGCACGATGAGGTCCGGATTCGCGGCGGCGATCCGGTCGCCCAGCGCCTGGTCGAAGGCAGCGCGATCGGGGTAATCGCGGTGGTTGACCACCGCGGTCTCGACACCCCGTTCGCGGGCCATCGCGAGCCCGCCCGCGGCCGGGTTGTTGCTGATGACCGCGGCGATTCGCGCGTCGAGGCCGGCGTCGAGCAGGGCCTGCATGTTGCTGCCCCGCCCCGAGATCAGGATGACGATGCGCTTCATGGCGCGCCGCATTCGGCTGGGAGGCAACGTTGCACGGCGCCGCTACGCCACGATGGCCTGCGCTTCGTCCCCGCCGCGGGCGGCGATCTCGCCGATGCGATGCACCGACTCGCCGTGGCGGCGCAGCGCCTGCTCGGCCTTGTCGGCGTCGGCGGCCGCGACCACGCAGGCCATGCCGATCCCGCAGTTGAACACCCGGTGCATCTCCGCGTCCTCGACGTTGCCATGCTTCTGCAGCCAGTCGAACACCGCCGGCCGCGGCCAGGAGCCCTTGCGCAGCCGCGCCGTCGTGTTGGACGGCAGCACGCGCGGAACGTTCTCGACCAGCCCGCCGCCCGTGATGTGGGCGAGGCCCTTGATCCGGACCTCCTTCATCGCCGCCAGCACGGGCTTGACGTAGATGCGGGTCGGCGCCATCAACGCTTCCCCCAACGTCCTGCCGTCGAAGGCGGATGACAGGTCCGCGCCGGAACTTTCGATGATCCGGCGCACCAGGGAATAGCCGTTGGAATGCACGCCGCTGCTGGCGAGCCCCAGGACCACGTCGCCGGGCACGATGTCGGCGCCGTCGATGATGGCGGCCTTCTCCACTGCGCCCACCGCGAAGCCCGCGAGGTCGTATTCCCCCGGGGGATACATGCCCGGCATCTCGGCGGTCTCGCCGCCGATGAGCGCGCAGCCGGCCTGCTCGCAGCCCGCGGCGATGCCGCGCACCACGCGGGTGGCCGTGTCCACGTCGAGCTTGCCGCAGGCGAAGTAGTCGAGGAAGAACAGGGGCTCGGCGCCCTGCACCAGGATGTCGTTGACGCTCATCGCCACCAGGTCGATGCCGACGGTGTCGTGGCTGCCGGTCTGGAAGGCGAGCTTGAGCTTGGTGCCCACGCCGTCCGTGCCCGAGACCAGCACCGGCTCCTTGAATCGCTTCGGCACCTCGAACAGCGCCCCGAAGCCGCCGATGCCCGCCATCACGCCCTCCCTCATGGTGCGTCGGGCGAAGGGCTTGATATTCTCGACGAGCTGGTCGCCGGCATCGATGTCCACGCCGGCGTCGCGGTACGAGATCGGGGCGGGGGAGGGGCGTTCGGTCTTCAAGTTGAGTTGGTGCAATCTTCGGGATAAAGTGGCAGGTGGATTCGGGTGCGATGGGCGCCCGCGATGCGCCGCGAATTCTACTCCAAATGCCCCTGGTCCTTCCCGCGCGTCTGTTCTGGTACCTGGCCGCGGCCGCCGTCGCCGGGCTGCTCCTCTACCTCACGGCGCCGATCCTCAGCCCGTTCCTGTTCTCCGCGATCCTCGCCTATATCTGCCTGCCCCTGGTCGACAGGCTCGCGCGCCGCCTGCCGCGCTGGCTCGCGGTCGCCATCGTGCTGTTCCTGCTGGTGACGGTGCTGTGCGTGCTCGTGCTCATCCTGGTGCCCATGGTCGAGCGCCAGTTCAGCGCGCTGCTGGAGAGGATGCCGGACTACCTGGAGTGGACCCGGGCGCGCCTGCTCCCCTGGCTGTCCGGGACGCTGGGCATCGAGATCGACCTCGACCTGGAGCACGCGCGCCGCGCCATCGCGGAGCACCTGAAGGCCGACACTGACGTGTTCCGGATCCTTCTGCCGAGGATCACCAGCGGCGGCGTCCTGCTGGTTGGCTTTTTCACCGCGGTCCTGCTGGTGCCCGTGGTCCTGTTCTATTTCCTGCGCGACTGGCACGGCATCGTGGCGCGGCTCGAAGAACTGGTGCCGCGGCGCCTGCACACGGAGGCGTCGAAGATCTTCCGCGAGATCGACCGCGTGCTCGGCGAGTTCCTGCGCGGGCAGATCTCCGTCATGCTCATCATGTCGCTGTACTACGCGGTGGCGCTCTGGGTCGCGGGCCTGGAATACGCGCTGCCGATCGGCATCCTGTCCGGCCTGCTTGTCTTCGTGCCCTACCTGGGGGCCCTGGTGGGCCTGCTGCTTGGCACGCTGGCCGGCTTCAACCAGTTCGACCACCTCTCGGGCCTCGTCGGCGTGTGGGCCGCCTTCGCCATCGGCCAGGCGCTGGAAGGCATGGTCGTGACCCCCTGGCTGGTGGGCGACCGCATCGGCCTGCATCCGCTGGCGGTGATCTTCGCCCTGCTGGTGTTCGGCCACCTGTTCGGCTTCTTCGGCGTGCTGCTCGCCCTGCCCGTGAGCGCGGCCCTGCTCGTGGTGCTGCGCCACCTGCGCGGGCGCTACCTCGAGAGCGACCTGTACAAGGCCTGATGAAACAACTGGCCCTGACGCTCGCGCCGCCGCCGGCGCCGACGCTCGATAATTTCTTCCCTGGGCGCAATGCCGAGCTGCTCGCGGCCTTGCGGGGCCTGGCGGAGGGGATTTCCGCGGAGCGTTTTTTCTACCTCTGGGGCGAGCCCGGCAGCGGCCGCACCCACCTGCTGCGCGCGATGGCGGGGGCGCTCGCGGCACGCGGCGTCGCGACGCGGTACGTGGAGGCCGGCGCCAACCTGCCGGCGCCCGATGCCGGGTTGCGGGCCCTCGCCGTGGACGATGTCGACCGGCTGGCCACCGGCGCCCAGGCCGCCTTCTTCAACCTGTACAACGCGGTGCGCGAGAAGCAGGGCATCGTGCTGGCCGCGGGCATCGCACCGCCCGCCGGCCTGAGGATGCGGCCGGACCTGGTGACGCGGCTGGGCTGGGGGCTGGTGTACCAGGTGCACGCCCTCGCCGACGAGGAAAAGATCGCCGCGCTCAAGCGCCACGCGGCTGCGCGTTCCTTCGACCTGCCCGACGGCGTCGCGGAATACCTGCTGCGCCACCTCGAACGCGACCTGCCCTCGCTCATGGGCGTGCTCGACGCCCTCGACCGTCACTCCCTCGAGGCCAAGCGGCCCATCACGTTGCCGTTGCTGCGCGAGCTGTTGCGCGAAGGCGACGATGGCGTCCCGCAATGAAGGCGGCGGGCGGCTTTTAGGCTATACTCGGGACGATTCAAGCACACCCCGCCCGCACGTTCGCTCGTCCCCCATGCGCCTGGCATTATTCGACCTCGACAACACCCTGCTCGCCGGCGACAGCGACTTCGAATGGGCGCAGTTCCTGATCGAGAAGGGCGTGCTCGACCGCGAGGTGCACGAGGCGAGGAACCAGGGCTTCTACGAGGCCTACAAGGCCGGCACCCTGGACATCCACGAGTTCCTCGATTTCCAGCTGCGGCCGCTGTCGCGCCACCCGCGCAAGCAACTCGACCAGTGGCACGTCGAGTTCATGCAAAAGCGCATCGCCCCCATCATCACCCAGAAGGCCCGCGACCTGGTCGCGAGCCATGCCGACGATGCGCGCGTCATCATCACCGCCACCAACAGCTTCGTCACGTGGCCGATCGCCCGCGAGCTGGGCATCGAGAACCTGATCGCCACCGAGCCGGACGAAGTCGACGGCGAATTCACCGGCAAGGTCCGCGGCGTGCCTTCCTTCCGTGAAGGCAAGGTGACCCGCCTCGAGGCCTGGATGCAGGAGCATGGCCTTGACCGGAAGGCCGTCACCCAGACCTGGTTCTACAGCGATTCGCTCAACGACCTGCCGCTGCTCTCCGTGGTCAGCAATCCCGTCGCCGTCGACCCGGACGAGACGCTCAAGGAACACGCGCTCGCGCACGGCTGGCCGGTCATCAGCCTGCGCTGACGCGCTCCGGGGACCGCGGCCCGCCGCCGACATGCCGCGCGTCCTGGCCTTTTTCCTGGTCCTCCTGCTGGCCCTGCTCGCCGTGGGGGCCGGCGTGGCCGTGGGCAGCGTGCCGCTTCCGCTCGCCGAGGTCGCGTCGGCGCTGCTGGGCAACGCGTCCGGTCCGTCCGCGGACATCGTCTGGAAGCTTCGCCTGCCGCGCACCGGTGCGGCGTTCGCCTGCGGCGGCCTGCTGGCCCTTGCCGGCGCGCTGCTGCAGGCGCTGCTGCGCAATCCCCTGGCGGATCCCTACATCTTCGGCGTCTCGGGCGGCGCCGCCCTGGGCGTGCTCCTCGGCATGCTGCTGGGCGCGGGCGCGGCGCTGCAGACCGGCCTCGGACTGGCGGGCGCGCTGGGCGTATCCGTCCTCGTCTTCCTGCTCGGATTCCGCGGCGGCGAATGGAACCCGTATCGCCTGCTGCTCACCGGCGTGGTGATGGCGGCGGGCCTGAACGCCCTGCTCGGCCTGGTGCTGGTGCTGGCGCCGCAGGCCGCGGTCAAAGGCATGCTCTATTGGCTGATGGGCGACTTGTCGTATGCGGAGGGCGCCGGCGGCGTGCTGCTCGCGCTGGGCATCCTGGCCATCGTCGTGTTGCCTCTGGCACGCACGCTCAATGTCGTGTCCCTCGGGCGCACCCGCGCCCTGTCCCTCGGCGTCCCCGTCGCCGCCGTGGAGGTCCTGCTCTACGTGCTTGCCGCCGTCGCGACCCTCGCCGCGGTGCTCGTCGGCGGCACCATCGGCTTCGTCGGGCTGGTCGTGCCGCACCTGGTGCGGCTGCTGGGACTGGCGGACCATCGCTGGCTGCTGCCCGCCTCGATGCTGGCCGGGGGCGGCCTGCTGGTGCTCGCCGACACCCTGGCGCGCAGCCTGTGGGCGCCGCTGCAGTTCCCGGTCGGCGTGCTCACGGCCCTCATCGGCGTTCCGGTGCTGTTCCTGTTGCTGCGAAAGGGCCGCGATGCTGCGCACTGAGCAATTGCGCCTGGGCTATGCGGGTCACCCGCTCGTGCACGGGCTCACGCTCGAGTTCGGCGCCGGGCAACTCTGGGGCATCCTCGGACGCAACGGCAGCGGCAAGTCGACGCTCCTGCGCACGCTCGCCGGCCTGCAGGCGCCCATGTCGGGACAGGTGCTGTTCGAGGGCGCACCCATCGCCGGCATTGGCCGGCGCCGCCTCGCCGCGCGCCTCGCCGTTCTGCTCCAGGAGGAGGCCCCGGACTTCTGGGGCAGCGTCAACGACTACGTCCTGCTGGGCCGGCATCCCCACGCGCAGGGACTTTTCGCCTGGGAGGAACGCGACCAGGCCATTGCGGCCCAGGAGCTGGCCGGGCAGGGCCTCGCGGATCTTCGCCACCGCGCCTTTGCCACCTTGTCCGGGGGGGAACGCCAGCGCGCCCGGGCCGCTGCGCTGTTCGCCCAGCGCCCCCGGGCTTACCTCGTGGACGAGCCCCTCCAGCACCTCGACCTCCCGCACCAGGTGGGCCTGCTCGACCGCCTGCGTCGGGAAGCGGGGGCGGGTGCACTGGTGGTCATGGTGCTGCACGACCTGTTGCTTGCCAGCCGGTACTGCAGCCACGTCCTGCTGCTTGCCGGGGACGGCGGGCACCATGCCGGTCCGTCGGCGCAAGTGCTCGATGCCGGGCGACTCGGGCAGGCCTTCGGCTTCCCGCTCCGGGAGGTCGAGGCCGGCGGCGAGCGCCTTTACCTGCCGCAGCGGCCTTAAGGCCCGGATTGCGCATGTATAATCGCCGCTTTCACGCAGCGCCTTCCCCGGCTCTCCTCACCTTGCCCGATTCCACGACCACCGGATGATTCGGAAATTGCTACGCCGGGTGTTCTCCCGCCGGTCATCGCCGCCCGGGCAGGCGCAATCCGTTCCCCGCAGCCGCCACGGCGTGTCCCGCGACAAGATCAGCTCGGCCGCCCGGCGCACGGTGACCGGGCTGCAGGAAAAGGGCTATGCGGCCTACGTGGTCGGCGGCGCGGTCCGCGACCTGCTGCTCGGCCTCGAGCCCAAGGATTTCGACGTCGCCACCGACGCGACTCCTGAGCAGGTGCGCGCCGTCTTCCGCCGCTCGCGCATCATCGGCCGGCGCTTTCGCCTGGTGCACGTGATGTTCGGCGACGAGACCGTCGAGGTGTCCACGTACCGCGCCCGGCACGGCGCCGACCCGAGCGAAGGCAGCTCCGACGAGCACGGCCGCATCCTGCGCGACAACGTGTTCGGCACGCAGCAGGAGGACGCCTCGCGCCGCGACTTCACCATCAACGCGCTGTTCTACGACCCGACCAGCGAACAGATCACGGACTTCTGCGGCGGGCTCGACGACCTCAAGGCGCGGCGCCTGCGCATGATCGGCGACCCGGAGCAGCGTTACCGCGAAGACCCGGTGCGCATGCTGCGGGCCGTGCGCCTGGCCGCCAAGCTGGGCATGAAGATCGAGGCCGACACCCGCGAGCCGATCAAGCGCCTCGCCCCGCTGCTCGCCAACGTTCCTGCGGCGCGGCTGTTCGAGGAAATGATGAAGCTGCTGCTGTCGGGCCATGCCACGGCCTGCCTGCTGCAGCTGCGCCACGAGGGCCTGCACCATGGCCTGCTGCCCATGCTCGACGTGATCCTCGAGCAGCCCATGGGCGAGCGCTTCGTCATGCTGGCCCTGCAGCGCACCGACGAGCGCATCCGCGAGGACAAGCCGGTCTCCCCGGGTTTCCTGTTCGCCGCGCTGCTCTGGCACGAGGTGCTCGCTGCGTGGAAGCTCGCGCAGGAGGAGGGCCTCGCCGCCATGCCCGCGCTGTTCAAGGCGATGGACCACGTCGTCCAGGTGCAGGCCGAGAAGCTTTCCATCCCGCGCCGCTTCGGCGCGGACATGAAGGAGATCTGGGCGCTGCAGCCGCGCATGCTCGCGCGTTCCGGGCGCCGGCCCTACAGCGTGCTCGCCCACCCGCGGTTCCGTGCGGGCTACGACTTCCTGGTCCTGCGCTGCGACAGCGGCGAGGTCGACGCCGAGGTGGCCGAATGGTGGGAGAACTTCCAGAAGGCCGACGAGGAAACCCGCAAGCAGATGCTGCTGCCCGATCGCGGGCCGAAGCGCCGCCGCCGGCGCCGCAAGCCGCGCGGGGAGGCCGCCCCCGCGCCGGAGGCGGCGGAATGAGGCGCAGGCATTGACGACGGCGTTCGTCGCCCTCGGCGCCAACCTGGACGGCCCGGCCCAGCATGTCACGCGCGCCCTGCGGGAACTCGACAGCCTGCCGCAAAGCCGCGTCGTGCGCCGCTCCTCGCTTTACCGGACGGCAGCCGTGGGCGGTCCGCAGCAGCCCGACTACGTCAACGCCGTGGCCGAGATCGACACCACCCTCGAGCCCGGGCCGCTGCTCGACGCGATGCTGGCCCTGGAGCAGGAACACGGGCGTCGGCGCAGCGTGCCCAACGCGCCGCGCACCCTCGACCTCGACCTGCTGCTCTACGGCGACCGCAGCCTCGACGAAGCCGGGCTCACGCTGCCCCATCCGCGCCTGCACGAGCGTGCCTTCGTGCTGGTGCCGCTCGCGCAAATCGCGCCGGATGCCATGGTGCCGGGACGCGGCCGGGTGCGCGACCTGCTCGGCAGGGTCGACCGCTCCGGCGTGGAGATGATGGATGTCGATTGAGAAGCACCGCTACGTGGTGGTCGAGGGGCCGATCGGGGCCGGCAAGACCAGCCTCGCGCGCCGCCTGGCCGAGCATTCCGGCAAGGAGCTCATGCTGGAAGACCCGGACGCCAATCCCTTCCTGGGGCGGTTCTACGAGGACCCCCGCCGCCACGCCCTCGCGACCCAGCTCTTTTTCCTGTTCCAGCGCGTCCAGCAGGTCGGCGGCCTCAAGCAGATCGACCTGTTCAACCGCGGCACCGTCGCGGATTTCATCCTCGACAAGGATCCGCTGTTCGCCAGCCTGACCCTGTCCGACGATGAGCTGCACCTGTACCAGCAGATCTACGCCCACCTGATGCCGCAGGCCCCCACGCCAGACCTGGTGATCTACCTGCAGGCCTCGCCCGAAAAGCTCATCGAGCGCGTGCGCCGCCGCGGGATGCCCTACGAGCGCGGCATCACCGAGCCCTACCTGGTGCGCCTGGCGGACGCCTACAGCCGGTTCTTCTACCAGTTCAGCGCGGCGCCGCTGCTCATCGTCAACAGCGACCACCTCAATTTTGTTGATGATTCGGGCGATTTTGATTTACTGTTGCGCCGCGTCATGCAGATGCGCGGCCCGCGCGAATTCTTCAGCCGCGGGGAATGAGGCGATTTGCCAAAGAGGACACAGAGAACACGGAGAGGGACGAAAACAATTCGCGGGAAGAACCTTGGCGTACGGCCGGCGTTGATGCGATGGGCACAATGCCCTTGTTGATTCCGGGTTGTCCGGCGCCGCTTTCTGGAGATTTTCCTCCGTGAACCCCGTGTCCCCCGTGGCCAGTTGGGATTGAGCGAATGAGAGTAACTACAAGCACCCTGCAGAAGATGCGGCAGGAAAACGACCGCATCACCATGCTCACCTGCACGGACGCGAGCTTCGCGGCCCTGCTGGACTCGGCGGGCGTGGACATCTTCCTGGTCGGCGACTCGCTGGCCATGACGGTGCAGGGCCACGATTCGACCCTGCCCGTGACCATGGACGAGATGGTCTACCACACCCGGATCGTCGCACGGCGCACCCAGCGCGCGCTGGTGCTCGGCGACCTGCCGTTCTCGAGCTACCAGGTGAGTCCCGGGCAGGCCTACGGGAATGCGGCGCGCCTCATGGCGGCCGGCGCGCACATGGTCAAGCTCGAGGGCGGCGAGATCATGGCGCCCCAGATCGAATTCATGGCGAGCCGCGGCATTCCCGTGTGCGGGCACATCGGCCTCACGCCCCAGTCGGTGCACGCGATCGGCGGCTGGAAGGTGCAGGGCAGGACGGATGAGGCGGCCCAGGCGCTGGTGAGGGCCGGCAAGCGCCTCGAGGATGCCGGCGCGAGCCTGATGGTCGTCGAGCTCGTGCCTGCCGCGGTGGGCAAGGCGCTGACCGAGGCGCTCTCGATCCCCGTCATCGGCATCGGCGCCGGCGTGCACTGCTCCGGGCAGATCCTGAACCTGTACGACATGCTCGACATCTACCCGGGCAAGAAGCCGCGCTTCGTGAAGAACTTCATGGAGGGCGCCCCGTCGATCGCCGGCGCGATCGAGCGCTTCGTGAAGGAAGTGAAGGCCGGCACGTTCCCGGCTGCCGAGCACAGCTTTTAAGGGAGGGCAGGCGCGAGGCGTGAGGCACCAGGCACCAGGGGACAAGCTTTCGGGCTGAGCTCTCGTGCCTGGCGCCTAGTGCCTAGTGCCTCAACAATGGAAGTCATCCGCACCATCAGGGAATTGCGCAGCCGCCTGCGCGAGGAGCGCAACGTCGGCTGCGTGCCCACCATGGGCAACATCCACGACGGCCACCTCAGCCTGGTGCGCCTTGCGCTGGCGCAATGCCCGGTCACCGTCACCACGATCTTCGTCAACCGCCTTCAGTTCGGCCAGGGCGAGGATTTCGACAAGTACCCGCGCACCTTCGAGGACGACTGCGGGAAGCTCGAGGCGGCGGGCAACACCATCGTGTTCGCGCCCGAAGAGAAGGAGATGTACCCCGAGCCGCAGGTGTTCCACGTCGACCCGCCCAAGGTCGCCACCAAGCTCGAGGGGCGTTTCCGCCCCGGGCATTTCCGCGGCATGGCCACGGTGGTGCTGAAGCTGTTCAACATCGTGCAGCCCCAGGTCGCGGTGTTCGGCAAGAAGGACTACCAGCAGCTGGCCATCGTGCGCCACATGGTCGACCAGATGGCGCTGCCCATCCGCATCATCCCGGCGGAGACGGTGCGTGCCGAGGACGGCCTGGCCCTGTCGTCCCGCAACCGCTACCTCACCCCGGCCGAGCGCCGGGAAGCCATCCGCCTGCGCGAGGCCATCCTGGGCGTGCGCGACGCCGTCGTCGGCGGCGACCGCAATTTCATCGCCATGGAGTATGCCGCAGGCGCCCTGCTGGCGCGGCACGGCTGGCACGTCGACTACGTCGTCGTGCGCAACCAGCGCTCCCTGATGCGCCCCGAGCCGCAGGACAAGGCGCTGGTGGTCCTCGGCGCGGCCAAGCTCGGCCAGACCCGCCTCATCGACAACCTCGAGATCGTCGCGCCCTGACCGCCGGCAATTCCCGCATGACGGTCCTGTTCTGCAGCGAGTCGGACCCGCCGGAGCCCTGGCGGCAGCTGTTCGCACGCGCTTTCCCGGCCATGGGTTTTCGCATCTGGCCCGACCTGGGACCCGCGGAGGACGTGCGCTATGCCCTGGTCTGGCGGCAACCCCGGGGACTGCTGGCGAAGCTGCCGAACCTGAAGGCCATCCTCGTGCTTGGCGCCGGGGTCGACGCGGTCCTGGAGGATCCGACCCTGCCCCCGGGCATACCGGTGCTGCGCCTGGTCGATGCCGGACTGCCGCAGCCCATGGCCGAGTATGCCCTGTACGCGGTCCTGCATTTCCAGCGCACCATGCGGGGCTACCTGGAGCAGCAGCGCTCCGGGACCTGGCGCCGGATCCCCTGGTCGCTGGCCCCGGACTGGCCGGTCGGCGTCATGGGCCTCGGGGTGATCGGCAGCGTCGTCGCCCGCTACCTGTCCGGCGCCGGATATCCGGTGGCGGCCTGGGTTCGGGAGCCGCGAACGGTCGAGGGGCTGGAGGTCTACGCCGGTGCCGCCCAGCTGCCCGCGTTCCTGGCGCGGTCCCGGGTCGTGGTGAACGTGCTTGCGCTCACGCCGCAGACGCGCGACATCCTCGACGCCCGGGCATTCGGCGCCATGCCGCGGGGGAGCTTCATCGTGAACATCGGCCGCGGCGAGCATGTGGTGGAGGACGACCTGCTGCGCGCGCTCGATGCCGGGCAACTCGCGGGCGCCGCCCTGGACGTGTTCCGGCAGGAGCCCCTGCCCGCGGACCATCCGTTCTGGCGCCATCCGGGGATCCTGGTCACGCCGCACACGGCGGCGCCCACGATCATCGAGGCAGCCGGCGCGCAGGTGGTCGAGAACGTCCGGCGAATTGAGCGGGGCGAGGCGCCGCTGGGGCTGGTGGACCGGCGGCGGGGCTACTAGCTCCCGGCGGGGAGGCCGGTCGCCGTGACTGTCGTGGCGATCGTGACTGCCGCAAGAGCCCCGCAGCCTTGGTTCGATCGTCACGACAGTCACGTCGCCACGATCGTCACGGTTTTCAGGCCGTCGGCAGCTTGTAGTCCTTGAAGTCTTCGCGCAGCTTGGTCTTGAGCAGCTTGCCGGTGGCGGTATGCGGCAGCTGGTCGACGAAGACCACGTCGTCGGGCATCCACCATTTTGCGACCTTGCCCTCGAAGAACTTGAGCAGTTCCTCGCGGCTGACCTGGGCGTCCTTCCTGCGCACCACGATGAGCAGCGGGCGCTCGTCCCACTTCGGATGCGCGACCCCCACCACGGCGGCCTCGGCCACGGCGGGGTGGCCCACGGCGGCGTTCTCGAGGTCGATCGAGCTGATCCACTCGCCGCCGGACTTGATCACGTCCTTGGAGCGGTCCGTGATCTGCATGAAGCCCTCGGCGTCGATGGTGGCGACGTCACCGGTCGCAAACCAGTCCCGCCCGTGCTCGTCGCGGCGCAGGGGGCTGCCGCCCTCGGCCTTGAAGTACTCCCGGGTGATCCAGGGCCCGCGCACCAGCAGGTCGCCGAAGGCCTTGCCGTCCCAGGGCAGTTCCTTGCCCTGGTCGTCGACGATCTTCATGTCGACGCCGAACATCGTGCGGCCCTGCTTGTTCTGCAGCCTCAGGCGCTCCTCCTCGCCCCAGCCGCCGTGGTGCGCGGTAAAGGTGTTCACGGTGCCCAGGGGGCTCATCTCCGTCATGCCCCAGGCGTGGACGACCTGAACGCCGTAGTCCTTTTCGAAGCTGCGGATCATCGCGGGCGGGCAGGCCGAGCCACCGATCACGGTGCGCCTGAGCGTGGAGAAGCGCGCGTTGTTCTGCTTCATGTGCGCGAGCAGGCCCATCCATACCGTGGGCACGCCGGCCGAGACCGTCACCTTCTCCTTCTCGAACAACTCGTAGATGCTGGCGCCGTCCAGGGCCGCGCCGGGGAAGACCATCTTGGCGCCCACCATCGCGGCGCAGTAGGGCAGGCCCCAGGCGTTGACGTGGAACATCGGCACCACCGGCAGGATCACGTCGCGGGCCGAGATGTTGAGCGCATCGGGCATGCTCGACGCGTAGCAGTGGATCAGGGTGCTGCGGTGGCTGTAGAGCACGCCCTTGGGGTTGCCGGTGGTGCCCGAGGTGTAGCACAGCGACGAGGCCGTGCGCTCGTCGAATTCCGGCCACTCGAAGGCATCCGAATGGCTGTTGATCAGATCCTCGTAGCACAGGGCGTTCTTCAGCTTCGACTGCGGCATGTGCGCCTTGTCGGTGAGGACGATCCAGCCCCGCACCTGCGGGCACTTGTCGGCAACCGCCTCGGCCAGCGGCACGAAGGTCAGGTCGACGAAGACGTACCTGTCCTCCGCGTGGTTGATGATGTAGACGATCTGCTCGGGAAACAGGCGGGGATTCACCGTGTGCGAGACGGCGCCCATGCCGGCCACCGCGTAATACGCTTCGAAATGGCGAAAGCCGTTCCACGCCAGGGTCGCGATGCGGTCGTTCATGCCCACGCCCAGGGCGGCAAGGGCGTTGGCCAGGCGGCGGATGCGGTGGTGGGCCTCCCGGTAGGTGTAGCGGTGGATCCCGCCTTCCACCATCCGGGAAACGATTTCAGTATTGCCGTGGTATCGGTCGGCATGCCGGATCAGCGATGAAATCTGCAGCGGCATGTCCATCATCAGGCCTTGCATGGACGGCTCCTTCCCCCGGTATGTTCTTGTCGGCGCCGATTCTAGCAGTTGGGCGTCCCGGAAAGCCCGTCGCAACGGGGCGTTCCCCGGGTCCGCGCTCGGTTTACAAGGGCGAGAACTTGCGCATAGAATCCGGGCGGTGCAGCCGGGGGGGGCGTTTCGCGCCGCCCGGTCCGGCCGGCGAGCGAATCGGCGATTTGGATTCACATACCGACAAATAAAGTCAGAACCGACGCCCCGGCCACGCCTTTCCGCAGGTGATTCCAGGATCGTTTACCGGTGGTCAGCGGCGGCGTTGCGCGCCTTCCAGGAGGAGGACGAATTGAAGCACTTGAAGTCCACGTTTGCCGCCGGCCTGTGGCTGTGCGCCTGCGCCATCGCAGGCGCCGCCATGGCGCAGGACGCGCGGGCGCAGGAAGCCGTCCGCATCGGCTTCGTCGAGGGCCTGAGCGGGCCGTTCGCCAACATCGGAGAAATCGGCCTGCGCCACTACCAGATCGCCGCCGAGGGCGTGAACGCCCGCGGCGGCGTGCTCGGCGGCCGCAAGCTCGAGATCGTCCCCTTCGATACCAAGACCAGCCCGCAGGAAGCGTTGCTGGTCCTGAGCAAGGCCATCGACCAGGGCATCCGCTACATCGCCCAGGGCAACGGTTCCAGCGTGGCGCTCGCGCTCTCCGATGCGGTGGCCAAGCACAACGCGCGCAATCCCGACCGCAGCGTGGTCTTCCTGAACTATGCCGCGGTCGATCCGCAGCTCACCAACGACAAGTGCAACTACTGGCACTTCCGTTTCGACGCCGACGCCGACATGAAGATGGCGGCCCTCACGGATTACATGGCGACCCAGAAAAGCATCAGGAAGGTGTACCTGATCAACCAGGACTATTCCTTCGGGCAGGCGGTGGCCAGGTCGGCGCGCGCCATGCTCGCCGCCAAACGCGCCGACGTCGAGATCGTCGGCGACGACCTGCACCCGCTGGGCAAGGTCAAGGATTTCTCGCCCTACGTCTCCAAGATCAAGGCCTCGGGCGCCGACAGCGTCATCACGGGCAACTGGGGCAACGACCTGGCGCTGCTGGTGAAGGCGGGCAAGGAGGCCGGCCTGAAGGTCGACTATTACACCTACTACGGCGGGGCCGGTGGCGTGGTGACGGCGCTGGGCGAGGCCGGCGTGGGGCACGTCAAGCAGGTCACGACCTGGCATTCGAACATCGGCGGCAAGGGCGCCGGCGAGCACACGCTGGCCTACCGCACGCGATTCCCGGAGGTGAAGGACGACCTGTACTACTCCTCGACCCGCAATTCCATCGAGACCCTGGTGCGCGCCATGGAGCAGGCAGGGTCGGCCGATCCGAACAAGGTCGTGGCCGCGATGGAAACGATCAAGTACGAAGACGACTCCGGCCCGATCGAGGTGCGCGCCGACAACCACCAGGTGATCCAGCCGCTGTTCATCTCGACGCTGGTCAAGGCCAACGGCAAGGACGTGAAGTTCGACGTCGAGAAGACCGGCTTCGGTTTCCGCACGGACGCGCGCATCGAGCCCCGGGCGACCGTGATGCCGACCACCTGCAGGTTCGAGAAGCCGTGATGAACCAGGTCCGAGGCGCGAGGCGCGAGGCGCGAGGCCTGAAGCATTCGGGGCTTCATCGTCTTTCCCCCGGATTCCCCGTGCCTCGCGCCTAGCGCCTCTCGCCAACGACAGCCATGGAGTTTTTTCTCGTCACCCTGCTGAACAGCCTGTCCTACGGGCTGCTGCTGTTCATGCTTTCTTCGGGCCTGACGCTGATCTTCAGCATGATGGGCGTGCTGAACTTCGCCCACGCCAGTTTCTACATGCTCGGCGCCTACTTCGCGTACCAGGTCGGCCTGTACACGGGCTTCTGGCCCGCGCTGTTCCTGGCGCCGCTGATCGTGGGCGTGCTGGGGGCGGTCACCGAGCGCTTCGGCCTGCGCACCGTGCACAAGTTCGGCCACGTCGCGGAACTGCTGTTCACGTTCGGCCTGGCCTACGTCATCGAGGAAGTGGTGCACCTGATCTGGGGCCGCGCCCCGGTCGACTACCGCATCCCCGGGGAGCTGGACTTCACGCTGTTCACCCTGTTCACCACCCAGTACCCCGCCTATCGGGGCTTCATGATGCTGGTCTCGGTGGGCATGCTCATCGCCCTTTACCTGCTGCTGACCCGCACGCGCATCGGCCTGGTCATCCAGGCCTCGCTGACCCATCCCGAGATGGTCGAGGCGCTGGGCCACAACGTGCCGCGCGTGTTCATGATGGTGTTCGCCGGCGGCGCGGCACTGGCCGGCCTGGCAGGGGTGATCGGCGGCAATGCCTTCATCACCGAGCCGGGCATGGCCGTGGCCGTGGGCAGCATCGTGTTCGTGGTGGTGGTCTTCGGCGGCATGGGCTCGCTCGGAGGCGCCTTCATTGCCTCGCTCATCATCGGCGCGCTGCAGACCTTCTCGGTGGCGCTCGACTACTCCATGGTGGACCTGTTCGCGAAGCTGGGCGTCGACATCTCGCGGGACTCGGCCTGGCATGGCCTGTTCTCCATCACCATCTCGCAGACGGCACCGGTGCTGCCCTACCTGCTGATGGTGCTCATGCTCATCGTGCGGCCGCGTGGCCTCATGGGAACGCGGGAAGGCTGATGGGATCCGTTTTCCACCTTCGCCGGATCGTCTTCTGGCTGTTCGTTGCCGCGGTGTTCATCGTCCTGCCGATGGTGTTCAAGCAGAGCTTCGCCCTGTCCATGCTGTCCCAGATGGGCATCGCCATCATCTTCGCGCTCTCCTACAACATGCTCCTCGGGCAGACCGGCCTGCTGTCCTTCGGGCACGCGGTGTATTTCGGCCTCGGCGCCTTCTTCTGCGCCCACACGCTGAACTTCATCGACGCCGGCAGGATCTGGATGCCCGTGACCTTCGTCCCCCTCGTCGGCGGGCTGGCCGGCCTGGTGTCCGGCCTGCTGTTCGGCTTCGTCACGACCCGCCGCGCGGGCACGCCCTTCGCCATGATCTCGCTCGGCATCGCGGAGATGGTCGCCGCGAGCGCGCTCATGTTCACGACCTTTTTCGGCGGGGAAGGCGGCATCGCCACCAACCGCACGGTCGGCGGCAAGATGCTGGGCATCTCCTACGGGCCGCAGATCGAGGTCTACTACCTGATCGCGGGCTGGTGCCTGGCCACCATGATGGCCATGTACGCGCTCACCTGGACGCCGCTGGGACGCATGGCGAACGCGGTGCGGGACAATCCCGAGCGCGCCCGCTTCGTCGGCTACAACCCGACGCGCGTGCGCTGGCTCATGATGGCGCTGGCCAGCATGTTCGCGGGCATTGCCGGGGGGCTTGCGGCGATCAACTACGAGATCGTCACCGCCGAGGCGCTCGGCCTGGTGGCGTCCGGCAACGTGGTGCTGATGGCCTTCATCGGCGGCATCGGCCACTTCTGGGGCCCGATCATCGGTGCGGTCCTGATCACGCTGCTGCAGTCGGCCCTGTCGAACTACACCCAGGCCTGGCTGCTGTACTTCGGCCTGTTCTTCCTGGTGATCATCATGTTCTCGCCGGGCGGCATCGCGAACCTGGTCACGGTCCACAAACCGGCGTGGAAGGCGCGCCTCCTGCACCGCCTGGGCCCGTCGTACGCCGTGGCCGCGCTGACCGGTGCGGTGATGATGCTGGGCTTTTTCGCCCTCATCGAGATGATCTACCACTATGAGGCGAAGGAAGCGGCGACCAAGGCCTTCACCTACTTCGGCGTCGAGCTCGATCCCATGACGCTCGCGTCATGGCTGGGCGCCTTCGCCCTGTTCGGCGTGGGCGTGGCGATGTTCTACGCGGCGACGCGGCTGGTGAAGCGGTCCTGGGAAAACCTGACCGTCGAGATGCAGAAAAAGGGGGTGGTGTAGTGTCCGCGACCGCCCTCCAGTTGCACGACGTGCGCAAGAGCTTCGGCCGCACGTCGATCATCAACGGCGTCAACCTGGCGATCGGCGCCGGCGAGCGCCACGCGATCATCGGTCCGAACGGCGCGGGAAAATCCACCCTGTTCAACCTGATCAGCGGCCGCTTCCCGCTCAGTTCCGGGCGCATCGAGCTTCACGGCGAGGACATCACCGGGCTGGAAGCGGAGATGATCAACCGCAAGGGCCTGTCGCGCAGCTTCCAGATCACCAACATCTTCCCGCGCCTGTCGGTCTTCGAGAACATCCGCTGCGCCGTGCTCTGGTCGATGGGCTACCGCTATTCCTTCTGGCACCGGGTCGGCGCGCTGAAGGATGCGCGCGAGCGCACGGAGGAGGTGGTGGAGCGCATCGGCATGTCCGGCCGCCGCGATCGCATGGCCGGCGTGCTGACCTACGCCGAGCAGCGCGCCCTGGAGATCGGCGTGACGATCGCCGGCGGCGCCAACGTCATCCTGCTCGACGAGCCCACCGCCGGCATGAGCCGCAGCGAGACGGATGACGCGGTGGACCTGATCCGCAAGGTGACCGAAGGCCGCACCCTGGTCATGGTCGAGCACGACATGAGCGTGGTGTTCAACCTGGCCGACCGGATCTCGGTGCTGGTCTACGGCGAGGTGATCGCCACCGGCACGCCGGCCGAGATTCGGGCCAGCAAGGCGGTGCAGGAAGCGTATCTCGGCACCGAACAACACTAGAACTTACCGACCAACCACGGAGGACACGGAGAACACGGAGAAACACCAATGCAGGAGAGCGGCGCGTCCATGAACCGCCAGACATCGCGGCAGCCGGGGTGTCTGACGAAGCCATCGTGTTCACTGGAATCCGTCCGTGTCCTCCGTGTCCTCCGTGGTTCAACGCATTAGCGCATGCTAGAAGTCCAGGACCTCCACGCCTACTACGGCAAGAGCCACATCCTCCACGGCGTCCACCTCAAGGTCGGCGAGGGCGAGATCGTGAGCCTGCTCGGGCGCAACGGCGTCGGCCGCTCGACGACCATCAAGTCCATCATGGGCCAGGTGGTCTCCACCGGCTCGGTGAGGTTCAAGGGCGAGGAACTCAACGGCCAGAAGACCTACGTGATCGCCCGCAAGGGCCTGGGATACGTCCCCGAGAGCCGGGAAATCTTCCCCTCGCTGACCGTGAAGCAGAACCTGCTGCTGGGCCAGAAGGGGGTGCGGCAGAAGGGCCGCTGGAGCATCGACGACATGTACGCCCTGTTCCCGCGCCTGAAGGAGCGGGCGGAGGCGCCGGCCGGCGTCATGTCCGGCGGCGAGCAGCAGATGCTCACGCTGTGCCGCACGCTGATGGGCGACCCGGACCTGGTCATGATCGACGAGCCCACCGAGGGCCTGGCACCCAAGATCGTCGAGCAGGTCGCCGGCCTGTTCGAGGAGATCAAGAACCGCGGCGTCTCCATCCTGCTGGTCGAGCAGAAGCTCACCATCGCGCTGAAGATTTCCCAGCGCCTGTACGTCATGGGCCACGGTCAGATCGTCTTCGAAGGCACGCCCGAGGGGCTGCGCAACAACGAGGCCGTCCGCAAGGAGTGGCTGGAGGTCTAGGTAGTGCCAACCGCAAAGGCGCGAAGGCGCCAGGGTTGCGCAAAGGAAGGCGCGTCACCAGATGTTCCATAAAAACGGGAAAATGGCATCAGTGTCGGCATCCCGTCGGGCATATCGTCAGGATTTTCTTCGCGGACCCTTGGCGCCTTCGCGCCTTTGCGGTTCGGCCCTAGATTCGGAGTAGCCATGTCACTCGTCGATTACCAGAAGCAGGGCAGCCTGGGCGTCATCACGCTCAGCAACCCGCCCGTCAACGCGCTGTCCGTCAACAAGGGCGTGGTGCAGGGCATCCTCGACGCGCTCAAGGAAGGCGACCACGACCACCACGTCCGCGCCTTCGTCATCATCGGCGGGGGGCGCAACTTCAGCGGCGGCGCCGACATCAGCGAATTCGGCAAGCCCTACGACCCGGGCAAGGCGACGCTGCCCGACGCGCTCGCCTACATGGATACGGTCACCAAGCCGATCGTTGCCGCCATCTCCGGCCCGACCATGGGCGGCGGCCTGGAGCTGGCGCTGGCCTGCCACTATCGCGTCGCGCTCACCGGCGCCCAGATCGCGCTGCCCGAGGTGAAGCTCGGCATCCTGCCCGGCGCCGGCGGCACCCAGCGCTCGCCGCGTCTCATGGGCGTGCAGAAAGCGCTCGATTTCATGGTGTCGGGCGACCCGATCTCCAGCGAGCAGGCGAAGGAGTCCGGTCTCGTCGACGAGGTCGTGACCGGCGACCTTCGCGCCGCGGCCCTGTCCTTCGCCAACAAGCTCCTCAAGGAAGGTCAGGGGGTTCGCCGTGCCAGTGCGCTCACCGCCGCCGTCGAAGGCGACCCGGCCGCGTTCTTCGCCGCCGCCCGCAGCCGCATCGCCAAGGCCTGGCGCGGCTACCCCGCGCCGCTGGCCATCTGCGCCTGCGTCGAGGCGGCGACCTCGATGCCGTTCGGCAAGGGGGTCAACTTCGAGCGCCAGCAGTTCGAGAAGCTGGTCAAGACCGACGAATCGCGTGCGCTGCGCCACCTGTTCTTCGCCGAGCGCCAGGTCAGCAAGATCCCCGACGTGCCCGACGACACGCCGGTGCGCGAAATCAAGTCGGCCGTCCTGATCGGCGCCGGCACCATGGGCGGGGGGATCGCGATGAACTTCGCCAATGCCGGCATCCCCGTCAAGGTGCTGGAAGTGAGCCAGGAGGCGCTCGACAAGGGCCTGGGCATCGTCCGCAGGAACTACGCGGCGACCGTGGCCAAGGGGCGCCTGTCGCAGGAGGCCATGGACAAGCGCATGGGCCTGTTCAGCGGCATCACCAGTTACGACGACATCAAGGACGCGGACATCATCATCGAGGCCGTGTTCGAGGACATGGCCGTCAAGAAGCAGGTGTTCGAGAAACTCGACAAGGCGGCCCGGCCCGGCGCCATCCTCGCCACCAACACCTCCACGCTGGACGTGAACGAGATCGCGGCGGTGACGTCGCGTCCCCAGGACGTCGTCGGACTGCACTTCTTCAGCCCGGCGAACGTCATGAAGCTCCTGGAAGTCGTGCGCGCCGACAGGACCGGCAAGGACGTGCTGGCCACCGCCATGAAGCTCTCCAAGGTCATCAGGAAGGTGGGCGTCGTCGCCGGCGTCTGCGACGGGTTCATCGGCAACCGCATGCTGCACGGCTATTTCCGCGAGGCCGGCTTCCTGCTGGAAGAGGGCGCCCTGCCGCAGCAGGTGGACAAGGTGATCGAGGATTTCGGCTTCGCCATGGGCCCGTTCCGCGTCGGCGACCTCGCCGGCCTGGACGTGGGCTGGTACATCCGCAAGCGCCAGGCGGCGACCCGGCCGGCGCACCTGCGCTACTCGAAGGTGGCCGACCAGGTGTGCGAGCTGGGGCGCTTCGGACAAAAGACGGGCGCGGGCTGGTACAAGTACGAGGCCGGCAACCGCACCCCGGTGCCCGACCCGGTCGTCGAGGACCTGATCGTCAGGGCGGCGGAGGAAGCGGGCATCGAGCGCAAGCCGGTGAGCGACCAGGAGATCCTCGAGCGCTGCCTCTACGCCCTGGTGAACGAGGGCGCCAGGATCCTGGAGGAAGGCATCGCGCTGCGTGCAAGCGACATAGACATCGTCTATGTCTACGGCTATGGCTTCCCGCGTTACCGCGGCGGTCCGATGTTCTACGCCGACACCGTCGGCCTGGACAGGGTGCTGGAGACCATCAAGCGCTTCCACGCCACCCATGGTGAGTTCTGGAAGCCGGCGCCGCTGCTCGAGAAGCTCGTCGCCGAAGGCAGGAAGTTCAACGGCTGACAGTTACGTAAAACCATTTCACCACGGAGGCACAGAGGGCACGGAGAAGGGCAAAAGTGCATATCGCCAATTTTCGGGGAACAGAAGCCGTTGCATGGCCGCCTTCCCGGAATCGGAAGATTGATTTTCTCTGTGCCCCTGTGCCTCTGTGGTGATCGCCCCGGACGGAGACCAGAATGACCGACGCAGTGATCGTATCGACCGCAAGGACCCCGCTTTGCAAGAGCTGGAAGGGCGCGCTCAACATGACCCACGGCGCGACGATGGGCGGCCACGTCGTGAAGGCGGCCCTGGAGCGGGCGAAGCTCGATCCAGCCGAGGTGGAGGACGTGGTCATGGGCTGCGCCACGCCGGAAGGCGCGACGGGCCAGAACATCGCCCGCCAGATCGCGATCCGCGCCGGCATGCCGGTCACGGTGTCGGGCATGACGGTCAACCGCTTCTGCTCCTCGGGCCTGCAGACGGTGGCCCTGGCCGCGCAGCGCATCCTGGCGGGCGAGGCCGAGATCTTCGTCGCCGGCGGCGTGGAATCCATCTCCTGCGTCCAGAACGAGGCCAACAAGCACATGATCAAGGAGGCCTGGCTCGACGAGCACAAGCCCGAGATCTACTGGCCGATGCTCGCCACGGCGGAGCAGGTGGCCAGGCGCTACAAGATCAGCCGCGAGCTGCAGGACCGCTACGGCGTGGACAGCCAGCTCAAGGCGGCCAGGGCGCGGGCCGAGGGCAGGTTCCGCGACGAGATCGTCCCATTCGCGACGACCATGAAGGTCGTGGACAAGAACACCGGCCAGGAATCCACGAAGCAGGTGACCGCGGGCGAGGACGAGGGCATCCGCCCGGACACCACCTACGAGGGGGTGTCGAACATCAAGCCCGCCCTCGAAGGCGGCGTCATCGCCGCAGGCAACGCAAGCCAGTTCTCCGACGGGGCATCGGCGCAGGTGCTCATGAGCGACCGGATGGCGGCGAAGAAGGGCCTGAAGCCCATGGGCATTTTCCGCGGCTTCGCCGTCGCCGGCTGCGAGCCGGACGAGATGGGCATCGGCCCGGTCTTCGCCATCCCGAAGCTGCTCAGGCAAACGGGCCGGAAGATCGAGGACATCGGTCTGTGGGAGCTCAACGAGGCCTTCGCCGTGCAGGTGATCTACTGCCGCGACAAGCTCGGCATTCCCAACGACCGGCTGAACGTCAACGGCGGCTCCATCGCCGTGGGCCATCCCTACGGCACCACCGGCAGCCGCCTCGTCGGGCACGCGCTGATCGAAGGCAAGCGCCGCGGCGTCAAGTACGCCGTGGTCACGATGTGCATCGGCGGCGGCATGGGCGCCGCGGGGCTTTTCGAGATCGTCTGAAGCATGCTGCGCACCACGAAGGCACGAAGAGCACGAAGGTTCACGAAGAAAAGCGAATTCGAAGAATATCTGAGGTCTCGATCTGATCACGGCACGGATTCACTGACGGTTCGGTGCGCCCGCCGGATTGTTCAGTTCTGCCTTTGCCTTCCTTCGTGAACCTTCGTGCTCTTCGTGCCTTCGTGGTGGGAAGGAAAGGTGTAGACAGGCCCGAATGCAATCCATGCTCCTCAACCCGCGCGACCTGGCGTTCGTCCTGTACGAGCTCCTCGATGTCGAGGCCCTGACCCGGCGCCCGCGCTACGCCGAGCATTCGCGCGAGACCTTCGACGCGGCGCTGGAGACCGCGCGGCGGATCGCCGAGGAGAAGTTCGCGCCCCATAACCGCAAGGCCGACCTGAGCGAGCCGCGCTTCGTGGACGGGCGGGTCGAGATGATTCCCGAAGTGGCCGAGGCGCTGCGGGCGTTCTGCGACGCCGGCTTCATGGCGGCCGCCAGGGAGGCGGAACTGGGCGGCATGCAGCTGCCCTGGGTCGTGGCGCAGGCCTGCTTCGCCTGGTTCAACGCGGCCAATGTCTCGACCGCCGCCTATCCCTTCCTCACCGTCGCCAACGCCAACCTCATCGAGGCGTTCGGCACGCCGGCCCAGAAGGCGCGCTACCTTGCGCCCCTGCTCGAGGGGCGCTGGTTCGGGACCATGTGCCTGTCGGAGCCGCAGGCCGGCTCCTCGCTGGGGGACATCCGCACCACCGCCCATCCCCAGCCCGACGGCAGCTACCGCCTGAGCGGCAACAAGATGTGGATCTCCGGCGGCGACCACGAGCTCTCGGAGAACATCGTCCACCTGGTCCTCGCCCGCATCCAGGGCGCCCCGGCCGGGGTGAAGGGCATCTCGCTGTTCATCGTCCCGAAGTACCGGGTGGGAAGCGATGGCGCGCGCGGCGAGCGCAACGACGTGGCGCTGGCGGGCCTGAACCACAAGATGGGCTTTCGCGGCACCACCAACTGCGTGCTGAACTTCGGCGAACAGGGCGGGGCGTGGGGCGAGCTCGTCGGCGAGCCGAACAAGGGCCTTGCCTGCATGTTCCACATGATGAACGAGGCGCGCATCGGCGTCGGCATGGGCGCAACGGTGCTGGGTTACACGGGCTACCTGCACGCCCTGGACTATGCCCGCCAGCGGCCGCAGGGGCGCCTGCCCGGCGCCAAGGATCCGGCGCAACCGCCGGTGAAGATCATCGAGCACGCGGACGTCCGTCGCATGCTGCTGGCGCAGAAGGCCTATGTCGAAGGCGCCCTGGGCCTGTGCCTCCAGTGCGCCCGCCTGGTGGACGAGCAGCACACGGGCGACGAGCAGGCGAGGCGCGAGGCCGGGCTGCTGCTGGAGGTGCTGACGCCGATCGCCAAGGCCTGGCCGTCGCACTGGTGCCTGGAGGCCAACAGCCTGGCGATCCAGGTCCACGGCGGCTATGGCTATACGCGCGAATACCCGGTGGAGCAGTTCTACCGCGACAACCGGTTGAATCCCATCCACGAAGGCACCAACGGCATCCAGGCGCTCGACCTGCTCGGGCGCAAGGCGGGCATGCTCGATGGGGCGGCGTTGCAGCTGCTGGCCCGCGAGATCGCCACCACGATCCGGCGCGCGGGCGAGTGCGACTCCCCCGAGTTGCGCAGCCAGGGCGACGCGCTGAACGTCGCGCTCGACCGCGTGATGACCGTGACCCGCAACCTGCTGTGCGTGACCGGACGCGGCGAGGTCGAACTGGGGCTTGCGAACGCGTCGGCATACCTCGACCTGGTCGGCCATACCGTGCTGGCCTGGGTCTGGCTGAAGCAGGGGCTGGCGTCGGTGCGGGGACTGGCGGGCGCGGATGCCCATGACCGGGATTTCTACCAGGGCAAGCTGCAGGCCTGCGCCTGGTTCTTCCGCTGGGAACTGCCGAAGACGCGGCAGTGGGCGGAGCTCCTCGACAGCCTCGACCGGACCACGCTCGAGATGCAGGACGCCTGGTTCTGACTGCACGGGCTCGAATACAGCCGGGGACACGAAGGGCACGAAGGAAAAGCGAAGGACACGAAGGAATGCACAGGAGAATGACATGAAGGTAAGGGAACTGTTCGATCTGTCCGGAAAAGTGGCGCTCATCACGGGGGGGTCGCGAGGCCTTGGCCTCCAGATGGCGGAAGCCCTCGGGGAGATGGGCGCCAGGGTGGTGATCACCGCGCGCAAGGCCGGCGAGCTGGAGGAGGCCCGGGCCCATCTCAAGGGACAGGGCGTCGACGTCACCCCCGTGGTCAACGACCTGCAGGACACCGATTCGGTGAAGCCCCTGGTCGAGCAGGTGCTCAAGTCACACCAGAAGATCGACATCCTGGTCAACAATGCCGGCGCGGCCTGGGGGGCGCGCGCGGAGGACCATCCGCTGGACGCCTGGTACAAGGTCATCAACCTCAACCTGACCGCGGTGTTCCTGCTCAGCCAGGCGGTGGGCAAGCTGTGCATGATCCCGCGCAAGTACGGCCGCATCATCAACCTCGCCTCCATCGCGGGGCTGGTGGGCACCGACCCGCGCATGATGCCGACCATCGCCTACAACGCCAGCAAGGGCGGGGTGGTGAACTTGACGCGCTCGCTGGCCGTGGAATGGGCGGCGCACAACATCACGGTCAACGCCATCGCGCCGGGCGTGTTCCCCTCCAGGATGTCGCAGGGCATGATCGACAGCGCCGAGCAAATCATCATGGAAATGACCCCCATGAAGCGCCTGGGCAGCGATTTCGACCTCAAGGGCCTGACCGTCCTGCTGGCCTCCGACGCTTCCGCTTATCTCACCGGCCAGATCGTGGCCGTGGATGGCGGCTTCGTCTCGATGTAGACCGCAAATGGCCGAACAGAAAGCCGGGTTCAACATCCATGTGCCCTTCGTGGAGCACCTGGGCCTGCGCATCACCGAGCGGGGCGATGGCGTGGTGAAATTGCGCCTCGACCCGCGGCCGGAGCTGACCAACAGCTGGGGCTCGCTGCATGGCGGCGTGCTCATGACATTGCTCGACGTGGCGCTCGCCAGCGCGGGCCGTTCCCTCGACGAGACCTGCAACGGCGCGCTGACGGTGGAGATGAAGGTGAACTTCATCGCCGCCGCGATGGGTGCCGTGGTGGGCGAGGGCCGGGCCCAGCGGGCCGGCCGATCCCTGATATTCTCCGAGGGTGAGCTGCGCAGCGAAGACGGCACGCTGCTCGCCAAGGCCACGGGAACATTCAAACTGCTTTATCCGAAGGGAAGCCCAGATGCCGCTTGACCCGCAGATCCAGACGCTGCTCCAACTGATCAAGCAGGCCAACCAGCCGGAACCGTGGCAGGTGACACCCGACCAGGCCCGCGAAAGCTACCTGACGCGCGTCAACCGGCTCAAGGTCGACGAGCCCATCTACAAGGCCGAGGACCGCCGCATCGCCGGTCCCGGCAGCCACATCCCGATCCGCATCTATACGCCGCGCGAGCCCAAGGCCGGGGAGAAGCTCCCGGTGCTGCTCTGGTACCACGGCGGCGGCTTCGTCATCGGCTCGCTGGACACGCACGACTCGGCCTGCCGCATGCTCGCCAATCGCGCGGACTGCATCGTCGTCTCGGTGGACTATCGCCTCGCGCCGGAGCACAAGTTCCCGGCCGCGGTCGAGGATTGCGAGGCCGCGCTCAAGTGGGTGGCGTTGCACGCGGCCGAGTTCGGCGGCGACTCGCGCGCGCTGGCGGTGGGCGGCGACAGCGCCGGCGGCAACCTGGCGGCGGCGGTCGCGATCCTGGCGCGGGATGCGGCACACCCGAAGCTGGCCTTCCAGCTCCTGGTCTATCCGTGCGTGGCGCCCGAGCCGGAGACGCCTTCGCACCACAAGTTCAAGGAAGGTTACGTGCTCAGCCGAAATTCGATGACGTATTTCTACAAGCAGTACCTTCGCAGCGGCAAGGACACGAAGGACTTCCGGTTCGCCCCCCTGGTCCTCGACGATCTCTCGAACCTGCCGCCTTCGCTTGTCATCGTGGCGGGCTACGATCCGTTGAGGGACGAGGGCGTGGAGTACGCGAAGCGCCTGGTCGAGGCGGGCAACCGGGTGCGGCTCACGAACTACGAAGGCATGGTGCACGGCTTCTACCTGATGGGCGGGGCGGTGGATGCTGCCAGGCGGGCCGTGGCCGAATCGGCCGCGATGCTGCGCGAAGCGTTCGACGAGGCGCGCGGCATCGGCGCCAGCCCGGCGGCCAGGGCAGGATAACCAACGAGGGGGAAGGAATATGGCAAGCCTGAACGGAAAAGTCGCATGGATCACCGGGGCCGGCACCGGCATCGGTCTCGCGGCCGCCAGGGCGCTCGGCGAGGCCGGGGCGACGGTCGTCATGTCGGGGCGGCGCAAGGAAGTCCTGGCCCCGGAAGCCGAAAAGCTGCGCATCAAGGGGGCGGCGGCCGAAGTCGAGGCGCTGGACGTCTCCGACCCCAGGGCGGTCCGCAAGGTCGCGGACGCCATCCTGTCCCGCCACGGCCACGTCGACATCCTGGTGAACAGCGCCGGGCTGAACACGCCGACGCGCTACTGGAAGAACCAGACGGTCGACGGCTGGCGCGACGTGATCGGCATCAACCTGGACGGTTCCTTCTACACCATCCAGGCGGTGCTGCCGGCGATGCGGGCGCGCAAGGACGGGCTTGTCATCAACGTCTCGTCCTGGGCCGGGGTGTTCCACCCCAAGATGACGGGCGCGGCGTACAACGCCAGCAAGCACGCGGTCACCGCCATGACCGAGACGATCAACATGGAAGAGTGCGTCAACGGCATCCGCGCCTGCGCGATCTGCCCGGCGGAAGTCGCCACGCCGATCATGGACCGGCGCCCGGTGCCGCCGAGCGCCGAGGACCGCGCGCGCATGCTGCAGCCGGAGGACCTGGGCAACACGATCCGCTTCGTGGCGGAGCTGCCGCCGCACGCCTGCATCAACCAGCTCATCATCAGCCCGACCTGGAACCGGATGTACGTCGAGAACCTCTGAGGGGCTCCGGGCCGTGGGCGCGACGCTGTTCGAGAACGTGCGCATCCTCGACGGCAGCGGCGCGCCGCCCTTCGCAGGCCGCGTGCTCGTGCAGGGCAACCGCATCGCCGCGGTGCTCCCCGCCCATGCAGCCCCCGCCGCCCCGGATGCCAGGCGCATTGACGGCCGCGGCGCCACCCTCATGCCCGGCCTGGTCGAGGCGCACTCCCACCTCACCTTCACCGACGTGGCCGTGAGCGTCGAGCTGGGCTTCCTCCCGCCGGAAGAACACACGCTGGCGACCGCGCGCAATGCCCGGCGCATGCTCGACGCCGGCTTCACCTCCTGCTTCAGCGCCGCCTCCGCCAAGGCGCGCCTGGACGTCGTCCTGCGCAACGCCATCGATGCCGGCCAGTTCCCGGGCCCGCGCACCCGGGCGGCCAGTCCCGAAATGACCGTCTCCGCCGGGCTGGGCGACGTGAGCCTGTTCCACATGTACCGGGAGAATTTCGCCGTCGTCTGCGACGGCGCGCAGGCATTCCGGGATTTCGCGCGCGAGATGGTGCGGGAAGGCGCGCAGACCCTGAAGATCAACGTGTCGGGCGACGCCGGTACGCCGCATTCGCCGGCGGACACGACCGTCATGACCGATGCCGAGGTGGCCGCCGTCTGCGACGTCGCCCGGGCCCACGGCGTGCGGGTGGCGGCCCACGCCCGCAGCGCCGGGTCGGTGAAGATGTGCCTGCGCCACGGGGTGGAAGTCATCTATCACGCCACCCTGCTGGACGACGAAGCCAAGGCCGCACTCGCCGACGCGAGGGACCGGGTCTTCGTCGGCCCGGTGCTGGGGCACCTCTACGCCACGCTCAACGAGGCGGCGCCCTGGGGCATCACGCGGGAGGCGGCGCGCGAACGGGGCGTGGAACACGAGCTGGAGCAGGGCATCCAGAGCATGAAGGCGCTGCACAGGGCGGGCGTGCGCATCCTGCCCGGCGGCGACTACGGCTTTGCCTGGAACCCGGTCGGCACCGACGCGCGCGACATCGGCCACTTCGTGGACCTGCTCGGCTTCACGCCCATGGAGGCGATCGTCTCGGCCACGAGGCTGGGGGGCGAGATCATGGGCCTGGGCGAGTGCCTGGGCCAGGTCCGGGCCGGTTGCCTGGCCGACCTGCTGCTCGTCGACGGCGACCCGCTCGCGGACGTGGGCTTGCTGCAGCGGCCGGAGAAGTTCCGCGCGATCATGAAGGACGGTGAATTCTGGAAGGGGCCGCCGATATAATGCGGGCGTGATCCCGCGCAGTCGTTTTTTCGCCCTCGCAAGTGCCGTTCTTCCGTTGCTGCTGCTGTGGCTCGCCGGCCCCGCCCAGGCGCAGCAAAACCGGGCCCTGGCCGTCCGCGATCCCCAGGACCTGATCAACTGGTACTACGCCGCCACCTTCGGCACCGGGGTCTACACCTCGGGTGACCGCACCGTCACGGTGCTCCAGATCCCGTTCTCCCGGATATTGCGCGACGTGGGCGGGCAGAACCACGGCTTGCGCCTGAAGGTTCCCGTCACGCTGGGCTTCTACGACTACCAGCTCGACGACGTGATCGAGGGCGACCTGCCGGGCGCGGTCGCCACGGCGAGCATCATGCCCGGGCTCGAATGGGAAATGCCCATCACCCGGCGCTGGACGGTCAAGCCCTACTTTTCCGCAGGCGTGGGGCAGGAGCTGAGCGGGCGCGAGTCCGCGTTCATTTACGACGCCGGCCTCAAGAGCCGCTTCGTCCTCGGCGAGGACCGGGGCGTCGAATTTGCGCTGGTCAACATGGTGACGGCGGCCGGCTACCGGCCGCGCGGCGGTCCCTCGCAGCCGTTCAGCGTGCTGGGCGTCGGGCTGGACATGATCATCCCGGCCGATTTCGAGCTGTTCGGCCGCTACGCCGCCTTCGGCTTCACGCCGGCCTACTATTACTTCGGCGACAAGCTGCGCTTTGCCGAGTCCGGGGACAGGAACAACAGGCTGGGCGAGCAGTTCGAGCTTTCCGTAAGCGTCATGAGCCGCAGGCCCTGGACACTCCAGTTTTTCGACATCGACCGCATCGGCCTCGCGTTTCGCAGCAGCGGCGACGTCTACGGCGTGAGCCTGTTCACGTCGCTGCCTTTCTAGCGGCTGCGCGCATCCACCGGGCCGCGGCCTGCGTACCTGTCCAGGTCCAGCCCGAAAGGAGGCCACGATGCGTCCCGAGTTCGTCCTGCCGCTGTTTGCCGCCCTGCTCGCCGCCGGGATCGCCGGGGCCGGGGAATGCCGACTCGACAGCCCCGCCCACCGGGTCACCGTCGTGGAGCTCTACACCTCCGAGGGCTGCAGCAGTTGCCCGCCGGCGGATCGCTGGCTGAGCGGTCTCGCCGCGGAGGGAATCGGCCCGGCCCAGGCGATCCCCCTGGCTTTTCACGTGGACTACTGGAACACCCTCGGCTGGCCCGACCGCTTCTCCCAGGCGGCGTTCAGCGAGCGCCAGCGCGCGGTCGCCGTGCGCGGCGGCGCCCGCTTCGTCTACACGCCCCAGGTGATCGTGGACGGGCGCGATTTCCGGGCGTGGGGCAGCGGAGCGCTGCGCCCGCGGCTCAGGGATGTCAACGGCGAGGCGGCCGCGGCGCGCATCGACGCCAGGGTGCTGCGGGAGGGGGCGAGCCTGAGCGTGCAGGGGGCGGTGCGGGGAGCGGGTGGCCTGCCGGCGCAGGCATGGATCGCCGTGTACGAGGACGGGCTCTCGACCGAGGTTCGCGCCGGGGAAAACCAGGGCGCGCGCCTCGCGCACGATCACGTCGTGCGCCGTCTCGCCGGCCCGTTCCCGCTGGACGGGCGGAGTGGCGCGAACCTTGACTGGCGCACGACCGTGCCGGCCGACTGGGACGCCGCGCGCCTCGGCGTGGCCGTCTTCGCTGAACAGCCCCGAACCGGCGTGGTGCTCACCGCCGCCGCCTGCGCAGCCCCTTAGCCTCTCCGGCGCCCGCCGCGCCGGGCGTCATTCCATCGTCAGGAAATCCACCGCCAGCGCGGCAAGCGAGCGCGTGCCCTGCAACAGGCCCGACTCGTCGATGAAAAACCGTGGCGAATGATTGGGCGCGGCGGCCGCCATGTCCTGGTCCTTCGGCGTGATGCCGACGAAGTAGAACAGGCCGGGCACCTTTTCCTGGAAGTAGGAAAAATCCTCCGCGACCATCACGCGCCTGGACACCGCCGTGCCGCCTTCGCCGCCGATGCGCTTCAAGGTCGGGATCATCTTTTCCGTCAGGTCCGGGTCGTTCACGGTCACCGGCACCGCCTTGTCCACGCGCACTTCCGCGCTGGCGTGGTTGGCCTCGGCAATCGCTTCCGAGATGTGCTTGATGCGGGCATGGATGTCCTGGCGCATTCCCTCGTCGAAGCTGCGGATGGTGCCGGTCATTTCCACCTTGTCGGGGATGATGTTCTTGCGGGCGCCGCCGTTGATGGTCGCGACCGATACCACGGCCGGCTCCTTCGATACGTCGATCTGGCGCGCGACGATGTTCTGCAGGCCGGTCACGATCTGCGCCGAAGTCACGACCGGGTCGATGCCCATCCACGGCCAGGCGCCGTGCGTCTGCCTGCCCTTGACCGTGATGTAAAGCCAGTCCGCGCTCGCCATCAGCGGGCCCGCGCGGTAGGTGATGCGGCCGGCGGGCTGGCCGGAGATCACGTGCAGGCCGAAGATCGCATCGGGCTTCGGGTTCTCCAGCGCGCCTTCCTCGACCATGAGCGGGGCGCCGCCGGTCTCGCCCGGGGGCGGGCCTTCCTCGGCCGGCTGGAAGATGAACTTCACGGTGCCCGGGAGCCGGTCTTTCACGCCGGCCAGCACTTGCGCCACGCCCATGAGGATGGCGACGTGGGCATCGTGGCCGCAGGCGTGCATGACGCCGACCGGGTTGCCCAGGTACTCGGCCCTTGCCGTGGACTTGAACGGCAGGTCCGACTCCTCGACGACCGGCAGCGCGTCCATGTCGGCGCGCAACGCGACCACCGGACCCGGCTTGCCGCCCTTGAGCAGGCCGATGACCCCGGTTTTCGCCACGCCGGTCTTCACCTCCATGCCCAGCCCGCGCAGGTGGTCCGCCACCAGCTTCGCGGTGCCGGCCTCGCGATTGGAGAGCTCGGGGTTCTGGTGCACGTGGCGCCGCCACTCGATGACCTTGCCCTCCAGGGCGCGGACGCGCTCGTCCACGGTGGCGGCGAGATCCGCGGCGACGGCGGGCGCGGCGCAGGCAAGCAGGCAGAGCAGGGCGCAGGGGCGATGCATTCGGGGCTCCTCGGCGGGATTTGCGGGGTCGGTCCGATTAGATCACAAAGCCGCCGGCATGGCTGGCACCGCCCGCCGGGCGGCTTCATAATCCCCGCATCGGATTCCCCGGGCATCCCATGAGACTTTCCGGCACCACGATGGCCTTCGCGCTGGCGATGGTCGCCATCATCGTCAGCTCCAACGTCCTGGTGCAGTACCCGCTGGGCGACTGGCTCACCTGGGGCGCGATCACCTATCCGTTCTCGTTCCTGGTGGTCGACCTTGCCAACCGCTTCCACGGGCCGCGCCTGGCGCGCCGGATCGTCTACGTGGGCTTCACGGTCGCGCTGGTGCTGTCGGCCTGGCTGGCAACGCCGCGGATCGCGCTTGCGTCCGGCACGGCCTTCCTGTGCGCGGAACTGCTGGACGTGACCGTGTTCAACCGGCTGCGGCGCCTGGCGTGGTGGAAGCCGCCGCTGGTGTCAACGCTGGCGGGGTCGGTCCTGGACACGGCCCTCTTCTTCAGCCTTGCCTTCGCCGGCACGGATGTGCCATGGGTCACGCTCGCGCTCGGCGATTTCGGGGTGAAGCTCGCGATCGCCCTGTTCGCGCTGCTGCCCTTTCGCCTTGCGCTGCTCTGGGTCCGGCCTGCCGACCTGTAAGAGGTCGCGCCCTCGCGCGAGGGCGGCACGGCCGCATGCGCCTTCCCGGGCGCGCGCCTGATCCCCGTCAGCCGCCGTCGTCGGGCGCGCCCGGGCCCGCGTCTGCGGGCAGCGGGGCGCGTCCTTCGTCGCCATCCCGCTTCAAGGCTGCGCGGACCAGCAGCATGTAGGTGACAGGCGTCGTGAGGGTCATGAAGACGCCGATCAGGATCTCGTGCACGACCGGACGGCCCTCGAGTGCGGTGAAATGCAGCATGGAGCCGATGAGGATGAGTCCCGTGCCGAGAGTGGTGCCCATCGTCGGCGGATGCACGCGCTCGTAAAAGCTCTTGAGCCTGAGCAGGCCCACGGACCCGGCGAAGGCGAGCAGGGCCCCCAGGAGGACTAGGCTGCCGGCCGCCCAGCTCATTCGATCACCTCCCCGAGCAGCAGGAACTTGCCCAGTGCCGCGGTGGAAACGAAGCCCAGCATCCCGATGACCAGCCCGGCTTCGAAATAAACCGGGCTGCCCGTGCCGACGCCGAAGGTGAGGACGAGCAGCATGGCATTGACGTAGAGGGTATCCAGCGCGAGGACGCGATCCTGCGCCCGCGGCCCTTTCAGCAGGCGGGCCGCCGCAAGCAGCATCGCGAGGCCCAGCAGCGCCTGCGCGCCCATGACGGACAGTGCCAGGAATGCATCGGAACTCATTGGAATATCTCCAGCAGATGGCGTTCGTAACGGTCCTTGAACTGGGCGATCCACGCCTGCTCGTCCACCAGGTCCAGCACGTGGATCGTGAGGACGTTGCGCAGGCTGTCATAGCGCGCCCAGCTCGTGCCGGGCGTGGCCGTGATGATGCATGCCAGCACCGCCAGGCCGCCCGGGTGCCGCAGTTGCAGGGGCAGCAGCAGGAATCCGGAAGTGCATCCCTTCATGTCCGGATGGACCACGATCCTGAAGACGGCAATGTTGGACCTCACGATGTCGACCAGGAACAGCCACAGGAGCCGGACGGCCGCGCCGATGCGGCGGCGGGTCCTGCCTTCCGGCGCCTGCAGGCGGGCCAGCATGCGGCCCCCTGCCAGCCCCAGCACGATTGCCGTGATCACGTGCACCCAGGCGACGGAGCCATTGAGCAGGAGCCACGTCGCCGCGAGGAGCAGGGAAACCAGGGGATAGGGAAGCCAGCGGGTCATCATGGGCGAAGGACGGCTTCGATGTAGCCCCCGGGGGCATGCAGGCTTTGCGCGGCCAGGGCCATGTAGCGCATTGCCGGCCCGGCCTCGATCGTCAGGGCAAGGCAGGCGGCAACAAGCGCACCGACCGGAACGATTTCCGCGGGCCGCACCCGCAGCGGGCGCTCCCGTTGGGACCAGAAGACGCGGATGCCCGCGCGGCCGAGGCTGATGATGGCCGCCAGGCCCGACAGCAGGATCAAGGCAAGCAGCGCCCAGGCGGCCGGCGGCACCGGATCGATGCCCACCAGGGTCGACAGGATCGCGAACTTCGCGACGAAGCCGGGTAACGGCGGCAGCCCTGCGATCAGGAGCGCGACGCAGGCAAAGGCCAGGCCCAGCAGCGCCACCGCGCCCGGGATCGCGACGCCGGGCTGCTCCTCGGGCTCATCGTCGCCGGCCACGAGGCCATATGCATCCGCCGTGAGCGCCACCAGGTCCGCTCCCGGTTCGCGCCCCCGCTCGATGATCTCGACGAGCAGGAACAGCGCCGCGATGCCCAGCGTGGAGGCGGTCAGGTAGTAGAACGCGGCGGCCGTCGCGGCGGCGTTGTTCAGCCCGATCGTGGCCAGCAGGGTGCCCGAGGAGGCAAGCACGCTGAAGCTTGCCAGCCGGCCCAGCCCCTGGGCCGCGAGCATTCCGAAAAGGGCGTACACGATGGTGGCCATGCCGCCGTACACGAGGAATTCCCCCCCGGAGCCACCGCCGAAAACGATGAGCCAGACGCGAACCACCGCATAGACGCCGACCTTGCTCAGGATGGAGAACAGCGCCGCGGCGGGCGCGCTCGCCGCGGCATAGGCCGCCGGCAGCCAGAAACCCAGGGGCCACATGCCCGCTTTCAACAGGAATGCGATGCCGAGCGCGCCGGCGCCGATTTCCAGCAAGGCGCGGTCCTCGGCGGCGATTCGCGGCAGCTGGACGGCGAGGTCGGCCATGTTGAGCGTGCCCGCCACGCCGTACATGAGGCTCACGCCCACGAGGAACAGCAGGGAGGCGGCAAGGTTGAGGATGATGTAGTGGAGGCTGGCCCGGACCCGGCGAATCCCGGCCCCGTGCAGGGCCAGGGCATAGGAGGCGGCCAGCAGGAGCTCGAAAAAGACAAAGAGGTTGAAAAGATCGCCCGTCAGGAAGGCGCCGTTCAGTCCTGCGAGCAGGAACTGCGCGAGCGAGTGGAAGTGCGCGCCGGCACGGTCCCAGCTTGCGGTGGAGAACAGCAGCGCCGCCACGCCGAGCACCGAGGTCAGCAATACCATCAGGGCGGAAAGCCGGTCGGCGACCAGCACGATGCCGAAGGGCGCCGGCCAGTCGCCGAGCGCATAGGCATGGCCGAGCGGCCCGTCGACGCGCGTCGCCAGCACCAGCGCCGCGGCCAGCAGGAGCAGGGCACTCGCAACGCTGATCGCCGCCTTGAGCCCGTGGCGGCGCTCGCCCAGCGGTAGCATGATCGCGCCGGCCGCAAGCGGCAACAGGACAGGCACGATGACCAGATGATGCATCGGCAGGCTCATGGATCCGTTTCCTCGCCATCCACGTGGTCCGTGCCGGTCAGCCCGCGCGCCGCAAGCAATACGACCAGGAGCAAGGCAGTGGTGGCGAACGCGATGACGATGGCGGTCAGGACGAGCGCCTGCGGGAGGGGATCGGCGAACCGGGCCGCATCCGGCAGGGCGCCCGCGGTCACCGACGCCGGCAGGATGGGCGGCGATCCCCCGCGCACCCACCCCATGACGAAGATGAAGAGGTTCACGGCGTAGGACAGCAGCGACAGTCCCAGGATCACCTGGAACGTCCTGGGCCGCAGGAGCAGCCAGACACCGGAGCCGGTGAGCACGGCGATTCCGAGCGCGACGATGATCTCCATGGCGGACTAGTGCTGGATGGGGCGATGCGCCCGCGTCGATTGGTGCGCCAGCACGATCAGGATCAGGGCCGTGGCGCCGACGACCAGGGAGAAAACGCCGAGGTCGAAGAAAAATGCCGTCGGAACGTGCACGTCGCCGGCCAGGGGCAGCTTGAAATGGGCGACGTGCGAGGTGAGGAACGGATGGCCGAAGAGCCAGGAACCGGCGCCGGTGGCGCCGGCGAGGAGCAGGCCGATGGTGATCCACCGCAACGGGCGCAGGGCGAGGCGGTCCTCCGCCCAGCGCGTGCCCCCCGCCATGTACTGCAGGATCACCCCGATGCAGAAGGCAATCCCGGCCGCGAAACCGCCGCCCGGGAAGTTGTGCCCGCGCAGCAGCAGGTAAACGCTGACGACCGCCGTCACCGGAAACATGGCGCGCATGATGACGGACGGGATCGCGAGGTCCTCGCCGGCGGCAGTTTGCCCATGCAGCGGTCCCACGCTCTCCGCCGCCGGCCGGAAGCGGCGCATGAGGGCGTATACCGCGATGGCCACGACCCCGAGGACGGTGATCTCGCCCAGCGTGTCGAAGCCGCGGAAGTCCACGATGATCACGTTGACGATGTTCGTCCCGCCGCCGAGCGACCAGGCATTCTCGACGAAGAAGCGCGAGATCGCGTGATCGGGGAGCGGACGCGTCATCACCGCATAGCTGACCAGGCCCAGGCCCCCGCCGCAGCCGGCGGCGATCGCAATGTCGCGCAGGCGGCGCGGCAGCGCGGCTTTCGCGCCGGCACGCGTCCGGGTGAACGGCAAGCGCTTGGGCAGCCAGCGCAGCCCCAGCAGCAGGAGGACGGTCGTGACGATCTCCACGAGCAGCTGCGTCAGCGCCAGGTCCGGCGCCGAAAGCCAGACGAACGTGAGGCAGACGGCGATGCCGGCGGCACCCGTGAGCAGGAGCGCGGCCAGCCGATGGAATTTTGCCTGCCAGGCGGCGCCCAGCGCGCAGATTGCGCCGACCGCCCAGATCAGCACGAAGGCCGGGTCGACCGGGCTGGGAAGCAAGGGGCCATAGTGCAGCCCGCCTTTCCACACCGGCCAGGCGCATGCCAGCAGGGCAACGACCAGCAGCAGGACCAGCTGCGGCTGCAGGCGCCCCGTTCCTAGGCGGGCTTCCATGGCGCGGGCCCAGCGTGAAGACAGCAGCAGGAGGATCCTGTTGAAGATCCGGCGGCCTTCGATCGGGGGAAGCAGCGGCACCCGCGTGCCGCCGCCGGCCAGGTGCGCCAGCAGCAGGCGGTAGAGCAGCGCGCCGCCGGCCATCGCGACCAGGCTCATGGCGAGCGGCGTCGTGAAGCCGTGCCAGACGGCCAGGCTGTAGGCAGGCGCCTGCGTCCCGAGCAGCGCACGCACCGCGATTTCGAGGATCGGGCCGATCGTGAACGCCGGCAGCACGCCGACCAGGAGGCAGGCGAGGACCAGCAACTCGATGGGAAAGCGCATCCAGCGCGGCGGCTCGCAGGGTTGCCTTGGCAGCCCCGCGGGCGGGGGACCGAAGAACACGCCGTGGATGAGGCGCAACGAATAGGCGACGCTGAACATGCCCCAGATGGTGGCGACGAACGGCAGGGCCCGGTTGAGGGCGCGCACCGGACCTTCGACCTGCAGCGCCTCGGTAAAGAACATCTCCTTGGAAAGGAAGCCGTTCAGCAGGGGCACGCCGGCCATCGCCGCGGCGGCCACCATGGCGAGCGTGGCGGTGATGGGCATCAACCGGTAGAGTCCCGACAGCCGGCGGATGTCACGGGTGCCGCTTTCATGGTCGATGATGCCTGCCGCCATGAACAGCGACGCCTTGAATGTTGCATGGTTCGTGATGTGGAAGACCGCCGCCACCAGCGCAAGCGGGCTGTTGAGGCCGATCAGCACCGTGATCAACCCGAGGTGGCTGATGGTCGAATAGGCGAGCAGGGCCTTGAGGTCGTGCTGGAAGATTGCCGCGTACGCCCCCAGCACGAGCGTGACGAGCCCCGCCGTGCCGATGATCCACATCCAGGCGTCGGTGCCCGCCATGGCGGGCCAGAGCCTCGCGAGCAGGAAAACCCCCAGCTTCACCATGGCCGCCGAGTGGAGGTAGGCGGAGACCGGCGTGGGGGCGGCCATGGCCTGGGGCAGCCAGAACTGGAACGGGAACTGCGCGCTCTTGGTCAACGCGCCCGCCGCGACGAGCGCCAGCGCCGGCACATAAAGCGCATCCGCGCGAATGCGGTCGCCCGCCGCAAGGATGGCATCCAGTTCGTAGCTGCCCGCGATGCGGCCGAGGATGAGCGCGCCCCCGAACAGGCACAGGCCGCCGGCCGAGGTCAGCACCAGTGCCATGCGCGCACCATCGCGCGCCGCGGCATTGTGGTGCCAGTACCCGATCAGCAGGAAGGAGAACAGGCTGGTCAGTTCCCAGAAGAACACCAGCTGGATGACATTGCCGGCAAGCACGACGCCGAGCATGGACCCCATGAAGGCGAGGAAGAAGGAGAAAAAGCGCGGCACCGGGTCCTGCGGCGACATGTAGTAGCGCGCATAGAGCACCACGAGAAAGCCGATGCCGGTCACGAGCAGGCTGAACAGCCACGCAAAGCCGTCCATGCGCAGCGAGAAGCCCAGGCCCAGCGCCGGTGCCCACTCGATGCTCGCGCGGACGACATTCCCCGCCGACATCTCCGGGTAAAGGGCGAGGGTGATGGCCAGCCCGGACAGCGCCACCCCGCCGGAAAGCCAGGCCTCGGCATTGCGCGCGTTCGGCGCCATCGTGCCGGCCACGATGCTCGCCGCGAAGGGAAGCAGGAGGAGCAGGTACAGGAGGATTTCGTTCATCTTCGAAAATTCCCGCACGCGGGCGCGCGACATCGCCGCGTGGGACGGGTGCTGCCTGATTGTGGGATCATCGTATCAGGACGCGGCATGGTTGGGCGCTTCGATTCGCGGCTGCCGTTCGGGCTGCGATCCCGGCCCGCTTCTTGAATGCAGCGGCCATGCGGGCGCCGGGGTTGCGGCATTGCGGCGGCGCCGCGCGCACGGGGCCGGCAACGCCGGGTCGACCGCCGGTTCCCGGGGCGCGCTCCCATGTCACCAGCGACGAAAGGAATGACGATGCAATTGCCGGAGATGATCACCCGCCTGCCCGAGGCGGACCTGCCCTTCCCGCCCGAGGTGCTCAGGACCAGCGTCCTGCAGTCCCCGCACGGGCAGCTCGTGTTCTTCCAGATCTTCCAGGACATCGAGATCCCGCCGCACAGCCACAAGGGCCAGTGGGGCATCGTGCTCGACGGCGAACTCGAGATGACGGTGGGCGGGCAGACGAGGAAATACCGCAAGGGCGATGCCTACTACATCCCGCCGGGTGTGGTGCACAGCGCGAAGGTGCCGGCCGGCTGCAAGGCCATCGACTTCTTCGAAGAACCCGACCGCTACAAGATCAAATGACCTGAGAGGCCCCCGGCAATGCTCGGCGCCATTACCATCCTGCTGGTGTTCCAGCTCGTGGGGGAAATCATCTCCCGCGCCCTGGACCTGCCCGTTCCGGGACCGGTCATCGGCTTCGCGCTGCTGCTCGCGGCCCTGATCTTGCGCGGCGGGGTGCCCGAGGAGCTGCGCAAGACCGCCGCGGGCATCCTGCAGCACTTTGCGCTGCTGTTCGTGCCGGCCTGCGCGGGGGTGATGGTGCACCTGTCCCGCCTGCGCGAGGAGTGGCTGCCGATCGTCGTCGCCATCGTGATCAGCACGGCGCTGACGATTGCCTGCACGGCGCTGGCGATGGTCTGGCTCATGCGCCTCACCTCGAAGAAGGGGGAAAAGGCATGACGCCGCGCTTGGCCGACATCTGGGTCTACCTTTCGGCCACGCCCCTGCTGGGCCTGACCATGACCCTGCTCGTGTACCAGGGCGCGTTCTGGATCTACAGGCGCGCGAATTTCAACCCGCTGCTCAACCCGGTGCCGATCGCCGTCGCCGTCATCGTGGCGATCCTCATCCTGACCGGCACGCCTTACCAGACCTATTTCGACGGCGCGCAGTTCGTGCACTTCCTGCTCGGACCGGCGACGGTGGCGCTGGCGATCCCGCTCTATCCCCAGCTCGGCAAGCTGAGGCGCTTCGTGGTTCCCGTGATCGGGGCGCTGCTGGTGGGCGCCGCGGTCTCGGCAGGTTCGGCGGCATTGATTGCCTGGACGCTGGGTGCGAGCAGGACGACGATCCTTTCGCTCCTGCCCAAATCGGTGACGGCGCCGATCGCGATGGGCATCTCCGAGAAGATCGGCGGCCTGCCCACCCTGACCGCCGTGATGTGCATGGTGACCGGCGTGTTCGGCGTGCTCAGCGTGCGCTACATCCTCAACTTCCTCCGGGTGACCGACCACGGCGTGCGGGGTTTCGCCGTGGGCGTGGCTGCGCACGGCCTGGGCATCGCCCGGGCCTTCCAGGTGAGCGAGGAGGCGGGCGCGTTCGCGGGCGTCGCAATGGCGATGACGGCCTTCGTCTCGTCGATCATCTTCCCGCTGTTGCTCTGGTTCTTCGCCGGGTAGCCGGGGCGCATCCGCGCCGTCCTGGTTGCGCCACCGCCGCGCCGGCCGATCCCGCTGCCTTGAAAAGTCCGCCGGCGGGGCCTACCCTGACGGGCGGGGGCGAAGCTCGCCAGGCGGCGGGAACGCCGGGCCGGAGGCCTTGATCCCCGCCACGGGCGCGTGGACGCTTTCCGATTTGAGGACGACCTCATGTCGTATTTCAGTTCCGGGACGACCCGCACAACGATGAGGTGTCGCGATGAACTGGATGGTTCTTGTCCTTGCCGGAATGCTGGAGGTCGGTTGGGCCATCGGCCTGAAATACACCGAGGGTTTCACCCGTTTGTGGCCGACGGCCGGCACGATCGTCGCGATGGCGGCGAGCCTCGGGCTGCTCGGCATCGCCATGCGCTCGCTTCCCGTGGGCACCGCTTACGCCGTCTGGGTCGGCATCGGCGCGATCGGCACGGCGATCCTGGGAATCGTCCTGTTCGACGAACCGGCGAACGCCGGGCGGCTGCTCAGCCTGGCGCTGGTCCTCGCGGGCATCGTGGGCCTCAAGCTCGCCACTCCCGGCTGAGGGGCTGCGCCGCGGACCTCCCGGGAACCGCGGTTCGCCGCCCCGGCCCCTGCCGGGCCGTTGCGGATCGGCCTAGGCGAGTTTCACGAGCTGCTTGCCGAAGTTCTCGCCCTTGAGCAGCCCGATGAATGCCTTCGGGGCGTTCTGCAGCCCTTCGGCAATCGTCTCGCGGTACTTGATCCTGCCCGCGGCGACGGCCTTCACCAGGTGGGCGACCGCCCTGGGATAGAGGTCCTGGCGGTCGAAGACGATGAAGCCCTGCAGCTTGACGCGGTTCACCAGCAGGGCGCGCAGCATTTTCACGCCGTAGGGCTCGGGACGGTTGTAGTCGGAGATCAGGCCGCACAGGGCCACGCGCGAGAAGGGATTGAGCAGGCGGAAGGAGGCGTCGAGCACTTCGCCGCCGACGTTCTCGAACAGGGCATCGACGCCGTTGGGGCAGGCGGCCTTGAGGTCCTCGATGAGCCTGCCGGCCTTGTAGTCCACGCAGGCGTCGAAGCCCAGTTCCTTCACCGCGTATTCGCATTTCTTCGGCCCGCCGGCGATGCCCACGGCGCGGCAGCCCTGCATTTTCGCCAGTTGCCCGACGACGCCGCCGACGGCGCCGCTCGCCGCGGAGACCAGCACGGTTTCGCCGGCCTTGGGCGCGCAGTACTCGAGCAGGCCCATCCAGGCGGTCACGCCCGGCATGCCGCACACGCCAAGATAGGCGGCAGGCGGCACGACGTTCACGTCGACGATGGCCAGGCCTTCGCCGTTGCTGGTCGCGTAGTTCTGCCAGCCGAGGGAGCCGACGACGTGGTCGCCGGCCTTGAACCTCGGATGGTTGGATTCGACGACCTTGCCCACCGTGCCGCCGGTCATGACCTCGCCGATTTCCACGTACTTGGCGTAGGACTTGACCGCGTTCATGCGCCCGCGCATGTACGGGTCGAGCGAGAGCCAGTAGTTCTTCACCAGGATCTCGCCGCCGCCGGGCCTGGGGATGTCCGACTCGACGATGCTGAAATTCGATTCCTCGACCGGGCCGGTGGGCCGGCTGGCGAGCAGGACTTGCAGGTTCTTTGCCACGTCAATCCTCCCGGGTTGTGGGGTTCCGGGAGGATTGTAAACCGGGCGCCGGCTAGTGCTTGCCGTGCTCGCCGTGGTCCCCGCCGTGGGATTCGGCATGGGATTCGCCGGCGGCGCGCACGTTCGCGGCCAACTCGAGGGTCTGGGACTTCCCGGCCGCGTCCTGGAACTTGAGCGTGAGCGTGATGGTCTCGCCTGCGGTGAGCGGCTTCTTCAGGCCGAACAGCATGAGGTGGTAGCCGCCCGGCTTGAGTTCGACGCTGCCGCCGGCGGGAATGTCCAGGGCGGGAACCGCACGCATTTTCATGACGCCGTTTTCCATCGACATCTGGTGGATCTCGACGGTCTGCGCGGCGGGACTTGCGGCGGACACCAGGCGCGTGGCCTGGTCGGCGGAGAGCTTCACGTAGGCGCCGGCCACTTTCTGTCCCGGCACGGTGGCCCTGGCCCAGGGATCGTGCGCGGTCACTTCGGCGCGGGCGCCCGCGGCGAAGGCAAGGAGGAAGAGGGCGAGGGTGAGGCGTTTCATGCGGAATCTCCAGGTGGGTGCGCAAGGGGCTGCACGCGCATGGCGGCGGACGCATCGGATGGCGCATCGCCGGCGGTGTGCCTGGCGCCGGTGGCCGTGCAATGCGCCAGCCACGGCATGCCCGCAGGCTCGGGCAGCCGTCGTCCGGGCGCGGGCATGAGGACGGCAACAGCCGGCACGCCCGCCATGAGCGGGGCGGGGAGACTGCGGGCGGCGACGGGGATTTCCATGCGGCGTGGATTCTAGTCCCCGGCCGGGGCCGGCGCCAGCGCGAAAGACGCCGGGCGGTGGAAGCTGCCAGAATGGCGGCCATTTCCCGCTGGAGACGCCGATGATCTACGCGCTGAACGTGTTCAACCTGGTTCCCGGGCGCGAGAACGACTATCGGGAGTACTCGGTCAGGGCCGGCAAGATCATCTACGGCCTCGGCGGCCGGGTGGTCAGCGCGGGACGCGGCCCGTTGCGCGAGATGCATGGCGACACGACCCGCCGGAACCTGATCGTGGTCGAATTTCCCAGCCTGGAGGTCTTCGAGCAGTTCATCGACGAAGCGGAGAACCAGAACATCCACGCGCTGCGCGAAGGCGCCACCACCGATTACCTCTGGACCCTGTACGAACCCTGGGACCTGCGCGCCTGGGTCAGGAGCGGCGATCCCTGAAGGCTTTCCCGCGCGCCGCGGCGCGCGGCGGACGTCGCGGTAACATGGGCCGGCTGCGAGGGGTGAACGGGGCGCCGGCCCCGCAACGATAACGAGCCGGAGGAGAAAAGTGGCATGAAGCGGTTATTCGCGGCCAGCCTGTTCTGGGCCGCGCTGCTGGCGTGCGCGGCGCCGCGCGCGCAGGATACGCCCTCGATGGCTGCCCCCGCGGCCGCCGGCACCGGCATCGCGGACAGCGTCGACACCCGCATCGGGGCACTGCGATTTTTCGACGGTTTCCCCGACTCGGCCACCGTCATGGCCGCGTACGACTACCTCGACTTCATGCGCGGCGTGCAGGTCGCGCTCGATGCGGCCCCCGCCGTCGCCCAGTCAGCGCAGCGCGATGCCCTGCGCGGCGTCGGCGCGGTCAACGGCGTCCTCGCGATCCGGCAGGCCTCCGGCGATGCTGGCGCACAGCTGCTGTCCTGGCTCGACCTGCGCCGGGGGCCGCTGCTGGTGGAAACGCCGGTCGACGCGGCCGTGTCGCTCGAGGACGGCTGGGCCCGCCCGGTGACGGTCGGCGAAGCGCCGGACGCGGCCGCGACGCTGCTGGTCGTGCCGCCCGGTTACAAGGGGAAGATTCCCGGCGGCCATCGCGTGGCGATGCCCCGCACCTTCGGCGTCCTGCTCACGGTGCAGGCACTGGCGCCCGACGCGGACAAGGCGGCGGTCGAGGCGCTGCGCGCGAGCGTGCGCATCTACCCGCCCGCCCGCGCAGCGAAGCCGGCGCGGGGCCGCTTCGTGAACCTCCCGGAAAAGCGCCCGGGCCAGGCAGGGCCCGCCCTGAAGCCATTCGAAGCCATCGACCGCCTCGTCCAGGACGAGCCGGCCGAAGCCCTCGACGCGCAGATGGCGGCAATGCTCGCGGACATCGGCTTGCGCAAGGGCGCGCGCTTCCGGCCCGAAGGCCGGATGCAGTCCTTGCTGGCGGAGGCCGCCGTGGTCGCCGATGGCACCGCGAGGACGCTGCGCATCGCCACCCGGGAGGGCTTGGCCGAGGCGCCCGTCGACAGCGCCCGCGTGGAGCGGCATGCAGAGGGGCCGGCGGAGAAGCTCCCGAGCCGCATCGGCGAGCTGACGTTCGAAGGCGCCACCCCCTCGCCCGATACGGCGCGCCTGGTGTACGACCACCTCGATTTCATGCATGGCGTGAGGGCGTTCCTGGCCGGGCTCGGGGCCGCGGCCACCGTCGCCTGGCGCGACGGACTCGCCGAGACCGGCGTGGGCGACGGCACGCTCGGCATTTTCGAGTCGGGCATGGATTCGCGGACGCTGGTGCCGACGGGCGATGGCGAAGGCATCTACGTGGTGGGCTACGTCGACCTCTCGGCAGGACCGGCGGTGGTGGAAAGTCCGCCCGGACTGCAGGGAGAAATTCGCACCGCATGGTCGGACCCGCTCACCGACCTGGGCGTGACCGGTCCGGACAAGGGCAAGGGCGGACGCTACCTGCTGCTGCCCCCCGGGTACGCAGGGGAAATCCCCGGCGGCTTTCGCGTGCTGCGCTCACCGACGTTCGGCAATGTCGTCTGGTGGCGCGGCCTGCGGTTGCGGGGTGATCCGGAGCCTGCGATCGACAACGCGCGGCGCAATGCGCGCATCTACCCGCTGTCGGCGCCACGGCCCGTCGACGGCGACTTCGTCACCCTGTCGGGCCGGGACCTGAGCCTGCTGCCGGCGGCCGATTCACGGGTATTCGAGCACGCGGCGCGGGTCGCGGACCGCGAGCCCGCCGATTCGCTCGATCCGGCGGCGCAAATGGCGCTGGCGTCGATCGGCATCGCGCGGGGGCAACGCTTCGTTCCCGACGATCGCATGCAAGCCCTGCTCGGGGAGTCGGCGCTGGCGGGCGATGCCATCGCACGCTCCATCGTGTTCGCGACGCGCCATGCCGAGGCGTTCCCGTGGCCTCGCAGCCAGTGGCAGTCCAGCCAGGTGGCCTTCCCGGGCCCGGGTGCGCTCGAAGCGCGGGTGCGATCCGCGTACTATGTCGACGGTTTCGCCGGCGCAATGGCCCGCCGCGGCGATGCCGGCGGCATGCAAAGCGTGCTGGCGGTCCGTGATGCAAGAGGCGACGCGCTCGATGGCGGGAAAAGCTATCGCCTGCACCTGCCCGCGAAGATCCCGGCCGCCCGCGGATGGACGCTGGTCCCCTACGACAACCAGACGCGCTCCATGCTGCAGACGGACGAGCGCATGCCGGGCATCGGCGGCCGCCGGCCCGGGTTGCAGCGAAACCGCGACGGCTCGATCGACGTCTGGTTCGGCCCGCAGGCACCGGCAGGCCGGGAAACGAACTGGGTGCAGACGCGGCCCGAGAAGGGCTGGACCCTGGTGCTGCGGCTGTTCGGCCCGACGGATGCCTGGTACGGGAAAGCCTGGCGGCCGGGGGAGATCGAGCCGCTGAAGTAGCCTGCACAGGACACAACGACAACAAAGGAACTGCGATCCATGAAGCCCGACCTGCTGCTGATCTGCCCGCTTTTCCCCGCCACCATGCAACAGCTCGATGCCGCCTATGCGGTGCATCGCTACTACGAGGCCCCGGACAAGGAAGCTTTCATCCAGGAGGTCGCCGATCGCATCACGGCCGCCGCCACTGCCGGTCACGAAGGCATGAGTGTGGCGCTGATGAAGCGATTCCCGAAGCTCAAGATCATTTCCTGCTTCGGCGTGGGCGTGGATGGCATCGACGTGCCGGCCGCGCGCGCGATGGGCATCGCGGTCACCAATACGCCCGACGTCCTGACCGAGTGCGTGGCGGACAACGCGCTGGCGCTGCTGCTCTCCACCATGCGGCGCACGGTGTTCAATGACCGCTTCGTGCGCGAAGGCCGCTGGCTCAAGGGCGGGGCACCGCTCGCGGACAGGGTTTCCGGCGGCACCATGGGCATCATCGGCCTGGGCCGCATCGGCAAGGCGATCGCAAAGCGCGCGGAGGCCTTCGGCATGAACGTGGTCTACCACGGGCGCAGGAAGCAGGATGACGTGTCCTACCAGTACTACGCGAGCCCGGTGGAGATGGCGCGGAACATCGATGTGCTGGTGCTCGCCTGCCCGGGCGGCAAGGCCACCGAGAAGATCGTCAGCAAGGAAGTGCTGGACGCGCTTGGTCCGAAGCGTTATCTGATCAACGTCTCCCGCGGCACCACGGTCGACGAGCCGGCATTGGTCGAAGCGCTGGTGAACGGCAAGCTGGCCGGCGCGGGACTCGACGTGTTCGTCGCCGAGCCCCGGGTGCCCGAGGCGCTGTTCAAGCTCGACAACGTGGTGCTGCAGCCGCACGTCTCCAGCGGCACCCACCAGACCCGCGCGGCGATGGGGCAGCTCGTCGTCGACAACCTCGCGGCGTTCTTCTCCGGGAAGCCGCTGCTGACGCAGGTCTAGGCGCAAGCCCCCTCCCGCCGGGGAGAGGGGGCCCTGAAGCGAGGACTGCGGAATCCTCCCTGCGGCGGGCAAACAAAAGCCCGCCGGTCAGGCGGGCTTTGCGCAATGCGACTGCGGCCAGTTCAGAACTGGTAGAAGGCGCTGATCGTCGCCATGCGCGCGTCGTCCAGCTCGTCGATGTCGATCTTCTCGTAGTCGGCGCGGATGCCCAAGCCGAACAGGGTGAACCAGGCGCTCACGCCGTAGACGGGGGCAGTGCCGTCGTAGTTGTTCTGGATGCCGCCGACGTTCTTGCGCAGCTTGTACTGCATGCCGCCGACGCGGGCGAACAGGTCGACGGGGCCGATGCCGACGCCGCCCAGGACGCCGTAGTCGAATCCGTGGGCGCGGTAGTCCACGTCGACGCCCGCGATGGTGGCGCCGGGCCTGCCGGTGTCGCGGTAGCCGACCTCGCCCGCGAACTTGAGCAGCGGCAGGACGTCGAGATGGTAGCCGCCGAAGAGCTTGAGCCCGACGTCGCTTTCGCTGAATTGGGTGCCGCCGGGGTTGCCGGCGCTGTCCTCGAGCTTGCTGGAGGCGACACCGCCGCCGATGTAGACGCCGCTGTCGGCTTGCGCGGGCGAGGCCAAGGCCGTGGTCGCGAGGGCGGCCAGCGCGATGCAGGCAGTTCCTGGTCTGTTCATGTCCTTCTCCTCATGCCATGTGGGATCGGATGCCGGCCAGCGCGTCGCCCGGCATTCCCATGGACCGGGCGGTCGGCCGAAGGTTCGGGACCGGGGGTCGCAAGGCGCCGGGGCCGGGTTCGGCCAGGCAGGCATCCCGCGCAGCCCCCTGCGCCCTGGCTGCGTCAGCCGCGCAACTTCCTGTTCAGTATCTCGAACGCCAGTCCGAAGGTGCCATTGGCCACGGCGTCCACCGTGCCGGCCTCGTCGTCGTTGGTCGGCTCGAACTCGGCCGTCCACACGCCCACGGTCTTGTTGCCGACGGTGACCGGATACAGCGTGAGCTGCGCGACATAGCCCTTCACCGCCAGCGGCGAGGTCAGGATGCAGTAGCGGAAGCTGTGCTCGAGGTCGGAGAGCTCCAGCAGGCGCTCGCGGATCGTGCCGCCGCCCCCGGCAATGTCGAAATTGCGCACGCAGCCGACCTGGTCGCTCGGCAGGCCGCCTTCGATGTGGCTGCGCGAGAACTTCGGGTGCCACTGCGGCAGGTTGTTGAAGTCGCGGACCTGGGCCCAGACCTTTTCGATCGGGGCGTCGATGACGGCGCTGACGAAGATCTTTGTCATGGCGGGCTCCTCAGCGGCGGGCGAGCTGCTTGTCGATCGCCGCGAAGCCGGCGACGAAGACGTTGTCGCCGATGTCGTCGGCGGTGGCCTGCGGCGGGCCGGAAGTCACGTCGAACACGGCCCACCACTCGGCGAAGCTCTGGCCGCCCATGGTGATCGGGGTCACCCGCATGCCGGCCAGGTAATTGGCCACCGGCATGGGTGAGACGAGGATGTCGTAGGTGAGCGTGCGGGTGTCGTCGGCGAGCGAGAGCAGGGTCTCCCGCAGCATCTTGCCGTCGCTGCGGCGCGTGAAGCGCCGCACGCAGCCGACGCGGTCGGCCGGCAGGCCGCCCTCGATCTCGCTCGTGGCAATCGCGGGGTGCCACTTCGGCAGCCCGTTGAAGTCGCGGATGAGCTTCCAGACCCTGTCCGCAG
>DASZQJ010000122.1:0-25842 GCA_035549715.1 Burkholderiales bacterium
TGGCGTCCGCCACGTAGGTTGTCCTGAACGACCTGTCGCGGCCGGCCGAACGAGTGCGCCCGTGCGGCGGGTCGCACGGGTGGGCTCGCGGACTCGGAGCGAGCGAGACGAAGAGAAGGAAGGGACGGCTCGTGCCAGGTCCGGTTTCTCAAGGGGCCGATCTCGACACGCTCAACAGGGTGGTCGAGAAGGTTCGCACCAACATCAAGCGGGTCATCGAGGGCAAGCCCGACGTCATCTCTTCGGCGATCACGGTGCTGCTGGCCGAGGGGCACCTCCTCATCGAGGACGTGCCCGGCGTGGGCAAGACGATGCTCGCCAAGTCGCTGGCACGCAGCATCGACAGCTCGGTACGCCGCATCCAGTTCACCCCCGACCTGCTGCCGTCGGACGTCACCGGCGTCTCGGTGTACAACCAGGAGACCCGGCAGTTCGAGTTCCGTCCCGGCGGGGTCTTCGCCAACATCGTGGTCGGCGACGAGATCAACCGTGCCTCACCCAAGACGCAGTCCGCCCTCCTCGAGTGCATGGAGGAGCGTCAGGTCACCGTCGACAACACGACGTACACCCTCGAGGCGCCGTTCATGGTCATCGCGACCCAGAACCCGATCGAGATGGAGGGCACCTATCCGCTTCCGGAAGCGCAGATGGACAGGTTCTTCTTCAAGCTGCGGCTGGACTTCCCCGGCATGGAGCAGCTGCACACCATCATCGACCGCACCACGAAGGAAAAGGAGCCGGCGGTCAGGCGCGTTCTGGAGCAGGGCCAGATCCTGGAGATGCGTGACACCGCCCGCGCCATTCCCGTCGCGCGTCCCGTGCAGGAATACGCCATCAAGGTGACGCTGGCGACCCATCCGGAATCGGACCAGGCCCACGAGATGACGCGCCGCTACGTGCGCTTCGGCTCCAGCCCGCGCGGCGTGCAGGCCCTCATCGTGGGGGCGAAGGTGCACGCGCTGATGAAAGACCGCGTGCACGTGTCCTGCGAGGACGTGCGTGCCGTGGCCCTGCCCGCCCTGCGCCATCGCGTCCTGCTCAACTTCGAGGCGGAGGCCCAGCGCGTGGACGCCGACGCCATCCTGAGCGCCATTCTAGAATCGGTGCCCGAGCCGAAAGAATAAGCGCCTCGGCGTTTTCCCGTGACCCAGGACAGCCTGCTGTTCAGCGAAGCGTTCCTTCGCCAGCTCGAGCATCTTTCCATGCTCACGCGCGGCCCCGTGGCCGGGCACCTGCGCGGCCACCACCGCTCGCGGCGCACCGGCACGGGCATGATCTTCACCGACTACCGCCCTTACTCGCCGGGGGATGACACCCGCAACCTCGACTGGGGCACCTACCTGCGGCTGGACCGCCTGATCCTGCGGCTGTTCGAGGAGGAGGCGGACCTGCCCGTCTACATTTTCCTCGACGTCAGCCGCTCGATGGATTTCGGCTCGCCGTCCAAGTTCGATTTCGCACGCCGCTTCGCGGCCGCGCTCGCCTACATCGGCCTCATCAACCACGACCGGGTCAGCATCGTCGCGTTCGCCGACGGCGTGGTGGAGGAGATGCCGGCGCGCCGCGGCAAGAACCAGGTGTGGCGCTCGCTGCATTTCCTCGAGCGCGCCAGGCCGCAGGGCGGCACCAGCCTGCAGGCGGCCTTTCGCGCCTTCTTCGGCGGGCGGCGCACGCGCGGCCTGGTCCTGGTCATCTCCGACTTCCTCGACCGCGAAGGCTACGAGCAGAGCTTCCAGGTGATCCGCCAGTTCCGCCACGACGTGTTCGCGCTGCACGTCACCAGCCCGGAGGAGGCGGATCCGGAAGCCGGCGACGAAGTGCTGCTGGTCGATGCGGAGACCGGGGGTTCCACGCAGGTCCGGGTCACGCCCGATCTCGTCCGCGCCTACCGTGAGGAGTTCGGCCGGTACTGCGCGGAGGTCGAGGGCTTCTGCCGCACCCACGGCTGGGGTTACCTGCGCACGCGCACCGACGCGCCCTTCGAGGCGCTGATGCTCCAGGCGATGCGCGAGCAGGGCCTGCTGCGATGAATCCGCTGGGCCTGGGTCCCACGGGCGCGGTGATCGCGGTCCTCGCCGGCATCGCGGCGGTGCTCGCCCTCTACCTGCTGCGCCCGCCGCTGCGGCGCTACCTGGTGCCTTCCAGCCTGATCTGGGAGCGGGTGCTGCGCCAGGCGCACGCAGGCCGCGACCGCCTGCGCTGGTGGCTGTCGCTGTTGCTGGCGGCGCTGATCGCCCTGGCCATCATCGTGGCCATCGTCCGCCCCCAGCTCGTGCCGACCGGCGCGGGGAGCGAGCGCCTTGTGCTCGTCCTCGACAACTCGCCCACCATGGCCACGCGCACCACCGACGGCGCCAGCCGCTGGGACCACGCCGTGGCCCGGGCGCGCGCCCTCCTGGAAGAACGCGGCGCCGGCACCCGCGTCTGGCTCGCCGACAGCATGCGCCGCATTGCCACGCCGGGCTACGAGGATCGCGACGCCGCGCTGCAACGCCTGGCCACCCTTTCCGTCGTGCACGGCGGGACGCCGCGGGTGCCGCTGCCGCCGCCCGACCCGGAATCGGCCGCGGCGGAGGTCGTCGTCGTGACCGACGGCGTGCGCATCACCGAGGTGCCGCGCTCGGCGCGCCTGGAATCGGTGTACGAACCGGTGGAAAACACCGGCATCACCGCCTTCGAGCTGCGACCGCTGCCCGGCGATCCGCGCCGCGTGCAGGCTTTCGTGGAAGTCGCCAACGGCGGCGGCACGCCCAAGGAGGTGGCGCTCACGCTGACCGGGCTGGGGGCAAGCCGCGCCGGCCGCGTCTTCACGGTCGCCGCCGGCGCCTCGCACGTCGAACTGGTCGATGTCTCCGGATTCGAGAGCGGGCCGGTGCGGGCCGCGCTTTCAGTGCCCGGCGACGGGCTCGCGAGCGACGACCAGGCCTATGCCTGGCTGCCGCTGCGCCGGGTGGTGCGCGTGAACCTGGTGACCGCGGGCAACCCCTGGCTTGAAAAAGCCCTGCGCGCGCAGCCGCGGGTCAGCCTGCGGGTGGTGACGCCCGCGGCGTATGCCGACAAGCGGGACGCGGATGCGTGGGTGTTCGACCGTTACGCTCCGCGCACGCCGCCCGCCGCCCCGGCGCTGCTGTTCCACCCGTCGGGCGCGGACTGGCTGCCGGCGATCACCGGCGAACTGGCCAGGCCGGTGGTGGGTGCGTGGGATCGTTCCCATCCGCTGCTGGAGAACATCTCGCTTGCCGACCTGTTCATCGAGCGGGCGCAGCGGTCCGCGGCCCGCAAGGACGCGGCGGACACCGTCCTGATCGCCGCCGGCCCCAATGCACCGCTCGCCTGGGCCCGTGAGAACGGGACGCGCCGCATCGTGCTGGCGTTCGCGCTCGATGAATCCAACTTCGCACTGCACGCGGGGTTCCCGGTGTTCCTCAACAACGCCCTGAACTGGATGACGGCCGAGCCGACGCTGCTGCGCTCGTCGCCGGGGGTCCTCGAGCTGCCGTTGCAGGGGGCGCACGTGATCGACGCGGACGGCGCCGAACTGCCCGTGCAGCCGGTCCCCGGCGGCGGCCTTGTGGAAATGAAGCAGCCGGGCTTTTATACGGCGGTGATCGACAGCCAGCGCCTGCGCATCGCGGTCAACGTGCTGGACCGCGCAACCACGGACGTCAACCGTTCGCCGCTCAAGCCCATGCAGGCGGGCCTGGACAAGGCCGCTTCCAGCGCGGGCGTGAACGTCGATCCGTGGCTGCTGCTCCTGGTGGGCGCGGTGCTGCTGCTGGTGCTGGAATGGCTGGGCTGGAACCGGCGGGTGACGCTGTGAGCTTCCCGGTCACGCTGCAGTCTTCCTGGGCGCTGCTGCTGTTGCTGCTGGTCCCCCTGCTGTGGTGGATCGCCGGGCGCACCGGGGCGCATGTGAGCCGGCGCCACCTGCTCGCGGCCACCGCGCTGCGCAGCCTGGCGCTCGTCATGCTGGCGCTCGCGCTCGCGCGACCCCAGTGGAACAGCGGCGCCGGCGATGTCTCGGTCGTTTACGCGCTCGACGTCTCGCGCAGCATCCCGGCCGGTTATCTCGAGTCCGCGCTGAAATGGATCGGCGCGGCGGACCGCGAAGCCGCCCCCGCGCAATCGCGTTACCTCGCGTTCGCCGACCAGCCCCGCCTGGTGGAGGGCGCCGACGGGCTTGCCAAGGTGCCGGTGGCGCAGGAAGCCGCGCCCGGGGTGCTCGACCAGTCGCAGACCAACCTCGAACGCGCGCTGGACGAGGCGTTGCTCGGCCTCGACCGGGACGGCGTCAAGCGCCTGGTCCTGATGACCGACGGCAACCAGACCGCCGGCGACGTCTGGCGGGTGCTGCCCCGGCTCAAGGCGGCCGGCGTGCGCGTCTATCCCGTCCCGGCGAAGCCGCGCGACGACGGCGACGCCTGGGTGGACGGCATCGAAGTGCCCGGCGGGCTGCGCGCGCAGGAGCCCGTGAAAGTCGCCGTGCGCGTCTATGCGCCCCGCGCGATGCCCGCGAAGGTGCGGCTGCGCCACGGCCCGGCCATCGCCGGCAGCCGCGTCGTCCGGCTCAAGCCTGGCCTGAACCGCATCGTTTTCGAGGCGCAGCTCGGCCAGCCCGGGCTCGCCACGCTGAGCGCCGAACTCCAGGCACAGGGCGACGGCAGCGTCGAGAACAACGTCGTGCGCCAGTCGGCGTGGGTGGGGTCCCGTGCGCGCGTGCTCTACGTGGAAGGGCAGCCCTCCAGCGCCGGCTACCTGCGCGACGCACTCGCGGCGCAAGGCATCCAGGTGACGGTTGCGCCTGCGGCGGAACTGCCCGGCCAGGCCGCGGGCCTGTCGGCCTACGACGCGATCCTCCTCTCCGACGTCCCGGCAAAGGCGTTGTCGGCGCCGCAGATGCAGGCGATCCAGGCTTATGTCCGCGACCAGGGCGGCGGCCTGGTGTTCACGTCCGGGGAAAATGTGTTCGGCGAAAAGGGCTACAGCGATTCAGCCCTCGAGAGCGCGCTGCCGGTGCGCTTCCGCGCCCAGGAAAAGCGCAAGGACCTGGCGCTGGTCGTCGTGCTGGACCGCTCCTACTCGATGAAGGGCCGCAAGATGGAACTGGCGAAGGAGGCCACGCGCGCCGCGCTCGACCTGCTGGAAGAGCAGCACGAGTTCGCGGTCGTGACCTTCGATTCCCAGACCTACGTTTCCGTGCCCCTGGAGAAGGTGCGCTCCAAGCGCAAGGCCGAGGACCAGATCAGCCGCATCCAGGCAAGCGGCCAGACCAACATCTACCCGGCGCTGGGGATCACCTACCGCCTGCTGCAGAAGTCCCGGTCCAGGAACAAGCATGTCATCCTGCTCTCCGACGGCGACACGCATCCGGCGGATTTCGAGGGCCTGCTCAAGCGCATGACCACGGACAAGATCGTGGTGTCGACGGTGGCGGTGGGCGACGGCGCGGATCGCGAGCTGATGACGAACATCGCCAGGTGGGGCAACGGCCGCAGCTATTCCACCGTCGGCGCGGAAAGCCTGCCGCAGATCTTCGTCGAAGAGACGCAGCGCGCCGTGCGCGCCAACCTCGGCGAGGAACCGTTCCGGCCGGTGGTGAAGCACCGCATGGCCGCCTTCGAGGGCGTGGACATCGAGCAGGCGCCCCCGCTCAAGGGCTTCGTTGCCTCGCAGGCCCGCGAAAGTGCGGAGGTGCTGCTCGCCACGCCGTCCGAGTCGCCGGTCCTGGCGCGCTGGCAGTACGGCCTGGGCAAGGTCGTGGTCTTCACCTCCGACGTCAAGAACCGCTGGGCCTCGCAGTGGCTGGAATGGCCCGGCTACGGCAGGCTCTGGGCCCAGGTCACCCGTGGCGTGATGCGCCGCGAGTCGGGGGAGCAGCTCGATTTTCGCGTCGATCGCGAGGGCACCGAAGCCGTCGTGACGTTGTCGGCGCTCACCCCCGACGGACGCTTTCGCGGCGACTTGTCGCCGCGCGTGCGCATGGTGGCCGCGGATGGCACGGCCAGCATCCTGGACCTGCCACGCACCGGCGCGGGCACCTACCAGTTGCGCGTGCCGATCCGCGCCGGGGCGAGACCGGCCCGCTTCGAGCTGATGGCGTCGCCCGGCATCGGCCGGGCCGCGATTTCCCAGGCCGGCCCGCGCGAGATCTTCTACGCGCGCTCGGATGAGTACCGCGCCTTCCCGCCGAACATGGACCTGCTGCGCACCCTGGCCGAGCAGACCGGCGGCAAGGTTGCGCCGGAGATCGCCGACGTCTTCGACCGCCAGGGCGACGAGAGCCGGCGCTCGCGGCCGCTGTGGCCGTGGCTGGCGCTGCTGGGGTTGCTGCTCTACCTCGGGGACATCTTCGTGCGCCGATCGCCGTGGGCGTGGCGGCGGTTTGGCTCGTAAAGGCCGTGACTGCCGTAACTGCCGTGACGGCGTGACTGTCGTGACTACCGTGACTGTCGTTCTAGGGCATCTAGGGTCCTAGGCTTTTACGACAGTCACGACAGTCACGCCGTCACGGCTCCTTCGTCAGGTAAGTCATGGTCACGCAATTGCGCCCGTCGACATAGGCGTAGCTGGCGTCCTTGGTGAGGCCCAGGGCGATCGCCATCCCGATGCCGCCCACCTGGCGCAGGTTGACGGTGGCATCGATGTCGGTGCGCAAGCCCGTGCTGATGGAGTCGTGCCGGGGCGCGGAATCCTCGTAGGTGAGTCGCACCCCGTCCCCGGTGTCCTCCAGGGTCAGGTCGACGCGGGAATCCGTGTCGCCGCGGAACCCGTGGTTCACCGTATTGGTGAACAGTTCCTCGACAATTAACGTCAGTTTGTGGCGATCCTCGCTGCCGAGGCGGGCCAGGGCACCGAATTCCTCGATCAGCATCCGGACATCCTCAAACGCCCGCAGGCGCGCAGGAAAGCTGCGATTCAACCGACTCACGAATTTCCTTGGATCGACAGGGATTTGCTTGCCATTGCAAGGGCCGGGCCCGCTGCTATCATAGCAATGTGCATGGAACTTGCTGCAGGCAGGGTTGAGCCGGCGCCTGCCGGTGCCGATACCCATGAGGGGCAAAAAATGAGCAAAGTACTGTCTATCAAGAGGGAATTCCTGGTCTTCGGTTCCCTGCTGCTGTTGAGCCTGTTCCTTGCCATGCCGAAGGCATTCGCCGCGGACGACGAGGCCGGCCGCGTCAAGACGTCCAAAGGCGAGGTGGTCATCCAGCGCGACGGCCAGCGCCTCGCGGCCCCCGTGGGTACTGTCGTGCGGGCATCCGACACCGTCATTACCGGCGCCGATGGCTCGGTTGGCATCACCTTCCACGACAACAGCCTGCTTTCGGCCGGCCCCAACAGCGAGCTGGTGATCGACAAGTTCGTGTTCGACGCGACGACCCACAAGGGCGAGTTCAATACTTCGCTCAAGAAGGGGACCCTTGCGGTGGTGTCGGGCAAGATCGTCAAGCAGTCGCCCGAATCCATGCGCATCCGCACCCCGGCGGCGATCATGGGGGTCCGCGGCACGGAATTCGTCGTCAAGGTGGACGACCCCGCGACCAACTGAGCCCCCCCGGCGGCGATTAGAATAAGAAGATGCGCCCGATCAAAGCACTCCACAGCGCCGCCCTGTCCTGCCTGGCGGGTCTCGTCGTCCTTGGGCTCGGGGGCTGCACCCAGACCACCGTGCGGGATTCCGAGGCCCTGGCCCATCCGGAACCCGTGCGCTTCCACAACGCACCTGCGCCGGTGGCGCCGCAACCCATCGAGCCGGAGGCCGTGACGCTGGCACCGCCGGCACCGCCGGCGCGCAGTGACCTCGTCATCCTGCTGCCCAAGCCCAACGGGCAGATCGGCGGCGTGGTGGTCCGCAGCGACGGCGCCGATCCGGTGCTGCTCGACAAGCCGTACGCCGCCGCGCGGATCGAGGGCGAGGGCCGGCTGCAGGCGATGAACTACGATCCCGAGCAGACCCGGCAGGAATTCGGCGCCGTCATCGGCGCGCTGCCGAGCCGGCCCGCGATGTTCACGCTCTACTTCCTCGAAGGCAAGGACGAACTCACGCCCGAGTCCGAGAGCGAGGTGGTGCGGATTTTCGACGAGCTCAAGTCGCGGCCCGACCCCGAGATCTGGGTGATCGGGCACACCGACGCCGTGGGCACCATGCAGTACAACGACCAGCTGTCGCTGCAGCGCGCCTCGCGCGTGCGCGACGAGCTGGTGGGCCGCGGCATTCCCGCCGCGAGCATCGGTGTCTCCGGCCGCGGCAAGCGCGAGCCCCTGGTGCCCACCTCGGAAGGCGTGTCGGAGCCGAAGAACCGGCGCGTCGAGATCTCCGTCCGCTGACCGGCGTTTTTTCGGGCTGTCCTCACCACAGAGGCACAGAGGGCACGGAGAAAATCGAAAGACCGGATAGCCGCTGCATGCCGGACTTGCAGCGGGAGTCTGTGCCGTCCGCCGGGCATTTCCTCCGTGCCCTCTGTGCCTCTGTGGTGCAGATCGAACCCGCATCTGATTGAAGGCCGTCAAGACGCGCCGCTGCCGTTCCAGCGCAGCGCCAGGATCGTCAGGTCGTCCGAACGCTCCACGTCGCCCACGAAGCGCCGTACGTCATCCCGCACCGCACTGACCACCGCTGACGCCTCGCCCGTCTCGGGTGCCGAGCGCAGCGCCGAGAACAGGCGCTGGCGGCCGTACAGCTCGCCGGCCGCGTCCATGGCCTCGGTCACGCCGTCGGTGAACAGGAACAGCGTCTCGCCCGGCTGCAGCCGCCGCTCCTGGAAGCGGTAGGGGAAGTCCTCGATCACGCACAGGGGCGGTCCCGCTTCGCCTTCCATGTGCTCCGGCACCCGGCGTCCCGCGCCCAGCAGGTAGGGCGCGTCGTGGCCCGCGTTGCAGTAGTGCAGCGTTCCGCCGCGCAGGTCGAGGATGCCGGCGAATACCGTGACGAACAGCGCCTCGGGATTGTCGCGGGCGATCTCGCGATTGGCCGCCTGCATGACGTCCTGGATCACCGTGTCCTGCTGCTGCTGGCTGCGCAGCGCCGCGCTCTTGTACAGCGCCTTGCTCACCGCCATGAAGATGCTCGCCGGCAGGCCCTTGCCGGCCACGTCACCCACCATGAAGAACAGGCGGTGCTCGTCCAGCTTGAAGAAGTCGTAGAGGTCGCCGCCGACCGATTTCGCGGTCTCGATCAGCGCTTCCAGGGAAAAGCGGCCGTCCTCGTAAAAGCGCGCGGAGGAGGGTGGCAGCATCCCCATCTGGATGCGGCGGGCGGCCTCCAGCTCGCCGGCGGCGCGCGCGGCGGCTTCCCGTTCGGCTTCCAGGGCTCGGCGCAGCGCCCGGCGCTGGGCGTCGGCCTCGGCCAGAGCGCCGCTGACCATCACCCCGAATACCAGCGTGCAGGCGAGCGCCGGCCAGGCCACGTCCAGCAGCAGGTGGCGCGAATGGAACAACGCGAAGCCCAGCGCCAGCAGCCCGGCCACCATGCCCGCATAAAGAAGCAGCGAGCGGCGCGGTCGCAGGGTGGGCACGGCGAAGACCAGCAGGCCGCCCAGCAGCAGGGTGAGCCCCGCCTCGATGTCGCGGAGCATGGCCGGGCGCTGCAGCAGGTTGCCGTCGAAGATGCCCTCGAGGATCTGGGCATGGATCTCGATGCCGGGAATGCGCTCGCCCAGCGGCGTGGTCTGGTAGTCGAGCAGGCCGAGGCCGGTGGCGCCGATCAGCGCGATCTTGCCCCGGATTTGCTCGGGGTCGGCGGTGCCGCGCAGCACGTCGACTGCGGGGACGAAGCGATCCTCGTCATGCGGCCCGAAGGCGACCCAGATGGCGCCGTCGGCGCTGGTGGGCACGAACAGGTCGGCCACGCCCACGCCTTTGACGCCCTTGGCGTCCGCGACGATGGTGTGGGCTGCCGCGCCGCTCGCCAGGCGCAGGGTCTCCATCGACAGGGCGGGCGTCAGGACGCCGTGCACGGTGGCGGCCAGCGGCACGCGCCGCACCACCCCGCCCAGCGGGTCGACGCTGAGCAGGCCATGGCCGCGCGCGGCGGCGTCGAGCTGGTCGAGGCTGCGCAGCCCGCCGGCGAACCGTCGCAGGAAGGGCGCGGGGTCTTCCCCCCGCACCCGATAGGGCGCGGCGCGGCCCGCCTGGCGTGCATCCGGGTCCGGCTGCTCGACGCCGGCCACGCCCAGCGCCACCGAATGCCGTCGCAGCGCTTGCGCGAGCACCGCGTCGTTGCTGGGCAGCTTCGCCAGGCGCTGCGCCAGGTTCGGATCGACGCGGTCGATGAGCCGCGCGAGGTTGCCGGGCGACATGCGGTCGGCTTCCGGCATGAGGACGTCGACGCCGATCGCGGCGGGGCCGGCCTCGGCGATGGCATGGATCAGGTCGGCGGTGATGGTGCGCGGCCAGGGCCACTGGCCCAGCGCCTGCAGGCTTTTCTCGTCGATGGCGACGATGACCGCGGGGGCGGAGACACGCACGCGCGGCGACAGCGTCTGGTAGGTGTCGAACAGCGCCATGCGCAGCTCGGTGACGATCCCGACCGGGGGCGCCAGCAGGAGGGCCAGCATGGCGGCGAGCACCGCGCCGCCCAGCGGCCGCCCGTGGCCGCCGGTGAGCAGCCGCAGCCAGAGGCGCTGGTTCGGGGCCGGGGGCGGGGGGGTGCTCACACCTCGAGTTCCATTCCGTCGTAGGCCGCGGAGATCTTCAGGGGCTTGTCAGCGCGGGTGAGTTCCTCGAAGCGGATGGTCTCGTTGAGCACGGCCTGGATGCGCTCGTCGTTGAAGGCCGGCTCGTGGTGGAACATGCACAGGTGCCGGACACCCGCCATCTGGGCGAGTTCGACGCCCACGATGTTGCTGGAGTGTCCCCAGTCCTCCTTCACCGACACGGCGTCGAGCAGCGAGTACATGGCGTCGAAGATGACCAGGTCCGCGTTGCGGAAGAACTCGACGAAACCCTCGGTCTCGGCGGGGTCCTCGAGCTTGTGCTCGGAGTCGGTGGTGTAGACCAGGGACTTCCCGTCGCGCTCGAACCGGTAGCCGTAGGAGTCGCCCGTGTGGCGCTGCAGCTTGGGCGTGACCTGGAAGCCGGCGATCTCCGTGGTCCTGCCCGGCTCCAGATGCACGAACTCGATGCTCGCGCCGAGAACGGAAAAATCGACCGGAAAGCACGGCGCCGACTGCTGCAGCCGGAACGCCTGCTCCAGCACGTCGTGACAGCCGTAGATGCGCAGCTTGGCGCGCGGCACGTAAGCCGGCGCGAAGAACGGGAAGCCCATGATGTGGTCCCAGTGCACGTGGGACATGACGATGTGCACCACGGGCACGGTACCCGGCCAGGTGTGCCCCATCACGTGGGCGCCGAACGCGCGCGCGCCGCTGCCCATGTCGCAGCACAGGAATTCGCCGCTGTCGGTCCCGATCTCGACGCAGGGCGAATGGCCGCCGTAGGTCTGCAGGATGGAAAAGTCGAGGTCGTTGTCGATGAAGGACTGCAGCTTCTCGGGCGTGTCCACGCCCTTGTCGAGCGCCAGCACCAGCGCCCGCTCGATCTTGCGGCGGATGTCCGCCGACGTGAGCGCGACCGGGATCGAGCCGCGCGTTCCCCAGAACCGTACCCGCATGGCCGGCGCGGCGCTTCAGGCGCCGGCGTCGAGGGCCGCGACCGCCGCCGGCGAGACCTTGGCGACGGCATCGCGCACGGTGCCGAACGTGGCGAACACCAGGGTGAAGCGGCTGATCTCGAAGATCTCCTTCACCACCGGCTGCATCCCCGCCACCACGATGGTGCCGCCCTGGGCCTTGGCCTGCTTTTCCGCGAGCATGAAACAGCGCAGCCCCGCGCTGCTGACGTAGTCGACGCCGGCCAGGTCGAGGACCAGCTTCTCGCCGCCGGTCTTGCAACGCTCGACGAAGGGGGTGAGGGCGTTGCGGAAGTTCTCGCTGTTGGCATGGTCGATGCGGCCCGTCGGTGAGAGCACGAGCACGTCGCCGTAGGTCTTGTTTGCGATTTCCATTTTCTTTTTCCGGTATGCGGCGCGAGACAATGCCGGGAGCCTGCAGGCCGAAGTCCGCTCGGGACCTGTGGCATGCCGCGTGCCGGGTGGGCGCAAGGGGGCAGGCGCCCGCAGCCGTGCTCCCTGGACACGGCCGGCCGGACAGCGCGAGGCGCTAGTGTAAACCGGAAACGGCGCCGGACGGCGCCGCCTTTACCGCAAAATCAGGCAAAAACCGGGAAAGGCTCGAATCGCCCCGAGAACAGGCTGGCGCTGTCCCGGTGGCCCAGCCAGCCCTCGATGACGCTGGCGTACACGCGCCGGAAGTCCGTGGTGTAGACCAGGTTGTCCCCCTCGTCGAGCCGGGTCAGGTCGGACGGCGTCCCATAGTGCCCGCCCCTGACGTGCTTGCCGATCAGGTACATATGGTTCGCAGTGCCGTGGTCCGTGCCCAGGCTGGTGTTCTCCGGCACGCGACGGCCGAACTCCGAGAACACCATCACGACCACGTCGTCGGCCCGGCCGATGCGCTCCATGTCGGCCATGAAGCCGGCCACGCCGTCGGACGTGTAGGTCAGCAGGCGCTGGTGCAGGTCCGCCTGCTGCACGTGGGTGTCGAACGCGTTGTGGCGGTAGGAGACGTAGTAAAGGCGCGTGGGCATGCCGGCGGCGATCAGCGAGGCCACCTTCGGCAGGTCCACCGGCAGGATGCCGTAGTCCACCGGCGTCTTGTATTTCGTCCAGGCATCGCGCACCAGCACGGAGGCCTCGCGGGCACTCCTGGCGATCTCCGCCAGGTAGCGCTGCGAGGCGTTGCCGGCATCGACCGGCTCGCCGACATGGTCGAGCAGCGCGCGGGTCTGGTAGAGCCCCTTGCGGCCGAAGGTGTTGGGATCGTCGAACACGACCGGCACGTGGTCCCTCGCGCGCACCGCCAGCGACTGCGTCTCGTCGATGTTGACGATGAAATTGGGCGTGAGCTTCGGGTCGATGGCGTCCGCCAGGCGTCCCACCCAGCCGAATTCCTCGCCGCTGTTGGGCGCACCGGTGTGCCAGTAGGCCATGGACGTGAAGTGCGAGAACGAGGGCTGGGCGTAGCCGCAGCCGTGCACCACGGCCATCCTGCCGTCCTTGTACAGCTTCTGGAAGCCGGCCATGCCGGGGTTGAATCCGAAGCGGTCGTCGATCTTGCGCAGCTTGTCGGCCTTGATGCCGATGTGCGGCCGCAGGCGGTAGTAGGCGTCGTCGGCATAGGGCACGAGGGTGTTGAGCCCGTCGTTGCCGCCGGAGAGCTCGAGCACCACCAGGATGCGGTTGCCGGTGGCAGCCTGGTCCGTGGCCGCGGCCGCGCGGGAGAACACCATCGGCATCGCGCCGGCGCAAATGCCGGCGAGGCCCGCGCGCAGGATCTCGCGGCGGCTCCAGGATTTCAGTTGGGCTTGTCTTTTCATGGTCGTCATCATCCGAGCTGGTATTCGGGCAGGGACAGGATCAGGTGCAGGGCGAGGCGCAGCGGCTCCTCGGCGAAGGTCTCGGTGCCGGCGAGGTCCGCGGTGCCCAGTTCCCGGGTCAGGAAGTCGACGATGCCGTCGCGGCTCTGCGCGTCGACGGGCACGGACACGAAGCGCGCCAGGAGGTAGTCCACCGCCTGCGCCGTGGTGCGCGCACCGGCCTCGTTCACCATCTTCGTGAGATCGAACTGCGCCGTGTCGCGGGGAATCGGCTTGACCTTCTGCAGGGCCTGCTGCCAGCCGCGGTAGCTCGCCAGGCGCGTGTTGAAGTCCTCGTCGCGATCGGCCTGCATCGACATCGAGGTCAGCTCCTTCGCGTCGGGTTTGGTCGCGCTGGTGACGTCGAAACCGAGGGCCAGCTTGTCGTTCACCTGGGCGATCTGGTAGTCGCCGCCCGGATTGCGGTCCGGGGGCAGGAAATTGATGTCCGGAAACAGCGTGTCGTAGGCGAAGTTGCCGCGCGTGAGCAGCAGGCCGGGCGTGATCCAGCTCCTGCCGTGCGCCCAGCCCGCCACCGTCGGCGGATAGAACAGCTTCTGGCCCAGCGCTTCGGTCACGTCGTTGAAATCGGGAACGCCGGGAACCTGCTTCAGGCCCATCTTCCGGTAGGTGCCCACCACCAGCTCGACCGGCGGCTTGATGCGCGTGCCGGTGCTCTGCGCGCTGTAGAAGTCCTGCGACAGGAAGATGGTCTGCAGCAGCGGCGCGATCTCGTAGTTGTTTTCGCGCAGCACGCCGCCCAGGCGCGTGCGCAACTCCGGCGTGAGCTCCTGGCGCACGAAATACCGGTAGATCTTGGCCGCCAGGTACTCGGCGGTGACCGGCTGCGCGAGGATGACGTCGATGACCTGCACGCCGTCGAAGTTGCCGCTTTGGCCGAGCACGTGCTTGACGGAATCGTCATGGCGCCCGGGGTCGGCGACGAAGGTGAGGTCCTTGTAGTTCCAGCCGGTGAAGGCGCGGGCGGCCTCGCGGATGTCCGTCTCCGAATAGTTGCCCACCCCCATGGTGAACAGCTCCATGATCTCGCGGGCGAAGTTCTCGTTGGGCGCGCCCTTCACGTTCACCGCGGCGTCGAGGTAGGCGAGCATCGCCGGGTCCTGCGCCACGCCGATCAGCAGGTCGCGGAAGTTGCCGGTGCCCTTGTCCTGGAACAGCCGCAGCTGCTGCAGGAGCTTGCGATAGTCGCGGATCTTCTCCTCGCTGTTGGCGAAGTGCCCGTGCCAGAACAGCGCCATCTTCTCCTCGAGCGGCCGCTGGGTGACCAGCATGCGGTTCGCCCACCAGTAGGCCATGCGGTGGGTCTCGAGGCGGCTCGCGCGCAGCCAGTAGAAGAACTTGTTGGCGACGGGCTGCAGCCGCCGGTTGCCCGAGGGCTTGACCTTCACGCCCATGGATTCCCCGGTCTGCCTGGCGAGGTCGGTGGCCGCGGGCCGCGACACCGGGAAGGGTTCGAGCCCCGGTTCGTGCACGCCCGACTCGTCGAACGCGGGCAGCTCGTTCGGGATGTCCTTCATGTAGACCAGGCGCCTGACGGCGGCCTCGGGCGCCATCGCGGCGAGCGCGGCGATTTCCTCGGGTGAGCCGCCGAACCCGGCACGCTCGAGCAGGTGCGCGGCGGCCGCGGCGTTCCATTCGGAGGCCGGGATGGGCGCCAGGTCGCCGGCTTGCCCGGCGTGGGCGGCGCCGGCACCAAGCGCCAGCGGCAGCATCAGGAGGCGAATCGAGCGAAACATGGGTTCCCCTGCGAGGTCCGGAAAGAGGACGCCATTCTGATCGAATCACGGCCACCTTGCCTTGCGCAAAAACCGGAAATCATTTTCATGATTTTCATGACGATCCTTGACGCTGGCAGGGGCCCGGAGTAGCGTTCCGGCGCACGCAGCCGAAACCCCGTCCCGCCCCGCTGCTCCGAGGTCCCTTGACCACCACGTTTTCCCTGCTCGTCGTCGGTTTTTTCCTGGGCATGCGCCATGCGACGGATGCCGACCACGTCATCGCCATCTCGACCATCGTCAGCCGCCAGCGCTCCCTGAAGAGCGCGGCCTGGATCGGCGCGATCTGGGGCATGGGCCACACGCTGACCGTGATGGCGGTCGGCGGCGCGATCCTGCTGTTCTCGATCGTGATTCCGCCCCGCCTGGGCCTCGCCCTGGAGTTCGCGGTGGGGATCATGCTGGTGGCCCTGGGCTTCCTCACGCTCACCGGCATGTCGCTGTGGATCCGCGACAACGTGAACATCGTCCCGGGCGGCCATACGCACGACCCGAATGCGCCCCATGGTCACGCGCACGCGCACGGCGACTACGCGCACAGCCACGTTCACGGGCATGGCGAGTCGACCCACGGCCACCGCGAGGACCAGACGCCCCAGGCCTGGCTCGACCGCAAGCTGGGTGGCCTGGGCGTCTACCAGTGGGTCCGCCCGCTGATCATCGGGGTGGTCCACGGCCTGGCGGGATCGGCCGCGGTCGCGCTGCTGGTGCTCACGGCGATCGACGACCCATGGTGGGGCATGCTCTACCTGCTGCTGTTCGGCGTCGGCACCATCGCGGGGATGATGCTGGTCACGCTGGTCATCGCGGCGCCATTCGCGTACTCGAGCGAGCGCTTCCCGCATTTCAACGCCTACCTTCGCATCACCTTCGGCCTGCTGTCGGTGGGCTTCGGCCTGTTCCTGATGTACTCGATCGGTTACGTCGACGGCCTGTTCACCGACAATCCGAAATGGGCGCCGGCGGTCACGATCGAATCGACATCGTAAGAATAAAGCCTTGTTTCGTAATATAAGACGGTGCGCTGCAGCATTGACGACAGTTTCGCCTCTCGGTAGATTCGCACGATGTTTCCAGCTGTAAACGGATCGCAGCGTACGGTCCGAAAAGGCACCTTGAAGGCGGCGGGAGTCGGTGCCTTGGTGGTCGTGCTGGTTGCGCTGGTGGTTGCCGCGGCATTGAGGGAGCACGCCGCGCAGGGCCCCCAGCCCAGGATGGTGGAGGATTCTGGCTATGCGAATTCCCAGCGTCCCGCGATCAGCCCGGAGGAGGAGGCCTATGCGCATGCGCTGTGGCCGATCCATGCCCAGGTGAAGCAGGACGCGGTGAAGATGACGTTCGCCGGCCTTGCATACAAGATGGGTGACATCAAACGCGCGGCCATGAAGGACCGGGTCGTGCCCCTCACCGCACAGTTCGACAAGGCGCTCGCGGACATGGCGAAGCTCAGGCCGCCGCCGGGGGTGAAGGTCCTGCACGACGAGTACACCGAGGCGATCCGCCTTTTTCGCGACGCGTCGGTGGAGATGGTGAAGATGGCGGGGGACGGGGACGATCGGCACCTGCTCGCCGCCCAGGAGAAGACGGACGAGGCCTCGGGCCTCACGCTGAAAGTCGGGGAAACGCTCTGGCCCGGCGAGTTCAAGCCGAACTGACAGGGCGAAGGATTTCGTGGATTTCCGGGCCGGTATGGGAGTGCAGGCCCGAAATAGGCAGCAAGCAAGCTGTTCAACGTCAAGGAGGGGTTAACAATGAAAAGCAGCATGAGAAAAGCTCTGGTTGCCGCCGGCCTCGCCGCCGCGGCGACGCTGGCCGCGCCGCTCGCGCAGGCCCAGCAATGTTCCGTCTGGCTGGTCGAGAACAGCCGCTTCATGAACGTGCCGTTCGGCGCCTTCATGCCCGACCGCGCCTACGTGCCGGGTGCCAAGAACAAGGCGAACAGCATCAACACGGTGGACCTGCCGGTGAACGTCGGCGTCATCAAGTGCGGCAACGAGCTGATGCTGTATGACAACGGCTGGAACCAGGTCGAGTACCACAAGATGACCGGCACCGACCACTGGGCCCCCCTGTCCAAGCAGATCGCCCAGCTCGGCTTCGACGCCAAGGACGTGAGCAAGATCATCCTCGGCCACGGCCACTGGGACCACGCCGGCTCGCTGGACGAGTTCCCGAACGCCGTCATCTACATCCAGAAGGAAGAGCTGCGCGGCATCGAGTGGGCGCTGAACTACCCCGGGCATGAGCGCATCCGCGCCGTGAACGACTCCCCCGGCGGCTGCGCCCGGACCCCGGCCTGCGGCTACACGCCGAAGACCGTCGACGGCATCTACTCCAAGGTCCTGCGCGGCAAGGCCGTGATCGTCGACGGCGAGCACGAGATCATGCCCGGCGTGAAGATCCACCCGGCCTTCCGTGCGCACACCGCGGGCTCGCAGCTGCTCGAAGTGCCGACCTCCGTGGGCAAGCTGGTGTTCGGTTCCGACGCTTACTCGTCCTGGGAGGCGATCCGCGATTGGAACATCGCCAACCCGCAGCAGACCGACACGGTCCAGCAGTTCCTGGCCTATGAGAAGTGCTACAAGATCACCGGTGGCTACCAGAACTGCGTGACGGGCCACGAGCCGCTGTCGTACTCCGACGGCTACCCGCTCACGAAGAACTCGTGGGTCGGGATCAACGGCGGGCGCCTGGCGGAAATCGCCCTGGCCCCGGGGGAAAAGTCCCGCAGGAAGTAATGGCCTGACGGCAGGTAGTACACTCCGGTGCGAGGAGCCGAGGTTCGGCTCCTCGCATTTTTTTGCAGACCCGAATGATCCGATCCATGCCCGCGCGCGCCTTTGCCCTGTGGATGCTGCTACTCGCCGCCTGGCCCGCCGCCGCGCATGACCCCAGCGCCTGGGGCGGGATGTTCCGTTCCCGCGACCTGGGCGAGACCTGGTTTCCCGCCGATCCGGGACTGTTCATCGGCGCAGCCCTCGCGGTGGCCGTCCATCCGACGGATCCCAACCACCTGCTCTATGGCACCGACACGCGCCTGCTGCGCTCGCGCAACGGCGGCCGGGACTGGGCCACCGAGGCGCCGTCCGCCATGCCGGGTGCGGTATTTGCCGTCGTCTTCGACGCCGACGGAAGCGGCGCGCTGGCTTCGACAGGCACCCGCATCCTTCGCACGGAAGACCAGGCGAACTGGCAGGAGGTGATCGCGCCGGCCGGCGCCGCTCCGGCGCACGGCTTCGCGCGCGGCGGTTCCGCGGGACGCGTCTATCTCGCGGGCGCCCACGGCCTGTTCGTCAGCGACGACCACGGCCGCGCCTGGGCGCGCGCCGGCGAAGCTGTGCTGCCGGAAGCCGCGGTGCGCTCGCTGCTTGTCATTCCCGGAACGCCGGACCGGGTGTATGTCGTCATCGACGGCCGGCTGTGGGCTGGCGACGGGACCGCCTGGCGGGCGCTGGCGGGCTTGCCGGAGGGCAAGGTCGAGTCCCTGAGCCGCGACGTCGCCGCCAAGGATCGGTTGTGGGCCTTCGCCGCCGACCAGGTGTACGTCAGCGACGATCTCGGCGTGGCCTGGAAACGGCACGGGCAGCCGCTGGCGGAAGCGGGCACCTCGGTGCGCGGCATCGCCGTGTCGCCGGACGGCCGGATCATCATGCTGGCCACCCATCGGGGCGCCTGGCGCAGCAAGGACGCGGGCGCGACCTGGTACCAGGTCGAAAGCAACCTGCCCGTGCACCTGGAGGCGGGCCTGCTGGTGCGCGATCCGCACGAAGCCTCCACGCTTTATTCCGGATTCTCCTTGACGCCCTATGGCGAGATGTACCGCGTGGCCGAGCAGGGGGGCACGCTGATCGCGCAGCTCGATCCCTTCAGCCTCGCGGGTGCGGCCGCCTTCCTCGTCCTGCTCATCGTGCTCGCCAGCCTGGGCGTGCGCTGGCTCGTCCGCATGCGCGACTGAACCCCACCATGGAAACCAAAATGACAACCGGGACCCGGATATCCATCATCGTCGCCATTGCCGTGCTGGCTGCCATCGCAGGGGCAGTGCTGGTGGGAAAGCCCCGGGGGGGCTTCGTCGAGTACCCCATGCCCGTGGCAAGCGACATCCCGACCGCGGTGGCGGCGGGCCCGGACGGGACCGTGTGGTTCACCATCGATTTCTCGGACGCAGTGGGCATGATCCGCGATGGCAAGCTGCAGCGCATCGCCAAGCCGAAGAAGAGCGTGGAGCCGGTGGGCATCGCCGTCGATGCGCAGGGGGTCGCCTGGTTCACCGATCCGACCGAAGTGCAGGTCTCGAGCATCCGCGCCGACGGCACCATCAAGTCGTATCCGCTCGGCACGCCGATCGCGCGCCTTGCGCGCCTGGCGGTCGCGCCGGACGGCACGGTCTGGTTCGCCGAGAGCACTTCGTTCAGTTTCACCAGCCTCAAGGACGGGCAGCTCAAGCGCCACGTTCCCAGGCAATCCATGGGCGCGCCTTACGGCATGGCCGTCGATGCGCAGGGCAACGCGTGGGGCACGCTGCAAAGCGCGAACCAGATCGTCAAGATCACGCCTTCCGGGCAGATGAGCGACTACGAGATCCCGTCGCGAGGTGCCGCGCCGAGCGACATCGCCGTTGACAGGGACGGCCGCGTCTGGTTCCTCGAGTTCCGCACGAACAAGATCGGCAGTTTCGCCGACGGCAAGTTCATCGAGCACGAAGTGCCCGGGGAGTGGGGCGGGTTGACCGGCCTCACGATCGCGCCGGACGGCGCCGTCTGGTTCGGCCTGCTGCGCCTGCAGACCCTGGGCCGCCTCAAGGACGGCCGGTTCAAGATGTTCAAGATCCCGCGCCCCACCGCGCGGCCTTACACGCTCTGCGCCGATGCCGACGGCAACATCTGGTACGCGGACATCAGCGGCTACGTGGGCATGCTGCGGGCCGAGGCCGCGGCAAAGCCGTGAGGCATGAATGGCTGAATGCGTGAAGGGTTATAACCCCCGGCCCCTTGCCTCACGCGTCGCGTCCGACTCCCATGCTATCCTCGCCACACAACCATAACCACATGTTGCAAGCCGAAGCCTCGCGATGGAAACCCTGATCACCCTCGCCGCCGCCTTCTGGGTCGGCGCCGTGCACGCCGCCACGCCGGGTCACGGCAAGACCATCGCCGCCGCCTACATCGTCGGCGCGCGCGGCAAGCCGGTCGATGCAATCATCCTCGGGATCTTCGTCACCCTTTCGCACACCAGCGGCATCGTCCTGGTCGGCGTCCTCGCCTCCGTGGGCCTGCCCGGCATGGTGCCGCAGCGCATCGAGGCCTGGATGGCGGTCGCCACAGGCATCCTCGTGATCGCCATCGGCTTGTGGACCTTGTGGACCCAGCGCGACATGCTGCTCCAGCTCCAGGGTGTTGCGCCGGCGGCGAAGGACGCGCCGTCGAAGTATCGCGCGCTGGATGACGGACAGCATGGACATTCGCACGACGCGCTTCACGCTCATGCCCACGCGCACGACCATGATCACGCGCACGGGCATGACCACGATCACGGGCATGACCACGACCATGAGAGCGGCGCGCACTCCCACGGCTGGGGCTTCAAGCACACGCACGACCTGAAGCTCGCCACGACCAACCGCCCGGGCCTGTGGATGCTGATCTGGCTGGGCATCGCGGGTGGCCTGCTGCCGGACCCCGTCGCGCTCAGCATGCTGCTCAACCTGCTGGCGCAGGGCAAGGCGATGCAGGGCCTCATCATGGTCCTCGTGTTCAGCCTCGGCTTCGCCGCAACTCTGGTGGCGGTGGGCGTCATCGCCGCATTCATCGGCCGCCGCATCCTCGACTGGCTCGCCGGCGTATGGGCCATGCGCATCCAGGTGGGCACCTCGCTGCTCATCGTGCTGGTGGGCGTGATCCTCACGGTGAACGCGGTCCGGCTGCTCAACTCGCTCGGCTGAGTCGTGCGCCGGGCGGCGCGCGATTCGCAATGGGCGAGAGGAAAGAGGAAAGGCGAAAGAGGAAAGAGGGGAGCTTCCCTTTCACCTTTCACCTTTCACCTTTACCCTTCCCCCGGGCGCTCCGGCGGGGGAATGGGTTTACACTAGCCCTCCCCGGCACGACCGGGGCGCGCGGATGCCTGCATCGGGTGGCCCGCGACAATAACCGAAACCTTTCGGAGGAGATCGTGATGCGACGGATCCTGGTCCTCGCGTCGCTGCTTGCCTTTTGCGGCGCAGCGGGCGCGGACACCCACAAGGGCTATCAGGCCTACCAGAAGGGCGACTTCAAGACCGCAGTGGACGAGTTCCGTGCCTCGGCCTCGACCGACCCGCTGGCGATGTTCTACCTCGGCGAGGCCTACTTCAACGGCCGCGGCGTCGTGCAGGATTACGCGGAAGCCATCAAGTGGTACACGCAGTCCGCCGACAAGGGCCAGGTCGAGGCGCAGGAAACCCTGGGTGGACTCTATTTCTTCGGCAAGGGTGTCAAGCAGGACCATGCCCAGGCCGCGAGGTGGTATGCGCCGGCCGCGGAAAAAGGCAGGGTGTTCCCGCAGTACCTGCTCGGTTACATGCATGACCAGGGCAAGGGCGTGGCGCAGGACCACGCGAAAGCCGCCGCGTGGTACCGCAAGGCCGCCGAGCAGGGCAACGTCGACGCTCAGGAAGGCCTCGCCTCGCTGCTGTTCTTCGGACGCGGCGTGGCGCAGGACTACGCCGAAGCGGCGAAGTGGTATCGCAAGCCCGCCGAGGAAGGCCGCGTCTACCCGCAGTACCTCATGGGCTGGATGCTCGAGCAGGGGCGCGGCGTGGCGGCCGATCCCGCCGAGGCGGCGAAGTGGTATCGCAAGGCCGCGGAGCAGAACGACGCGCGCGCGCAGGCTGCGCTGGGTTTCCTGCTTTACTCGGGCAAAGGTGTGGCGAAAGACGAGGCCGAGGGCGTGAAGTGGTTCCAGAAGGCCGCGGCGCAGAACGAAACGTCCGCCTACGCGAGCCTCGCCTGGGCCTACTACCAGGGCAAGGGGGTTGCCGCCGACCCGGCGCAGGCCGCGACGTGGTTTCGCAAGTCCGCCGACAACGGAGATGCGCAGGCGAAGTTCATGCTCGGCTACCTGTACGAGGACGGCAAGGGCGTGGCCGCGGACGGCAACGAGGCGGCGAAGTGGTACAAGGCCGCCGCCGAGGCCGGCGTGGCTGAAGCGGCCGAGAGCCTCGGCGCGCTGTACTTCTTCGGCAAGGGGGTGCCGCAGGATTACGCCGAAGCGGCGAAGTGGTACCGGGGGCCGGCGGAGAGGGGGAACACCTACGCGCAATACCTGATGGGCTACATGGCGGAAGAAGGCAAGGGCGTGGCGCAGGACCCTGCCGCCGCGGTGAAGTGGTACACGGCCGCCGCCGAGAAGGGCGACGCACGCTCGCAGAGCCAGCTCGCCTGGATCCTCTGGGAAGGCAAGGGCGTGCCGCAGGATCCGGTCAACGCCTACATGTGGTCCAACCTCGCCGCGTCCCAGCTCTCGGGCGAGGAGGGTGACCGCGTCGTCAAGGTGCGCGACTTCATCGCCTCCAAGCTGCCGCCGGAGCAACTCGCCAAGGCGCAGGAGCAGTCGCGCAACTGGCAGCCTAAAAAGTAACGATCCAGGTCAACATCCAACGCAAAGGCGCAGAGGGCGCAAAGGACGCAGAGAACTGCAAGAACAAGAGGAGGACGTTCACCGGTGGTCGTGATCCACAGTCCATGGATGCAGGTCCGACACGGGCAATGACCTCGGCATCCCTCTCTTGTGCCTGGCTTTCCTTTGCGCCCTCTGCGTCCTCTGCGCCTTTGCGTTGGGCGCAATGCCTGAGTCGCCCTAACCCTTCACGCGGTACTTTTTGACGACCCTGGGATCGAGCTCGATCCCGAGGCCCGGCGTGTCCGGCAGCTCGATCTCGCCTTTCCTGTCCACGTTGAAGGGTTCCTTCACCAGTTCCGTCATCAGCGCGTGCGCGGGGAACACCGTCTCCGCCATGGAGCCGTTGCGCACGGCGCCGAGCAGGTGCACCGCCGCCGCCACGGCCACCGCGGAGCCGTGGATGTGCGGTGCGATGGGCATGTTCGCGGCCTGGGCCATATGGGCGATCTTGAGCGACTCGGTGAGTCCGCCGGCCCACGCGACGTCGGGTTGCACGAAGTGGACCGCCCGTGCCTTGATGTAGTCGTTGAAGTCGACGATGCCGTAGCTGCACGTTTCGTAGCCGGCGACGGCGATGTTGACCCTGGAGGCGACTTCCACGCTGCCGGCAACATCGTCGGGCCAGACCGGTTCCTCGTACCAGTAAATGTCGTAGGGCTCCATGGCGCGGCCCATCTTGACGGCGGTCATCACGTCCCAGGCGCCGTTGGCGTCGACCATCAGCTTGACGTCGGGCCCGATGGCTTCCCGCACCGCGGCAACGCGCTTGATGTCGTCCCCCAGCGACACTTCGCATTTGCCGCGGCTGTCCATCACGCGCAGCGGCGACATCTCGATGCCGGGGTTGCGCCCGACCTTCATCTTCACGGCGCGGAATCCATGCCTGACGTAGGACTCCATCTCACGCGCCAGCTCCCTGATGCCCTTGCCCTCGGAGTAGAAGCCGCCCGTCGCGTAAGCGGGGACTCGCTTGCGATAGCCGCCGAGCAATTGCCACAAGGGCATGCCCGCCATCTTGCCGCGCAGGTCCCAGAGCGCGATGTCGATGCCGCTGATCGCCGCGATCACGATGCCGCCGCGCGCGTGCTTGTAGGCGCGCCGGTGCATCATTTCCCAGAGCATTTCCACCTGGCGCGGGTCCTGCCCGATCAGGTAGTTGCGCAGCTCGTGCTCGATGACCTGCGCTGTGGAGGCCATCGGCCCGCCGAAGTGGGCGGCTTCGCCCAGGCCGACAAGTCCTTCATCCGTTTCGACTTCGACGAGCAGCGCGGGCTTGGTCGCCATCGTGTAGTTGGCGTCGAACACCGGCTTGGGCAATTTCACTTCGACGGGAATCGTCCTGACATCGGTGATGCGCATGAAGAATCTCTCCTGAAATTATTTTTTGTTATTTGGCGGCCTGCATCCGCCGCGCGCGGGGTGCGCTGATGAAATTTTAAGCAGACCTAACGATACGACAGCAGCTACGCGGGTTTGAGCACGGTGACGCAAGCCATCCACAAGGTTATCCACAGAAACTGTGGATAGTTGTCGCGAGTTTTTTGGCTTGATGAATCGCTTGTCAAGACTTCTGGCAAAAAAACACCGACTGGAATCCGAGCCAGCTCCAGGTGGTCGCGCGCGGCGGGTCCTCGTCCTCGATGCGCCACGACTGCGGGCCGAAGAAGGGTCCGAAGATCTGGTGGTCGCCGGGCGCGCAGCCCTTGTCGCAGCCGGGCGCGTGGCCCTGCGCGGCCTCGAGCGCCTTCTCCCGGCGCGACTCGCGCGCCCGGGCATAGGCTTCGAGCGCGTCATCCACGGCGTTGTCGCCAATGCCGTTCCCCACGACCAATTCGTAAAAAAACTTTGCAGACGGCGGGCAGGCAAGCGCATCTTCGATGGGCAACGTCGCGTACGCCTTTTTCTTCTTGCCGCGCTTCTTGCCCCTGCCGTCCGACTCGAGCTTCCTGTCGCCTTTCTTTCCCATGACGATCCCCTGATGCCGTGAGCATTGCGCATTGAGTGGCCGCTAACACCAGGCGGCGCGTGCAGATATACACGGAATCGATTGCGGTCGCCACCCGGCGGGCCGCGCCGGCCCACGCCTATAATGGCGTCCTTCGCGCCATTTCCCGCCGCCGCACCAATGCCGAAATTCGCCGCCAACCTGCACTATCTGTTCGCCGAAGTCCCCTTCCTCGACCGGTTCGAGGCCGCCGCGGCCGCGGGATTCAAGGCGGTGGAATTCCAGGTCCCGTACGACTACCCGAAGGCCGAGCTTGCGAGCCGCCTGAAGGCACACGGCCTGAAGATGGTCCTGTTCGATGCGCCGATGGGAAACTGGGAGGCCGGCGATCGCGGGCTGGCCGCCGTGCCCGGCCGCGAAGCGGAATTCCGCGCCAGCCTGGCGAAGGTCGCCGAGTACGGCGCGACGTTGCAGTGCGACACGGTTCACGCGATGGCCGGGGTGGTCGGGCCGGGCCAGGATTACCAGGCTGCGGAGCGCACCTACGTCGCCAACCTGCGCCATGCGGCAGAGTTCCTGCAGCGGCACGGCATCGCCGTGGTCATCGAACCCATCAACAAGAAGATGGGCCTGGTGAAAAACGGCCCGAGCTATACCACCCAGGGCATGCACGGCTATTTCCTGAACCACACCGAGCACGCCCGCCGCATCCTGGCCGAAGTGGGCCATCCCAACCTCTGGCTGCACCTGGACGTCTATCACATGCAGATGCTCGAGGGGCATCTGGCGGAAACCCTCGAAGCCCACATCGGTGTCACCCGCCACATCCAGATCGCCGGCGTCCCCGGGCGCCACGAGCCCACGGTCGGCGAGATCCACTATCCCTTCCTGTTCGACCGGCTGGATGCCCTGGGCTACCAGGGTTGGGTTGGCTGCGAATACCGTCCCGAAGGCAGCACCTGGGCTGGC
>DASZQJ010000123.1:0-3801 GCA_035549715.1 Burkholderiales bacterium
AGGTTACTCCCCGCGGGTGAACAGGAAGTTGTTGTCCGCATGCGGCACGTGGCAGGCGAAGCACGCCGCGCCGCCGTCCTTGACCACCGGGGCGCCGGGGTCGCCGCCCTTGAAGGCCTGGAAGCCCCAGCCGCCGGTGTCCTTGAAGCGGGTCGCGTCGCGCAGCATCACCGCCACCACCTTGCGCTTGTCCTGCTTGAGCGTGTCCGCGTCCTCGTTGCGGTAGCTGAAGCGGTCCACCACGAAGGCGGCGCCGTCCTCGAAGCGGCCGCTGCGCAGGCCGGCGCGGGCCGCGGGGTTGGCGTACACGTTCTGGATGCCCACCTCCCCTTCGGGCTGGTGCCCCTGCAGGTTGACCGTGGTGTGGTGCTGGTACCAGTCGCGGTAGCCCTCGGGGAAGGCGATGCCCCCGCCGCCCTGCGCGAGCAGGGCGAAGGACGGGGCGAGCAGGGCGGCGGCGACGACGGTTGCATGTTTCAGTTTCATGGTTCTCCTCACTGGGGTTGTTGACGCAGGGCGCCCGCCCTGCCCTCCTGCCGTCGAGCCCCAATGGCCAGGCCCAGCAACACCTGCAGGGCCATGGCCACGGCGCCGACGATGAAAACGATGTCGCCCCGGGTGCGCACCCGGCGCCGCGCCAGCAGCGTGAAAGCCAGTGCGAGGAAGCCGCAGACGCCGAACCGGGCCGAGTGCGCGTGGACCAAGGGGGCGCCCTCCTCAGCCATGCGGCCCGGGGCGCGCCGGCGCGCCCGCGAACAGCACGTCGTCCTCCAGCCGCATGTGCTCGGCGAGGTCGTCCCGGAAGTCGCGCAGCCCGGCATAGAGCTCACGCCAGGAGGCGCAGGCATCGGCCGGCGGCGTCATGCCGTGCGCCAGCGCCTCCAGCCGGGTGAGCGCCGCGCGGTGCTGGCCGTGCTCCATGCGCATCACGGCGATCGGCGCCTGCGCGCCCGCGCCGCCACGCGCGAGCAGCGGGAACAGCACCTGCTCCTCCTTGCGCATGTGGCTCTCCAGCGCCTGCTGGACGTCGCACAGCAACTCCGCGATCCCGGTCGGGCAGTCGGGATGCCGGGCGTGCCGCTGTTCGACGGCGCGCGCGAGCCTGATCAGCCCCGCGAACTGCTCCCGGTGACGCAGGTGGTAGCGGTCGAGGATGTGGTCGATCAACGCGGCCGCGTCCTCCCCGGGGGGCGGGCCGGACGCGTTTGCCGTGGGGGGGAGATGGGGCGCCATGGCCTCCCCCATGCCAGTGTCGTGCCAGAAAAAAACAGCCGTTGGTCAATTGCTTGCGAGGGAGATGGTATTCTTCACCGTCCCCGATTCGGGTAAAGGCCACCGCAAATGGTGAATTCGACCCTGCATCACCTGGTGCTGAACGACCTCGTCGCCGACCTGCCGCAGGCCGTGCGCCTGCAACGCCTGGCGGCCAGCCTGCGCGCCCACTTCGACTGCAGCGCGGTCGCCCTGCTGCAGCTCGACGACGACCACCTGCACCCGGTGGCGGTGGACGGGCTGTCCAGCGAGGTGCTGGGCCGCCGCTTCGCCGTGGCCGCGCATCCGCGCCTGGCGGCGATCCTGGCGCGCCGGGAGGTCACGTTCTTCCCCGAGGACAGCCCCCTGCCCGACCCGTATGACGGCCTCATCGGCGCGCCGCCGGGCACGCCAGTGCTGGTGCACGACTGCATGGGCGTCAGCCTGCACGTCGAGGGCCGGCCCTGGGGCGTGCTCACGCTGGACGCCGCGCGCGCCGGCACCTTCGACGCGCGGGCACGCCAGGCGCTGGGCGAGTTCACGGTGCTCGCCGAGGCGGCGGTGCGCACCACGCGGCTGGAGGCCGAGGTGCGGGGCCTGCGCCTGCGCGGCGAGGAAACGCCCGTCGGCGGCAGCCGGCCCGAGGCCGACGAGATCGTGGGCCGCAGCGAAGCGATCACGCGCCTGCTGCACGAGGTGGACGTGGTGGCCGATTCCGGACTGCCGGTGCTGCTCCTGGGCGAGACCGGGGTGGGCAAGGAGCTCATCGCGCGGCGCCTGCACCAGCTCTCGCGGCGCCGCGCCCGGCCGCTGGTGCACGTCAATTGCGCGGCCCTGCCGGAATCGCTCGCCGAGAGCGAGCTGTTCGGCCACGTCCGGGGCGCCTTCTCCGGCGCGAGCGCCGACCGGCCCGGCCGGTTCGAGGCCGCCGACGGCGGCACGCTGCTGCTCGACGAGGTGGGCGAACTGCCGCTGACCGTGCAGGCGAAATTGCTGCGCGTGCTGCAGGAGGGCGAGCTGCAGCGCCTGGGCGCGGACACGCCGCGGCACGTGGACGTGCGCGTGATCGCGGCCACCAACCGCAGCCTGCGCGACCTGGTGGGCGAGGGCGCGTTCCGCGCCGACCTCTACCACCGGCTGTCGGTCTACCCGATCCCCATTCCGCCGCTGCGCGAGCGCGGCAACGACGTGCTGCTGCTGGCCGGGCGCTTCCTCGAGCTGAACCGGGCGCGCCTCGGCCTGCGCAGCCTGCGGCTGTCGGCCGAATCGGAGCAGGCCCTGCGCCGCTACCGCTGGCCCGGCAACGTGCGCGAGCTGGAGCACGTCATCAGCCGCGCGGCCCTCAAGGCGCTGAGCCGCGGCGCCCGGCGCAACGAGATCGTCACCATCGGCCCCGCCCTGCTCGACCTCGACGCCTCCGGGCTGCCCCCGGCGCAGGCCGCGGCCGCGGAGCCCGGACCGCCGCCGGCGGCCGCGATCGCGCCCCTGCGGGACACGGTGGAAGCCTGCCAGCGCCAGGCCATCCGCCAGGCCCTCGCCGCCCACGGCGGCAACTGGGCGCGCGCCGCGCGCCAGCTCGGCCTCGACGCCAGCAACCTGCACAAGCTGGCGCAGCGGTTGGGGGTGAAGGGAGGGGGAGGGACGTGACGAGGTGAGGCGCGTGACGAGGTGAACGCGTGACGAGAAGGGACGTGACGAGGTAAGCGCGTGACGAGAAGGGACGTGACGAAAAGCGTACTGCGTGCTGAGTGCTGAGTGCTGAGTAAGGGCTCTGAAGCAATAGGGCCCTAGGCCTACTGCTCTTACGCAGTACTCAGCACGCAGCACGCAGTACGCTCTTCTGCTTCCCCGCAGCACTCAGTACGCAGCACGCAGTACGCTCTGTCTGCTTCTCTGCCTTCCCTCAGAGCAACCAGTTCCCGTCCGCTTCGGGCTGGTAGCGGATCTCGCGCACGCGCACCTGCTGCACGCCGTCGCCGGGGGTTTCCACCGCCACCGTGTCGCCGGCCCGCGCGCCGAGCAGGGCGCGGCCGAGCGGCGAGAGGATGGAGATGCGGCCGCTGCCGGCGTCGGCGCGCTCGGGATAGACCAGGGTGAGCGCCCTGCCCTCCGGGCCGAAGGGGCCGCCCTCGCACAGCATCGAGGAATTCATGGTCACCACGTCCCCGGCGATGGTGGAGGCCGGCACGACCTGCGCGTTGTCGAGCAGTTCGTCCAGGTCCAGGCCGGTATCCCGGCTGCTGCCGGGCGCGCTGATCAGGCGGCGCGAGAGCGTGCGCAGCCGCACCTGGTCGAGGTCGGTCATGAAAAGGGTTTGCGAAGACATGTTGTTCTCCTTGCCAAAAAACCGCGCGTCGCGGCGTGAAATCGATGAATGGGCGGGGCACGTGGCGCCCGCGGGAAAGCCGGCACGCCCGGCCGCGCACGCAGCGCCGCTCGGGCGAAAGTTCGGGAAGGATCGGTTGCGGACCGGAGGCTTCGGGTCCGGCGGGTCAGGCGCGCAGCGCCCGCGCAACCGATCCCGTCGGCTCAATGGCCGGACGGGAACCA
>DASZQJ010000124.1:0-36051 GCA_035549715.1 Burkholderiales bacterium
CCCAGCAGGAAGCGCAGGAAGTAGAACGTGAACTCGGCGTCCGTGCAGTTGAACATGGTCGCCACCACGCCCCAGTGGATGTCGTTGGTGAACATGAACGCCGAGGAGATGATCCCCCACGTGATCATGATGCGCGCGATCCACATGCGCGCGCCCACGCGCTCCAGGATCACGTTGCTCGGCACCTCGAAGATGAAGTAGCCGATGAAGAAGATCCCCGCCCCGAAGCCGTAGACCGCGTCGCTGAACTGCAGGTCCGGCGCCATCTGCAGCTTGGCGAAGCCCACGTTGACGCGGTCCAGGAAGGCGACGACGTAGCACAGGAACAGGAACGGGATCAGTCGCCAGGCAATCTTGCCGAACGTCGCCTTCTCGAACTCCTGCGGGACTGCGTGAGCCATGTTTGCCTCCTGCGGACGTTGTTGTTGTCGGGGCGAACCGCGCTGCGCGGTCCCGGGCTCCCCGGGAATCGGTCGTGCGCTGCGGGCATGCTACGCCGCGGGAGGGAGGGGGGAAAGCGCCATGAACCGCATCCGCCGGCCGCGATGCATGATGCATTGCGGCGGCAGCCATCACTAAGCCTGCCGGGTCACGCGCTTGGCTTCGCTAATTCCAGTTTGTAATGGCGGGCTGCGGGGGCGATGCTAGACGGTCGCCAGCGTGACTTGCTGCACGACCTTCTCGCGGACATAGGCCGCCAGATGCGCGCTCAGGTCGCGGGCGTCGTCGCCGACGCCGTCGATGAGGCTGGACTTGCGCCGGCGCAGGAAGGGCAGGCCGATGACGTACAGGCCCGGCGCCTCGGCGACGCCGCCGTCATGGCGGATGCTGCCCCTGGCGTCCAGCACCGGCATCTGCAGCCACGAGTAGTCGGGCCGGAACCCGGTGGCCCAGATGATGGTCTTGACGCGTCCGCGCGCGAGGTCGATCAGCAGCGGCGGGGATTCCTCCACCGCTGTCGCATCGAAGCGGCGCGGCGCCTCGACTTCGCCGTCGAGGCCTTGCTGCGCCGCCCAGGCGTCGATGGTGTCGAGCAGGCGCTGCATCTTGAGGTCCGCCAGCGTGCAGACGTTGCGCAGCGAACCGGAGAACTGCAGCGTGCTGCCGTTGATGCCGGCCAGGCGGCCGATGAGGCGCACGCCGATCCGCGTGAGCGAATTGAGGTCGATGCTGCGCCGGTCCGCGTAGCCCGCGAGCTGCAGCGAGGGCACGTTGCGGGCGCGCACCAGGTCGTCCACCTCGTCGTAGCGCTGGTCGAGGACGCCGCTCGCATCCATCCACCACTTGATGTCCCGGCCGCGATAGGTGCGCGGCACGCGAACGTGCTCGCCCACCGCCAGCGTCACGCTGCGACCCGAGCGCCGCACCTCGTCGGCGATCTGCACGCCGGTCGCGGAGGCGCCGACCACCAGCACGCCGCCGGGATCGAGCTGCGAGGGATTGCGGTACTGGAAGGGCGTCAGGCTTGCGACATCCGCCGGCAGCGACCCGGCGATCCCCGGCACCACGGGAATGTTGCAGGCACCGGAAGCGACGACGACCGCGCGCGCCTGCCAGGTGCCGCGATCCGTGACGACTTCGTAGCCCTCGTCGCGCTGGCGCACGCAGGTGACGCGCGTCTGGGTGCGCACGGGCGCGGCGATGGTCCGCGCATAGTCCTGGAGGAACCCGACGGTTTCCGGCATCGATCGGAAACCGTCGGGGTCGTTGCCGACATACCCGAAGCCGGGCAACCTGCTTTGCCAGTTCGGCGTCAGCAGGGTGAGAGAGTCCCAGCGTTCGGTCTTCCAGGAGTTCGCGACCTCCCCGCGCTCGAGGAGCACGTGGTCGATCGCGTGGCGGGCGAGCCACCAGCTCATCGCCAGGCCGGCCTGTCCCGCGCCGATGACGACGACGGTGGTGCGCACGCTTTGCTGCCTCGGGAAAACTACTGCGTCACCTCGACCGTGACGTTGGTCGGGTTGGTGATGATGTCGTACACGGCGGAACGCTTTTGCGACTGGGCCACCAGCGCCTTGATGTCGTCGGGCGAGGCGTCCGCGTCGATCTTGTAGACCACCTTGACGCCGTCGAAGCCGTTGCGAACGTCCGGGTCGGCGCCCAGGATGCCGCGGATGTCCATGCCGGCTTCCAGCGTGGCGGACACGGAGCGCAGCTGGATGTCGCGGGCCTGCGCGACGGCGGCGATGCCGGCGGTCAGGCAGCCGGCCAGGCCGGCCAGCACGATCTCGACCGGGGTGGCGCCGGAATCCTCGGAAGCGAAGACCTCGGGATGGTCGGAATCGAAGGTGAACTTGGTCTTGTGCTTCTGCTCCGCGCCCAGGCCGTAGAACTCCTGCACGGTGGAGCGGGACTGGGTGCCCTTCACCCATTCGCAGGTGGCGCGCCACTTGAACCGGGCGGCCTCGGGGGCCTTGGTCAGGGCTTCGCGTGCGCCGAAGAGCGCTTCGACGTTGACGCCGTTGCGGGCGGTTTTCTCGGTGGTGGCCGTGCTCATGGGGCGGCTCCTGGCAATGAAAGAAATGTCACTCGGGCCGGCGAGGATAGCAGGACGCGATATTCCGGCTAAATGAAAAGATGGGCTTACTTTATGCAGAAAGGAGAATAAAGGGACCCTTGAGTACTGCGGACTGCGCACTGGGTACTGCGGACTGCGTACTGCGGACTGAGTAAAGGCTCCAGGGCCCCGGGTCTTGAACTTCCCAGCACGCAGCACGCTTGTCCGCAGTCGCAGCACGCAGCACTCAGCACGCAGCACGCTCTTTTCTGTACATTGCATCCCATGCCCATGCCATCCGCTGCCCTTTCATGAGCGACGTCGCCCGCGTCGCCGTCGTGGTCGTCCATGGCATCGCCGACCAGCAGCCGGGCCAGACGGTGCGCGAGGTGACGCGCCTGCTGTGCCACGGCGGCGATGGCGAGCCGCGCTACGTGCAGGGCGAGATGCACGAGGTGCTGATTCCCGTCGCGAAGCTCGAGCCGCTGGGCGGCCACGACAGGGAAGGCGCCACGGGCAAGGCGCCCGCGCGGCGCCGGCCGGGCACGCCCAGCGGCTTTTTCCAGACCCGGCAATGGGAGAACGCGGCGCAGATGAGGGCGGACGCGCCGGCGCGGGACCTCGGACTGGAGATGAACGAATACCTGCTGGGCCGGTTGCAGCCCGCGCAGGGTGATGCCCTCTACGAATCGACGCGCGCCTCCCTGCGCCGGCGCGACGGCGGCAAGCCGGTCGACGTCTACGAGATGTACTGGGCCGACCTGTCGCGCCTGGGGACGGGCGGTTTGCGCGCGCTGGGCGCGCTCTACCAGCTCTTCTTCCACCTCTCTACGCTGGCGGCGGACATGGTCGACCAGGTCTCGCTGGACGCGGGCCGCGGGCGCGCGTGGGGGCTGCTCCGGCGCCTGCATGCGTGGATGGCCTGGCTGATGAAGGCCCCCATGGCGCTCCTGCAGTTGAGCCTGCTGATGCTGGTGGCCTTCGGGGCGATCGGCCTCGCCGCGGCGCCCGAGGCGCAGGGCCAGCTGCTGGTGGCGATCTTCAGCGGGGGCGGCATCCTGCTGGCCTCGCTCGCCGTCATGGGCTGGCTCAAGGCGCGCACGCCTGCTGCGCGGGCATCCCTGGCCGCCTTGCTCGGGACGCTCGCGCTGGCGAGCTTTTTCATGGCCGCGGCCTCGCTCAACTCGCAGTACTGGCTGCACCACTTCTACTTCTGGGCGAGCCTGCTGCTGTGCCTGGGGCTGGGAATGTGGCTCGTCGAGGGATATTCGGGCGTGGCGCGCGGGGTGAGGTGGCCGGGCCGGGCGCTCATGGCCGGCACCTTCACCGCGGTGTTCGTGACCGGCCGGCGGTTGCTCGGCACGGTCACGAACCAGTTCGAATGGATGATCACCGCCGCCCTGGTCGTGGCCGAGTACCTCATCGTGGCGGCGCTGCTTGCCTGGGCGCTGTTCGTGCTCGTCCAGGTCGCTGCCATCGTGCTGGGCCTCTGGCTGGGCCAGTCGCTGGACGACAGGGGCAAGGCCACGATGCAGACGGCGCGCCTCGCCCTGGTCGGTTCCTCGGGGCTGTTCGCGCTGCTGAGCCTGGTGCTGTGGTCGGTGATCAGTTACGTCGCCGGCCATTCGAGCGCCATGAACGAGGTGCTCTACTCGCCGGTGCTGCTCGACGAGGGTTATCGGTCGGCGGCCATTTTCGTGGAAGCGCGGATCCAGAGCCTGGGCGGGCTCTTCACGCCCCTGGTGTTCGCCTACACGGGCCTGGTGTTCGCGGCGATCCTGGTCCTGCTGCCCTCGCTGGTCGAGGAAATCCGGCCCACGACAAACCTCGACGCGAAAGGCCTGCGCCCCGGCACCCCCGACTGGTCGAAACGCCTCGGCGCCTGGCTGGGCGGCGGCATCCGCATGCTCAACCTCGCGGCGAAATACCTGATCCCACCCGGGGCCATCGCCGGCAGCCTGCTGTACCTTGCCTTCGTCATGCGCCTGTTTGCGCCGGAGTCCGTCTTTTCCGGCGGCTTCGTCCAGACGGTGTCCGGCTATCTCGACCTGTTTCGCGGCGAAACCCTGGTGGATGCGGGCAAGTGGCTGGCGGGCGGGGCGCTCACCGTCGCGGCGCTGGGCTCGCGCTTCACGCGCACTTTCGGCCGCCTGCGCGTGGCGATCGACGCGGTGCTCGACGTCGACAACTACTTCGCCGATCCGCCGAACGGCCAGCCGCCGCGGGCGCGCATTTTCTCGCGCTACGCCTCGCTGCTGCGTTATCTCAGGGACCGTGGCTACGAGCGCGTCGTGATCGTCTCGCACAGCCAGGGCACGGTGATCAGCGCCGACCTGCTGCGCTACCTCACCGTCCAGGGCCGCCTTGGCGACGTGGTGGGCAGGATGGCGGTCTCGCTCGTGACGCTGGGCTCGCCGCTGCGCGACCTCTACGCGGAGCGCTTCCCGCTGCTGTACACGTGGATGGGGTCGAACGCCGATGGCTTCGCCACGGCCCGGCCGGGCGTCGAGGACATCGGCGTCGTCGAGTGGGTAAATGCCGGCCGCTCCGGGGATTACGTCGGCCGCTTCCTCTGGACGCCCCCCGACAAGGGCGGGCGCTTCCGGATTGCCATGGTCGGGGAGGACGGCAAGGTCGTCGCCAGCCGCCATGGCGGGCGCACCGAGTTCTGCCTCGGCGCCGGCGCACACACGCACTACTTCAGCAATGACGCCGTGGCGATCGCCGTCGAGATCGACCGCCTTGTGGCGGGTGCGGCGGCATAGGCCGGCGAATCAGTCCCAGTAGTAGGGGTCGACCTCGTGCGCGTAGCAGGGCGGCGAGGCGTACTGGCGCGCCGTGTCGCGCAGCGCGGCCAGCGTCGGCGCGCCCGATGCGGCGATGCGATCCTGCAGCACCTGCTGCGCGTGGCGGGCCGCGTCGGCCCAGTCATGGGCCATTCCGATGCCGTCGCGGCCGACGATGTAGATGGCGGCCTCCGTGACGATGAAATCCATCGGAATGTCGTGGGGCTGCGGGTGGATCGTGTCGATCCTGGAGAGCTCGAAGGCGAGGGCGATCTTGAGCGGTTGCGGATCCATCGCCGCCAGCGTCCGGTCGAAGTAGCCGCTGCCGTATCCGAGCCGGTAGCCGCGTTCGTCGAACGCCAGGGGCGGGATGAGCAGCGCCTGGGGCGTGACCCGGACGCTGACCGCCGGCTCGGGCAGTCCAAGGTTGCCTGCCTGCATGCGTACGTCGGGGTGCCACTCGCGAAACTCGAGCGGGGCGTGCTTGCGCGCCACCACGGGCAGCCCGGCAACGGAACCCCGCCGCCACAGGCGCCGGACCGCGCGCCTCGGATCCACTTCGCCGTGGATCGGCTCGTAGAAGCCGACGGTCATGCCCTGCAGCAGGCCGAACGCCTCGAGCAGATGGCGCAGGACGCGGGCGTTGGCCTCCTCGCGTTCGCGGCCCTGCAGCGCCAGGCGGCGCTCGCGGAAGATCCTGCGCATCTCGCGGCGCCACGCATGGACGTCATCGGGGGCGAGTTGCCCCGGCGCGGGGACGGCCTCGTTCACGTCAGGACCTTTTCGAGGCCGGGATGCGCCGGGACGCCGGCATTCCCGACGAGCGCCTGACCCCGCCTCAGGCAGGCCTCGGCCTCGCCACCGATCCGCGCGACCAGCGTTGCCGCGCCCTCGACGCCGCCGATCAGGTCGGCGACCTCGCCGGCCCAGATCACGGCGGTCCGGTAGTCCTCGTCCCGCACCGCGTCGAGATAGGCCTTCTGCTCCCTGGCGAGTTGCGTGCGCAACTCCGTCTCCCGGCCGTCCCATTTCTCGATGAAGCGGTTGCGCAAGGCGCGCCCGGTGTAATGCGTGGGCCAGTCGAGCCCGCGCACGACATCGAAGGCCCGCGTGCGCACCGTGTCCGTACCCGTCGAGGCGACGATGTGCTGCTTGGCCATGTCCGGGGCCAGCGCCTCGGCGCAGGCGTAGAAGCGGGTGCCGACGAGCGCGCCCTGGGCGCCGAGCATGAGAGCCGCGGCGAGCCCGCGGCCGTCACCGATGCCGCCCGCTGCGACCACCGGGATCCGGCCCACGGCATCGACGACGGCGGGCACCAGCGGCAGCGTGGAGCGCCCGCCGCCGTGGCCGCCGGCCTCGGCGCCTTGCGCCACGATGATGTCCGCGCCGGCGTCGCGCGCCAGGCAGGCCTGGTCCACGTCCTGCACCTGGCAGATCAGCCTGCAGCCGGCAGACTTGATCTTCTGCGCGTGGGGCGTGGGGTCGCCGAAGGAAAGCATCACCGCCGCCGGCTCGAAGCTCAGCGCCAGATCGAGGATGCCGGGGCGAATCGCCCAGGTGATCAGGCCCACCCCCCAGGCATGGCGCGTGTTCACCCGGGCGCGGGCGAGCTCGGTGCAGAGCCAGTCGGGATTGCCATACCCGCCGCCCACCAGGCCGAGGCCGCCGGCGTTGGACACGGTCGCGGCGAGCAGTCCGCCCGAGACGCTGCCCATCGGGGCCAGCACCACGGGATGGCGCAGGTCGAACATGTCCGTGAGGGCGGTCTGGATCACGGGATGACGGTCACGGGGATGCGGGCGTGCCGGGCGACGCTGCGGGAGACCGAGCCTTCCAGGAGCCGGGCGACCCGCGGCCGCGCGGCGCCCATGACGATGGACTCGCAACGCTGGCGGCTGGCGTAGTTCATGATGGTTTCGGCCGGCGCGCCGATGCAGACGCTGGCCACCGCGTCGAACCCGGCGCGCCGTACTTCCTCCCGGGCCTCGCGCAGGACGTCCTCGCCGGCGGCCTGGCGGGCCTCCAGGATCCCGTCGAAATCGAGGAAATGCCACAGCTCGCGGGCCCGGACCGGCGGTTGCACGTTCAACAGGTGGATCTGGACGTCTTCGTCGCCCCGGTGGCGCATGACATACTCGATGGCGGGGCGAACGCGCGTGGAACCATCGACGGGCAGCAGCAGTTTCCTCATTCGAACCTCCTGCGGACACGGGCCTTCGGGGCTGGCGGACCGGGATTGCGTAGCAGCCAATATATATCACAGTATGATATAAATCCAATATGAAGAAAAAGGCCGGAACCCCCGCGCCCTCCCTGTCCAAGGCCGACTTCGAGATCCTTGCCGAGTTCCGCTACCAGATACGCCGCTTCCTGCGCTTCAGCGAGGAGGCGAGCCGCCGGGAAGGCATCACGGTGCTGCAGTACCTGCTCATGCTGCAGATCAAGGGCTACCCGGGGCGCGACTGGGCGACGGTGGGGGAACTGGCGGAGCGACTGCAGGCCAAGCATCACGGGGTGGTGTCGCTGGTGACCCGCTGCGAGGAGGCGGGGCTGGTGCGGCGCGACGCGAGCCCGGAGGACAGGCGCCAGATCGAGGTGCGACTGACGGCCCGGGGCGAGGCCTGCCTGCATCGCCTCGCCGCGCTGCACAAGGAGGAACTGCACTCGCTGCAAATGGTGGTGCCGCGCTAGCCCCTGCGGTGACGTGCGGCGCCGCGCCCCGGCCGCCTGCGGAATTCGCGCTTTTGCCAGTTCGGCTAACCTAGTCCCCGGACCTACGATAACGGGAGCCCACCATGCAGTACCACATCCTTCCCGGCACCAACCTGAACGTCTCGCGCGTCTGCCTGGGCACCATGACCTGGGGCCAGCAGAATCCGGAAGCGCAGGCGCACCAGCAACTCGACTACGCGGTCGCGCAGGGCATCAACTTCATCGACACGGCGGAGATGTACCCCGTGCCGCCGAACGCGCAGACGCAGGGCAGAACGGAAAAGTTCCTCGGCACCTGGCTGAAGAAGCAGCCGCGCGACAAGCTCTACATCGCCACCAAGGTGGCCGGGCCGGGCAGGCGCGACTGGATCCGGGGCGGGCGCACCGACCTCACGAAGGGCGTCATCGCCGAAGCCGTCGACACCAGCCTGCAGCGCCTGCAGACCGACTACATCGACCTTTACCAGATCCACTGGCCGCAGCGGAACGTGCCGAACTTCGGCGCCACCGAGTTCGACCCGCACAAGGAGAAGCCCGAGGGCCCGTCGATCGAGGAGCAGGTCGTGGGCATGAACGAGATGATCAAGGCCGGGAAGATCCGCCACTACGGACTGTCGAACGAATCGGCCTGGGGGGTCTGCAAGTTCCGGGAGGAGGCGCGGCGCCTGGGCCTGTCCGGGCCGGTGACGCTGCAGAACAGCTACAGCCTGATCTCGCGCAACGTGGACAACGACCTCGCCGAGACGCTCTACCGCGAGAGCATGCGCCTGCTTGCCTACAGCCCGCTCGCGGCCGGCATCCTGTCGGGCAAATACATCGGTGGCGCACAGCCACCGGACACCCGCTTCGTGCTGTTCGATTCGCTCGGCATGCGCTTCAAGAAGCCCATGGTGCCGGAAGCGGTGGAGGCCTATGCCGCCCTGGCGAGGAAAAAGGGCCGCACCCTGGTGCAACTCGCGCTGGGCTACGTGAACAGCCGCTGGTTCCTCGGCTCGTCGATCATCGGCGCCACTTCCATGGCGCAGCTGAAGGAAGACATCGCCGCCGCGCAGGTCGACCTCGACGAGCAGACGCTGGAAGACATCAAGGACATCCAGTACCGCTTCCCGAACCCGGCGGGCTGAACGCTGCCGGTAACACAAAGTTACCTCGCGCCGATTTGACCCCCCGGGAGCGTATTCGGATAATGCGAACCATTCTCGCCTAGCCAGCCACGCGTTCGCGCTCTAGCCAGCCAGGGCCGTCCATTCCGGACCGGGTTCTCGCGCGCCGACCTTCCTTGCGCCTCCTTTGCCGGAGGCGCAGTCGTTCCAGGCTCCCGCGGAAGCCCCCCGGAATTGCGTTCCCGCCAGGATTCGGGACCGCCACCGCCTCGCCGGACGAGGGGCGCACATGCGAACGAAGGGGGATTCCATGCGGGACATCAGGAAACTGGCCGCCGCCGTCGGCCTGGCGCTGGCCGTCGACATCGCGGCCGCGGAGGACGAACTGCCGATCGTCTCGGTCGAAGGGCAGCAGGAGAGCGACGTGTCGATGGACCCGGCGAAAGGCTATGAAGCGAGCCGCACCACCACCGCCACCAGGACCGACACGGCGCTGAAGGACGTCCCGCAGTCGATCACCGTCATCACCCGGGACGCGATCCAGGACCAGGGCATGCGCAGCATGGGCGACGCGGTGCGCTACGTCCCCGGCATGAACATGGCGCAGGGCGAAGGCAACCGCGACCAGCTCGCCATCCGCGGCCAGAACACCACGGCGGACTTTTTCGTGGACGGCGTGCGCGACGACGTGCAGTACTTCCGCGACTTCTACAACGTCGAGCGGGTCGAGGCGCTCAAGGGTCCGAACGCCATGATCTTCGGCCGTGGCGGCGGGGGCGGGGTGGTCAATCGCGTGGAAAAGTCGGCGGGCTGGAACCCGGTGCGCGACGTCACGCTGACCGGCGGCTCCTTCAGTACGAAACGCGGCGAAGTCGACTTCGGCCAGGGGGTGAACGACAACGTGGCGTTGCGCCTGAACGCCATGTACGAGGATTCCGGCAGCTACCGCGACCACGTCGACCTGGAGCGCTACGGCATCAATCCCACCCTGACGCTGCTTGCGGGGGAGCGCACCACCCTCAAGATCGGGTTCGAACACTTCCACGACGAGCGCACCGCCGACCGCGGCGTGCCTTCGCTGCAGGGCTCGGGCGTGCCTTTCGATGCCGACCCGGGGACCTTCTTCGGCGACCCGGACCAGAGCGTCTCGGACGCGACCAACAACGTGCTCAACGCGCTGGTCGAGCACCAGTTCGACGGCGGGCTGCTGCTGCGCAACCGCACGCGCTACGGCGAGTACGACAAGTTCTACCAGAACGTCTACGCCTCGGGCGCGGTGAGCGCCACCACCGGCAACGTCAACCTGGGCGCGTACAACAACGCCACCCGGCGCGACAACTTCTTCAACCAGACGGACCTGGTCTTCGACCTGCAGACCGGGCCGGTCAGGCACAAGCTGCTGGGCGGGATCGAGCTGGGCCGGCAGGACACGACGAACGTCCGCAACACGGGCTTTTTCGGCAATGTCGCCACCTCGCTCGCGGTGCCGGCCTCGAACCCGACGGTGTTCGGCACGCCCATCACCTTCCGCCAGAACGCCACCGATGCGGACAACGTGACGAAGACCGACGTGCTGGGCCTCTATGTCCAGGACCAGATCCAGCTTTCGAAGCACTGGGAGGTGCTGGCCGGCGTGCGCTTCGACCGCTTTTCGGTGGATTTCCACAACAACCGCAACGGCCAGGACCTGGGCCGCGAGGACGACCTGGTTTCGCCGCGACTGGGCGTCGTGTTCAAGCCCTGGGATCCGCTGTCGGTCTATGCGAGCTACAGCGTTTCCTACCTGCCGAGTTCGGGCGACCAGTTCGGCTCGCTCAACGTCACCTCCGCGACCCTCGAGCCGGAGGAGTTCACCAACCAGGAAGTCGGCGTGAAGTGGGACGTGAACCCCGACCTGTCGCTCAACGCGGCGGTGTTCCAGCTCGACCGCACCAACACCTCCGCGCCGGACCCGAACAATCCCGCGATCACGGTGCAGACCGGCGAGCAGCGCTCCAAGGGCTTCGAGCTGGGGCTGAGCGGCGCGGTGACCGGCCGCTGGGACGTGATGCTCGCCTACACTTACCAGGACGCGAAGATCGTCAGCACGACCTCGGCCGCGCCGGCGGGCCGGGAAGTCGCCGGTGTGCCGATGCACACGGCCTCGCTGTGGAACAAGGTCCGGTTCACGGACGCCTGGGGCGCCGGCGTGGGCGTGATCTACCAGGGCGACCTGTACGCCTCCATCAGCAATACAGTGACGGTGCCCGAGTTCACCCGCGTCGACGCGGCGGTGTTCTGGTCGATCAACAAGACCTTCCGCGCCCAGCTCAACGTCCTCAACGTGCTCGACGAGGAGCACTACGTGAGCGCGCACAACGACAACAACATCACGCCGGGCACCCCGCGCGGCGCCTTCGTGTCGGTCACCGCGAGCTTCTGACCCTCCCGCCCGGCGCCTTCCAGGCGCCGGGCCTGCTGTTCGGCCGGCCATTTTTGCCTGCCGGTCGGCCTCCGACTTCCCCCGTCAAATCGGCACTGCCGGCCCCGAACTGTCGCCGCCCGGCGACAGGCGTGGTCGCGCTGCGCTGCGGCGATGCCGTTCGCATGCCGTTCGTCCCCCGATTTTCGCCGCCCGGCGGATGCCACTGGCCGTTGCCGGGAACCGACCGTTAAATGCTGCCGTGGGCTGTGTCGAAACGGGACGGAGGGGCATCGTGGCGAACTTCGGCATGACGACGGTGGACATCCTGCTGGACGACGTGGACGTCGTCCGCAAAATCCAGCTGGAGCAGCAGGCGCTCAAGCCCGGCGGGCTGGTGCCGGGGGCTTACTACCGCGGCTACCTGGGCAACGCCATGACCGTCGGCCGCTGGAACCGGGAGCAGCTGCGCTTCGTCGTCTGGGTGCCGGCCGAGGGCCGGCAATGGCTCAAAGGCGCCCGGCACGTCCTCGAGTCCGGCATCGGCGATGCGTTCGCGCCCCTGGAGCCGGTGCAGGTGGAGAAGGAGCAGGAGATCAGCGATTTCGACCTGAACACGATCCGCTAGCTCGTCTCCCCGGCGTCCGGCGCCGGCCCCTTTGCCGCCTACCTTGCCTTCAACTTGGCGACGAGGTCGTGCACGACCTGCTCGCTCGCGCCCGTGATGCGGGCGTTCGGCCGTCCTGTCGCGTATGCCACCGCCAGCAGGATCTCGTCGGCCCGCGGCGCGCCAGGCACGCGGACCTCGATCGTATCCATCGCGTCGTAATCCCAGCCGTTGTCGATGCCGCCGAGCACGACATCCAGTGTGGCGCCGGGCGAGCCCAGCTTGGCGTTGCCCGGGATCATCGCCAGGCCGGCCTTCACCGCCGTGCGGATCGCCAGCCCGATGCGGCAGTGGATCATCGAAGCGCCCTGTTCCAGGTCGCCGTCCGCGCCGACCATCACACCCTTGCCGAACGCCGTCGGCTTGCGACCGCCCATGGCGTCCAGGGCCTTTTTCGCCAGCAGCTCACCGACCTCGTGGGAAGCAGCAATGTAGTCGTCCAGGTTGGCCTCCATCGGCCTGCCGGCCCCGGGGTTGACCAGCACGGCGCAGGCCACGACGCAGAGCGCGGGCGGATCGACCTTGCGGCCGGCGTGATTGAGGACTTCACGAACGAAAACGTGGGTCTCGCGAATTTCCAGGATCTTCTCCCTTGTTTTTGTGAACGGCTTCGGCGAATCTGGCGCCTGAGGTGCATCGTACACGCGTTCTTCGTGTCTCAGTGGTGCACGGCAGGCCTTGGAAAGGGAGGGGGGGTGAAAAAGCTTCTCGCACTATGTCTTGCCATGGCGGCCAGCCTGCCCGCCGCGGCGCAGGGCATCCTGAACTCGCATCAATCGATCACCCTCCGGGCGCCCGCCGACAGGGTTTGGGAAGCGGTGAAAGACTTCGACGGCCTTGCGAGCTGGCACCCGATGTTCTCCAGCGGCATGATCAAGTCCGGCGCCAACAACGTACCGGGCGCCGTACGCACGATGACCGTCAAGGACGGTCCCAGTTTCGACGAAGAACTGCTGACCTGGGACGCGTCGCGCCGGAGGTTCACTTACCGGCTCATCGACCCGGTGCCGCTGCCCGTCGCCCGCTACTACGGCGCCTTCGAGGTCGTGCAGGTCAAGCCGGGAACGTCGGCCGTGCTCTGGAGCAGCCATTACGTCAACAACTCCGACGGCAAGATGCAGGATGGCGAGGTGATCGCATTTATCAATGGCGCTTTCAAGGCGGGTCTGGACAACCTGAAGCCGATGCTGGAAGGGAAGTCGCCTTCCCCACCCCTCCCGCCCCACCCTACCAATGCCTCCTCATCTCCAGGTAGGTAAAGCTCGCCGTCCAGCTCACCATTAACAGCCCGACCAGGGATTCGAGTCCGCAGACCAGGCGCAGCGCCCCTGTGGGGTAGATGTCGCCGAAGCCCAGGGTCGTGTAGGTCTCGCTCGAGAAGTACACGAAGCTCCACAGCGAATCCTCGAAAGTCCCGCCGAAGCCGCCCATGCCGAAGCGGTTGCGCATCAGGTAGTAGGCGAGCCCGAAGATCCCGATCTGCAGGACGTGGCTGGCAATCGCGCCGGTCAGGGCGACCAGGACCTTGGCCCGGCTGGCCACGAACTGGAACCGTGACACCCGGTCGTTGACCAGGCGCAGCGTCTCGTAGTGCAGCAGCACGCAGGCGGCGACCAGCAGGAGGCAGAGGAGGAGGGTCATCCTGGGGATCTGGGCACGAGGGAAGACCGGGACATAACGCCGGACCCGCAAGGCGGTGGACACGCGCCCGCACGCAGCATTCAGCACGCAGTACGCAGTCCTCAGCACTCAGTCCCCGTCCCCCGCCTCACCCGACCCTGACCAGCTTCTGGAACACCCGCAGCTCATGGTCGGCCTTCTTGCCGAACAGCACCGACCAGTAGATGTTCGAAACCTCCGCCACGTAGATGTCGCCACGGGAATCCACCGCGATGCCGTGCGGCGCGATGAACTGGCCGACGTCCTCGCCGACCGGGCGCTTGCCCAGGTAGGCCAGCACCTTTCCGGAGTTTGCCACCACCGTCACGCGCGGGCCGAGGTTGGGCACGTCCTTCGTCAGCGTGGCTGCCGTCTCCGGTCCCAGCTCGCCGATGAAGGCCAGCGGGTTGCTGCCGCGGTTGACGTACAGGCCGCAGGGGCGCATCAGGTTGTTCCACTGCGTCTGGTAGACCCCGTCGCCGTCAAAAACCTGGACGCGATGGTTCTCGCGATCGGCGACGTATACCCAGCCGTCGTCGTCGCAGGCGATGTTGTGCACCAGGTTGAACTGGCCTTCGCCCGTACCGATCTCGCCCCAGGAGAAGATCAGCCGGCCGTCCGGCGCGAACTTGTGCACGCGCGCGTTCTGGTAGCCGTCGGAGACGTAGATGTCCCCTTGCGGCGAGAGCGCGGTATGGGTGCAGCGGTTGAACGGGTTGCCGCTGAAGCGCTGCGCGGGCACCTTCGGCGTGCCGATGGTCTGCAGCAACTTGCCGTCGAGCGTGAACACGCGCACGGCGTGGCCCTGGTCGTCGGTGAGGTAGAGGCGTTCGTCCGGCCCGATGGAGGCGCCGTGCGGGTTGGTGAAGCCCACGTCCTGGCCCCAGGAGCGCAGGAAGCGGCCATCGCGGTCGAATACGATGACCGGGTGCGCGCCGCGGTTGAAGACGTAGACATTGTCCCTGCTGTCCGTGACCACCGCCGCACAGTCGCCGAACTTGATGCCGGGTGGCAGCTCGCCCCAGCCGGCGGCCACGCGATAGCGGTGCCCGCCCTCGCCCAGGATCACTTCGTCAGCCGCCTGGGCGGTCGGGATCATGCCGCCGAACCTGCCCAGCGCGGCAGTGCCGGCGATGGCGGCGGCGCCGACGCCGAGTTTCCTGAGGAACAAGCGGCGGTTCATCTGGCACAGCGGGCACATGGTGTTCTCCTTGATGGGTCAATCAACGTACTTGCGTGAGGCGTACCGAGTACTGAGTGCCGGGTACTGAGTAATGCCCGGGTTGCGCCGCGCTCGTGCGGCGGGTCTTCGCAGTCCGCAGTACGCGGCACCCGGTCCTATTTTCTGGCGCCTGTCGCGCCTCTTGCCAGGAACGTGACGAGCCCGGAGGCAAAGGCGCAGGCGGACAGGAAATACAGCGCGGCCTCGAAGCTGCCGGAGCTGTCGCGAATCCAGCCCACGATCATGGGGCCGAAGTGGCCGCCGAGGTTGCCGATCGAGTTGATGAGCGCGATGCCGGCGGCGGCGGCCGTGCCGGTGAGGAACAGGGAGGGCATGGACCAGAACGAGGGCCGCGAGCCGTAGATGCCGATGGTTGCGATCGACATGAATACCAGGGCCCAGTACGACGTGCCCACGATGGCCATGCCGAGGAAGCCGGCGCCGGCGATGCTGGACGAGCAGATCAGGTGCCAGCGCCGCTCCTGCATCCGGTCGGAGGAATAGCCGAAGGCCAGCAGGCCCAGCACGCCGATGAAGTACGGGATGCCGCTCAGGATGCCGGTCATGAAGTTGGACTGGCCGAGGCCCTTGACGATCTGGGGCAGGAAGAAGGCGATGCCGTAGCTCGCGGTCGCGCTGGCGAAATAGATGAACGACAGGATCAGCACGCGCGGGTCGGTGAGCGCCTGCAGGAGGTCGAGCTTGTGCCGCGATTCCACGTCGCGGCGCTCGGCATCGAGCTCCCCCTGCAGCCATTCGCGCTCCTCGGGCTGCAGCCACGCGGCCAGCGCGGGCCGGTCCGTCATGTAGCGCAGGACGACGAAGGCCAGCAGGATCGCCGGCACGGCCTCGATGATGAACACCCACTGCCAGCCGCGCAGGCCCCAGATGCCGTCCATGCCGAGGATGGCGCCGGAAATCATCGAGGCCGCCCCGTTGGCGACCGGTACGGCCACGAACAGCGAAGAGATCACGCGCGCCCGGTAGCGCTTCGGGAACCAGTAGGTCAGGTAAAGGATGATTCCCGGGAAAAAGCCCGCCTCGGCCACGCCCAGCAGGAAGCGCAACGCCAGGAAGCTGACGGGCCCCTGGACGAAGGCCATCAGCCCCGAAACGATGCCCCAGCTGATCATGATGCGGGCGATCCAGCGCCGCGCGCCGACCTTGTGCAGGATCATGTTGCTCGGCACCTCGAACACCGCGTAGCCGAGGAAAAAGATCCCGGCGCCCCAGCCGAACAGGTAGGCGCTGAAGCCCAGGTCCGTGTTCATGGTGAGCGCCGCGACCGCGATGTTGGTGCGGTCGATGTAGGCCACGAGGTAGGCGACCATCACCAGCGGCAGCAGGCGCCACCAGACCTTGACGATCGTGCGCCGCTGCAGCGCCGGCGTGAAGCGCGATTCCATCCCGTCTCCTCCTGCCCTTCTTCTTATGCGGCGCTGCGTCAGGGCGCAGGCCGGAATGATGCGCGATTATGCAGGATTCGCGTCGGCGCGCCGTTTCGAAAGCCAGGATCCATGGGGATGAGATATATCCATCGGTCGGCCCCGGCCTCGGCGCGGGCAGACCGGGACGGCGCCCGCGACGGCGTCGTTCGCGCGTCGCGGGCGATGACGCTGGGGCGCTGCCTGACTTACACTGCGCCCTGACCATGGATCGTCGGAAATTGCTCGAGCGCCTGTCCGCCACGGCGCATTGGGACCTCATCGTCATCGGCGGCGGCGCGACCGGCCTCGGCGTCGCGGTGGACGCGGCGGCGCGCGGGTTTTCCGTGGCGCTGGTCGAGGCACATGATTTCGCCAAAGGCACGTCGTCGCGCACGACCAAGCTGGTGCACGGCGGCGTGCGTTATCTTGCGCAGGGCAACATCGCCCTGGTGAAGGAGGGCCTGCGGGAGCGGGCCCTGCTGCTTGCCAATGCGCCCCACCTCGCGCAGCCACTGCCTTTCGTCATGCCCGCCTACCGCTGGTGGGAGCGGGGCTGGTACGGCATGGGCCTGCGCCTCTACGACCTGCTCGCGGGCGACGCCCGCCTGGGCAGGACCGAGACCCTGGGCGCCTACGAGACCCAGCGCCGGTTGCCTTCCATCCGCAGGACCGGGTTGCGCGGCGGCGTGCAGTACTGGGACGGCCAGTTCGACGATGCGCGCCTGGCCATCGCGCTGGCGCGCACCGCAGTCCGGCTTGGTGCCGCGGTCCTCAACTACTGCGTGGCCGTCGACCTGCTGCGGGAAGGCAGCGCGATCACCGGCGTGGCGGTGCGCGACATGGAGACCGGCCGGCGCATGGCGCTGAAGGCGGGCTGCGTCGTGAACGCCACCGGTGTCTGGGCGGACCAGGTGCGGCGTTTCGACCGACCCGACGAGCCGCGCATGGTCGAGCCGAGCCAGGGCATCCACCTGGTCGTGGACCGCAGCTTCCTCCCGGGCGATCGGGCGTTGCTGGTGCCGCGCACCGCGGATGGACGGGTGCTGTTTGCCATCCCCTGGCTCGGCGCCACGTTGCTGGGCACCACCGACACGCCGCGCGAGGGCATCGTCGAGGAGCCGCGTGCCACGAACGAGGAGATCGATTTCATCCTGAAGGAAGTCGGCCGCTACCTGCACAAGCCGCCGACACGGGCCCACGTCCGCTCCCTCTGGGTCGGGCTGCGGCCGCTGGTGAAGCCTGTGAAGGCGCGGGGCAAGCGCACAAAAGCGCTGTCGCGGGAGCATACCGTGGTGATTTCAGGGTCCGGCCTGGTCACCGTGACCGGCGGCAAATGGAGCACCTACCGGGCGATGGCCGAGGACGTGCTGGAGGAATGCTTCGCGCACGAGCTGCTGCCGCGCAAGCCGGCGGGCGTCACGCGCGAGCTGCGGCTCGCTGGTGCGCCGGAAAAAGCCCTCGCGCCGATCTGCGCCCCGCCCGGCCTGCACTTGTACGGCACGGATGCGGAAGCGGTCGGGTCATTGCCGGGGGCAGGACGCGAGCTGGCGCCGGGGTTCACCGAGGCCATGGTGCGCTTCGCCGTGCGCGAGGAATTCGCCCGCTCGGTGGAGGACGTGCTGGCCCGCCGCTCGCGGCTGCTGTTCCTCGACGCCGCGAAGGCCTCGTCGCTCGCCGAACCCGTCGCGGCGATCCTGGCGGAAGAACTGGGCGGCGAGTTCGATGCCGCAAAGTCGGCCCGGGATTTCGAAGCCCTGGCGCGCAGCTATCGCCTTTAGGAGTGACGTGTGACAAGTGGCGAGTGACACGCGCCCCGTGCCTCACTCGTCACAATCCAAGTTCGTCGAGCAGCGTCCTGACGCCGGGGTGGAGCAGGCCGGGCTGCGGCAGGGCGCGGAGCGTGTTCGCCGTCGTCGTTTCGGCGGCCTGCGGCAGGCGTTGCCCGAGTGCGGGTTGCGCACGATGCAGCGCCCCGGCGAAGCGATAGGCGACATCGTCGGGCAGGTCGGGACGCGAGAGCACGAAGCTCCAGGTGCCGACGGTGGGGATGTCCTGCGTTTGGCCCTGGAAGGATCCCGCGGGGATCACCAGCCGCTGCAGGAAGGGATGCCTGGCGCGAATGGCGGCAATGTCGTCTTCGGACGGGCCGAAGAAACGCGCTCCCGCCGGCCCGCGGGCCACCCCCTCGAAGCCCGGCCAGCCCAGGCCGGCGCCCCAGATCGCGGCGGCGCGACCGTCATTCACCATCGGCGGCCCGTCCTTCACGCTTTGCAGCAGGACGACCTCGAAATCCTTGTCCGCGTCGAGGCCCGCGCCGTCGATCACCAGCCGGCCCAGTTGCGTGAGGCCCGAGCCCGCCGCGCCGAGGATGATGCGCTGTCCCTTGAGGTCGGAAATCCGCTGGTAGGGCGAATCGGCGCGCACCGCGAACATGCCGGGGCTGGAATACATCGCCGCGATCACGCGGAACTGCGCCGCTGCCTTTTCGATGACTTCCTGGACGATGGTGCCCTCGACCAGCGCGAGGTCCACCTTGCCCTGCGCCAGCAGCGGGACGTTCTCGCGGCTGCCCCTGGTGCCGCGCAACTCGAGGGTGATGCCGGGATCGGTTTCGCGCAGCGCCTCGGCAACCGCCTGCCCGTAGACCGCGAAGCCGCCGCCCGGCGTGGCGGTCGCCAGCGACAGACGGACATCGTCCGCGTACGCCGCCGCGCAGAGGAAAGCCGCGCCGCAGAGGAAGGCCGCGCGGCAGAGGAAGGCCGCGCGGCAGAGGAAAGGTAAAAGGTAAAAGGTGAAAGTGAGGCTGCGCGAAGTGAATCTCGAATCCAGCCGCGTAAAGGAAAAAGCCAGGGCATTGGAAGATTCAACGGTTTTCACTTTCACCTTTCACCTTTCCCCTTTCCTCTTCGCCTTTCAAGCTCCGCTGCGCGGCAGCTTGACGAGCGCGTGCAGCCCGCTGCCGTTGAACAGCACGATGTCGCCGCCGTGGCCGCGCACGATGCTGCGCGCGATGGACAGGCCCAGGCCCACGCCGCCGGTCTCACGGTTGCGCGAGCCCTCCAGGCGCACGAAGGGCTGGAACACGCGCTCGAATTCCGCCTCGGGGATGCCCTGGCCGTCGTCCTCGACCATGATCTCCACCATCTCGTGGCGCGCGGACAGGGTCACCCGGGCCCGCTCGCCGTAGCGCACGGCATTCTCGACCAGGTTGCGCACGGCGCGGCGCAGGGCGTCCGGCCGGCAGCGCAAGGGGATCTTCCCGCCGTTCCTGAAGGTCACGTCCCAGCCGAGGTCGGCGAGGTCGTTGCACAGGCTTTCCAGCAGCGCGGAGAGCTCGACGGTGCGCGTCTGCTCCCGGGTCGCATCGTCGCGCGCGAAGGCCAGCGTGGCCTCCGTCATGGCCTGCATCTCGTCGAGCGAGGCGATGAGCTTGCGGCGCGTATCCTCGTCGCCGACGAATTCGGCGCGCAGCCGCATGGTCGTGATCGGCGTGCGCAGGTCGTGTCCCACGGCCGCGAGCATGCGGGTGCGGTCCTCGATGAAGCGCCGCAGCCGCGTCTGCATGCGGTTGAATGCAGCCGCGGTCCCGCGCAGGTCGTCGGGGCCGCATTCGCGGATCGGCTCGACCTCCTCGCCGACGCCGATCTTTTCCGCGGCCTGGGTGATCTGGCGCAGCGGGTGGGCGATCCAGCGCGCCATCATGAGGGCGACGAAGGTGAGGGCCAGCGCCGCGATGCCGAGCGAGAAAAAGGTCTGGTAGGTGGAGCCCGGCACCAGGACGGGCTTGGAATACACCGCGTTCAGCCACACGCCGTTGCTGAGCGGCACCGCGAGGCCGAAGCCGTTCCAGTCATTGAGCTGCAGCAGCCTTGCCTCGCGGCCCAGCGGCCAGGCGCCGCCCGCCAGGGTTTCCCAATGCGCGTTCTCGATGGGACGCAGCTTGGTGCCCGCGAGGTAGGGATTCGTGGCCGGATGGTCGACGTCGGTGGGCGGGGCCGGCTGGTCGGCACGCAGGCGCGCGGGCAGGGCCTGCATCAGGTGCGACATCGCGTGCTCCTGCCAGACCGGCGTTTCCTCCGCCGCCGACGTCAGCCAGTAGCGCGTGATGCCGGAACCGCCGGCGCGCAGGATTTCGCCGTGCAGTTCCGCGGGGGTGGCGTCGAGCAGCCGGGTCACCGCCGCGGTGCGTGCGAGAAACTCCTCCTTGAGCGCGCCGCGGATCACCTGCAGGCGCTCGTCGCGATAGATGACGAAGCCGATGACGTGCGAAAGGATGAGCGCCAGGAGCAGCAGGACGACCATCTGCCCGGCGAGGCTGCGGGTCCAGAGGCGCTTCATGACAGGCTGACCTGGGCGGTGAAGCAGTAGCCGCCGCCCCAGTGCGTCTTGATCAGCGTCGGGTTCCTCGGCTCCGACTCGATCTTCTTGCGCAGGCGGCTCACCTGGTTGTCGATGCTGCGGTCGAAGGCGTCCGCGTTCTTGCCCGCGGTCAGGTCGAGCAGCTGGTCGCGGCTCAGCACGATGCCGGAATGGTCGAGGAAGGCGCACAGCAGCCGGAACTCGGCGGTGCTGAGCGGCACGGCGACCCCGTCCTCGCCCACCAGCTCGCGGCGCCCGACCTCCAGGATCCAGCGGTCGAAGCGCATGGTCCGGGTCCGCGGCAGGCCCCGTCGCGGCGGAAGCGCGTGCGCGCGGCGCAGGACGGCCCGGATGCGCGCGAGCAACTCGCGCGGGTTGAAGGGTTTCGTCAGGTAGTCGTCGGCGCCCATTTCCAGGCCAACGATGCGCTCCGTGTCCTCCGCCAGCGCCGTGAGCAGGATGATCGGCAGGTCGGTGGTCGCGCGCAGGTGCTTGCAGAGCGACAGGCCGTCCTCGCCGGGCATCATGATGTCCAGCACGACGAGGTCGAGGGCGCTGCGCTCCTGCAGGCGGCGCAGGGCGGCCGCGCTCTCGGCCACGCTGACGCGATAGCCGTGCTCGGTGAGGTAGCGCCCGACGAGTTCCCGGATGTCCCGGTGGTCGTCGACGACGGCGATGTGCTGGGCAGTTTCCATGATTGTCTTTGCAGGCCGCATGGTTACATGGCGGCCGGCAGGGGGCGCGGGCAATGTGTATCAAAGTATCCCAGGGGCGCGCGCCGCGAAACCTGGCGACAATTCGGCCGTTCCGCAGACATGATTCTGATACATCCGCGCCCCATCCTGCCACCCATCGACAACGCAGGAAGGCGCCGGCATGGATGGCATGGCAATGCCTGACCTCGACGACTGGGTGACGAGGTTCGCCAACCAGCAGGAACGCATGCGCGCACGCCTTGCGCACGCGCCGGGACTGCGCGTGCGGGAGGGCCGTGCGCCGGTTTCCGCCCTGAGCTGGCGCGACCTGGGCTTCGAGCGCCTGCGCCTCGGCCTGGAGCAGGATGTGATGACCCCGCGGCAGGGCCGCCATGTCATGGTGGTGCTGCTTGGCCGCGGACGGGTGCGCTTCGGCCCTGCGCAGGAAGCGCGGGACGTCCAGCCCGGCAGCGTGGTCTTCCTGCCTGCCGGCACCGAAGGGCCGCTGCGCGCCGGGACGCCGGTCGACGCCTGCGTGCTCGGCCTGGAGCGGCGCCTGGCGGAGCGCGTCGCCAGGCAGGCATTCGAGGGGGAGCGGTTTCGCCTCGAACCCGCCTTTCGCGCCTACGACTTCGGCATGATCGGCCTGGCCGGCGTCCTGGCGGAAGAGGCGCAACGCGTCGTTCGCGGCAACAACCTGTACGTGAGCTCGCTGGCGAACCTGCTCGCCGCCCACCTGCTGCGCCATTACGCGAAGTGGCCGCGCGGCCTGCCGGACGGGGCGCGGCAATCCGCCCTCGAGCGGACCCTCAAGGCCCCGGAGCCGGTGCGGCGGGCGATCGTTCACATTCGCGAGAATCACACGCGCGCCCTGGGCGCGCAGGAGATCGCGCAGGCCGCCGGGGCCAATCCCTTCGTGCTCAAGCGCCTGTTCTGGGAAAGCCTCGGCACCGAGCCCGTGCAGTACGTCCTGCAACTGCGCATGCAAAGCGCGGAAGCGCTGCTGGCCGCGGGTGCGCGCTCCCTCCCGGAAATCGCCCAGGCGGTGGGATTCGGCGACGCCGATGCGCTGCAAGTACGCCAGTAGTGGCGCGCAGGGACGAGGGGAAGGAAGCTTCGCCAGGGACGAGGGACGAGGGACGAGGGGCGAGCGGCGAGGGAAGAGGGATCTCCAGCCAGGAGATAGCAATCGGGGGTGGATCCGTTTTCTCACCGTTTTCGGATCGGCTTCCGGTTTTCCCCTCGCCCCTCGCCCCTCGCCCCTCACGGCGCCGCTATGCGGTGCCTTTGTATCAATCTTTGTCAGAACGCTGGAAAAACGCCCCGCGGGGACTATGCTAGCGAGTGAAACGCCCAAATCGATGGCCCGCCCATGACGGGCCGCGCCTTGTCCAAGCTCGAAACTTCAGGAGACCGCCGTGACTTCATTGACCGTCAATGGGAAGAACGTGAACGTGGATGTCGAGGACGACATGCCGCTGCTGTGGGTGCTGCGCGATGAGCTCGGGCTCACCGGAACCAAGTTCGGCTGCGGGGTGGCCATGTGCGGCGCCTGTACGGTGCACGTCGACGGCCAGCCGGTGCGCTCCTGCGTGATGCCGATCTCGGCGATGGCGGGCAAGAAGGTGACGACCATCGAAGGCCTGTCGAAGGACGGCGTCTCGCACCCGGTGCAGAAGGCGTGGGTGAAGCTGCAGGTGCCGCAGTGCGGCTACTGCCAGAGCGGCATGATCATGTCGGCGGCCGCCTTGCTCAACGAGGTGAAGAAGCCCTCGGACCAGCAGATCAAGGATGCGATGACCAACATCTGCCGCTGCGGCACGTACGCCCGCGTCCGCGACGCGATCAACGCCGTCGCGAAAGCCTGAGGAGACAACCATGACACATGCCCGTTTCCAGGAAGGCCGCCGCGATTTCCTCGTCAAGTCCGCCGCCGTTTCCGGCGGCCTCATGGTCGGCTTCCACATGCCGGCCTTCGCCCAGGCGGCCGGGTCGGGGCCCGAGGTCACGCATTGGGTCGTGATCCAGCCGGACGATACGATCATCGTGCGCATCGCCCGCTCCGAGCTGGGGCAGGGCACGTTCACCGGCCTCGCGCAGCTCGTCGCCGAGGAACTCGACGCCGACTGGAGCAAGGTCCGCTCCGAGTACGCCGACGTGAACATGCACATCAAGCGCAACAAGATCTTCAGGGACATGTCCACCGGCGGCAGCCGCGGCATCCGCGATTCGCAGGAGTACGTGCGCCAGGGCGGGGCGGCGGCGCGCGAGATGCTGATTGCGGCGGCGGCGCAGCAATGGGGCGTGCCCGCCTCCGAGTGCAAGGCCGAGAAAAGCGTCATCACGCATCCTTCCGGAAGGAAGACGACGTACGGCAAGGTTGCCGCGGCCGCCTCGAAGCTGGAGATCCCCAAGGCGCCGAAGCTCAAGGACCAGAAGGACTGGAAGATCATCGGCACGTCGCCGGCGCGCTTCGACATCCCGGAAAAGACCAATGGCAAGCAGGTCTACGCGGCCGACGTGCGCCTGCCGGGCATGCTCCACGCCTCGATCGTCCAGGTACCGGTGTTCGGCGGCAAGCTCAAGTCCTACGACGAGTCCAGGGTCAAGGGCATGCGCGGCGTAAAGAAAGTGGTGGCGGGTGAGGACTGGGTCGCCGTGGTGGCCGACAACTGGTGGCGGGCCAACCAGGCGGTCAAGGCGCTGCCCGTGGAATGGGACGTGGGCGAGAACGGCAACGTCTCCAGCGAATCGATCATGGCGTTCCTGCGCACGGGCCTGGAAGCGGACAACGTGCCGGTCGCGCGCAAGGACGGCGACGTGGAATCCGCGTTCGCCTCGGCGGCCAGGATCGTGGAGGCGGAGTACTACTCCGGCTACCTCAACCACGCGACCATGGAGCCGCAGACGGCGACGGCGCTGTTCACCGACGACAGGCTGGAAGTCTGGTGCGGCACCCAGAACGGCGAGGCGACCATTGCCGCCGCCGCGGAAACCGCCGGCGTGCCGCTGGACAACGTTTACGTGCACAAGATGCACGCGGGCGGCGGCTTCGGCCGGCGCGGGCCGCACCAGGAGTACACCAAGCAGGCGGTGAAGATCGCGCAAGCGATGCCCGGCACGCCCGTGCGCCTGCAGTGGTCGCGCGAGGAGGACATGAAGCAGGGGCGCTACCGTCCCGTTTCCCTGGTGAAGGTGCGCGGGGCGCTCGACAAGGACGGCAACTGGATCGCCTGGTCGGCGCGCCAGGCCGACCAGTCCATCATCGCCACGGTGCGGCCGACGATGATCAAGGACGGCGTCGATCCGATCAACACCCGCTGTTTCGTGGACAACCCGTACAAGGTGGCGAACTTCCTGAACGAGTACGCCATGCGGCAGACCCACGTGCCGCCGGGGTTCTGGCGCGCGGTGGCCCACACGAACAATCCCTTCGTGCGCGAGTGCTTCATCGACGAGTTGGCCCATGCCGCCGGCAAGGACCCGTACCAGTTCCGCCGCCCCTTCCTCGAAGGCAAGAAGGACCTCGGCGTGCTGGACGCGGTGGCCAGGGCCATCGGCTGGGAAAAGCCGGCGGCAAAAGGCGTGCATCGCGGCATCGCCGTGGTCGATTCCTACGGCAGCTACACCGCGGCGGCGGTCGAGCTCTCGGTGGAGGGCGGGACCGTGATCGACGTCAGGCGCGTCGTGGTGGCGATCGACCCCGGCCACATCGTGCACGCGGATGCCGTCAAGGCGCAGGTCGAGGGCGGCATCATCTGGGGCCTGTCGGCGATCATGCACGAGGAAATCACCATCCAGGACGGGCGCGTGGTGCAGGGCAACTTCACCGATTACCCGGTGCTGCACCTGGCCGAAGTCCCGCCGAAGATCGAGGCCATCATCATGCCGACCGGCGGGTTCTGGGGCGGCGTGGGTGAACCCCCGATCGGCGGGGTGATCCCGGCGATCAACAACGCCCTGTTCTCGGCGACCGGCAAGCGCATCCGCTCGATGCCGCTGAAGAACCATGGATTTTCTTACAAGACGTGACTGCCGTGACGGCGTGACTGTCGTGACTGCGCACGCGTATTTCAGCAAGGCTTTTGATTGAAGCGCCACAAGCACGACAGTCACGACAGTTACGGCAGTCACGATCGTCACGTAGCAGGCCGCCGGCGGGCGCTGCAAGCGCTTGCCGCCGGCGCCTGCCTGCTCGCGGTCCGCCCCGCGCTCGCGACGCCGGAGGAGCTCGCCGTCGCGCTGAAGGAAACGTTCGGCGACCGCGAGATCCGCCGCGGCCGGGTGAAGCTGGAGATCCCGCGCCTGGCGGAGAACGGCAATATCGTCCCCACCGTCATTACCGTGGACAGCCCGATGACCGAGCAGGACCACGTCAGGGCCATCCACATTTTTTCCGAGAAAAACCCGGTGCCGCGCGTGCTGGAGATGCGGCTGGGTCCCTGGAACGGCAAGGCGATGGTGTCGGCGCGCATCCGCATGGCGCAGACCCAGCAGGTGCTCGCCGTCGCGGAGATGAGCGACGGCAGCGTATGGTCCGCTGCGGCCGACATCGACGTCACCGTGTCGAGCTGCACATGACCAGCCGCATCGGCCCGGCCAGGATCCGCATGCCCGCCCAGGCGAAGCCGGGCGAGGTGTTCGAGGTGCGCACGATGGTCGAGCATCCCAACGAGTCCGGCTTCCGGCACGACAACCTGGGGCGGCCGATCCCGCGACACATCGTCACGTCCTTCGAGTGCACCTACAACGGCAGGGAAGTGTTCAGCGCGAAGCTGCATCCCGCGATATCGACGAATCCCTACATGACCTTCTTCGTGAAGGCGGTCGACTCGGGCGAGTTCGTGTTTACCTGGAAGGACGACCAGGGCGGCGTCACGACCGTGACACAGGCGATCACGGTGGCGTGAAGGAGGAAGAACCGAAAGTCGTGAAGGAGTGAAGGGTGAACTACGCCCCGATCGCCTCACGCCTCACGGCGCGCTAGCGCTGGAAATGCGCCTTGTCGCCCAGCAGCGCTTCGCGGAAGCGGTTCTTGAGTTCCGTGCCGTCACGGGGCGGCAGCACCAGCGGCAGCTTGTCCGGGGCGATCTTGACCTGCGCGAACAGCAATCCACGGGGCTTGAGGATGGCGCCGCGCAGCGCCCTGACTTCCGCGAGCGTGGATACGATCGACGTCTTCTGGAAGCCGCAGGCCTTCGCCGTCGCGGCGAGATCGATGCCGTACCGCGTATGCGAGGGCTGCATCCCGGTCTCGCCGTAATGTTCATTGTCCAGCACCACCACGGAGAGATTCTTCGGCTGCTGCACGCCGATGGTGGCGAGGCTGCCCAGGCCCATGAGCATCTCCCCGTCGCCGGTCAGGACCAGCACCGGGCGCTTCGGTTGCGCGAGTGCCAGGCCGAGGCCGATCGAAGCCGCGCCGCCCATGCCGCCCCAGAGCGGGAACGTGAGCGGATGGTCACCCGCAGCGGTCGCATCCCAGGCGGGTGCGCCGAGCCCGGCGATGACCATCAATTCGCCGCGATCCGCGAGCAGTGCCTTCACCGCCTCGCGGCGGTCGAGCACGTGGGGTTTGGGCGCCCTGGCCATCAGTTCTGGAACGTCTTGGCGCCCAGCAACCGCTGGCCGATGAGCACGGCGGCGGGACGCAGCGTGTTGTAGGCGATGCGCAGGGCGCCTTCGGTGAGCGGCAGGATGTCTTCCTCGCGATCGGCGCGGGTCACGAGCACGCCCATGGATTCCATCACCGCCTGCGAGGCGCGGCCCATGGGCACCTGCCAGGGATTGAACTCCGCCCAGTCGCCGCGCATGGTCACGAGGATGGGCAGCGGCACCTGGCACACGGAGAGCATCGACAGCATGTTGATGCAGTTCCCGACGCCGCTGGATTGCATCAGGAGCACGCTCTTGTCGCCGCCGAGCCAGGCACCGACGGCAAGTGCCACGCCTTCCTCCTCGGTGGTGAGCCGTACCGCCTTCATGTCGGGATCGCCCTCGCAACGCTTGATGAGCGCCGAATGCCCGGCATCGGGGACGAAGCTCACCTGGCGGATGTTCTGCTGCCTGAGCAGCCGGTGCAGGCCTTCGCTCCAGTGGGGGGCGGCCCTGCTGCCGGCGGGAACGGGTGCGCGCGCCAAGGCGGCTACTTCTTCTGCGCCGTCATGCTGCGCAGGCGCTCGGCGATGGTCCTGAGCAGCGAGATCGCGAAGCCCGGCTTGGACTTCACGAGGTTGAGGAAATCCGGGCGGCCGATGGTGAGCAACTGGCAATCGGTGGCCGCGAGCGCGGAGGCCGATCGCGTCCCCTGATCGACCAGCGCCATCTCGCCGAAGGTGCCGCCGGGACCGATGCGTTCCACGATGACCCCCTTGATCGTGACCGAGACCTTGCCCCGGATCACGATGTACATCGAAACCCCGGCGTCGCCTTCCTTCATGATCATGCGGCCGGCCGGGAAGTTCTGCGGCGGGCGCGCCTTGAAGGCCGCCACCAGGTCTTCCATCATCTTCTGGTCGAAGACGCGCAGCTCGTCCCGGTCGCCGAGCGAGGGCAGGCTCGCGGTCTGGTTCATGAGCGCCAGCGTGAGCCGCAGGCGGTGGTTCATGATGTTCATCAGCATGAGCGCGAACTCGGGCGTCGTCTGCAGCGCCTGCTGGAACTGCCGGCCGTCCATCGCCAGCACCTTGCACCCGCTGCGGGCGACCGCGGAGGCGCTGCGCGGCTCGCCGCTGATCACCGCCATTTCACCGAACACCTCGCCGGCCTTGACGATGTCCAGGGTCTTCCTGTTGCGCAGCAGGCCGACGCTGCCTTCGACCAGGTAATACATGCGGTCGCTGGCCTCGCCTTCGGCGAAAAAGCTGCCGCCCTGCGGCAGGTCCTGGGGCTTGCCCACGGCCTGGAAGCATTTTTTCGCGATGTCGGGGTCGTAGGACTCGTCGTGCGCGCTGGTCTGGGTGAAGTCGAGATCCATCGATTCGGAGGCGAGGGGCGGGGGACGAGGGGCGAGGGCCGGTGACGGACCTAATTCTAGACGAAGCCGGGCAAATGCAAAAAGTCCGGCTCAGGGGGTCGGGGCGAAGCGCGACGAATGGTGGTTCACGATCATCCAGCGGTCGCCGTCCCGGCGATACATGAAGGTGAAGCGCATCGGGATCACGACCTCCTGGCCGTCCACGGGGTTGCGCGAGCTGTAGTAACCCGAGGTGGTGGCAATGTCGCCGAACACCCGCACGATGTGCTCGCCGAGGATCATGCGCAGGTTCGGGCGCTTCGTGGACGACTCCGTGAAGTACTCGAGGATCTCCTCCGGCGTGGTGCGGATGGTCTTCGAGACGGTACCCCACAGGATGGCGTCCGGCGCGTAGAGCGCGGAAATCCGCGCGGGGTCGCGGGTGTTGAAGGTCGAGATCCATTCCCGCGTGGCGGCTTCCACGGCTTGAAGCGTGGCGTCGTCTGCCTGGTCGGCGCCGAAGGCCGGCGCGGCGAGCAGCAGTCCGAGGAAAGCGAAAACGAAAGTGCGAAGCTTCATCATTCGAATCCGGGAGGAGGCACGAACGACGCGAACTCCCGTTCGAGGAATTTCGCCGCCGCGATGGTGTGGAGGTCGCCGTATTGCGGGCCCACGATCTGCACGCCGGTGGGCAGGCCCGCCGGGGTGAAGCCGGCGGGGGCCACGGTGGAGGGCAGGTAGGCCATGCCGGGGTAGCCGGCCCAGAACATCTGCGTCGTGGAAGGCTGGGGCTTGCCGTTCACCATCACCATGCGCTCCCAGCGCTCGCCTTTCTGGTTGTGCGGGAAGGCGGCAGTCGCCGCCGCCGGGCAGAGAAGCAGGTCCCATTCGCGGAAGAACCCGGCCCACTTGCGCCGCATGGCCTGGCGCTTCTCGTGCCAGCCGTGCCATTCGCGCAGGGACATCGTGTTGCCGCGCATCATCCAGGCCTCGTAACGTGCATCGTCGCCCGCGAGCTTCGCGGCCAGGTCGCGCTGCTTCGAGAACTGGTCGTCGGTCAGCCCGGAAGAAGTGGCGCCGCGCAGCAGGTGGATGAAGACCCGGTGCGCCTCGGTGAGGTCGATGTCGGGCCGCGCCTGGTCGCTGACTTTTGCCCCCTTGCGGGCGAAGGCCTGCGCCGCGGCCACCACGCCCGCCTGCACGGCATCGTCGACCTCGGCCGATGGCGCGTCGGTCAGCACCGCGACCCGGAGCTTGCGCACGTTGGCCTGGGGCTTCTGCAGCGCGATCCGGATGCCGCGCTCGTGGTACTCGTCCGGCTGGGAGATCAGCCGCAGCGAAGTCTCGAGGTCGTCCGCGCCGCGCGCCATCGGCCCGATGACCAGCATGTCCTTGGTCGAGAGGTTCGGCGGCAGGTTGTGGCCCTGGATGGGGCAAAGCTCGAAGGTGGGCTTGTGCCCGTAGACCCCGCAGTAGTGCGCGGGGTTGCGGATCGAGGCGCCGATGTCGCTGCCGAGCTCGAGGCCGGTCAGTCCGGCGGCGAGCGCCGCCGCCGCGCCGCCCGAGGAGCCGCCGGGCTGTCGCGACACGTCCCAGGGATTGCTGGTCGTGCCGTACAGGGGGTTGAACGTCTGCCAGTCCGAGAGCATGACCGGGACGTTGCTCTTGCCGAAGATCACGGCGCCCGCCGCCTCGAGGCGTTGCACTGCCAGCGCCGGCACCTGCGCGACGTTGCCCTTGAGCTCGACGCGTCCCCAGGTGGTCGGCAGGCCGGGAATGTCGAACGATTCCTTCACCGTCATGGGCACGCCATGCAGCGGTCCGGACCAGTCGCCCTTCGCGGCGGCCCGGTCCGCCTTGCGCGCCTTTTCGCGCGCGCGCTTCTCGTCGAGCACGACGATCGCGTTGACTTTCGGGTTGAGCCGTTCGACGCGCTCCAGGTACATGTCCAGCAGGTCGACGCTGCGCACCTTCCTGCGGCGAATGAGGGAGGCGAGCTTCTTGGCGGAGAGGAAAGGAATATTCATTAGAGGACAGGACTGGGTACTGGGTGCTGAGGACTGAGTAAGTTCGCTTTTCCCGCATTCACGACAGTCACGGCCTTCACGGCTTTTGCGGCATTCACGACATTCACGGCATTCACGGCATTCACGATAGTCACGGCAGTCACGTTCGTCACGGCTTCACCACCGCCGCATTGCCGATCTTGTTGTACGGGATCGAGACCTGCCCGAAGCGGGTGCTGGCCTCGATGCTGCCGGAAACCTGGTAGGCGATCTGCTTGCCGCGCAGCAGGTTGAACAGGCTGGCGCCTGCGGTGCGCGGCGAAAACGACAGCGGCACCGTGAGGTTCGCGCTTTCCCCCGACTGCAGGCTGGCGGCATCGGAAACCCGGCTCGCGCCGACCTCGGCGCCGCCGAGCGCAAAGGCCATGCCGACACGCTTCAGGTCCAGGGCGAACTGATTGGTGTTGCGGATGCGCAGCTTCGCCGTTCCGGTGGTCCTGTCCAGCCCGAGCTTGCCGACCTCGAACGAGGTGAGCTCGACCTCGGGCGCCGTCGGGATCGGCAGCTCGCCCTTGCGCGAGAAGGGCGCTTCCAGGCGGCCGACGGCGGGAGCATCGACGGCGAGCCGGAAATCGGCGGTGTAGGGCAACACGGCGCCGGGCTTGACCCCCTTCATCGTGGCCAGCACCGGTGCGAAGCCGACGGTGACGGGCAACTGGATTACCTGCTTGCCCCTGGCCGGGATGGACCCGCTCGGCTGGACGCTGCCGTCGAGCAGCTTGCGTCCCCCGCTGTTCAGTGAATAGGAAAGGTCCGCGAGGGGCAGGGCGACGGCGTAGGGGTTGGCGACCTCGATGTCGAACAGCAGGACGATGTTGGACAGGGACAGTCCCCGCACGCTGGTGCCGACGACATGGGCCGTGGGCTTTTGCGCCATGCCGGCCATGTCCTGCAGGGACTTGCAACCGGCGCCGAGCGCGAGGAACGCGACGAGGGCTGCGGCGAGGACGCGAACAGGAAGAACGGGACGCATGCGGAATGCCGTCTCTCGGGGTTTTTCCGCATGCTAGCGCAAAACGGCGCCGGGCTCAGCGCACTCGCACCAGCTTGCGCAGGGTGTTCAGGCCCCTGGGCATCTCGCGGTCCGGGAAGACCTGCGTCCACGAGGCGTAGGAGACTTCGCCCACGTAGAGGTCGCCGCGCGAGTCGACGGCCATGCCGTGCGGCGCCACGAACTGGTCCGGCCGGTCGTAGCCTGCCTTGTCCGCGCCGAAGCGCGAGACCAGGTTGCCCTTGTGGTCGACGATGCTGATGCGCGGCCCGAGGTTGGGCACCTCGCGGTTGACCGGCAGCGTCGGCCCGATTTCGCCGATGTAGCACAGCGGCTGGCGCTTCGGCTCCATGAACATGCCGCAGGGCCGGTGCAGGTTGTGCCACTCGGTCTCGTACCGGCCGTTGCCGTCGAAGACCTGGACGCGGTGGTTCTCGCGGTCGGCCACGTAGATCCAGCCGTCCGGGTCGCAACACAGGTTGTGGGGGATGTTGAACTGTCCGGGCCCGGTGCCGGATTCGCCCCAGGACCTGAGCAGCTTGCCGTCGGGCGAGTAGTGGTGGATGCGCGAATTGCCGTAGCCATCGGAGACATAGATGTCGCCCCGCGGCGAGAGCGCGGTGTGGGTGCAGCGATGGAAGGGCTCCCCGCTCATGTAGGGCGCGGGCTTGCCGGGGATGCCGATGGTCAGCAGCACCTTGCCCTCCAGCGTGCACTTGCGCACCGAATGGTCGCCGTCGTCCGTGCAGTACAGCGATTCGTCCGGGCCGATGTGCAGGCCATGGGCGCGGTTGAACACGCCCTCGCCCCAGGAGCGCAGGAAGTTGCCGTCGCGGTCGAACACGATCATCGGGTGCTCGCCGCGGTTGAACACGTACACGCGGTCCATGTGGTCCACCGCCACGGCGGCCACGTCCTTGAACGTCCAGCCGTCGGGCAGCCTGGCCCAGTTCTCGATGACCTCGTAACGGAATTCCCCGCTGCCCAGGATCGTTGCCATCAGTGCCTCCTGTGTTCGTGACTGTCGTAACTGCCGTGACTGCCGTGACGATCGTGACTGCCGTGACTATCGTGACTATCGATCTAGAGCTCGAAGCCCTTACGTAGTCACGACAGTCACGACAGTCACGGCATTCACGGCATTCGCGGCATTCGCGGCATTCACGGCTTTCCCATCCCGCGCAGCTTCGCCCCCAGCGCGTCGGGAATTTCCAGTTCGAAGGACAGCGCGCGCGCCGACAGCGACTTGCCGTAGTTGTCCAGGCACAGGCTGCGCGAGACGCCGCCGCCCAGCGCGCCTTCCGCGACGAAGTTGAGCGCGTGCAGGCCGTCGACCTCGTAGCGCGTCACCTTGCCCGTGACCACGCCATGGTAGTGCGCCTTGAACTTCTCCGCCGTGAGCTGCTGCCTGATGTGCGGGTACAGCTCCGGCTCGTAGGCGATTACCGAGATGTTCGACGTGTTGCCCTTGTCGCCGGAGCGGCAGTGGGCGGCATGCTGGAGGAGGACTTTCATGTGTGTCCCTGGGTGTTCCGATTGCGCAGCTGTCTATGCGTGCGTTGTTCGTGATCAACGTGACGACGTGACTGTCGTGACTGTCGGTCCAGGGCTTGACGGGTGCTTCCGATCGTCACGATCGTCACGGCAGTCACGTGTTTCTCGTCACGGCCGTCCATCAGCTTTCAAAAAAGCTGATGGACGGCACCACCTTTTCCCTCGGCACCAGCGAGGACCAGACGCCGATGATCTCCCGGGTGCGGTCCTGGTGCGGCACGCGCTTGCCCGTCATGCCGATGCCGGAGACCGCCATGCCGTCGACCTCGCGGCCGACCTTGATCGCTTCCTCGCGCGTCTTCGTGCGGGCCGCCACGCGGACGGCGATCTCGTAGGGCTCGGGCGCGTCTTGCGGCGTCATGGTTCCGTGGATGGCGTTCAGCCCCAGGAAGTCGATGCGCACCTCCTCGGCATCGAGTTTCACGATCCTGAAGCGCTCCTCGAGGATCCTTTTCGCGAGACGGGCGCGGCGCAGGGCGCCGGGACCGGCATAGAAGAACATGTCCTCGCCGATGAAGCCCTCGGTGCAGCCGATGGAAACCTTCAACGTCGGCGTGCGCGGCTTGCCGGAAATGCCCGTCACGCGCACCCGGTCGGGGCCGACCTGCTCGAGCTTCGTGGTGGTGAAGTCCACGACGACGTCGGGTGTCAGGTAATTGGCCGGGTCGTGCACCTCGTAGAGCATCTGCTCCTTGACCGTCATCAGGTTCACCGCGCCGCCGGTGCCGGCGACCTTGGTCAGCACCGCGGAGCCGTCTTCCTCCACTTCGGCGATGGGGAAGGCGAGGTTCCAGGGATCGGGCACGTCCTTGAACCCGGGGTCGGCGAAATAACCGCCGGTGACCTGGGCGCCGCATTCCATCAGGTGCCCGAGCCCGTTGCCGCGGCCGAGGCGGACATGGTCGAGCGCATCCCAGCCGAACTCGTGCATCATCGGCGCCATGAAGATCGACGGGTCGGCCACCCGGCCGGACACGACGATCTGCGCGCCCTGCCTGAGCGCCTGCACGATGGGCTCGGCGCCGAGGTAGGCCTCCGCGGAGACCAGGGTTTCGGCGAGCGTCGCGGTGGGCTTGCCGTTCTCGAGGATCCGGTCGGTGAGCTGCAGCACGCGGTCGGTGATGAGGCTGCCATTGACCGCGGCGACCTTGACGCCCTTCGCGCCGAACTGGCGCAACCAGTGGACGATGCGCTCGGCCGCGCCGTCGGGATTGATCCAGCCCTGGTTGGTGACGATCTTCGTGCCGCGCTTGAGGCAGGCCGGCAGGACTGCCTGCATGCGGTCGTCGAGGTAGGTGTCGTAGCCGGGGAATGAGGGGTCGCGGCGTTTGCGCACCTGGGCGGCGGAGATGGTCGCTTCCGCCATGGTCTCGAAGCACAGGTAGTCGAGGTCGCCCTGCTCGGCGCTCAGTCGCGCGGGCTCGACCCGATCCCCCCACCAGGCCGATCCGGCCCCGACCCTGAGCACCCGCCTCACGGCCGGACTCCCGCGAACAAACCCGCCATTTCGCCTCCCTTTGTGCAGCTTTTTTTGTGGCGTCGATACTGAATTGTCAGTCGAATGCCGTCAATCCACTTCCATTCCGAGAACTGGAACGTACTGTAATCAATGCCATTAACCATCTGATTAAAAATGTTTTAGCGTCATCGGAGCATTCCGGCCGGCAGAACATTTTCTTGACAAAGGTAACGGCCGGCCCCGAATATTTCCCAAAAACCCGCCCGAGCGGGACCGCTGTGGAGGAGCCCCAACCATGAAGACATCGCGTGCCGCGCGCAATGCGCGGCTGTTGGCCATTGCGTTTGCTTTCGGCGCGACGCAAGCCCTGGCCGAATCGCCGATCCGCATCGGCTGGCTGTCCTCGCTGACCGGCGCGCTGTCCTCCGCGGCGATCGCGGAGAACCAGGGCGTGCAGTTCGCGGTGGACGAGATCAACGCCGCCGGCGGCATCAACGGGCGCAAGCTCGAGCTGGTCACCCGCGACACGGCCGGCGAGCCCACCAAGGCGGTGAACTTCGCCAAGCAGCTCGCCTTCGTCGACAAGGTCGACTTCATCATCGGCCCGGTCAACTCCGGCGAGTCGCTGGCCACCGTGCCCATCGTCGCGAAGGCCGGGATCCCCAACCTCATCATCGGCAGCATCGACGAGCTGACCGACGCGCAGAAGTACCCGCTCGCCTTCCGCGCGATCAACACGAACACCCAATGGATCGGTGCGGCCAACGACTACGCGATCAACGTGCTGAAGAGGAAAAAGGTCGCCGTGATCGGCGATACGTCGGGCTACGGCACCGCAAGCGCCAGGACCGCGCAGGAGATGCTGGGCAGGATGGGCATCACGCCCGTGTACTCCGTGCTCATCGATCCCAACAAGACCGACCTGACGGACGAGATGACCAAGGCGAAGGCCGCCGGCGCCGACGTGATCATGCCCTGGTCGGCCGCCACCGGCCTGCTCGCGCGGCTGCTGAACACGCGCGGCGACATGGGCTGGAACGTCACCGTCGTCGGCCACCCGGCGCTGCAGGCGCCCCCGGTGAAGCCGCTGCTCAACAAGCCGGAGTACTGGCGCGACACCTTCGCCGCCGGCTATGCCAGCACCACCTACGACGCGAAGGGCAAGCTCCCGCCGCGGACCCAGGCGCTGATGGACAGGATCCGGCCCAAGCTCGGCAAGGGCGGCGAGATCGACTTCATGTTCTGGTGGGTCGCCCTCGGGTACGACACCGTGAAGATCATCGAGCATGCGGTGAAGGCCGCCGGCTCGACGGACCCGAAGGCCATCCAGAAGGTCCTCGAGGGCACGAAGGAGCTGCCCGGCGTCTACGCGACCTATTCATGGAGCGCCCGCAACCGCAACGGCTTCCCCGACCACAACATCGTGATGACGATCGCGGGCAGCTTCAAGGACGGGTCGTATACGGCTGCGCCGCTGAAGTAGGGGCGAGGGACGGGG
>DASZQJ010000125.1:0-7001 GCA_035549715.1 Burkholderiales bacterium
TATCCCGCGACCGCATGGTTCGCGAGGGTCTCCAGCGCCTTGACCATCGCGGAGTGGTCCCACTTGCCGCCGCCCTGGGCCTGGCAGGCGTTGAACAGTTCCTGCGCGGTGGCGGTGTTGGGCAGGCTCACCTTCAGCGCGCGCGCCGACGACAGGGCGAGGTTGAGGTCCTTCTGGTGCAGCTCGATGCGGAAGCCGGGGTCGAAGGTGCGCTTGACCATGCGTTCGCCGTGCACTTCGAGCACGCGCGAGGCGGCGAAGCCGCCCATGAGCGCCTGGCGCACCTTGCCGGGATCCACGCCGGCCTTGGAGGCGAGCAGCAGCGCCTCGCCCACGGCCTCGATGTTCAGCGCGACGATGATCTGGTTGCAGACCTTGGTGATCTGGCCCGCTCCCACGCCCCCGACCAGGGTGATGTTCTTGCCCATGAGGTCGAACAGCGGCTTGACGCGGGCGAAGGCGGCCTCGCTGCCGCCCGCCATGATGGTCAGCGCGGCGTTTTTCGCGCCCACCTCGCCGCCCGAGACGGGCGCATCCACGTATTCGGCGCCGGCACCGGCGATGCGCTCCGCGAAGGCCCTGGTCTCGATCGGGGAGATGGAGCTCATGTCCACGACGACCTTGCCGGCGGACAGGCCTTCCGCGACGCCGTCCCTGCCGAACAGCACTTTCTCCACGTCCGGCGTGTCGGGGACCATGGTGATGATCACGTCCGACTTCTGCGCGACTTCCTTGCCCGAGGCGCAGGATTTCGCGCCGGCCGCCGTGAGTTCCTGCGGCACGCCGCTGCGGCTGGCGGCGAACAGGGTGTGGCCGCCCTTGATGAGGTTGAGCGCCATGGGCTTGCCCATGATGCCCAGTCCGATGAATCCGACGTTCATGCTGTTCTCCGGTTAGTTCCCGACCGCAAAGACGCAAAGGCGCAAAGCAAGCGCAAAGGAATGCGGCCCGGAATGACGCCGGGCTCCAGGCGCAACGCCGGTGAAATCCGGGCTCGTGGACATGCCCGTCCGTCCTGCCGTGCTTTCCCTTGCGGAATTTCTTTGCGTCTTTGCGCCTTTGCGGTTCAGGGTTGCAAATACGGCTTGAGCCAGCCCAGGCCGTCCTCGGTCCTGCCCGCGGGCCGGTACTCGCAGCCGATCCAGCCCGTGTAGCCGATCCTGTCGAAGTGCTGGAACAGGAAGGGGTAATTGATCTCGCCCGTGCCGGGCTCGTGGCGGCCCGGCGTGTCGGCGAGCTGCATGTGGGCGATCTTGGCCAGGTTCTTCTCCACCGTCGGCGCGAGGTCGCCCTCCATGATCTGCATGTGGTAGATGTCGTACTGGAAGTACAGGTTGGGCACCGCGGCGTAATGCATGATGTCGAAGGCCTGGCGCGAATAATTGAGGTAGAAGCCCGGGATGTCGCGGGTGTTGATGGCTTCGATCAGCAGCCGGATGTCGTGCTTCGCGAGCTCCCTGCCGGCGAACTGCAGGTTGGCGATGTAGGTCTCGCGCATCTTTTCCTCGGCCACGCCGACCGGCTTGAGGCCCGCCATGACGTGGATCTGCCTGGCGCCGAGGGCCTTCGCGTATTCGAGGGTCCTGCCGACGTTTTCCTGGAACTGGGCCACCTTGGCGGGGTTGCAGGCCATGCCGCGCTCGCCGGCGGCGAAATCGCCGGGCGGCATGTTGAACAGCACCATCTCGAGCTTGTTGCGGTCGAGCTTCTCGCGGATCTGCGCGGCGGGAAAATCGTAGGGGAACAGGAACTCGACGCCCCTGAAGCCGGCCTTCGCGGCCGCGTCGAAGCGCGACAGGAAGTCCACTTCGTTGAACATCATGGACAGGTTGGCATTGAACTTCGGCATGCGTCCTCCCGGGAGTTTTTTGGCGTTTGTCGGGAAACGGCAATTATAGCCGCCCAGCGGCACCGGCCCCGGGACGATGCGGCGGGCGCGCGTCGCTATAATCGCCCGGTTTCCAGCCTGCGGGGAGTGACATGAGATTCGAGGGCACCGACAGCTACATCGCCACCGAGGACCTGATGATGGCGGTCAATGCCGCCGTCACGCTGGAGCGGCCGCTGCTCATCAAGGGCGAGCCCGGCACCGGCAAGACCATGCTCGCGGTGGAGGTCGCGAAGGCCCTGGGCCGCACGCTGTTCCAGTGGCACGTCAAGTCCACCTCCAAGGCCCAGCAGGGCCTGTACGAATACGACGCGGTGTCGCGCCTGCGCGATTCCCAGCTCGGCGACGGCCGCGTGCACGACATCTCCAATTACATCCTGCGCGGGCCGCTCTGGGACGCCTTCGAATCGGAGCAGCCCGGCGTGCTGCTCATCGACGAGGTGGACAAGGCCGACATCGAGTTCCCCAACGACCTGCTGCGCGAGCTCGACCGCATGGAGTTCTACGTCTACGAGACGCGCCAGCTGGTCCGGGCCCGGCACCGGCCGCTCATCATCATCACCAGCAACAACGAGAAGGAGCTGCCGGACGCCTTCCTGCGGCGCTGCTTTTTCCACTACATCCGCTTTCCCGACAAGGAGACCATGCAGCGGATCGTGGACGTGCACTTCCCGAACCTGAAGAAGGCGCTGCTGCGCGAGGCGCTGGAGGTGTTCTTCGAGGTCCGGGAGGTTCCCGGCCTGAAGAAAAAGCCCTCGACCTCGGAGCTGCTCGACTGGCTGAAGCTGCTCATGGCGGAGGACATTTCGCCCGAGGCGCTGCACGGCCAGGACCAGGGCAGGATCATCCCGCCGCTGGCAGGCGCCTTGCTTAAGAACGAGCAGGACGTCCACCTCTTCGAGCGGCTGGTCTTCATGTCCCGCAGGAGCCGCGGCTAGGGCGACGGGCGCGGCCCGATCTGCCTGCCGGCGACAACAACAACCGGATACAACTGCATCGATGATCCCGAATCGCGTACCGCTGGTACTGCTGCTGATCTTCACCGTGTCCGGGTTCTCCGGGCTGATCTACGAATCGATCTGGAGCCATTACCTCAAGCTCTTCCTGGGCCACGCGGCGTATTCCCAGGTGCTGGTGCTCGCCATCTTCATGGGCGGGATGGCGGTCGGCTCCGCGCTGGCGGGGCGCTACTCCCTGCGCTGGCGCCAGGTGCTGCTGGGCTACGCGGCGGTCGAGGCGGTGACCGGCGTGATCGCGCTGCTGTTCCATGGCGCCTTCGACGCGGCCATGCGGGTGTCGTTCGAGAGCATCATCCCGTCGCTGGGCTCGGTCGGCGCCGTGCATGCGTACAAGTGGACCCTCGGCGCGGCGGTGATCCTGCCGCAGTCGATCCTGCTGGGCATGACCTTCCCGCTCATGAGCGCGGGATTCCTGCGCTTTGCCCCGGAGCGCGCGGGCCGCAGCCTCGGGCTGCTGTATTTCACCAACAGCCTGGGCGGCGCGGTCGGCGTGCTGGCCAGCGGCTTCCTGCTGATCCCGAACGTCGGCCTGCCCGGGGCCATGATGACGGCCGGCCTGCTCAACCTGGCCGTGGCGCTCGTGACCTGGCTCATGCTGCGCAAGGTTCCCGAGCGGTCGGGAACCGGGGTGCCGGCCGCGGCGCCGGCGGCGGTGCGCGAGGGCCCGGGCCAGGGCTATCGCCTGCTGCTCATCGCCTCGCTGGTCACGGGCATGGCGTCGTTCTGCTACGAGATCGGCTGGCTGCGCATGCTGAGCCTGGTGCTGGGCGCCAGCACCCAGGCCTTCGAGCTCATGCTCTCGTCCTTCATCCTCGGCCTGGCGCTGGGCGGCCTGTGGGTGCGCAAGCGGGTGGATGGCGCGGCGGACCCGTACCGCCTGCTGGCCCTGGTGCAGGTCATCATGGGATTGATGGCGCTGTCCACGCTCTACGTCTACGGGCAGACCTTCGAATGGATGAGCCTGTTCATGGGCATGTTCGCGCCCACCGACCTGGGCTACGCGGGCTTCAACTGGGCGAGCCACCTCATCGCCTCCGCGATGATGATCCCGACCACCTTCTGCGCGGGCATGACGCTGCCGCTGATCACCTACGCGGCGCTGCGCCAGGGGGCGGGGGAGCGGGCGCTGGGCGCGGTCTACGCGGCCAATACCGTCGGCGCGATCCTGGGCATCGCCCTGGCCGTGCACGTGCTCATGCCGGCGCTGAACACCAAGGGCGTGATCGTGGTGGGCGCCCTGCTGGACTTCGGCCTCGGGCTCGTGCTGCTGCGCAAGTCCGCGCAGGCCGGGCGCCAGCGCTGGATGGCGATCGCCGCGATGGCGGGCCTCGCCGCGTTCGCGTGGGCCGCCGTGGATGGCGACGTGGACCCGCGCAAGGCGGTGTCGGGCGTGTTCCGCTACGGCCGGGCCGTCTCGGCCACGGAGGCGATTCCCTACCTGCGCGACGGCAAGACGGCGACGGTCAGCCTCACCCGCGACGGCACGATCTTCAGCCTGGCGACCAACGGCAAGATCGACGCCAGCATCAACATGGGCAAGGGCGGGGTGCGCACCGAGGACGAGGAAACCCAGGTGATGCTGGGCGCGCTTCCGCTGCTGGTGCAGCCGGACGCGAAGCGCGCCGCGGTGATCGGCTTCGGCGCCGGCATGAGCACGCATGCGCTGCTGGGCGATCCGGGCCTGGAGCGGGTGGACAGCATCGAGATCGAGGCGCGCATGGTGGAGGCCGCGAAGCTGGGTTTCTACCCCCGCAACGGGCGCGCCTACGACGATCCGCGCAGCGTCATCCACATCGAGGATGCCAAGACCTTCTTCTCCGTGGCGCGGCTGCGCTACGACATCATCGTGTCGGAGCCGAGCAATCCCTGGGTGAGCGGCGTCTCCTCGCTGTTCACCAGCGAGTTCTACCGCAACGTCGTCGGCCACCTGAACGAGGGCGGCGTGCTGGTGCAGTGGGTGCAGCTCTACGAGATCGATTTCGATTCCGTCGCCTCGATCATGAAGGCGCTGTCGCCCTGGTTCGCCGACTATGCGGTCTACGTCAGCAACGAGCGCAACATCCTCATCGTGGCGAGCAGGGGCGCGCCCGTGCGCGAGGTCGACCCGGCGGTCTTCGCCCGGCCGGCGGTGCGGGAAGAGCTGACCAGCGTGGGCCTGGCGAGCGTCGACGACGTGCGGGTGCGGCGCATCGGCGGCAAGGAACTGCTCGATCCGTATTTCGCGCGCTCGCGCGCGCCCGTCAATTCGGACTACTTCCCCTTCATCGACCACGAGGCGCCCCGGGCCCGTTTCAAGAAGTCCAACGCCCAGGAGGTCATCCAGCTCATCGCCGTGGGCCTGCCGGTCCCGGAGATGCTGTCCGCCGGCGGCCGCGACAACCTGGCCTGGCACGAGCTGTCGGAGCGCAATCCGACCAACCGCAAGCTGGCGCAGCGGATCGTCCGGGCGATCATGGGCGGCAGTCCGAGCCCCGACCTGCAGGAGTTCGCCAATGACGTCGCGATCGCCCAGATCGGGGCCGGCGCCTGCGGCGGCGCGAATCGCGAGCGCTGGAATGCGGCATGGAGGAACATCGGGCGCTTCACCGCCCGCTACCTGGACCCGAAAACCTCGCCGGCGTTCTGGGACAGGCTGGTGCCGCCGGCCTGCCGGCGCTCGGCGGCGCCGGCGGACCTGGCATGGCTGCAGCTGTTCTCGGCGGTCGCGGCGAAGGAGCCCGCCGCGATGCGCGATGCGTCGCTGCGCCTGATCCAGCATGCCGACGCGGCGGCCAGGCCCACCGACACGATGTTCCTGGTCGCCGTGACGATGCTGTCCAACATCGCCCTGGGCGAACCCGGCGAGGCGATGGTGGCCTACCGCGAGCTGCGGCCGCGCCTGCCGAAGGGTTACGTGGTGCCGTTCGAGGTCGACTGGCTGGAAGCGATCGCGCTTTCGCGGCTGCGCGCCGCGGGCGGGGGCTAGGCCTTGCTGACGGATTTCTTCCTGCAGCTGCGCCAGGGCGGGGTGCCCGCCTCGGTGAAGGAATACCTGGTGCTGCTGGAAGCGCTGGCAAAGCACGTCAGCGGCGGCAGCCTGGACGAGTTCTACTACCTCTCGCGCACCTGCCTGGTCAAGGACGAGGCGAACTACGACAAGTTCGACCGCGTGTTCGGCGCGTACTTCCGCGGCATCGTGCCCCAGGTCGAGGGCATGGCGGCGCAGATTCCGGAGGATTGGCTGCGCCTGCAGGCCGAGCTGCTGCTCAGCGAGGAAGACAAGGCGCTGGTCCAGTCCCTGGGTGGCTGGGACAGGCTCATGGAGACGCTGAGGAAGCGCCTCGAGGAGCAGAAGGGCCGCCACCAGGGCGGCTCGAAGTGGATCGGCACCGGCGGCACGTCGCCCTTCGGGGCCCACGGCTACAACCCGGAGGGGGTGCGCATCGGCCAGGACGGTTCGCGCAACCGGCGGGCCGTGAAGGTCTGGGACAAGCGCGAGTACCGCAACCTGGACGACTCGGTCGAACTGGGCACCCGCAACATCAAGGTGGCGCTGCGGCGCCTGCGCAGGTTCGCGCGCGACGGCGCGGCGGAGGAGCTCGACCTCGAGGACACCGTGCGCTCGACCGCGAAAAACGCGGGCTGGCTCGACCTGCGCATGGTTCCGGAGCGCCACAACGCCGTGAAGGTGCTGCTGTTCCTGGACATCGGCGGCTCGATGGACGACTACGTGCGCGGCTGCGAGGAGCTGTTCTCGGCGGCGCGCGCCGAGTTCAAGCACCTGGAGTATTTCTACTTCCACAACTTCCTGTACGAGTCGGTGTGGCGCGACAACCGGCGCCGCAACTCGGAGCGCTTCCCCACGTTCGACGTCCTGCACAAGTACCCGCACGACTACAAGCTGGTCTTCGTCGGCGACGCCACCATGAGCCCCTACGAAATCGGCTACCCGGGCGGCAGCGTCGAGCACCACAACGAGGAGGCGGGGGCGGTGTGGCTGCAGCGCATGCTGGACGTCTACTCGAAGGCGATCTGGCTCAATCCGACGCCCGAGGAGCGCTGGGGCTACTACGAGTCGATCGGGATGGTGCGCAACCTGATGGGGGAGCGCATGT
>DASZQJ010000126.1:0-1777 GCA_035549715.1 Burkholderiales bacterium
GGGCAGCAGCTCGCGGATGTTGGAGATCTTCTTGTCGTAGAGCAGGACCAGCGCATCTTCGAGCACGGCGACCTGCTTGTCGGGATTGTTCATGAAGTAGGGGCTGATGTAGCCGCGGTCGAACTGCATGCCCTCGACCACGTCCAGCTCGTTCTCCAGGCCCTTGCCGTCCTCGACGGTGATGACGCCTTCCTTGCCGACCTTTTCCATCGCCCTGGCGATGGTGTCGCCGATCGAGGCATCGGAGTTGGCGGACAGCGCGCCGACCTGCGCGATCTCCCTCGTGTTGCTGCAGGGCCGCGACATCTTCTTCAGTTCCTCGACCACCGTGCCCACGGCCTTGTCGATGCCGCGCTTCAGATCCATCGGGTTCATGCCGGCGGCGACGTACTTCATGCCTTCCTGCACGATCGACTGGGCCAGCACCGTCGCGGTGGTGGTGCCGTCGCCGGCCACGTCCGCGGTCTTGGAGGCGACCTGCTTGACCATCTGCGCGCCCATGTTCTCGAACTTGTCCTTCAGCTCGATTTCCTTGGCGACGGTCACGCCGTCCTTGGTGATCGTCGGCGCGCCGAACGACTTCTCGATCACGACGTTGCGGCCCTTCGGGCCCAGCGTGACCTTGACTGCGTCGGCGAGGATGTTGACGCCCTTGACGATGCGCGCGCGGGCGCCGTCGCGAAATTGCACTTCCTTGGCTGCCATGGCTTGCTCCTGTTGCGATGGTGGGGATGGAAAAGGTTCAGGCGGCTTTCTTCAGGGAATCGGTCGCCGGCTCGATGACGCCCAGCACATCCTCTTCCTTGATGACCAGGTATTCCTGGTCGCGGATCTTGACGGTCTGGCCGACATACTTGCCGAACAGGACGCGCTCGCCCGGCTTGACCTGCAAGGGGCGGATGGTGCCGTCCTGCAGGAGTCGGCCGGGGCCGACGGCGACGACCTCGCCCTGCTCGGGCTTCTCGGCGGCCGTGTCGGGGATCACGATGCCCGAGGCCGTCTGCCGTTCCTGTTCCAGGCGCTTGACGATAATCCGGTCGTAGAGGGGACGGATCTGCATGTTGCTATCTCCTGTGCGAATTCAGATTATTGAAAAATGGTCCGTTTTCCGGCGCGAGCCGGGCCCGGGGGGGCACGGTCGCCGGATGTACGGGAGCCGGCGCGGGGCGCCGACGGACGGGAACTAGGGGCAGGCCCGCAGGGTTTCAAGGGCCCGGGAAGAAGAAGAACGGGGTGCTGCGTGCTGAGTGCTGCGTGCTGGGTGCTGGGTGCTGGGTGCTGGGTCCTACAGGATGACCAGCCTGTGGCTCTTGCCCAGGCGGTACCGCGCCCGGGACACCCGGGTGCCGACCGGGGGCTGGACGCCCACCGGACAAGGCGGTTCGCGGCTGCCCTCGGGCGACAGGGTGTCGTCCGCCGCGGTGGGCTTCCACACGCCCCCGCATACGGGGCGGAACTGCCAGCGGACGTAGCCGACTTCCGCGCCGAGGGACAGCATGTCGTCGCGGTCCGGCGCCTCCACCACCAGCGGGTCGAAGCGGCCGCGCACCGGCGGATCACCGAATGCCTGGCGGCATTCGTACGATTCGCGCTCCGAAGCCCCGGCCGTGGCGCAGGCGCGCTTTTCCTCGCGGTCCAGCTCCCAGGCACCGAGCCGCCAGGCGGCGTCGAGCATCGCATGGTCGATGTGGCCCAGTTCGCGCCAGTCCTCGTTCAACTGCAGCGCCGAGCCCGGCACCGGCGCCAGGTCCCGCTCCGGGTCCGCCGGCGCCCCGCG
>DASZQJ010000127.1:0-2524 GCA_035549715.1 Burkholderiales bacterium
TGTCGAACGCCGGCTTCGGACCCCAGTACTTCGGGAAGGCCTTGAGCCGGATGTACGCGTTCCTCTCGAACTTCTCCACCATGTAGGGGCCGCTGCCGACGGGCCTGCTTTCCCAGCCCTGGGCGCCGGCCGCGGTGTAGACCTTCTTCGGCAGCACGTAGCCGGTGAGGAAGGCCATCCACTTGAACAGCGCGGGTTCGTATTCCTTCACGTCGGCCGTGATCCGGTGGCCGTCGATCTTGAAGTTGCCGATCTTGCCCCAGACGAACTGGATCGGATTGCCGGTCTTGGGATCCCCGGCGCGCTCGAGCGACCACACGACGTCCTCCGCGGTGACCGGGCTGCCGTCGTGCCAGAAGGCGTCCTTGCGCACTTCCATCTCGACCCGGGTCTTGTCCTTGTTCCAGCCCCACTTGGTGAGCAGGCCCGGCTTGAAGGACAGGTCGGGGTTCTGGTCGATGAAGGAATCGAACACGGCCTTGTAGACCGACTGGATGGTGGGGTTCACGGCCGACGGGCCGGTGGTCGGGTCCCAGGACGGCAGCGCCACGTTGTAGGCGATGGTCAGCGTGCCGGAGGCCTGCGCGAGCGCGCTGGAGAGCAGCGGGCCGGAGAACGGCGCGGCGAGGGCGGTGGCGCCCGTCGCCTGCAGGAAGCGGCGGCGTGAGATCGGATGCATGGTGGTTCCCCCAGAAGGATTGGACGCCCGGCGGTGCTTTAGGGGCCGGTTCTGGCCAAGGATTTTGCGCCGGAATTTGCACCGCTGCGGACCGGCTGGAATCTAGGTGCCGGGGGGGCCTTTGTCAAGCCGATGCGCCGCGGGACGCGGTCCCCGGCGCGGTTTGACACCGCGCGCTCGGGCGCGGTAAAAGGTCGGCTCTCATTCGCCGCCGTCGCATGGCGGCGCAACACGACGACAAGCGGGGGAAACGATGGGCCAGTGGATCGAGATCAAGGCCAATGACGGCGGCAAGTTCCGGGGCTACCTTGCCGTGCCGAAGTCCGGCAAGGGCCCGGGCATCGTCCTCTGCCAGGAGATCTTCGGCATCAACGCCTACATCCGCGAGACGGCCGACTACTACGCGGAGGAAGGCTACGTGGTCCTGGCGCCGGACCTGTTCTGGCGCATCGACAAGGATGTCGACCTGGGCTACACCGAGGCCGACTGGAAGAAGGCGTTCGAGTACTTCCAGAAGTTCGACACCGACAAGGGCATGGAGGACATCACCGCGGCGGTGAAGACGCTGCGCGCCCGGCCGGAGTTCGCCGGCAAGGTCGGCGCCCTGGGCTTCTGCCTGGGCGGGCGCCTCGCCTACCTCGCGGCGGCGCGCTCCGGCGTGGACTGCGCGGTCGGCTACTACGGCGTGACCATCGACCAGTACCTGAACGAGGCCTCGAAGATCAAGGTGCCGATGGTCCTGCACTTCGCGGCCCAGGACAAATACGCCCCGCCCGAGGCCGTGGACAAGATCAAGGCCGCGTTCCAGGGCAATCCCGACGTCGAGATTTACGTCTATCCCGGCGTGGACCACGCCTTCGCCCGCACCGGCGGCATGCACTACGACCGCCCCGCGCACATGATGGCGCACTCGCGCTCCATCGCCCTGTTCCACCGCGTGATGGGCCCGCACCACGACCTCTCGGCGCTGTGGGAAATGCACACCATGCACGAGTTCGGCACGCGCGACGTGGATGCGACCATGAAGACCATGGTTTCGCAGCCGTACGTGAACCACATCCCGACCATGACCGGCGGCGTGGGCCACGACCACCTCAAGCGCTTCTACAAGCACCACTTCATCCCGACCACGCCGGCCGATACGAAGCTCATCCCGATCTCGCGCACCATCGGCGCGGACCGCCTGGTGGACGAGATGCTGTTCTGCTTCACCCACGACATCGAGATCGACTGGATGCTCCCGGGCATCCCGCCCACGGGCAGGTACGTCGAGATCCCGCTGGTGGCGATCGTCAACTTCCGCGGCGACAAGCTCTACCACGAGCACATCTACTGGGACCAGGCCTCGGTGCTGGTGCAGATCGGCAAGCTGGACCCGAAGGGCCTGCCCGTGGCGGGCATCGAGACGGCGAACAAGCTGCGCGACGAGAAGCTGCCGTCCAACACGCTGATGAAGAACTGGGCGAAGAGCGAAGGCAAGGGCTGACCACGGAAAGCCGGGCATCACCACAGAGGCACAGAGGACACAGGGGAAAGGCGAAATCCAGCCGGGATAAATTCCAGGCGGTTGGAGGCATGTCGACGGAGAATGTCCGCTGCTGGCACCAATGGCAGCCCTGGCCAACGAAATTCCCTTGCCGTCGTTCCTGCTTTCCCCTGTGTCCTCTGTGCCTCTGTGGTGAAAACAGAAGTAGATAAAACAAGGGGGGGAGCATGAGCAAGGAAGAGGAACTCGCACTCGTACGCAAGATGGCGTGGAAGGTCCTGCCCTTCCTGCTGGTGGCCTACCTGATCTGCATCATCGACCGGCTCAACGTCGGCCTGGCGGCGCTGACGATGAACGCC
>DASZQJ010000128.1:0-29010 GCA_035549715.1 Burkholderiales bacterium
GTAGCCGATGCGGGCGCCCAGGTTGCGGCTGAACGTGTCGCTCGCTTCCACGATGCGCGCCTCGATCAGCACCTGGCGGGAGGCGATGTCGACGGTCTTGAGCAGTTCGCGAACCTCGTCGAGCTTGCCGGCGGTGTCCTGCACGAAAATGATGTTCGTGCGCGGGTCAATGACGGCGCTGCCGCGCTTGGACAGGATCTTCTGCTGCGGGTCGGTCAGGATCTTCTGGAATGCCTCCGCCTTCTGGTAATTGAGCTGGAAGGTCTCGGTGCGCAACGGCTCCAGGTCGGCGATCTGCGCCTGGGCCTCCAGGGCGAGCTTTTCCTTGGTGGCGAGCTCGTCGCGCGGCGCGATCCAGACCACGTTGCCGGTCTTGCGCATGTCGAGTCCCTTGGCCTGCAGGATGATGTCCAGGGCCTGGTCCCAGGGCACGTCCTTCAGGCGCAGCGTGAGGTTCCCGGTCACCGTGTCGCTGGTGATGATGTTCAGGTTGGTGAAGTCGGCGATCACCTGCAGCACCGCCCGCACTTCGATGTTCTGGAAATTCAGCGACAGCTTGTCCCCGGTGTAACCCTTGCCGTACTTCTGCTTGGCGGCCGGATCGTCGACGACGGGCTTAACCTCGATGATGAAGCGCTTGTCGGTCTGGTACGCGGCCTGCTCCCAGCGGCCCTTGGGCACGAGGGTGATGCGCGTGTTGCCCGCCTGCTTCATGACCTCGAAGGTTTCCACCTGGGTGCCGAAATCGGTGACGTCATAACGGCGCTCCAGGGCCGGCGGCAGCGCCGTCTGCAGGAAATCGACGATCAGGGTGCGGCCCTGCTGCTTCAGGTCGATGCCGGTGCCGGTATCGGAGAGGTCGACCACGATCTGGCCTTCCCCGCCCTTGCCGCGGCGGAAATCGATGTCGCGGATGGCGTGCGGCTCGGCGGCCGCCTTGGCCTCGGAGAACTGGGTGGAGGTATCCGCGGCGGCGGAGCCCGCCCCCACCAGGGTCACGATGACGGTGTTGCCTTCAACCCGGGTTTCATATTTCGCCATCTTGGCAAGATTCATCACGACCCGGGTGCGGCCGCCGGATTGTCCCAGGCGGATGTTGCGCAGGTCGCCCTGGTTCACGTCCTGGGAGCTCTTGCCCAGCCCGTTGGTGGTGCCGGGGAAGTCGAGCGCGATGCGCGGCGGGTTGTTGACCGTGAAGGCCGACGGCGGCGAGGCGGGGGCCTCCTTCAGTCCCAGCTTGACGGTGACCGTCCCGCCCTGCGCGGAGACATCGACCGACTGGATCACGTTGCCGGCGGGGGCGCCGGTCTTGGCCGCGTCCTGCGCCTGGGCGCCGGCGACGGCAAGCAGCGCCAGCCCGAGCAGGAGGACGGGGCGGTTGATCAAACGACCGATGAAGTTCATGAACACGCGCTCCTTTTCAATTCTCGAGCAACTGCAGGCTGCTGGTGCGCTCGTTCCACGCACCGGACGAGGAGTCCTGGATCACTTCCTTGAGCGTCACCGACGATTCGCTGATCGCCGTGATCACCCCGAAGTTCTGGCCTACGTAGTTGCCCGCCTTTACGCGATACAGGTTGTTGTCCGGGGTCTTGATGAGCGCATAGCGCACGTTCTTCTGCTCCAGCGTGCCCACCATCTGCAGGCTTTCCAGGGCGAAGGACTCCAGCGCCTCCTTGCGGCGATTCAGGTCGGGCTGCGGCCCGCCGCCGCTGCCTCCCCGGTTGGCGAGCGCAAGTTCGCGCGGCTTGAACGGGTCCGGCAGGTCGAAGGCGTTGTAGGCGAAGGGCTCGAACTGCCTCACCTCGGGAATCGGCTCGACGCGGCCGCGCAGGCCCTGGCCCGACTCCTCGACGAATTGCTTGAGGTCGGCGAACTGGTCGCCGCCGCAGCCGCCCAGCATGGCCGCGAGGGCCAGCATTCCGATCGATGCGCGCGTCACTTCCTGCCACCCTTCGCGGCACTGCGTGCCGCCTTGCGCTGGGCCGCCACTTCGCTGTCATCCAGGTAGCGGAATGTCTTGGCGGTCGCGTCCAGGACCAGGGCGCCATCCTTCTCGGTCAGCCCGACGTCGTTGAGGGTCACGATGCGCGACAGCTGCGAGACGTCGCTCGCGAACGCACCGATGTCATGGTAGGAACCGATCAGGCGGATGGTGATGGGCAGCTCGGCGTAGAACTCGGACTGGGTCTCGGCGCGCGCGGGACGGAACAGGTCGAACTGCAGGCCGCGGCCCAGCCCGGCCTGGTTGATGTCCGAAAGCAGGGCTTCCATCTCCGACTTGTTGGGCAACTGCTTGAGCATCTCGCCGAAGGATTCCTCGATGTCGGCGAGCTGCTTGCGGTAGGCCTCGAGGTTCACGGCCTGCTTTTTCTTGTCGAGGAAGGCGGTGCGCAGGTCCTGTTCCTTGGCACGCTCGGCGGCGAGCGTCTCGAGCTGGCCCCGCCAGTCGAACCAGTAGCCGGCGAAGACCAGGGCGACCAGGAGCAGCAGCAGCGCGCCCAGCTTGGGCAGCACCGGCCAGTTGCCGATGTCCCTCGGATTGAGGTTTCTGAGTTCGTCGAGCGTCATGGCGTCAGCTCTTCGGAGGCTGGGTCGCGGCGGCGGGCCGCGGCGCGGCAACGGTTTCTTCCTTCGGCCGCGAGATCTTCACGGTCAGGTTGAACTCGTTGATGGGGGTGTTTTCCTTGCCGACCTTGGAGGCCTTGATCTCGACCAGGGAAGGCGATTCCAGCCAGGGCGAGGCCTCGAAGTTGCGCATCAGGGTCGAAACGCGCGCGTTGGAGGACGCGTAGCCGATGACGGTGACGGTCTGGCCGGACTGCTTGATCGACTTCAGGTAGACGCCGTCGGGAAGCTGGCGCACCAGCTGGTCGAGCAGGCGCACGGTCTCCGTACGGTTGGTCTGCAGGGATTCGACGACCCGCTTGCGCGCGAGCAGCGCGGCCGTCTGCTCCTTGAGCTTCTTGATCTCGTCGATCTGCTTGTCGAGGGTGGCAATCTCGTTTTCCAGGAAGCGGTTGCGCTCCATCTGGTTCTCGATGCGATCGGCGAAGGACAGGTGCACCAGCACCACGATCGCGCCGGCCAGCGCTACCGTCATCCCCGCGAGGATGGCGAACTGCTGCTGGGCCGCCTTGCGGCGCGCCGCGCGGTGCGGCAGTAGGTTGATCGGGATCATGCGTCGAACCTCCGCAGCGCCAGCCCGCAGGCCACCAGCAGCGCCGGCGCGTCGATGGCGAGCTGGGCCTGGCGAACCTTGCCGGAGATTTTCATTCCAACGAACGGGTTGGCGACGACCGAGGGCACCTGGGTGCGCTCGGCGACGACCTCGGGAAGGCCCGGGATCGTCGAGGACCCGCCGGAAAGGAAGATATGGTGGGCCTGGTTGTACTGGGTGGAGGTGAAGAAGAACTGCAGCGCGCGGGCAACTTCCAGCGCGAGGGTGTCCATGTACGGCGCCAGGACTTCGCCTTCGTAGGTGTCGGGCAGGCCGCCGTTGCGCTTGGCGGCCTCCGCCTCCTCGGCGGAGAGGTTGTAGTGGCGCATGATTTCCTGCGTCAGCTGGTTGCCGCCGAAGGGCTGCTCGCGCATGTAGACCGACTGGCCGTTGCGCAGCACGTTGATGTTCATCATCGAGGCGCCGATGTCGACCAGGGCGATGGTCTGGTCGCGGCCGCCTTCCGGGAGCTGGCCCTGCATGAGCTCGAACGCGTTCTGCGAGGCGAAGGAGTCGATGTCCATGACGATCGCCTTCAGGCCCACGGACTCGGCCACGGCCACGCGGTCCTCGACCTTTTCCTTGCGGGAGGCGGCGATCATGACTTCCATGTCCTCGGCGCTGTTGGGCGCCGGACCCAGGATCTGGAAGTCGAGGTTGACTTCCTCCAGGGCAAAGGGGATGTACTGGTTGGCCTCGGTTTCGACCTGGGCCTCGAGCTGGTCCTCGGTCTGCCCGGAGGCCACGGTGATCTTCTTGGTAATGACGGCGGCGGCGGGCAGGGCCATGGCGAGGTTCTTCACCCGGGTGCCCATGCGTTTCCAGCCCCGGCGCACGGCATCACCGACCTCCTCGAGGTTCATGATGTTGCCGTCCACCACGGCGTCCTTGGGGAGCGGCTCGATGGTGTAGCGCTCGAGCGTGTAGGCGCCCTTGCCGGAACCGCTCAGTTCGACCATCTTCACGGACGACGAACTGATGTCGACGCCGATCAGCGGTGGCGACTTGGGCTTCAGCAGTTTGCTGAGCGCATCCGGGTTAAACTCGAATTTTCCCTTGAACATTGGCCGTTTAGGCGCGATACGTATAATCTACATTAAATGCTAGCAACAACTATTTTGCAAGTAAAGCCTTTGGCGCGAGTCTTTGTTGCGGCACTGCGACACCATATATAATGCCGCGCGTTCTTCCTGCCCCCCGTTCCTGACCTCGCCCATGCTTTCCCGCTGGTGGTTCTACGTCCTGCTCGGACTGGGTACGTGCGCTGCCGCGATCGCCCTCGTGATCGGCTACGCAATGGTGGTTGCGTACCCGAATCTTCCGTCACTTGAAGCACTTACGTCCTACCAGCCGAAGATGCCGCTGCAGATCTTCAGCATGGAGGGCGACCTCATCGGCGAGTTTGGCGAGGAGAAGCGGGCCTTCGTCAAGATCGAGCAGACCCCGGAGATGCTGCGCAAGGCGATCATCGCGGCCGAGGACGAGCGCTTTTACGAGCACGGCGGGGTCGACTACATCGGGGTCATCCGCGCCGCCTTGTCCAATTTTGCGGCCGCCAGCGCCCGCCAGGGGGCCAGCACGATCACCATGCAGGTGGCGCGCAACTTCTTCCTGAGCACCGAGAAAACCTTCAGCCGCAAGTTCAACGAGGCCCTGCTCGCCTTCAAGATCGAGCACAGCCTGACCAAGGACGAGATCCTCCAGCTCTACATCAACCAGATCTACCTCGGCCAGCGCGCCTACGGTTTCGGCGCGGCCAGCCAGGTCTATTTCGGCAAGCCGCTGGAGCAGCTGAACGTCGCGGAGATCGCCATGCTGGCCGGCCTGCCCAAGGCACCCTCGCGCTACAACCCGGTGGTCAACATGGGGCGGGCCAAGCAGCGGCAGAAGTACGTCCTGCGCCGCATGCATGAGCTCAACTTCGTCACCGACGAGCAGCTGCAGAAGGCGGAGGTCCAGCCCATCATCCTGACGCGCCAGGTCCAGGAGTTCGCCACGCGCGCCGACCATTTCGCGGAAATGGTGCGCCAGGCGATCTACGACGCATACAAGGACGAGGCCTACACCCGCGGATTCCGCGTGTTCACCACGCTGTCCAAGGCGCACCAGGACGCGGCCTACAGGGCGCTGCGCTCCGGGGTGCTCGAGTACGACCAGCGGCAGACCTATCGCGGCGCGGAGGGTTACTTCAACCTGCCCAGGGAAGAAGTCGGCGAGGAGGCGCTCGAGGACGCGCTGCAGGAGGAGATCGAGAGCGACGACATCTATCCGGCCATCGTGCTGGAGGCCGACGCCAGGGCGGTCCGGGCCTACCGCAAGGGCGGCGAGACGGTCACCATCGCCAGCGACGGCCTGAAGTTCGCGTCCAGGATGATCGGCAGCCGCGCGCCCGCCAAGACGCGGCTGCGGCGCGGTGCGCTCATCCGCGTGCAACCCTACGGCAAGGGCGGCTGGCAGATCGTGCAGTTGCCGCAGGTGGAATCGGCCCTGGTGTCGGTCGACACGGACACGGGCGCGATCCGGGCGCTGGTGGGCGGCTTCGACTTCTACCGCAACAAGTACAACCACGTGACCCAGGCGCGGCGCCAGCCGGGCTCGAGCTTCAAGCCCTTCATCTACTCCGCGGCGCTCGAGAAGGGTTTCACCCCGGCCACCATCATCAACGACGCGCCGATCACCATCGACGCGGCGGAAACCGGTTCGGTCAACTGGGAGCCGCGCAACTTCGACGGCACTTTCGACGGTCCGATCCGCATGCGCACCGCGCTCACCAAATCCAAGAACCTGGTGTCCATCCGCATCCTGCAGGCCATCACGCCCCAGTATGCGCAGGACTACATCAGCCGCTTCGGCTTCGACCCGAAGCAGCACCCGCCCTACCTCACGATGGCGCTTGGCGCCGGCTCCGCCACGCCGCTGGAAATGGTGCTCGGGTACGCCGTGTTCGCCAACGGCGGCTACCGCGTCACGCCTTACTTCATCGAGCGCATCGAGGACGCGCAGGGCGCCGTGCTGGGCAAGGCCAACCCCGTCACGGTGGGCAAGAACGCGGAGCGGGTCATCGACGCGCGCAACGCCTTCCTGATGTCGAACATGATGCAGGACGTCATCCGGGGCGGCACGGGTGCCCGTGCCATGGCCCTGGGCCGGGTGGATCTCGCGGGCAAGACGGGCACGACCAACGAGCAGATGGACGCGTGGTTCGCGGGATACCAGCGCCACCTCGCCGCCGTCGTCTGGATGGGCTACGACATTCCGCGCACCCTGGGCGACCGCGAGACGGGCGCCGTCGCGGCGTTGCCGATCTGGATGTCCTACATGGGTACGGTGCTCAAGGGCCAGCGCGAGGAACTGCCCATCGCCCCCGAAGGCGTCACCGCGGTGGCGATCAACCCGGACACGGGACTGCGCGACAAGAACGCGCCCTCGCCGATGATCGAATACTTCTATCATGAGAACATTCCTCCCGAGCAGGACGGGCCCGAAGGCGACGAACCCGCGGGACCGGGCAAGCCGCCGGAGGAAGTGAAGGACCAGCTTTACTGAGGGAAGCGAATGCCCAGGGACAACGGCAGCAGCCGGGAGATGCGCAGCCGCATCGCACACCTCGCGGCGCGCCTGATGGCGGTGGACGGCATCGACGCCTACGGGCTGGCCAAGCGCAAGGCAGCCCGCCAGATCGGCGCCCCGGACACGCGCAACCTGCCCACGGACGAGGAGGTGGAGCAGGCGCTGCGCAGCTACCAGCAGCTCTACCAGGCCGACGAGCAGCGGGAGCGCCTGGCCCACCTGCGCCGCAGCGCGCGGGAAATGATGGCATTGCTGTCCCGCTTCAATCCGCACCTGTCGGGCCCGGTGCTCTCGGGCAGCGCGGGCAAGTACGCCGACGTCGACATCCACCTGTTCGCCGACAGCGTGAAGGACGTCGAGATGTTTCTCATCGACCGGCAGATCGGCTACCGCAGCGGCGAGCGCCGCCTGTACCTGGGCGACCAGCCCGCCGCCATCCCGCATTTCAGCATCAGTACCGAGGCGGCGGACTTCGAGGTGAGCGTGTTCTCCACGCGCGACCTGCGCCGGCCGCTGCGCGCCTCGGCCGATGGCCGGCCCTTCGAACGGGCCGGCATCGCGTCGGTCGAGGCGCTGCTCGCCGCGACCTAGGGCTTTTCCCGCAGCCAGCGCGCGGCGTCGAGGGCGAAGTAGGTGAGGATCGCGTCCGCCCCGGCGCGCTTGAACGACAGCAGGGCCTCCAGAACGCACTTGCGCTCGTCGATCCAGCCGTTCTGGCCCGCCGCCTTGAGCATCGCGTACTCGCCGCTCACCTGGTAGGCCATGGTCGGCGCGCCGAATTCATCCTTCACGCGGCGCACGATGTCGAGGTAGGGCATGCCCGGCTTCACCATGATCATGTCGGCGCCTTCCTGCAGGTCCATGCCGACCTCCCAGAGCGCTTCGTTGCTGTTCGCCGGGTCCACCTGGTAGGTGTATTTGTCCGCCTTGCCCAGCGTCGCGGCCGAGCCCACGGCATCCCGGAACGGGCCATAGAAGCTGGAGGCATACTTTGCGGCGTAGGCAAGGATGCGCGTGTGGATGAAGCCGCGCGCGTCGAGCGCCTCGCGCAGCGCGCCGATGCGTCCGTCCATCATGTCCGACGGGGCCACCACGTCGACGCCGGCCTGCGCATGGCAAAGCGCCTGCTTGACCAGCACTTCGATGGTCTCGTCGTTCATCACGTAACCGGTGTCGTCGACCAGCCCGTCCTGGCCGTGGCTGGTATAGGGATCGAGCGCGATGTCGGTGATCACGCCCAGCTGCGGGAAGCGCTGCTTGAGCGCGCGGATGGCCTGCGGCGCCAGGCCCTGGCCGTTGTAGGCCTCGCGCGCGTCCGCCGTGCGCAGCTTGTTGTCGACGACGGGGAACAACGCGATGGCGGGGACGCCCAGCTCGACGCACTCCGCGGCCCGATCGAGCAGGCGGTCGATGGACATGCGCTCCACGCCCGGCATGGACGGCACGGGTTGCGTCCGGCCTTGGCCCTCGATCACGAAGACGGGGTAGATGAAATCGTCGGCGGACAGCCGGTTCTCGCGCACCAGGCGGCGGGAGAAATCGTCGTGGCGCAGCCGGCGTGGCCGGCGGCGGGGAAACTTGCCCAGTACCTGCATGTGGAGGTTCCTTTGGGACGAGGCGCCAGGGGCGCATTAACTCATTGATTCATTGAAATTCAACGCGATGCTGCTGCGCAGCGGAACTTTTCCCCGGCGCGGCGCTCTCATGCAATAGACAGTGATGTCTCCCGCTTCTCCTCCCTGAGCGGGTGCCTTAATCCAATTGAGGCTTTGTTTGGCCCCCGGTTTTAATCCCCTTAAACCGGGGGTTTTTTATTTTACCCGCCGTCCGCGCGGGCCTCGTCCAGCCAGCCCCGCAGCACCGCTTCCGCCTCTTCCGCCCCCTGGCGCGAAGGCGCGGAGAACAACTGCACGCTCGATGAGGGCACATTGCGCAAGGCCCTGGTCACTTCGCGCAATTGGGTCGTTGCCTGCTGCCGGGTGAGCTTGTCGGCCTTGGTCAGCAGGACGTGGATTGGCTTGCCCGTGGGCAGGAACCAGTGGATGAGCTGGGCGTCGAGGTCCGTCAGCGGGTGGCGCGCATCCATCACCACCACCAGCCCGCGCAGCTGTTCGCGTTGCTGCAGGTAGCCCGAAATCAGCCCTTCCCAGTACTGCTTCATGTCCTTGGGCACCTTGGCGTAACCGTAACCTGGCAGGTCGACCAGGAAGCGCTCGACGCCGGCCGGATTCGCGCCGAGCCGGAAATAGTTGATTGCCTGGGTGCGCCCGGGCGTCTTGCTCGTGAAGGCGAGGCGATTGCGGTTGGCGAGCGCGTTGATGGCGCTCGACTTGCCGGCGTTGGACCGGCCCGCGAATGCAACCTCGGCGCCGCGTCCGGCGGGCAGTTCCGCCGCGGCCGCGACGGTGGTGTGGAACGCGATGTCCTGGAACAGTCCGGGCTCGGCCATGGCGGACGCCTGTCGACGCCGCCTCTAGGCGGCCGTCTTCGCGAAGGCCGTGCGCGCGGCTTCGATGGTGGCGGCGATCTCGGCGGTGGAATGCGCGGCGGACACGAAACCCGCCTCGAACGCCGAGGGCGCCAGGTAGACGCCCGCTTCCAGCATGGCATGGAAGAAGCGGTTGAACGCTTCCTTGTCGCACTCCATCACCTGCGCATAGCTTTCCGGCGCCTTGCCGCGGAAATACAGCCCGAACATGCCCCCGACGCCTTGCGCGCTGAAGACCCGGCCCGTCTCGCGCGCCGCCGCCTCGAGCCCTTCCACCAGCCGGGTCGTCGACGCGGCAAGCCTGTCGAAGAATCCCGGCGCCTGGACGAGCCTGAGGGTGGCAAGCCCGGCCGCGACGGCCACCGGATTGCCCGAGAGCGTACCCGCCTGGTAGACGGGGCCGAGCGGGGCGATGCGCTCCATGATGTCGCGCCGGCCGCCGAACGCGCCCACCGGCATGCCACCGCCGATCACCTTGCCCAGGGTGGTCAGGTCGGGCTGGATCCCGAACAGCCCCTGCGCCCCCTGCAAACCGACGCGGAAGCCGGTCATGACCTCGTCGAAGATCAGCACGCTGCCGTGGCGCGTGCAAAGGTCGCGCAGCGTCCGCAGGAACTCCGGCCTGGGCTTGACCAGGTTCATGTTGCCGACCACCGGCTCGAGGATGACGGCGGCGATGTCCTTGCCGCGCGCCTTGAAGGCTTCCTCCAGCATCGCCGCGTCGTTGTAGTCGAGCACCAGGGTATGCGCCGTAATCTCGGCCGGCACGCCGGCCGAGCTGGGCTGGCCGAAGGTGAGCGCCCCGGAGCCGGCCTTGACGAGCAGCGAGTCGGCGTGGCCGTGGTAGCACCCCTCGAACTTGACGATCGCCGGGCGGCCCGTGAAGCCGCGCGCGAGGCGGATCGCGCTCATGGTCGCCTCGGTGCCGGAGCTGACCAGGCGCACCTGCTCCATCGAGGGCAGCAGGGTGGTCAGCAGTTGCGCCATTTCCAGCTCGGATTCGGTCGGTGCGCCGAAGCTCAAGCCCCTCGAGGCCGCCCGCTGGACGGCGCGGACGACCTCCTCGTGCGCATGGCCCAGCACCAGCGGGCCCCACGACCCCACGTAGTCGATGTAGCGCTTGCCGTCCATGTCCCAGACGAAGGGACCCTCGCCGCGCGACATGAACAGGGGCGTGCCGCCCACGGACCGGAATGCCCGCACGGGGGAGTTCACGCCGCCCGGGATCACCGCCCGGGACTTCTCGAACAGGGTGTCGTTTCTGGATGTCATCGTTGCGCCGCCAATGTGCGTAGGGCCGGGAAAAGCCGGGAGATGCGCCGCGCCTGCGACTCGACGTCCGCGGCGTCGAACAGGGCGCTGACCACCGCGAGCGCATCGGCGCCCGCGTCGATCAGCCCCGCGGCGTTCTGTACCCCGATGCCGCCGATGGCAACAATCGGAAGGTCGAGTTCGCGCCGGGCCTGGCGCAGCAGGTCGAGGCTCGCACGGACGGCGCCCGGCTTGGTGGGCGAGGGGAAGAAGCTGCCAAAGGCCACATAGTCGGCGCCCGCCGCCCTTGCGTCGCGCGCGCGCTGCAGGTCGTCATAGCAGGAAACGCCGATTACGGCGGCGGGGCCGAGCATGCGGCGCGCCGCGCCGACGTCGCCGTCGTCCCTGCCCAGGTGCACGCCGTCCGCGGCCGCGTCACGCGCGAGTGCGACGCTGTCGTTCACGATCAGCATCGCGCCGTGGCGCCGGCACACCGGGGCCAGCCGACGCAACTGCTCCAGTCGCCCGGCGTCCGTGCCCGACTTGTTGCGGTACTGGACGGCGGCGGCGCCGCCGCGGACGGCCGACTCGACCTTGTGCGCCAGCATGTCGGTGTCCGCCATGTCCGGCGTCACCGCATAAAGCCCTTCAATCGCGTGCGCCATCGTCCTCCCCGTCCTCCGCCGCCTCCTCGCGCGCCCAGAACAGCCGGTCCGGGATGAGCTGGCCCATGCCCGTGCGATAGGCGCTCTTCAGGGTCTGCCAGGTGTATTCCTGCGCGTCGCGCACGGCCTCCGGGATGCCGAGGCCGTTGGCGATCGTCGCCGCCACCGCGGAAGCGAGCGTGCAGCCGGAGCCATGGTATTTGCCCGGCAGGCGCTGCCAGGAGTCGGACCGCACCACACCCTGCTGGTCGTAGAGGACGTTGACCACCTGCGGCGAGTTCTCGTGGGCGCCGGTGATCAGGACGTATTCGCTGCCGAGCGCGAGCAGGCGTCTGGCGCATTCGTCGAGCGGCGGGTCGTCCGTGTCGTCGGCGTCATCGAGCGCGAGGCGCCGCGCCTCGAGGCTGTTCGGGGTGATGAGGGTGGTCTGCGGGATGAGCAGCTCGCGCATCGCGGAGATGATCTCCTCGGAAGCGAGCTCGTCGCCGCGGCCCGAGGCGAGGACCGGGTCGAGCACCAGCGGGATGTCGGGATAGTCCGAGACGACCTCGGCGATCGCCGCGATGGCCTCGACGCTGCCCAGCAGGCCGATCTTGAACACGCCGACCGGCCCGTCCTCGAGCACGCAGCGGGCCTGGTCCGCCACCCACTCGGCGTCGATGGGCATGACGTCCTCGACGCCCATGGTGTCCTGGATCGTGATGGCGGTGACCACCGACAGCGGGTGGCACCCCATGCTCGAAAGCGTGAGGATGTCGGCCTGGATGCCGGCGCCACCGCTGGGATCGGTCGCCGCGAACACGAGCACGACGGGCGGGGAATCGGACACGGGAGTTGGGCGCCGCGGTGGTTGGAGGACGGCGTTTGGACTTAAAATCCGATTTTAACTGAAACGTCCCGCCGTCCCCATTCCCCATGGCAGCCAGCGACAACGAAGCATTCAAGACCTACATGTGCCTGATCTGCGGTTTCATCTACGACGAGGCGGCAGGATTGCCGGAAGAGGGCATCCCGGCGGGCACGCGCTGGGAGAACGTCCCCGTCAACTGGGTGTGCCCAGAATGCGGCGCGCGCAAGGAAGACTTCGAACTGGTCGAGATCTAGGGAGCCCGGATGCGCATCCTCCATACCATGCTGCGGGTCGGCGACCTCAAGCGCTCGATCGAGTTCTACACCGGCGTGCTCGGCATGCGCGTGCTGAGGCAGAAGGACTATCCGGAGGGGCGTTTCACGCTGGCCTTCGTCGGTTACGGCGACGAGGACAAGGAGGCGGTGCTCGAGCTCACCCACAATTGGGACACCGCGCGCTACGAGATCGGGACGGGCTACGGCCACGTGGCGCTGGAAGTGGACGACGCCTACAGGGCATGCGACGAAGTGAAGAAGCGCGGGGGCAAGGTCACGCGCGAGGCCGGGCCGATGAAGCACGGCACCACGGTGATCGCCTTCGTCGAGGATCCCGACGGCTACAAGATCGAATTCATCCAGCGCAAGGCGGCCTAGCCCCTTCGGGTGGCCACGGCATCCGCGATCCTGACGAACGCGGCGACATCCAGCGTCTCGCCCCGGGCCCCGGGGTCCACGCCCGCCGCCGCGATGCCCCCGGCGTCGATCAGCAGGCCCAGCGCGTTGCGCAGCGTCTTGCGGCGCTGGCCGAACGCCGCCGAGACGACTTGCGCGAATACCCCCTCGTCCCGGGCCGCGACCGGCAGTTGCGCATGGGGACGCATTCGCACGATGGACGACCACACCTTGGGCTGCGGGCGAAAGGCCTCCGGCGGCACGTCGAACAGCGATTCGACGCGCCAGCGGTACTGCAGCATGACCGACAGCCGTCCGTAGTCGGCGCTGCCCGGCCCGGCGCCCATCCTTTGCACGACTTCCCGCTGGAGCATGAAGTGGCAGTCGCGGATCGCGCCCGTCGCTTCGCCGAGGTGGAACAGCAGGGGCGTGGAGATGTGGTAGGGCAGGTTGCCCACGACGCGCAGGTCGCTTCCGAATGCGGCGAAGTCCTGCTCCAGCGCGTCGCCTTCGTGGATGACCAGGCGTTCGGGCGGATATTCGGCGCGCAGGCGGCGCACTATGTCGCGATCGATCTCGACCACGTCCAGCCTGCCCGCGGCCGCAAGCAGCGGCCCGGTGAGGGCGCCCAGCCCCGGTCCGATCTCCACCAGATGCTCGCCCGGCTGCGGCTGGATGGCATCGACGATGCGCCGGATGGTCCCCGCATCCTCGAGGAAGTTCTGGCTAAACCGTTTGCGGGGCGTGTGCATGGCGGGCATTGCCGGGGCCGGGCCCCGGGGCGGCGCGGCCGGGATCGCGGTCCGGCCAGCCGGCGGTCTTCGAGCCGCGGCCCGGCCGGCTAACGTTCTTCGAGCCGCAGCTCGACATAGGCCCGGTCGCGCTGCTGGCGCACCCACTCCTGGTAGGCCTCGTCGGACTTGCGGGCCCGGATCGCCTGGCGCGCGACGATGCGCTGGCGCTCCCTGGACATGTCCTCGTTGCGGCGCTCGACCACCTGGATGAGGTGCCAGCCGAAGGGCGATTGCACCGGATCACTCGTCTGCCCCGGCTCCAGCGCGTTCATCGCCCGCTCGAATTCCGGCACCGTGTCACCGGGCGAGAGCCAGCCCAGGTCCCCGCCGCGGGAAGCGCTGGCATCCTCCGACTGCAGGCGCGCAAGTTCCGCGAAGTCGGCGCCGTTGTCGACGCGTTCCTTGAGGTTCGCGAGGCGGTGCCTGGCGTCGCTCTCCGAGACCACCTCGTTGAGCTTGACGAGGATGTGCCGCGCGTGGGTTTGCTGCACGATCACGGGCCCTTCGTTGCCGCGCTTGTCGAGCAGCTTGACGATGTGGAAGCCGTTGGCGCTGCGCAGGACCGGACTCACGTCGCCCACCTTCATGGTCCTGGCGGCGTCCACGAAGATTTGCGGCAGTCGCGAGGCGGGCCGCCAGCCGAGCGGGCCGCCTTCCAGGGCGTTCTGCGCATCCGACACGCCCGCCGAGACCTGGCGGAAATCGGCCCCGCCGCGGATCTGGGCAAGCGCCTTCTCGGCGACGGCCTTCCTGGCCTGGATCTGCTCGGGGCTTGCCTGTTCCGGCACCAGGACCAGGATGTGGGCAAAGCTGTACTCCTCGTCCTTGCCGCCCTGGGCCTGCTGGTTCTTCAGGTAGTTGTCGATCTCGGCGTCGGTGATCAGGATCTTGCTGTCGACCTCGCGTTCCTTGAGGCGCGAGATCAGCATCTCGTTGCGCAGTTCCTCGCGGAAGCGGTTGAAATCCACGCCCTCCTTCTCGAGCTGCTTGCGGAACGCGTCCGCCGTGAGCTTGTTCTCCTGCGCGATGCGCTCGATGGCACGCTGCAGCTGGGTGTCGTCGATGCGCAGGCCCGTGTCCTTCGCCTGTTGCACCAGCACCCTGGAGGTGATCATGCGCTCGAGCAGCTGGCGCTCCAGGACGTCCGCCGCCGGCATCGGCGTGCCCGCGCGTCGCAACTGTTGCGTGGCCAGCTTGATCTGCTCGTCGAGGTCCAGGCGGGTGACGACGTCGTTGTTGACGACGGCGACGACGCGGTCCAGGAGCTGCGCCTCGCCGCGCGGGCGGTCGCCCGGCGCGGCCATGGCGGCGGCGCAGCCGAGCAGCAGCGCGGAGACGAAGGATAGGAGGCGGATTCTCATCTGGTGGCTCGCAATGGCCGGCAGTCCATGGACCGGTGTCACGTCCCGCCGTTCCCGGGAACGTCAATAGGCCGGGAAGGGATTGGTCTCCGTGGGCTGCGGCTCGTTGGTCTTGGTATAGCCGGAGATGTTCTGCCGCAGGACTTCGAGCGGATTGGACCCGATGCGGGAAACGCCGTTCAGCTCGAGCTGGAAGAACATCGCATTCACGTACTCCTGGGTTGCGCTGGCGAAGCGGTGGAGCACGATGCGAGCGGCCCAGCAGCCCGCATTGTACTCGAGCCCCGCGAGCCCCTCCAGCAGGCGCTTGTCCTGCAGCGTGTAGTTCCAGCGCGCCAGCCCGCTCCACCGCCCCCCCAGCGGCCACTGGGCCGAAACATCCACCTGCTCGATCGAGTCGCGCGTGAACCGATAGCCGAAGTTGAGCAGCTTGCCGATGTCGGGCTGGTAGCGCAGGGCGGCGTTGCTGCGCTCCACGCGGCTTTCGTTGACGCTGTACTGCATGCCCAGGTCCGTGTACCAGCGGTCAGTCACCCGGCCGGTCATCGCCAGCAGCAGGTCGGAGCGGTCGAAGCTGCGTGGCGTGGCATTGAGCGTGACGCGCTGCTCGGTGAAGTAGTAACGCTGGCCCACCGTGAACCGCATCTGCTCGTTCCCGTCGCGCGGGTCGATGAAGCGGCTGGTCACGGCGGCGGTGAGCTGGTCGGCGTCGTTGATGCGGTCTCCGCCGGTGAACTGGTTCTCGGTGAAGATCTGGGCGAGGTTGAAGTCCGCCAGGGCAGTGTCGAAGTTGGGCAACTGGTCCTGGCGCCGGTAGGGGATGTAGACGTAGTAGAGGCGCGGTTCCAGCGTCTGGATGTAGCTGCGGCCGCGCAGGCTCGTCTCGCGCTCGAAGGTCACGGCGCTGTCGACGCTGTAGATCGGCAGCTCGCGCGCCTGGTCGGGCAGCAGGGTGCCGTCGAAGGAATAGCGCGTGTAGTGATAGCCCACCTTCGGCGTGACGTAGAAGTACGAGGTCTGCAGCGGGAACGACAGGGACGGATACAGGATCTGGCGCTGGCCGCTCAGGAGCGTGGGGTGCTGGAAGTCCACGTACTCGCCGTACATGCCCAGGTCGGCGATGTACCCCGTCTGGCGGTTGGCCGAGAGCGTGAGCTGCGGCTCGCGCGCGTACGGCGGCACCAGCGGCGCGAGCGGGTCCTGCAGGGTCTGGAACTTCTGCACCCGCGCGCCCACGTTCCACCAATCCCCGTCGTAGAACAGGCTGCCCTCGCGCGGCAGGTTGGTCTGCGACGTCGCGGAGATCTTGTCGCTCAGGTCGGTGAAGTAGGTGTCGTCGGACACGCCCTGCAGGTTCAGCGCGCCGGAGAACCCGTAGCCGAAGTCCTGCCGGTGCCTCCAGAGGTAGCCGTAGCGGGTCTCGTTGGCCACGCGGTCGTCCGGCAGGTACTCGCCGCGCATCTCCCCGCTCAGCGAGGGCTCGAGGTAGCGGAACTCCGAGTTGAGCAGGATGCCGCGGCGGGCCAGCAGGCGCGGCGCGATGGTGGCATCACGATTGGGCGCGATGTTCCAGTAGTAGGGCTGCGTGTACTCGAAGCCGCTCTGGCCCGTGCTGCCGATGGTGGGCGCCAGCAGGCCTGACTTGCGCCGGCCGCTCAGCGAGAAGTCGAGATAGGGCGAATAGAGCACCGGCACGCCTTTGAACACCACCTTGGCGTCGCGCGCCACGCCGACATCGCGCTGCCGGTCGAGCTCGAGCCGGCCCACCTTCAGGTACCAGTCATCGTCGCCCACGTCGCAGTTGGTGTAGGTGGCCTTCTCCACCTCGAACTTGTCCCGGCTTTCGATGACCAGCTTGTTCGCCGAACCGCGCGCGCGGTACTTCGGGAAGGAGTAGCCGGGCCTGTCGACGTAGCCCTGCTCGGTGCCCAGGTTGTAGAAGAGCTTGTCGCCGGTCAGGATGTCCCCGCGGTACTCGAAGCGCATGTTGCCGGTCGCGGTAAGCTCCTGCTCCGGGATCGAGTAGAACAGGAAGTCGGAAAAGATCGCCTCCCCGCGCCGCCGCAGGCGCACGCTGCCCTCGGCCTGCATTTCCTTGTCCACGTGCCCGCTCAGCCGGTCGCCCTCGACGAACAGCGGGACCGGGTCGTCCTCGCCCTGCTCGTAGGGGATGAGGTTGGGCTGCAGCTTGAGCTTCAGGCCGACGTCTTCGGCCCTGGCGGAAAATACGAGGGAGCAGATCAACAGGCAGAGTGCGGGTGCGGCGCGGGGACGGGGCATGCGGGCTGTTGATCGGGGCGAGGTGCTAAAATCGCACAAATACCCTGTCAAGGCAACGCAGGCACCCGATTCGATCGCGGGCCCCGATTCGATCTTGGTTGATCGCTACGCCCTCCTGCAGCAATGGCTCGCGCGCGAGCTGCCCGGCCGCAGCTTCAGCCTGGCCCCGGCGTCGGCCGACGCCAGCTTCCGGCGCTACTTCCGCCTCACCCTCGAGGACTCGACGCTGATCGCCATGGACGCGCCGCCGCCGCAGGAGGACTGCCGGCCGTTCGTCCACGTCGCCGGCCTGATGAAGCAGGCCGGCGTGCACGTACCCGAGGTCCTGGCCGCGGACCTGGAATCCGGGTTCCTGCTCCTGTCCGACCTGGGCGACACCACCTACCTGTCCGCCATCAACGAGGGCAACGCCGACGCCCTGTTCCGCGACGCCACCGATGCGCTGCTGCGCTGGCAGCTGGCGAGCCGCGAGGGCGTGCTGCCGCCCTACGACGAAGCGCTGCTGCGCCGCGAGCTCGGCCTGTTCCCGGAATGGTACGTCGGCCGCCACCTGGGCATCCGGCTCGACGCGGCGCAGGCCGAATCGCTGGAAACGGTGTTCAAGCTCGTGCTTTCGAGCAACCTCGCGCAACCCCGTGTCTACGTGCACCGGGACTACATGCCGCGCAACCTCATGCTCAGCACCCCGAATCCCGGCGTGCTCGATTTCCAGGACGCGGTGTTCGGTCCCATCAGCTACGACGTGGCCTCGCTCTACAAGGATGCCTTCGTGAGCTGGGAGGAGGAGCGCGTGCTCGACGGCGCGGTGCGCTACTGGGAAAAGGCGCGCAAGGCCGGCCTGCCCGTGGCCGGGGACTTCGGCGAGTTCTATCGCGACTTCGAGTGGATGGGCCTGCAGCGCCACCTCAAGGTGCTGGGCATCTTCGCGCGCATCTGCCACCGCGACGGCAAGCCGCACTACGTGAAGGACACGCCGCGCTTCCTGCGCTACGTCCGCGACGTGGCGCAACGCTATGGGGCGCTCACGCCGCTGCTGCGCCTGCTCGACCAGCTCGAGGCCCGCGAGCCGGCGCTCGGTACGGCGCCTTGAGCGCAGCGCAGCCCGTACTGGTCGCGATGATCCTCGCCGCCGGCCGCGGCGAGCGCATGCGCCCGCTCACCGACCACACGCCCAAGCCGCTGCTGCAGGCGGGCGGCAAATCCCTCCTCTTCCGCCACCTGGAAAAGCTTGCCGCCGCGGGCTTCGCGCGGGTGGTGGTCAACCATGCGCACCTGGGCGCGCAAATCGAGGCGGCGGTCGGCGACGGCGGCCGTTGGGGCCTGCAGGTGCGCTTCTCCCCGGAGACCGAGGCCCTGGAAACCGCGGGCGGCATCCGCCAGGCCCTGCCGCTGCTCGACGCGGGCAGCTTCGCCGTGGTCAACGGCGATGTCTACAGCGGCCTGGACTACGGACACCTCGCGCGGGCCGCGCAACGCCTGGCGGACGCGGAGGATGCCGCGCACCTCGTGCTTGTCGACAACCCCATGCACCATCCCCGGGGCGACTTCGCCCTGCACGCGGGCCGCGTCCGTGACGAAGGTGCCGCGAGGCTCACCTTCAGCGGCATGGGCGCCTATCGCGCCGCCCTGTTCGAGCCGCTCGCGCCGGGCGCCCGCCGCGCGCTGGCGCCGATGCTGCGCGAGCAGATGGCCCTCGGCCGCGTCTCGGGCGAGCATTACGCGGGCCCCTGGACCGACGTGGGCACGCCCGAGCGCCTTGCCGAGCTCGATGCCCGGCTGCGCGCCCTGGGCCGTTAGCACCTCGCCCGGGGAAGCGCAGCCACCACCGTATAATCGGGCTTCGATTCCAGCTTTCCCTGCCGTCATGACCGATTCCAGCCTGTATGCCGGCCGCCGCGCGCGGCTCGCCGCCCGCATGGGCACGGGGGTGGCCGTGCTGCGCACCGCGCCCCAGCGCGCCCGCAACCGCGACTCCGGCTATCCCTATCGCTTCGACAGCTATTTCCACTACCTCACCGGTTTCCCGGAGCCGGAGGCCGTGCTGGTGCTGGTCGCAGGAAAGGCGCCGCGCAGCATCCTGTTCTGCCGGGAGAAGAACCTCGAGCGCGAGATCTGGGACGGGTTCCGCCACGGGCCCGAGAAGGCGCTCGAGGCCTTCGGCTTCGACGAGGCGCACCCCATCGGCAAGCTCGACGAGCTCCTGCCGGGCTGGCTCGCCGACCAGCCGGCGGTGTTCTGCGACGTCGGCGCGGATCCCGAGTGGGACGCGCGCGTGATCGGCTGGATCAACAAGGTGCGCGAGCGCGTGCGCAGCGGCGTGGCCGCGCCCGCCGAGATCCGCGACGTGCGCCGGCTCCTCGATGACATGCGCCTGGTGAAGGACGCGCACGAGATTGCCACCATGAAGCGGGCGGCGGAAATTTCCGCCCAGGCCCACATCCGGGCGATGCGGGCGACGCGCCCCGGGCTGAGGGAATACGAGGTGGAGGCCGAACTGCTGCACGAGTTCCGCCGCCAGGGCGCCCAGGCGCCGGCCTATACGCCCATCGTGGCAGGCGGGGCGAACGCCTGCGTGCTGCACTACGTGCAGAACGACGCCCTGCTCAACGAGGGTGACCTGCTGCTCATCGATGCCGGCTGCGAGCTCGATGGTTACGCCTCCGACATCACCCGCAGCTTTCCCGTGGGCGGGCGCTTCAGCGGGCCGCAACGGGACATCTACGACCTGGTGCTCGCCGCCCAGGCGGCGGCCATCGCCCGGGTGAAGCCCGGCAGCAAGTGGGAAGACCCGCACGATGCCGCGGTGAAGGTGCTGGTGGGCGGCATGATCGACCTCGGCCTGTGCAAGGGCACGGTGGACGGCGTGATCGAGTCCGGCGACTACCGCCGCTTCTACATGCACCGCACCGGCCACTGGCTGGGCATGGACGTGCATGACGCGGGCGACTACAAGCGCAACGGCGAGTGGGTCGTCCTCGAGCCGGGGATGGTGCTCACCGTGGAGCCCGGCTGCTACGTGCGCCCCGGGGAAGGCGTGCCCGAGAAGTACTGGAACATTGGCGTGCGCATCGAGGACGATGCCCTCGTGACGGCTTCCGGCTGCGACATCATCACCGCCGGCGCGCCCAAGGCGATCGCGGACATCGAAGCCTTGATGAAAGGCTGACGCGCCCACATGGACGCGCACGACGTCGTCATCGTGGGTGGCGGTCCCGTCGGCGCCGCACTGGCGCTGGCGCTTGCCGGCAGCGGCAGGAAGATTGCGCTGTACGAATCGCGCCCGGACCTCGGCGCCTCCGCAGACGACCGCACGCTCGCCATCTCCTTCGGGTCCGCCCTCATCCTGCGGCGACTGGGCGTCTGGGACGCACTGCCCGCGCCCACGCCCATTGAATCGATCCATGTCTCGCAGCAGGGCGGCTTCGGGCGCAGCCTGCTTACCGCCGCGCAATCGCGCGTGCCGGCCCTGGGCTACGTGCTGCGCTATGCCGGCCTGCAGAGGGCGCTCGGGGATGCGCTGGCGCGCAGCGCCGGCATCACGGTCTTCGGCGGCGCGAGCGTCGAGCAGGTCGGGAAGGAGCCGGGGCTCGCGCTCGCCCGGGTCCGCGTCGGTGCCGCGACGATGGAAACGCGCGCGCGCCTGCTCGTGATCGCCGATGGCGGCGCGCGCCTCGCCCAGCAGGCGGGCGCGGTCCTGCGGTCGCGGGATTACGAGCAGCAAGCGGTGGTCGCGAACGTGCGCGCCTCGGCACCGCACGGCGCGCGGGCCTATGAGCGGTTCTGCCCCGGCGGTCCCGTGGCGCTGCTGCCGTTCGAGGACAGATTCGCCCTCATCTGGACGGCCGCGCCCGCGCGCGCCGCGGAACTGGTGGACATGCGCGAGGAGGATTTCCTGTCCCGGCTGCAGTTGCACTTTGGCGATCGGGCCGGACGCTTCCTGTCCGTGTCGGGGCGCGCGCGCTTTCCCCTGGCGCTGCGCTACGCCGAGGAACCCGTGCTCGGCCGCATCGTCCTGCTGGGCAACGCGGCGCAGGCGCTGCATCCCATCGCCGGCCAGGGATTCAACCTCGGCCTGCGCGATGCCTGGGACCTCGCCGGGATCGTGCGTCGCGAGTCGGGCGACGACGCCGGCGCCGGCGCCGCGCTCGCGCGCTACCGCGCGCTGCGCGCGGCGGACCGCCGGATCGGCATCGCGTTTACTGACTCGCTGGTCAGGATGTTCTCCGGCGACGCGGCCGCATTTCGCTGGCTGCGCGGCGGCGGGCTCGCGCTGCTCGATGCCCTGCCGCCGGCCAAGCGCATGTTCGTCCGCCGCATGACTTTCGGCGCCTCGCCCGAGTAGAATTTTTCGTGCCGTCGCGCGCGGCCTTTGCGCTAGAATGGCGCTCCCTTTTTGCGCCCCGAGCCGACATGCAGATCGGTTGCCACATCCTCCGGAACAATCTGATCGTCGCGCCCATGGCGGGCGTGACCGATCGTCCATTCCGGCAGTTGTGCAAGAAGTTGGGCGCGGGAATGGCTGTTTCGGAAATGATTTCTTCCAATTCACAACTTTGGAACACGGCCAAGTCGAAGCGCCGCGCCGACCACGAGGGCGAGGTCGACCCGATCTCCGTGCAGATTGCCGGCGCCGATCCGCGGATGATGGCGGACGCAGCGCGCCACAACGTGGACCGCGGCGCGCAGATCATCGACATCAACATGGGCTGCCCGGCGAAGAAGGTCTGCAACGTCGCGGCAGGCTCGGCCCTGCTGCAGGACGAACCCCTGGTGGGCCGCATCCTGGATGCGGTGGTTGGCGCGGTGGACGTTCCCGTCACCCTCAAGATCCGCACCGGCTGGAACCCGCAGAACCGCAATGCCCTGCGCATCGCGCGCATTGCCGAGGCGGCCGGGGTGCGCGCCCTGTCGGTGCACGGCCGCACCCGCGCCTGCGCCTTCAACGGCGAGGCGGAGTACGACACCATCGCGCAGGTCAAGTCGGCCGTGGCCCTGCCCGTGATCGCCAACGGCGACATCGATACGCCAGAGAAGGCGCGCGAGGTGCTGCGGCGCACCGGAGCCGACGCCCTCATGATCGGCCGCGCCGCGCAGGGGCGGCCCTGGATCTTCCGGGAGATCCGGCACTACCTCGACACCGGGCGGCATCTGCCCGCACCGGAGGTCGGCGAGATCCGCCGGATCCTGGTACAGCACTTGCATGACCTGCATGCCTTCTATGGGGAATTCACCGGCGTTCGCATCGCGAGGAAACACATCTCCTGGTACACCCGCAACCTGCAGGGCTCGGCCGAGTTTCGCCATGCGATGAACCGGATCGAGACCGTGCAGGAGCAGGTCGATGCCGTCGAGGGATATTTCGCCATGCTGGCGGACCGCAGCGAGCGCCTGGCTTACATCGGGGAACTGGCGGCATGATCAACGAGAACGAAATCGCCCGCTGCGTGCGCAAGGCGATGGACGGCTATTTTCGCGACCTCGACGGCGAGCGGCCCTGCGCCATCTACGACATGGTCATCAGCTCCGTCGAACGGCCGCTGCTCGAACTGGTGCTCTCCCGGGTGGAGGGCAACCAGACCCGCGCGGCGCAGTTCCTGGGCATGAACCGCAACACGCTGCGCAAGAAGATCAAGGAGTATGGGATCAAGTAAAGGCGGGGGACCGAACCGGCTTCCGGCGTTCCCTGGCCCCAACCCCGCCCGCGCCCGCCGCGGGCGGTTTCATTTTCCGGACCGCGCACCATGAGCAACAGACAAGCCCTCATCAGCCTTTCGGACAAGACCGGCGCGGTCGATTTCGCGCGCGCGCTGGACGGCATGGGCATCGGCATCCTTTCCACCGGCGGCACGGCGAAGCTGCTGCGCGAAGCGGGCATCCGGGTCACCGAGATCGGCGACTACACCGGCTTTCCGGAGATGCTCGACGGCCGGGTCAAGACGCTGCATCCCAAAGTGCATGCGGGCATCCTCGCGCGCCGCGACCTGCCGGCCCATGCGCAGACGATGACGGAAGCCTCCATCCCGTACATCGACCTGGTGGTGGTCAACCTGTATCCGTTCGCGCAGGCGATCGCCAAGCCGGGCTGCACGCTGGAGGAAGCCATCGAGAACATCGACATTGGCGGGCCGACCATGATGCGCGCTGCCGCCAAGAACTGGCAGCACGTCGCTGTGGTGACCGATCCCGCCGACTACCCGGGCCTCATCGCGGAAATGAAGTCCTCGGGCGGCGCGGTGAGCGTGGAGACGCGCTTTCGCCTGGCACGCAAGGCTTTCTCCCATACCGCGGCCTACGACGGGGCGATCAGCAACTACCTGACGGCGACCGACGTCCACGGCGCGCGCGGCGACTTCCCCGAGCAGTTCAACGCCAGCTTCGCCAGGATCCAGGACCTGCGCTACGGCGAGAACCCGCACCAGAAGGCGGCGTTCTACCGCGACCTGCGGCCGGTGCCCGGTGCCATCGCCAATTACGCGCAATTGCAGGGCAAGGAGCTTTCCTACAACAACATCGCGGATGCCGATGCCGCGTGGGAGTGCGTGAAGACCTTCGACACGCCGGCCTGCGTCATCGTCAAGCACGCCAATCCCTGCGGGGTCGCGGTGGCCGCCGGCACGGCGGACGCGTACCGGCGCGCCTTCAAGACCGACCCCACCTCCGCCTTTGGCGGCATCATCGCGTTCAACCGCGAGATCGACCGCGAGACGGCCGAGGCCGTCTCGCAGCAGTTCGTCGAGGTGCTGATCGCGCCCGCGGTGAGCGCGGACGCGCGGGCGGTGCTGTCCGCAAAGACCAACGTGCGGGTGCTGGAGGTTGCGCTTTCCCCGCAGGCGAATCCCTACGACTGCAAGCGGGTCGGCGGCGGCCTGCTCGTGCAGTCCGCCGACGCCCTCAACGTTTCCGCCGCCGACATCCGCGTGGTCACGAAAAAGCGGCCGGACGGTCGCCAGCTCGCCGACCTGCTGTTCGCCTGGCGCGTGGCCAAGTACGTGAAGTCCAACGCCATCGTGTTCTGCGGCGACGGCATGACCCTGGGCGTGGGCGCCGGCCAGATGAGCCGCATCGACAGCGCGCGCATCGCCTCCATCAAGGCCGAGAACGCCGGCCTGTCGCTGCAGGGATCGGTGGTGGCCTCGGACGCCTTCTTCCCCTTCCGCGACGGCCTCGACGTGATCGCGCGCGCCGGTGCCGTGGCGGTGATCCAGCCCGGCGGCAGCGTGCGCGACGAGGAAGTGATCGCCGCCGCGGACGAGCACGGCATGGTCATGGCCCTGACCGGCGTGCGCCACTTCCGCCACTGAGCATGCCCACCCCCATCCGCCGCGGGACCCCCACATGAACCTTCTCGTGATCGGCAGCGGCGGGCGGGAGCACGCACTGGCCTGGCGGCTGGCGCAAAGCCCGCGCATCGGACGCGTCTACGTCGCCCCGGGCAACGCCGGCACCGCCCGCGAGGATGGCCTGTTCAACCTGCCGGTCACCTCGATCCCGGAGCTGGTCGCCTTCGCGCACAAGGAAGGCATTGCGGCGACGGTGGTGGGCCCGGAGGCGCCGCTGTCGGAAGGCATCGTCGATGCTTTTCGCGCTGCCGGCCTGAGGATCTTCGGGCCGGTCAGGGACGCGGCCCGGCTGGAAGCGTCCAAGGATTTCGCCAAGGCCTTCATGGTCCGCCACAACATCCCCACGGCCGCCTATGCGACCTTCACGGACGCGACCGCGGCCCACGACTACGTGCGCAAGCAGGGCGCGCCCATCGTGATCAAGGCGGACGGGCTGGCGGCAGGCAAGGGCGTGGTGGTGGCCATGGACGCCGGGGAGGCGCACGACGCGATCGACATGATGCTGGTCGACAACCGCATGGGCGCCGCGGGCGCCCGGGTGGTGATCGAGGAATTCCTCGAGGGCGAGGAAGCGAGCTTCATCGTCATGGTCGACGGCAAGCACGTGCTGCCGCTCGCCTCGTCGCAGGACCACAAGCGCCTGAAGGACGGCGACAAGGGGCCCAATACCGGGGGCATGGGCGCCTACTCGCCCGCCCCGGTGCTGACGCCCGCGATCCACGCGCGGGTCATGCGCGAGGTGATTCAGCCCGTGGTGACGGGCATGGAACGGGAAGGAACGCCCTACACCGGCTTCCTCTACGCCGGCCTCATGATCAAGCCCGACGGCGGCACCCGGGTGCTGGAGTTCAACTGCCGCATGGGCGACCCGGAGACCCAGCCGATCATGATGCGGCTGAAGACCGACTTCTACACCCTGGTCGAGCATGCCATCGACGGCACCCTCGATGCCATCGAGGCGGAGTGGGATCGCCGCGTCGCGCTCGGCGTGGTGATGGCGGCGGACGGCTACCCGGACAAGCCGCGCAAGGGCGACGAGATCACGGGCCTGCCGCGCACGACGGACGACGACGTGCACGTGTTCCACGCCGGCACCGAGATGCGTGACGGCAAGGTGCTGGTCGCCGGCGGGCGCGTGCTTTGCGTAACGGCACTGGGCGACACGGTGCGCGTCGCCCAGCGCCGCGCGTATGAGGTTGCGGAGGGCATCCACTTCGCGGGCAGCCAGATGCGCCGGGACATCGGTTTTCGCGCCATCGGCGCGCGCAAGAGCCTGCTGTAGGCGCTGACATGGATTCCACCTCGGTTCGCGAATTCCTCACCGACCTGCAAGGCTGGATCGTCGGCAAGCTCGAGGCCGCGGACGGGCAGGCATTCCGCCGCGACGCGTGGGAACGTGCCGAGGGCGGCGGCGGCGTGAGCTGCCTGATCGAGGAAGGCAACCTGTTCGAGCGCGGCGGCGTGAACTTCTCCCACGTCATGGGCAAGGCGCTGCCGCCCTCGGCCAGCGCGAGCCGGCCGGAGCTCGCGGGACGCGCCTTCGAGGCCATGGGCGTGTCCCTGGTGATGCACCCGCGCAACCCCCATGTCCCGACGGTGCACATGAACGTGCGCTTTTTCGTGGCGACCCGGGAGGGGGCGGAACCGGTCTGGTGGTTCGGGGGCGGCATGGACCTCACGCCCTACTACGGCTTTGCCGAGGACGCCGTGCACTTCCACGAGACCTGCCGCCTCGCCCTGGAACCCTTCGGGGCGGAGCTCTACCCCAGGCTCAAGAAGTGGTGCGACAGCTATTTCTTCCTGCGCCACCGCAACGAGCCGCGCGGCATCGGCGGCATCTTCTTCGACGACCTCGCACAGCCCGACTTCGACACCTGCTTCGGCCTGATCCGCAGCGTGGGCAACCATTTCATCGATGCCTACGTCCCGATCGTCGAGCGCCGCAAGGACCTGCCGTTCGGCGAGCGCGAACGCGACTTCCAGGCCTACCGGCGCGGCCGCTACGTCGAGTTCAACCTGGTCTACGACCGTGGCACGCTCTTCGGCCTGCAGTCGGGCGGGCGCACCGAATCGATCCTCATGTCGCTGCCGCCCATCGTGAAGTGGCGCTACGACTGGAAGCCCGAGCCGGGCAGCCCCGAGGCCGCCCTGGCCGCGGAATTCCTGGTCGCCCGCGACTGGGTCTAGGCGCTGGCGCGCCTTCCCGAATTACGGCACACTTCGGGGCAACGCGCGGGTGCCGGAAGCGGCGGGGAATTCCGGAAAAAACAACGACGACACGGCTGCGCGGCACGCTCTGAAAACGGGGACCCAAGGGATGGCCGTCACACTCGAACTCTGCCAGCTGGAAATCCAGGAGCTTTCGCGGCGCATCGAGCGGCTGGAACTGGCCCTGGCCCGCAGCGGCCAGGTGAACCCGCCCGCACCCCGTCGCCATATCCCGGAAACCGTGGTGATGAGCCCGGAAGCCGTCTTCCCGGTGCTGCGTTTCGAGGAGGACTCGGCTCGCAGGCCGCGCCCGGCGGAAAAGGTCGACCCGCGGGCTGCCCTGGAGGACTACCCGCGCGTGCTCGACCGCATCCGCATGCTCTGGTTCTATCCCGAATGCGAGCAATTGCTCGACAAGCTCATCATCGACGATCGCGGCAACCGCAGCGGCTTCAGCCGGGACATCATGGACGAGCTGCTGTTCCTCGCCCGCCTTTCCCGCGCGGTCAAGCTGCCTGCGGGCCCCAGGGCCGCGCGCGGCGAGCACCGCGACGTGTGGGAAGACCAGCGCATGGAGCGCCGCGCCTGAAGTCCGCGCGGGGAGCGCCGCTCCCCGGAGAACCGCGTCGCAGCATCATGACCCCGAAATCCAACCGCATCATCGTCAGCGTAATCGGCAGGGACCGCGTCGGCATCATCGCCAGCGTGTCCGCCGTGCTCGCCGCCGCGCAGGCGAACATCCTCGACATCTCGCAATCGGTCATGGAGGAGTTCTTCGTCATGATCATGATGGTCGACCTCGGGGATTCGAAGGTTTCCCTCGAAGCGCTGAAAAGGACCCTCCACGCCAAGGGCGAGGAGATGGGCCTGAAGATCGATGCCCAGCACGAGGACGTCTTCAAGTACATGCACAGGATCTAGGGCCCGGAGCCTCCCTGATGAGCCTGTCCCGGTTCTCCCCGCAGGAGATCGTCGAGACCATCCGCATGGTGCAGATGGAAAACCTCGACATCCGCACCATTACCATGGGCATCAGCCTGCGCGACTGCGCCCATTCCGACCTCGCCACGGCCGCCCGCAAGGCCTACGACAAGATCTGCCGCAAGGCCGGGCGCCTGGTCGCCACCGGCGAAGCGATCGCCGCCGAGTACGGCATCCCCGTCATCAACAAGCGCGTCTCGGTCACGCCGGTCGCGCTGGTGGCGGAAAGCACCGGGGCCGATTCGTACGTCGCGTTCGCCGAGCAGCTCGACCGCGCCGCGCGCGAGGTCGGCGTGAATTTCCTCGGCGGCTTTTCCGCCCTGGTGCAAAAGGGCATGACCGGCGGGGACGCCGCGCTCATCGCCTCCATCCCGGAGGCCCTGGCCGTGACCGAGCGCGTGTGCGCTTCGGTCAACGTCGGCACCACGAAGGCCGGCATCAACATGGATGCCGTCGCGCAGATGGGCCGCACCATCGTCGAGACCGCGCAGCGCACCGCGGATCGCAGCGGACTGGGCTGCGCCAAGCTGGTCGTGTTCTGCAACGCGGTCGACGACAATCCCTTCATGGCCGGCGCCTTCCATGGCATCGGCGAACCGGATTGCGTCGTCAACGTCGGCGTCTCGGGCCCCGGCGCGGTGCTGCGCGCGGTGGAAAAGGAGGGCGCCGGCGACTTCGGGCGGCTTGCCTCGACCATCAAGCGTACGGCCTTCAAGATCACGCGCATGGGCGAGCTGGTCGGCCGCGCCGCCTCGGAGAAGCTCGGCGTGCCCTTCGGGATCGTCGACCTGTCGCTGGCGCCCACGCCGGCCCAGGGCGATTCGGTCGCCCGCATCCTGGAGGCGATGGGCCTGGAGCGCGTCGGCATCCACGGTTCCACCGCGGCCCTGGCCCTGCTCAACGATGCCGTCAAGAAGGGCGGCGCGATGGCCTCGAGCTACGTGGGCGGGCTCTCCGGCGCCTTCATCCCCGTGTCGGAGGACATCGGCATGATCGAGGCCGCGGGCATGGGCGCGCTCACCTTCGACAAGCTCGAAGCCATGACCTGCGTCTGCTCGGTGGGCCTGGACATGATCGCCATCCCCGGCGACACGCCCGCCGAGACCATCGCCGCCATGATCGCCGACGAGTCCGCCATCGGCATGATCAACCGCAAGACCACCGCGGTGCGGGTGATTCCCGCGCCGGGCACCCGGCCCGGCGACATGGTCGAGTTCGGCGGCCTGCTCGGCCGCGCACCCGTGATGCCGGTGCACACCGGCTCGAGCGCCGCCTTCATCGCCCGCGGCGGGCGCATCCCGGCGCCGCTGCAGGCCCTGAATAATTGAGAG
>DASZQJ010000129.1:0-15361 GCA_035549715.1 Burkholderiales bacterium
GGGGGGAGCATGAGCAAGGAAGAGGAACTCGCACTCGTACGCAAGATGGCGTGGAAGGTCCTGCCCTTCCTGCTGGTGGCCTACCTGATCTGCATCATCGACCGGCTCAACGTCGGCCTGGCGGCGCTGACGATGAACGCCGAGCTGGGGTTCACCGCAACCGTCTTCGGCTGGGGCGCCGGGCTGTTCTTCATCGGCTACTTCATCGGCGAGGTGCCGAGCAACCTGATTCTCTCCAAAGTCGGCGCCCGCCTCTGGTTCGCGCGCATCATGCTGACGTGGGGGATCTTCGCGATCGCCATGGGCTTCATCACGGGCGACGTGAGCTTTTTCGTGGTGCGCTTCCTGCTGGGCGTGGCCGAGGCCGGCTTCTTCCCCGGGGTGATCTACTACCTGACGCTGTGGTTCCCCGCCGAGTACCGCGGCCGCATCTTCGGGCTGTTCCTGATCATCAGCCCGCTCAACAACACGATCGCCGCCCCGCTCGGCGGGCTGATCCTGAAGTATTTCGACGGCCTCATGGGCTATCCCGGCTGGCGCTGGCTGTTCATCGTCGAGGGCATCCCGACGCTGTTCCTCGCGTGGCTGTGCCTGAAGGTCGTCACCGACCGCCCCGCGAACGCGGACTGGCTGACCGACAAGGAAAAGGCGCACCTGCTGGGCAAGCTGCAGCGGGAGGCCGAAGCGCGCGAAACCCGCCACCTGTCCCTGTGGCAGACGCTGGGCAATCCCGCGGTCCTGATGTTCGCCGTGGTCTACACCTCGCTCGCCATCGGCATCTACGGCCTGAGCCTGTGGATGCCGCAGCTCATCAAGGGCATGGGCGTCGAGGACAAGTTCCACATCGGCCTGATCATGGCGATTCCCTACCTGATCGCGACCGTCTGCATGGTCCTGTGGTCGCGGCACTCGGACAAGACGGGCGAACGCGTCTTCCACTGCGCGGGCGCGCTGACGCTGGCCGCCGTGGGCATGGTGACCAGCGCCTACATCGATTCGCCCGTGCTCGCCATGACGGCCATGACCTTTGCCGCCATCGGCATGTACTGCTCGCAGCCGGTGTTCTGGGCCATGCCGACCAACTTCCTCACCGGGGTGGCGGCGGCGGGGGGCATCGCCTTCATCAACTCCGTGGGCAACCTCGGCGGCTTCATCGGCCCGTTCGCGGTGGGCTGGCTCAAGGACAACGCCGGGGGCTTCCGCGCCGGGCTGATCTTCCTCGGGAGCTGCCTGCTCGTCGGCGCCATCGTCGCGGTCATCGTCGGCCGCGGCACCTCGCGCCAGGCCGCCGCCCAGCCGGCCTGAGCAACTGCAGGCGTCAACGCCCGCGCTTGCGCGCGGGCGTTTCCTTTTTGGGCGCGGAGTCCTTGCGCTGCAACGCCCCGAGCCGCACGCCGTCCGCCAGGAAGCCTTCGGCCTGCACGGTGAGCACCCGATCCAGCAGGTCTCGAACTTCCTTCGACGGCGAACCCGCCTCGATGCGGACCTGCCCATCGACGAGCAGCGAAGCCAGCCCGTGCACCGTGGCCCACGACGTGAGCGCGATGTCGCGCAGGTCCGCGCCCGAGAGCAGGTCGTTGCGCTGCAGGACCTCCAGCGCCTCCTCCAGGCGCCCGTAGACCTGTTGCCGCAGTTCTCCGAGCGTCGGGAACGCCTCCGACTGACGCAGCTGCGGCAGGAACATGACCCGGAAATGGGCCGGGAACGCCACGGCAAACAGGACGTAGGCGCGGCCGCGGGCGGCCATCAGCGCCAGCGGCCCCGCCGCCTGCGCCGCCGCATCCGCATCGAATCGCCGCAGCAGCTCCCGGTAGCCCTCCTCGGCCACCGCCGCCAGCAGCGCCAGCTTGCCGTCGAAATGCCGGTACAGCGCAGTGCTGCTGACCCCGAGGCCCGCGGCCAGCTCCCGCAGGGTGAACGACACGTCGCGCGTGCGGTTGATGTGCTGGAGCGCCTGCTCCAGCGCGGCTTTGCGCAGGTCGCCGTGGTGGTAGGCCTTGCGCCCCCGTCCGCTTCCCGTCCTCGCCTTGTCCATGGGCCGGATGGTACCGTCCGGCCCCTATGTTGACAACGTTAACATTCGGAGTCCAGAATGTTACCGCCGTTAACTTCAAGGAGGCTGCCATGTTCGTCCGGCGTCATGGATTCCTCGCCCTCGTCGCCCTGCTCACCGTGGCCGCGGGCACCGCGTTCGCAACCCTCGGCTATCCGGAGCTCGTCGTCCATGCGGCTCCCCGCAAGCAGGCCAGGCCGTCCGACAGCCCCGAGGCCGCCGCCGCGAAGCAGGCCTTCTTCGACGCCTTCATGGCGCAACGCTACGACGCCCTGCCAGAGGTCACCGCCGCGCTGACGGCGGCGTACCTCCGGAACCCGGCGGATCCGAAACTGGCGCTGCTCATCGGGCATGCGCACTTCTGGCGCGCGGCGGAGCGGGGACGGGACCCGAACGCCGGCCCGGGCGTCACCGACGCGATCGTGCTGGCGAACTTCTACTTCGGCGAAGCGTACCGGCTGCAACCGGACGACCATCGCATCGCGGGATGGCTCGCGTCGACGCAGATGGCCCTGGGCTCGGTGCACGGCGACGAGCGCGCCCGGCGCCGCGGCTACCTGATGATGGAGCAAAGCGTGCGCGCCGACCCGGCTTTCAACCATTTCACCCTCGGATACGTGCTGAGCCGCCTGCCTGCGGGCGACGCGAGGCTCGCGCAAGCCGTCGAGGCCATGTGGGCAAACCTGGACGTTTGCGTGGGTCACAAGGTGGACCGGAACAATCCCGACCTTTCCGCCCTCGGCTCGACGGACGTTCCGGAGGGACCCCGGCACGTCTGCTTCAACGGGCCGTACACGCCGCACAGCGTGGAAGGCTATTTCCTCGCCTTCGGCGACCTGCTGGTCAAGACGGGCGATCCCCGGCTGGCGAAGGCGGTCTACCTCCAGGCGCGGGTGTCGCCCGCCTACGATGCCTGGCCGTTCAAGGCGCTCCTGGAAGAGCGCGTGGCCAGCGCCGAGGCCAGGGCAGCCCGGTTCGCAGCGCGCGGCGACAGCGCCGAACTGCCCGAGATGATCAGCACTTCGGCGCGCTCATGCGCCGTCTGCCACGCGAAGTAAGGCAGGACGATCAGCGGCCTTCGTCCGCGCTGCCGGAGGGCTCCGGCAGCGTGGACAGGTTGATCCGCGCGCGCCAGTAATCCGGGTCGATCCGCAAGGCGCGCAGGTAGGCCTGCCGCGCGTCCTCGTAGCGCCCTTCCTGCTGGTACGCCCAGCCCAGGTTGTTGTGCACGCGCGGCTTGCCGGGCGACTTCGCTGCCGCGTCCTCCCAGAAGTCCGCCTGCGATGCATACACCTGGTTGCGCGCCATGGTGGCCCCGCCCAGCACCAGCGCGAGGCCCGCGAGGACCGCAGGCGCAAGCCATCGGCGCCTGGCGAAGACCGGCAGCCACTGGAGGCCCGCGGCCATCGCGGCGAAGGCGCCCAGGGCCGCGAGGTAGAGCTGGCGGTCGTTGGCGACATCCAGGCGCGGCAGCAGCGAGTTGGTGGGCGCCAGGTGCAGGAAGATCCAGAGCAGCGAGAACGCCAGCCAGCGCTGGCGGCGCCACAGGATCACCGCGCCCGCCAGCAGGCCGAGGATGACGGCCACCTGCGCCGCCGCCTGCGCGGACCACGCCATGACCACCGGCAGGTCGGGGTCGGCATTCAGGCGCCAGGGCATCGCCAGCTGTCCCGCGAGCCAGAACCATGCGTTCGCCTGGGTCAGCAGGTTCGCCGCCAGCGGACGGGTCGCCAGGCTCACCTCCGCGAGGTGCCGGTACGCCGGGGACAGCGCCGCGGCCAGGAGCGCCGCCGCCAGCACGCCCCAGTGCAGGGCCTGGCGCCGCAGGGCGCCGCGCGCCTCGCCCCGCCCGCGCAGCGCATCGACGAGCAGCAGCGCCAGGGGCAGGGTGACCGCGGTTTCCTTGACCATCAGCGCGGCGGCGAACAGCGCCGCCGACAGCGCGCGCCCGCGCCAGGGCCGGCCCGCGTCGGTCCGGACGTAGGCGAGCAGGCTGCCGAGGTAGAAGAGCGCCATCAGCGACACCGAGCGCCCGGACACGTAGGTCACGGCTTCGGTCTGCACGGGGTGGAGCGCGAACAGCAGCGCCGCCGCGAAGGCCACGGCGTCCGGCGCCCCGCCCGGCCGCAGCGCGCGCAGCAGCTGGAAGGCGAGGATGGCGTTCGCCGCATGCACCACGATGTTGAACAGGTGGAAGCCGAACGGCGATTCGCCCGCGCTCCAGTTGAGCGCGTAAGTGAGCTTCAGCAGCGGCCGGATGCCCGGCATGGAATCCCACCATGCCGCGAGCGAGTGCACGGCGGGATTGCCGGCGATGACGTTGTGGTCGTCGAACTGGAAGGGCCCGGTCAGCGCGCCGAACCAGGCGAGGAGCACGGCGATCGCCAGCAGCGCCGGCGCGACCGCGGGCCGGGCGAGGAAATCAGCGCGCGGCATGCGCGGCGTCGAAGGCGCGCTCGATGAGCCCGATGGTGTCCCACCAGCGGCTCTTCGCGGCCAGCATCACCACGAGCACCCGGGCGCCGTCCTTCTCGGCCAGGGCCACCAGGCACTTCCCGGCCCGGCCCGTATACCCGGTCTTGATGCCGATGGCGGGGGCATAGGTGCCCACGAGGGCATTGCGGTTCTTCAGGGTCCAGGTGCGCCTGCCGTCGGCGCTCGTCACCTTGCCGGTCTCCCGCGCCACGATCGCCGCGAACTCGGCGCGCCGCATCGCGGCGTTGGCCAGCGTCGCCAGGTCCCGCGCGCTGGCGTAGTGGCCCGCGGCATCGAAGCCGCAGGGATTCTCGAAGCGCGTGTTGGCGAGGCCGAGCTGCGCCGCGCGCTCGTTCATGCGCGCGACGAAGGCTTCCGCGGTGCCGGCGACGTGCGTCGCCAGCGCGGCGCAGGCATCGTTCGCGGACACCATGAGCATGGCGGAGAGCAGGGAGGACACTTTCAGGCGGTCGCCGGCGCGCACGTGGAGCCGCGTCCCGGTGGCGGCCGCGGCGGCGGGGCCGATGGTCACGACCTCGTCGGGCCGGTAGTCCTCCAGCACGACGAGCGCGGTCATGATCTTGGTGAGGCTGGCGGGCGGCAGCCGCGCGTCCGGGTGGCCCGCCCAGAGGTCCCTGCCGTCGACCTGCACGAGATAGGCCGCGGCAAGGTCCGGATAGCGATCGGGCACCGGGTCCGCCTGCGCCGGCCCGGCCAGGACGGCGGCGATCGCCGCCGCAATGGTCAGCTGGCTTCCCGCCACGAAGGCACACGAAGAAAAACAAGGCAGGGAGAGCTTGCGTTGATGCATTTTGCTGGCCGCCGGTCTTTCACCGCCCCAAGACCTCCGGGGCTCCCCCCCAACCCTGGCATTCGCCCTGGTTCGTGCTCCTTCGCGCCCCTCGTGTTGCGCCGCTGGCCTGGGCCCCTAGAACTTCAGCAGCTTCTTGAGCTTGTTGCCGCCTTCCTTGATCGCGTCGACCGCCTTGTCCTTGTCGGATTTCGGCGCCGGGGCGGCCTCGGCCCTGGGCGCCGGTTCGGCCTTCCTGCCTTCGCCGACCTGGGACTTGCCGAGTTCGCCGGCGTACTGCTGGCAGACCTCGCGGTACTCGGAGGACATGATGGCCGTGTAGTCCATGCCCGCGCAGTGCTTGAGCGCGAGGGCCTTGCCCTCGACCGGGCAGTGATCGGCGACGAACTTCAGGTTCTTCTTGTCCACGGCCGCCCTGCAGACCGGCCCGCTGACCGTGTTCGGGTCCGTGCCGCAGGCCTGGGCGGCGGTGCGCCAGTGCCGGTACCGGCTGTCCGCCTGCTCGAAGCTGGCCGCATCGCGCATCGACTGGGTCACCTTGGTCGTCCTGGCGCAGAAATCCGCCTTGCGATGCTTGCAGTACTGGGCGCTCTCGGGGAGGCCCTCCGCGCCGAAGATCGACGCCGGTTGCAGCTCCTCGATCTGCTTGTCGCATTCCTTGTCGATCGCCGCCTGGCTCTGGGCCTGCATCTGCTGGATCTTTTTCGCCGGGTCCTCGTAGGTGCAGCTGCCCACCTTCCGGCCGGAGATCACCTGGGTCATGGCGAAGTCCTGGCCGTCCATCTTGCCGGCCATCTTCAGGGTCCCGTCGTACTTGTCGGTGCCGTAGGTCATGTCGCCCGTGCCGGTCATGGGCTCGGGCTTGGTGCACACGATCTTCCAGGTGCTGCGGTTGCCCGAGGTCTTCAGGTCGGTCGACTTGCAGTCGCTGCTCTTGTCCTTCTCGCCCATCCGGGAAGGATCGCGGTCGCCCTTGGGCTTGCAGACCTTCTGGGTGTTGGCGGGCATCGACATGCCGCCCATCTCGGACTTGATCGTGACCTCCCACAACTCGTCGGGGCCCTGGGCCGGCGCCGAAGTGGCAACGCAACATGCGGCGGAAAGCAGGAAGGCGGTCAGGAAGGGTCGGCTCATTTCCGTGGCTCCAGGCAAAAAGTGCGCAGATTCTTGCATATCCGTGGACGCTCGGCGAGCCGCCGGAGGCGGGAAATTATTACGTTGAGAAATGGTCTGCAATCCGGCTGCAATGCAGCAAATCTCCCGGCTCCCGGGCATGAAACCAAGCCTTGACAGTCACTTGCGAGCGAGCGTTAATCGCAACGGGCCAGGATTCACATGCGCCCTTACAACCATAACCTGCAGGGAGTGAGCTCATGGATTACAGACTGAAAACCGTTGCCGCGTGCGTCGTGGCGGCATTCGCGTTCGCCGGCAGCACGATGGCCGGCAACAACCCCGTCGACGAACAATGGTGGCCGAGCGAGTTCGGCGCCGATGACCAGGCCGGCGGCACCAACTACATCACCCCGCAAAAGCGCATCGAAGCGGCCAAGCTGGTGAAGAAGGGCAAGATGGCGCTGCTGGGCATGCCGTACAGCAACCACATGCCGCTCGTTCCGGGGCGCACGTTCGCGCTGAGCATCCCCGGCGCGCCCACCCACGGCCCCCTCAACTGGCCCGGCGACAACTTCTCCATGACCTTCATGGACGAGCTGATCACCGCCGAAATCGGCCAGGTCGGCACCCAGTGGGACGGCCTCGCCCACCCGATGATCCGCGTCGAAGGCGTGGACGGCTGGAAGGACGGCGACTACTTCTACAACAGGAAGCGCCTGCAGGACGTGGAAACGCCGCGCGGCATGCGGGTCAATGGCACCGAGCAGGCGGGCGGCTTCTTCACCCGCGGCATCCTGATCGACATCGCGGCGTTGAAGGGCGTGAAGGTGCTGCCCAAGGGCTATGCGATCACGCTGGCCGACTACAAGGAAGCCCTGAAGAAGCAGGGCATCGGCGACGCGACCCAGGGCGACGTGGTGCTGTTCCGCACCGGCTGGAACTCGCTGTGGAAGACCAACCACCTCGGCCGCCCGGCGGGCGAGAAGGTGAAGAGCGACGAGCAGCTCGCCAAGGACAACGCCGAGTTCGGCTCCGGGGAGCCGGGCGTGTCCGCCGAGGTGTGCGAGCACCTGGCCTCGAAGAAGATCTCCATGGTGGGTTCCGACACCTGGGGCCTGGAGCCGTACGACTTCGCCAAGTCCGGCGCGCCGGAATCCTTCGCCTACTGCCACATGAACCTGGTGGCGCGGCGCGGGATCTACAACTTCGAGAACCTGGACCTCGACGATCCGTCCGCCGACAGGGCCTACGAGTTCCTGTTCTCCTGGGCGCCGCTGAAGCTGGTGGGCGCCACGGGTTCGCCCGGCAACCCGGTCGTCGCCTGGTAAGCGCAGGCGTCGTAGCCAGGCATCACAGCAGGCCAACGGGCGGGGATTCCCCCGCCCGTTTTGTTTTCGGCCGGCGCCGGCAGGCTGACGCCCGCCCCTCGCCTGCCCTTACCTGACTTGTCCCGCCATCACCTTCTCGCGGATGGCGTAGACCAGGGCGCGGATGTAGCGCAGCGACACGATGTCGGGGGACTTGCCTTCCAGCTTCCAGCGCCGCGCTTCGTAGAACAGGCAGGTGCGCAGGTCCGTGAGCGTGCCCATGCGTTTCTCGTGCGCCACCTCGGCGCACTTCTCCACCGACCCCCAGTACTTGAAGCCGTCGAAGGTGAGCGCAAACGGCTCGATCCGGCCCCAGGACTCCTTGAAGGAGGGGATGTCGGCGGGCGTCAGTTCGCTGTTGGAAAGCTGCTGGGCCATGGCGGTGGCATGCATTCGTCTGCCTCCGGTCCATGCAAGGAACACGCCTGCCCGCCCATCTGCTTCATCGCGCGGGCAATTCCCGCCGAACCCCGGGCAATCCCTGTCGCGGCGGGGCGACAGGCCGGCGGCGGCCCGTCACCCCTGGCCTTGCCGCGGCATGCGCCGGCAGGCGGCTTGCGCCTCCCGGCCCCACGCCCAACGCCTCACTTGAAGCTGAGGAACTGCTTCCGGTACGTCGTCACCCGCACGAGGTACTGGCGCGTTTCCTCGTAGGGCAGGCTGGTGCGCAGCTTCTCGTACACGGCGGGCGGCTCCATGCCGTTGATGGCGTTCACCGCCCCCACCCGGTCCTTGCCGGCGAACGTCCTGAAAACGTTGCCCGCGCCGGTGTTGTAGGCCGAGATCGCGCAGTACTCGCGCGAGGTCGGATTGGCCACCATGTCGAGCTGCTTGTAGAGCAGCAGGCCCAGGTAAGCCGTGCCCAGCTCGATGTTGTTCTCCGCGTCGAACAGGTATTCCCTGGAAGGCATCTCGTCGCGGCCCTTGACCGCCTTGTACGCGTCGCGGCCGCCGCTGGAGGGGACCAGCTGCATCATGCCGTAGGCCGGCGCCGAGCTCACCGCGAACGGGTTGAAGTTGCTCTCGGTGCGGATGACGCCGAACACCAGGCTCGGGCTGACCTTGTACTGGGCCGCAACCTTCGCCACCACGTCGCGGTACTTCTCCGCCTGCTTGTTCTGGAAGTTCGCGACCATGGCGAATTGCACGAACAGCGCCTGCTTCGCGCCCTCCTTCACCTCGACCTTGCGGGTGGAAGCCTTCGCCAGCAGGGCGTCGGCGAAGCCCTCGGCCTGGGCGGGGGTGGCGATCGGCTGGCCCTTGTCGTCCTGCACCAGGCCCAGCAGGTAGGGCGGCTTGTCGCTGGTCAGCGTGACCGACTTGTCCGAATACAGGTCCACCGCCCGCGGATCGTCCGGAGTCAGCAGGGTGGTGACGATGGCGTTCTTCAGGCTCGCGCGGGGATCCTTGGCATCCAGGGTCTCCACGGTGATGGCGCCCGTGTCGAAATCGACCACCGCGCGGCTCTGGTAGTTCTGGGTGTACTTCACGTAGCTGGTGCGGCTGGGCAGCCTGGTTTCCTTCTTGCCCCACTCCTTGTCCACCTTGCCCGTGAGCACGGCCACGAGCTTGTCGTAGTCGCGGCGCGCCGTGCGAAGGTCGTTCACCAGCACCTGGGGATCGCGCTCGTAGAGCTCGGCGCGCCGCTTGAGGCCTTCGCGCAGCACCGCCTCGGGATTGTCCGCCTTCGCGATGTCGGCCACGGTGCGCGCCGTGGGGCTCTTCACCGCGGCGATCGCGCGGTCCGCGGTGTTCAGGGTCTGGTCGAAGGTCTGGCAGCCCGCGGCGAGCAGGCCCAGCAGGGCAACGGCATGGCGATTCATCGTGGCGGCGAAGGAAAGCGGACGGGCTGCATTCTAGCGTGCAGGCCCTGCGCCAGCCATTCCCGCCGCCGGCTAGGACCGGTCTTGCCCGTGGCGCCGCAGCCAGGCGTGGTCGAGGGACGCCTTGCCGGCGCCCGCCAGCGCCAGCCAGGCGAAAATCGCGAAGTACGCGGTTTCCGACAGTCCCAGCAAGGTGTCGAGGGAGTCCACGTCCGGCCAGAGCACGGTGGCGATGGCCACGACCATGACGATGGCCAGCGGCGCGGCCGCGAGCCGCGTGAACAGGCCCAGGATCAGTAGCAGGCCGCCGACCAGCTCCACGAGGGACACGAAGGGCGTCGTGAACTGCGGCAGCGGGATGCCCCAGCCGGCGAAATTCTCGACCATCTGCGGCAGGTTGCCGAGCTTGCCCCAGCCGCTCACCAGGAACACCTCACCCACCGCCAGCCGCGCCAGCAGCGGGCCCAGCCACTCGACATGGCGCGCCAGGCGCCCCGGCCACTCGATGGCCCACGTCACGACGAAATTCATGCCGCCTCCCGGAGTCAGGCCGCGAGCGAAGGCCGCGGATCCGGTGCTGATACGCAGGCGGAACGGGACCGGATGCAGGCCCTCAGAACGAGGAGCCCGGCTGCTTCAGGAACTCCACCTCCTCGGGGGAGGAAGGCCGCCCCAGGATCGCATTGCGGTGGCAGAAGCGCCCGAAGCGCTGGATGATCTCGCGGTGGCGCTCGGCATAGCGCAGGTAGCCCGCATACAGCTCACGGTGGCGCGGCGGCGCCCGTTCCGCGAGTTCCGCGAACAGGCGCACCGATTCCTCCTGGTCCGCCGCCGCCTCCGAGTGCTCGAGCGGCAGGTAGTGGAACACCCGCTCGATCGGGCGCAGGCGCCGGTCGAAGCCCCGGGCGATGCCGTGCCGGCAATAGGCGCGCGCGGCCGGGTCGAACGCGAAGGCGCGCGGCGTCTTGCGGAACATGTTGCGCGGGAACTGGTCGGTCAGCAGGATCAGGGCGAGCAGGCCGCGCGGCGCCTGCGCCCAGTCGGCGAGTTCGTTGCGCCCCGCGGACTCGACCAGCGCGCCGAACCGCTGGCCGATCTCCGCGTCGATCGCCGCATCGGCGGACCACCACAGCCGCTGTTTCTCCGCGGCGGCCTCGGCGTCGTCCACCCGGTTGCCGAACCAGAAGTCGAGGACGCGTTCGCTATCGCCCATGGCCGCCACGACCGCTACTGGCCGGTCTTTTCCTTCCGGTAGGCGTCGTAGTCCTTGTTCGCGGTTTCCATGCAGCGCGCCCGTTCGCCGGCATCGAGGACCTTGTTGCACTCGTTCTGGCGCCAGCCGGTGCCGGCGTCGTAGACCTGGCGGCCGGTGCAACCAGCGGCCGCGAGACAAAGGCCGAGCAGGGCCGCCGCGCTGAGGAAGTTCGCCTCGCGCCTCACGCCTGACGCCTCACCCCTTGAGTTCCGGCACCTTGAACCAGGGCGCCTGGCGCAGGATCTTGTTCTCCATGTGGTCGACGAACACGGTCGCCTTCGCCAGGAACTGCGGCCAGGCCGGATCGGCGGCCAGCTTGTTGCGCCGCTCCTCGCGGTCGGCAAGGCTCTTGTAGGCCCACATGTGCACGACCTGGTTCAGCGGGCCGATGTCGTTGCTCACGTACCAGCCCACGCAGTGGCCGAGGTACTTCAGCTGCAGGGGCAGCGCCTCCGTCTCGTAGACCTTCAGGTAGTCGTTGAGCTTGCCGGGCTTGATGGCGTAGGTGCGGTGGTCGATGATCATGGGGTTCCTTCGGAACGGTGACGAGTGACGAGTGACGAGTGACGAGTGACGAGTGACGAGTGACGAGTGAGCAGAGCGTAGCTCTTGCTATCCCTTCGTCAAGCTTTCCACGCCCTTATTCTACCCGTCACTTGTCACTTGTCACCGGTCACCCCGGCGAGAAACTCGCCGATGACCCTGTTCAGGAACTCCGCGTCGCCCGGCTTCTGGCTGGTCGCGGCCTGGTGCCCCTGCATCGAGGGGATTTCCGCGAACCGCGCGCCGGGGATGTTCGAGGCGGCGTGGCGCGCGGCTTCCGCGGGATTGAACAGGTCGAGCGGCGGCGCCAGCACCAGGGTCTTCGCCTCGACCGACGCGAGCGCCCGGCCGGTGTCGCCGTTGAAGCCGGCAGTCGCGCCGACGTCGTGCGCCTCGTAGGCCCAGGACTGGTACAGGTAGTCGTGGGCGTCGAAACCGCTGGCGCGGTTCTGCGCCACGACCCTCTCGAACCACAGGTGGGACGCCGCGCAATCGGGCAAGAATTCCGCAAGCGCGGCCGGCGTGCGGCCCAGCAACGCCGTCATCAGGCCCGAGTACGCGCGCCAGCCGCGCTCGGGAATCGCCGTGAAGCCGTCCGGACCCCACGCGGGATCGGCCATCAGGCACGAGCGCGCGGTTTCCGTGACCATCACCGCCCAGGGGGAGGATTTCGCCATCGGCGTCATGGCCACGCAGGCGCGCATGAACAGCCGGTGCGACACCGCCCACTGCAGGGCCTGCATGCCGCCCATCGAGGCGCCGATGACGGCCTGCAGGCGCGATATCCCGAACTTCCGGGTCAGCAGCCGGTACTGCGCCTCCACCATGTCACGGATCGTGAAGCGCGGGAACCGCATGCCCGGCTGCGGCCCGCTGTTGGAGGGCGAGGTGGACAGGCCGTTGCCGATCGGATCCGCCGCGATGATGAAATGCCGCGCCGGGTCCAGGGCCTTGCCGGGACCGATGAGGAAGTCGAGGCGATGGTGGTTGCCCGTGAGCGAGATGCAGACCAGCACCGCGTTGGACTTGTCGCGATCGAGCTCGCCGTGCGTGACGTAGGACTGGCGGTAGTCGAGGATCGTCTCGCCCGATTCGAGCTCGAGGTCGCCGAGCGCCGCGAACCGGTGCTCCGCGTCGATCTGGCCCGCCGCCAGCGGCGGATGGTTAAAGCCGGGCATCTAGCTCCACCCAACGCAAAGGATGCGAAGGAAAGCACAGGGGAATTGACGATGCCTCCGGGATCAGGCCGTGACGCCCGGAGCCGGTCACCAATGAACTGGAACTCCTTCGTTTCAAGATCCCTTCCCAGCCTTTCTTTGCGCCCTTTGCGTCCCTTGCGCCTTTGCGTTGGATTGAAGGGCCCTAATCGAGCATGACGACGGTGCGGATGCCCTCGCCGCGGGCGAGGGACGCGAAGCCTTCGTTGATCTGGTCCAGCCGGATGCGGCCCGTGATCAGCTCGTCGAGCTTCAGCCGCCCGCGCAGGTATTCCTGCGCAAGCCAGGGGAAGTCGCGCCGCGGGCGGGCTTCGCCGTAGCTGGAGCGCACGATGCGCTTCTCGCCCATGAGCGAGCCCCAGCGGAAGCTCACGTCCTCGTTGACGTTGACCTTGCCCAGCCAGACCACCTGGCCGCCCGGGCGCACCATTTCCACGGACAGGCGGAAGGTGTTGCGATTGCCCGCGGCCTCGATCACGCAGTCGGCGCCGCGCCCGCCGGTGAGCGCCTTGACCTGCTCGACGGCGCCGGCCGCGGCGCCGTCCACGACGTCGGTGGCGCCGAACAGGCGCGCGCGCTCGAGCTTCGCCGGGCCCACGTCGACCGCGATGATGCGGCCGGCGTCCACCAGCTTCGCACCCTGGATCGCGTTCAGCCCCACGGCGCCGCAGCCGATGACCGCCACGCTTTCGCCCGCGGCAACCTTCGCCTTGCGCACGGCGGCGCCCACGCCGGTCATGACGCCGCAGCCGATGATGCAGGCGCGGTCGAAGGGCAATTCCTTCGGGACCGGGATGGCGCCCGATTCCGGGATCACGGTGTACTCGGCGTGGGTCGAGGTCACCGAGTAATGGTGCACCTGCTCGCCGCCGCGGGTCATGCGCGAGCGGCCGTCGAGCAGGAAGCCGCGCGGCTGGTGGCGGGCGAAGGGCTCGCACAGGATCGGCAGGTCGCGCTCGCAGTAGAAGCAGTGGCCGCAGTGCGGATTCCAGGAGCAGATCACGTGGTCGCCCGGCTTCACCTGGGTGACGGCCTCCCCGACCGCCTCCACGATGCCCGCGCCCTCGTGGCCGAGCACGATCGGCAGCGGGTAGGCGAGCGAACCCTGGATCACTTCCAGGTCGGTGTGGCACAGCCCGGTCGCCTTGAGCTTCACCAGCACGTCGGTGGGCGCAAGCGGCCCCATCTCCAGCGTGTCGAGCGTCAGGGGCGCGTTGACCTTGTTCAGAACCGCAGCTTTGAATTTCATTCTGGCCCCCTCAGGCTTGAACCGCGGAGAACACGGAGGACACGGAGCAAATTGCGCGCAAAGAACCATGCTTCCGGCCTCGCACCACCTGCGCCCCGGCCGCTTCCCGCCTGCCATCGTGGAGCACCTGCATGAGCGTCATTCCTGCCCTCCTCCGTGCTCTCCGTGCCCTCTGTGGTTCAGGAATTGGCGACTGAACACGGATTCGAGGAATTTGGGATGGAAAGGCAGATCGAGCAGCGACTGCGCGAAGGCGCCGGCGGCGATCTCGGCCAGGCTGACCAGCCCCGACGTCCAGTGCCAGCGGCCGAAGCCGAACAGCCGCACGGTGTGGCGCCGCGCGATCGGCTCGCTGCGGGTGCAGTCGAAATGGTGGTAGAGCTCGTGCGCCAGGAAAAGCGGCCGGGTCGACGCGATGCCGGGCAGGCCGGCGCGCGCGATGGCCGCGTCCAGGCGCCGGATCGCCGGCAGGTACAGCGTGATGGAGGGCGGCCGGGTGGCGTATTCGGCGAACACGAGCACGCTGCCGTAGCCCGCGTCGCGCCCGCTGTCGATGACCGGCACCCCGCAGCTGGCGGCGATGAACACCGGGTCGGTGCCCAGGCTCGCCCGGACGTCGGCGGCGAGGAAGCGGCCGTCCTCGAGGGCGGCCGCGACCAGGCCGTCATGGCGCCCCGGCTCGATGCGCGCGAACTGCGGATCCTGGCGCAGTTGCGCCAGCCCGAGCGCGTGCGGATCGCCGGCGGCAGGGTTCACAGGCCGCGGGCTCCCTGCATGCTGACGAGCACCACCGGCGCCCCGGGCGCGAGGCCCTCGAGCTCGCCCCGGCTGATGGCGATGGCCTGGTCCACCGCGGTGATGCCGGAGAGGTCCACGATCCGACGGCCCGCCACCACGAACATGTCCGGCGCGATCACGCTGTCGCCGTTGTAGATGGTCACCGACTCCCAGAGCTCGCGCAGCTGCCGCAGGCCGTCGGCCGCGGTGGCCTGCGCCACCACCCCGTCGCTGCGCTGGATGCGGATCACCCCTTCGCGGTCCACCGCCCGCACCGGACGGCGGCGCGTGGTGAAGATCTTCCACTTCTTCTCCCGCACCTCGCCCTGGTAGACGCGCACGTCCTCCGTGGCCGCGGCGAGCTGCACCGCTTCCGGTTGCAGGCCCATCGAGGCGGCGGCGATGCCGGCGGCCTCCTCCTCCGAGACCTGCTTGCGCATGTCCTGGGCCCGCATTTCCGAGGCGCCCATCGCCGTGGCCCGCACGCGCTGGGTCTGGGGATCAACTTCGATCGTGACCTCGACGTTCTCCGGGGCGGCGCCGAGCCTGACCACGGCGTCGAAGGCCTCGCGCTTGATGCGCTGCAGGTCCTCCGGCGTCGGGCTGGGCATCTGGCGTTCGACGGTTTCGCGCACGAGCGCGAGCGCGACCCCGATGGAGGAGATCACCTCGGCA